>NZ_JBCHVB010000006.1:0-265291 GCF_039023475.1 Erwinia psychrophila
TGGCGGCGGTGGTGGTGGCGGAACATAAGTACGGATCGCATCCAGCACGGGTATATGCAGCTGGCCGCCATGCCAGAGTCCCAGGCTCATGCCCACCGGCTCCCCCTGACGAGCCCAGCCATCCAGCTCTGCCGCATCGTCACGCAGGACGACAACGGCGCCGGCTTTTGGTCCGGAATCTTGCATCGGGGTAAGGTCATAGCGGGCAATATCGAAGCTCACACGCTGCAGCAGCTGGCGATTGTTCCAGCCACTACTGAGCAGCGCAGCAATGGCCGCCAGCGTGAAAATCCCGAGCGCACAACGCCAGGTACGCCCACGCGGCGTCAGGCCTCGCCCTTCGGGCAACAGCGGCAGGATAAAATCCGGGAAGGGGGATATAACCGTACTTTCCGTCCCCACCGGCTGCCAGCCCGCCACCTGCTGCATCGCAGTGTGACGGGAAAGCCACACCGTCCAGGCAGATGTGGCCAGACTTCCGGCAAGGATCGGTCCCATTCCCCACAGTACCGCGGTAGGTGCAATGACGGGAATATCGGGATTTTCATCCATAAAGACAGCCTGGACGTGCTGATGGAACCAGCTCATCATGCTGTTCATCAGCACCTGTTGCTGCATCGCAGGCGACCCACCGGTGGTGACCCATGCAGCGATTGAACTCGGCGCTGAAGACTCACGCCAGACTCTCACCCCTTCCCCCGGGATAGCCGCTTGCCAGAGCAGATCATTCGTCATCGCGCTGCCAACCTGACCATTCAGAACCAGCGGTACAGAATGACCCGTTTCTTTATGCAGCTGGCTGATTTGCCAGCGCAGGGCAAGCAGACGACTAGTAAGCGCTTCGCTGTCGGCGTGTTTCTGCGGACAGACGCTGACCATCACCGACAGCTGGCGGCCCCAGTCAAGTCGCAACCACAGCACCTGGCGGGCTGCCTGTTCCAGATCCTGATGATCCTCCACGCGGATCCAGCATCCCTGCGTGACCGTAAACACCGGTGACTGCTGCATACATGCCAACGGCAGATCGCCACAGACCAGCACCACGGGTTGACGGTAAGTAGCTTCCGGGAGGTCGTCCAGACGCAGGGTGACGTCATGTTCCGCACGACGACTGGCGACAGTCCAGAACGCCAGGATAAGCCCCAGAACAGTAAGCAGAAGGAGCAAAGAAACCAGTCGGGTGACCTCCAGGAACCCCAGGCAGACCACTGCACTCAGCAGGGCGGCCCACAGCGCAAGCCCGCGCTGTTGTGCAGGACTCATTTCACGGCTCCCGGTAGCAGGGTCAGCAGTGTCTGATCCAGCCAGTGGCTCAGTCCCCACCACAGCGCGGCAACCACCACCACGCTCAGGCCAATTCGCACGGGCCATGACGCCAGCCAGCCGCCCATTCCTCTTCCGGTACGGCTTTCTGCCAGTACCGGGTGAGTCTGCGGATAGCTGAACGGCGTGACATGTTCACTGAGCGCGTTGACGAGTTTCTGGCGCTCCGGATCGTTCAGCGAGCGGAAACTGCCGAGGAACCCCAGCATCATGACCCGCTGGAAGCAGGTCACGACAGCATGGTCAGGCGCCGGTACACGCAGCACACCGCGCATCCGATCGCACAGCGTATCACCGGCATCCATGGTGCCGAGGAAGTGCCCCTGCAGGGGAATGTCATACCACTGCACGCAGGCATCATCCTCCACACCGCGACCTTTGACGGCTTCATCAAGCAGCGCACACTGTGCAGTGAGAATATGCTGGCAGCTGGCTTCATCGAGTTCGCTCGCTTTCAGCTCACGCTGCACACGTTCGACATCAGCAATGCAGCGCTCCCACAACGTGCGCCCTTCTCCATCCTGAAACGTCGGACCGTGACGCAGGCTGATCACCTGCAGCCAGGTGTCCTGCAGCAGGGCATCAATATCAATGGATGCGGCCGCGCCGCATTTGCGCTCACTCATGTTCTCAGTACCGCAAAGAGTTCAAGTTCAGGCTCGCCGAGCATGCCCGGAACGTAAAACATACAGGTCCCACCCTGGAGCATTTCGGTGGCCAGAGGATGAGAGACATCGAGGCTGAAATACTGGTTTTCCAGACGCAGTGGAATGGCGGCCGGCACATGACGCAGCGGCGTCAGCGGCACACCCACCCGTGAAGAATTGACGATACTCCTGACATGATCGGGACTACCGACCTTGCACTGGCGTGGGAACTGTTCCTGTAGCTGTGCCACCGGCATCGGTGAACGCACGGAGAGGTAGTAATCCGCCCCTTCGCGCAGGCGTGGGTCATGCAGACGGGCCTGCCAGAAGTGAAGCCGGGCATCGTGCTCAAGCTCAATCGCCACCACCCGCGACGGCAGGCTGGCTTCCAGCAGGTCGCCCAGTAAGTCAAAGAGCGGTGGAAAGACGTTATTCAGTTGCTCATGCTGCCAGACAGGAATAGCACTCACCTGGTGTTCCAGTGAGAAGGTCAGCAGACTGCCGGCAAGGCGTGCCAGTTCAGGATACAGACGCTCCGGTGGACTTTGCGGGTGGCGCTGAAACTGTCCGAGCACAGGTTCTGCGCTGTTCAGAGCATTGAGCAGCCAGAACAGAGACACATCAGCCACGGCAAAATCGGCCATGCGCTCGTTACTTTCACGACGCATGTCCATCAGGCGAATCAGACGGGCACGCAGCTGCGTCATCAGCTGTTCCAGCTGGGTCACCAGCCAGCGGCTGCCCTGCAGAGCCAGCAGTGGCGGAAGATAGGTTTCATCGAGTGCCCAGCCCCCCTGTGAATCCTGCTGCAGACGGGCGACCGGACAGGTCAGGTAATCACTGTTGTCCTGATGGGCGAAACGCAGCATCAGCTCCGGGCGCATCACTGCAATCTGACGGGTATCTTCCCCGAAGGTATTGCGGACATCCCGCCAGCGCTGGCGATAGCGAACAGGGCGTTCGGCCGCCTCATCGGGTTTAAGACAGTTGCCGCCATTCGCCCGAAGCAGCGGAAGGGCCAGAACCACCACCACGTCCTGTGATTCGCCCTCAAGCGCCAGCACTGGCGGCAGGTCGTCGGCATTATCCGTGTCGATAAGCGTGCCGTCGGGGAAACGGATGTGCAGATGACGGGCCTGCAGACGGCCCAGTTTCAGTGCATCCGGTTCGAAAGTGGCATCAATCATCCCCCAGGGATGGGAGAGGCCCAGTCGGGCGATGCATTCCGCAGACCAGGCCGCATACGCGACCTGTTGCTGGAAGTGCTGGGGAGAGACCATAACACCCCTGCCCCATAACGGTTGTTCCGTTTTCATTGGCTTCCTGCCTTAGCTTACGCTTTCGCCTTCGGCATCTGGGAAACCAGTGACAGGTTGACGTCCATCCCTTCCACCTGGAAGTGCGGCACGGCGTACAGCTTCACGCGGAAGAAGCCCGGGTTGTCTTCGATATCTTCCACAACCACTTTCGCATCGCGCAGCGGGTGAGACGCCTGCAGCTCATCGCCCGGATCGGTCATTTCGGTGACCAGACTGCGCACCCAGGTGTTGAGCTCCAGCTCCAGCAGACGACGGTCTTTGGTGGTGCCGATGTTTTCACGCTGGATAAGCTTCAGGTAGTGCGCGATACGCGACAGCAGGAAGATATAGGGCAGACGGGCATTGATGCGGCTGTTGGCCGTCGCGTCGGCGGTATCGTACAGGGCCGGTTTCTGGGTGGAGTTCGCCGAGAAGAAGCAGGCGTAATCGCGGTTCTTGTAGTACGACAGCGGGATAAAACCAAGGTTAGCGAATTCAAACTCGCGGGTTTCCGGGATCATCACTTCCGACGGAATTTTCACCTGGTTACCGGTGCCGAGGTCATACAGATGAATCGGCAGATCCTGCACCGCGCCACCCGCCTGCGGCCCGCGAATTTGCACACACCAGCCGTTGTTGATAAAGCTGCGCACCATGTTGGTCGCAAAGGCAAACGAGGCACTGGTCCAGAGGTATTTGTCGTGATCCGGGCCTTTCACCTTTTCGACGTAGTTGAAGCTGCGTACCGGTACGGTGTCCGGGCCATACGGCAGGCGCCCCAGTACACGCGGCATTACCAGGCCGATATAGCGGGAGTCATCCGTCTCGCGGAAGGATTTCCACTTGATGTACTCGGAGCGGTCAAAGTAGTTGCCAATATCCCTGATGGCCGCCACGTCCTCCATCGACTCTTTAAGGAAAAATTTCGGGCCTGCGGAACCGATAAACGGCATATGCGCAGCAGCAGACACTTTAGAGATATTGCGCAGCAGGGCAACATCCTGCGCAGAGGCATCAAATTCGTAAGCGGAAATCAGCGCGGCAATCGGCTCTCCACCCGGTGTATCATACTCATCAATGTATGTATGTTTATACAGTCCACTCTGGATAATTTCCGGGCTGTCTTCAAAGTCCTGGCGCAGGTCTTCTTTGGACATATCCAGCAGTTCAACCTTTACGTTCTGGCGGAAATCAGTTTTGTCGACCAGCGATTTCACGCCGCGCCACAGACTTTCTACCGCCTGAAAGGCTTCATGGTGCATCACCGCATCCAGCTGACGGCTAATCTGGTAGTCCAGCTCAGCGATATGATGGTCAATCAGGTTTTTGTCGAGTTTTTCAACTTTTGAACCCGATTTTGTCAGGCACTCCAGGAACACCTGCATGCCGGCCGTTAAACGTTCATCCGCGGTCGCATCCGACATCGCCTGCTCGTCCTGCCAGATGTCCAGCGCGCTCAGTCCGGACACCGGCTTCAGATTGATTTTTTCAAACAGGGACGCATAAACCCCACCTGCGGCAGAACGTTCCAGCACCACACTCTCGCCACCCGCGGCATTCTCATTTTTTACAGACATCAACATCTTCCTTATTTATCCGTTAAATCATCGTGACCGTTAGGGCTGTTTCGGTGCCAGGGCTGAAAGTTCGGCTCTGAGTTCTGCGCTTAGCGCCGGATCGAGCAGGATTTTTTCCAGTTCTTTTCGGAAAGCCTGGTTGTCCAGCAGGTTAGCCTTTAAATCACGAAGTAAATTGCGCATGGAAAGCATGGCCTTCAACTGAGGTATTTGCCGGGAGACCTGTTCCGGAGTGAAATCCTTCATGCTCTGGAAGGTCAGACTGATATTGTCTTCGCTACCGTCATCAGCAAGCGTATTTTTAACGGTCAGATGTACTTTTGGTGAATATTCGGAAAGCACTGCGTCAAAGTTATTTTTATTCAAATTAACTTTTTTACGCTCAGCCAGTTGCGCAGACTCCTGACCATTACTGAAGTCGCCCGCCACCAGTAATTTCAGGGGGAGTTCTGTTTTCTTGCTCGCGCCCCCCGTATGCAAATCAAGTTTTAAATTAATACGTGCTTTGGGAATTTCGGACTGAAAGGAAGAGTTAGACATGGCTGTCCCTGTTCTATGAAGTTATAGAAGCGGTCACTGCCAGTGAGAAATTAATAAGAAAGGCAAACCCAGCCAGAAAAATCTCCCGGTTCACACCATCCATTGGGAACCAAAATACCGGAGCCAAAAGCGAGCGCATTCCATTCACCAGCATGCTGACACTGTTTTTTGGGTATTTGTCTGAAAGTTGACAAATTTCGGACAAGCACCTATAGGCGGAGTGTAAAAACATTAGATGTGTCATTGGAAATGAAACTTTGTAACATAAATTTACGGAAAAAGAATTTAACATCGACAGATCATCTAGCTGATTTATAAGAATTTTCTGTAATTACCCCTCAAGCCTTATGGGATAAGGGCGTGCGGCAATTGATCAATTTAACCTGAGGATTAAATTTATACAAAATCCCATCCATTTAGTGAAATGTCTGTTCTTTTTTATTTTTATCGACAACAAGAGGCACGACGTAACTGAGTAGGTGAAAACTGACGCCATATCCAGGCCTTCACCATTTTTATTATTCACTTAAATGAGACTTATTTATTTTCGTCAAACAAAAGGAAATGACACAACAGGCCTTTACGCATGCCTCACACCAGCATCACGCATACTCAGTACCGGGGAGTGAGCAAGAGCTGGAACAACATCCGTTCACCTTTAGCGCCTGAACAGGGCTGGCGTCCGCGTGCAGCCTTTGCGGCTTGTGCACTCATCAGTACACTGAAAGCTAATAGTAGAACGATCTTTTTTATCTCATTATCCGTGGATTATCTGGCATTTTCTGATTAGCAGCCGCTGTGCATTTTCTATCTGCGCTTAAAAGCTGAGCCGCAATGCTGTTAATACTACCAGGCTCCCTGCCCGGCCTGGCGGTTAATATTATTTTCCATAAGAGTCCTTTTTTTGATTCTCCGCCAGAGATTGCCTGTGGAGGCCCACAAGTAGCAAAATGCACTATCTTATTTATCATCCACATTAACGTTATCTTGCTGGTTTCGCAGGACTGTTGCTGGCGTAAGGCCCGTTGACAGTTCTCCGGCCTGATTCTATTCTGCGCTACTGCTTTTAGCCCACGCAGGGCGCAAACCGGAGCATTTTCCATGTTCAATTTTGACTGGCATCGTTTTTTCCTTAACGATCTCCCGTTGTCGTTTTTAGGCGAAGTCGCCGTACGCGTTCTTTTCGCTTACGTTATCGTTTTTGCTTTTCTGAAGATATCCGGCAGGCGGGGGATCAGGCAGCTTTCACTGTTTGAACTGGTCATCATTCTTACGCTGGGTTCAGCCTCCGGGGATGTCACCTTCTATGATGATGTGCCTGTCCTGCCGGTCGCCATGGTATTTGTCGTTTTACTGCTGCTTTACCGGTTCACCACTTTTATCATGGCCCGCAGCCCGCGCTTTTCTAACTGGGTGGAGGGCGAGGTGATCACGCTTATCCAGGATGGGTTGTATGAGCTGAAAAGCCTCAGGGGGCTCAATATTTCCGAGGATGAGTTTTTTATGGAGCTTCGCCAGGATGGTGTGGAGCACCTCGGTCAGGTCCGGCTGGCGCTTATTGAACTTGATGGCCAGATAAGCACCTTCCTGTATGACCATCATGATGTCCGGCCCGGCCTTTCCGTTCTGCCGCCGCCTCACCGGGAAAATTATTCACGGGTGCCTGTTGCCGGTATTTATGCCTGTAACCACTGTGGGCAAACGCAGAAAATCGCGGCTGGCTGCACGCTTATCTGTCCGAGATGCGAGGGGGAAAGCTGGTCAGTTGCGCTCTCTTCCACGCGGCCACGCTAATGTGACAGAGGCGGCAGTGGATCTGTTATAGCCCGATCCGCTGCTGCCTTAGAACGCCCCCGCTGCGTTACCGGCTATCCTTGTCCCTTTTCCTGCTTAATGTGAGAAACTGGTGCCTGCCTGAAATTACCTCACTAATTTCGCTTTATTCCACGGATTGTTTTCTGACGGCCCGTTTAAGCTGTCGGATAATCACTATGAACGGAGCGAAGTTCCCATGTCAGATAAAGATCCTATCGTCGAGCGCCTTACCGTGGAGTTACTGGCTCTCCGGCATATCGTGCAAATGCTGATCGCCTATGGCAACGTGCCGACCGGCGGCAAGCTGAATAAGTATCTGGAAAAAGTGGCCGACGAGACGGAACATCGCGACGAGCGTCACGGTAATAAAGCGATTGCGGAAGCGATCCGCAGCTATATTCAGAAGTAACCGAAACTCCGTACGGGTAAGTGCGGCATTTTGCATCAGGCAAAACCGGGCAAGCCCGGCTTGTCGCTGTTTTGTGGCGCGCTTTTCGGGTGCCGGCTGTCGCTGCGCTGGGGCAAATTTGATCTGCCGGCCCGGTGCGCGTTATGCTGCGCCTGCCAGACGTCCCTGCCATTAAGGTCGGTATAAATGGATAATGATGTGCGTATCTCCTCAGGAGGAGGCAGGTATCGCACCTCGGATTAGCTTACATAAAATGGAATAATTTCTGATGCACCAGTTGCTTATCGAATGGCTCACCGCCTTTAATCTCCCTTACGCTCCGCTTATTGCCCAGCTTGCCATTATCGGCATTATTCTGGTTATCTCACTGATCGTACACGCCCTGCTGCATCATGCCGTGCTGCCGTTCCTGCGCCGCTATGCCAATAAGTCATCGCGTCAGTGGCCGAAGTCGATTATCGACAGAAATCTGTTCAGCCGTTTTGCGCTGCTGGTACAGGGTATTCTGCTGCAATTACAGGTTGAGCTGTTCCTGACCGGCATTGAGCCTCTTTATAGTCTGCTAATGGTGGTCAGTCAGGTGTGGATGATGATCTTCACGCTGCTGATGTTCTTTTCCCTGCTGGATGTGTTCCTTGAACTCTCCGATAAAAGTGCACTCGCTAATCAGCTTCCGCTGCGGGGGATTTTTCAGAGCCTGAAGCTGATTGCCGCTCTGCTGATTACGCTGATGATTATCTCAGTGCTGATCGGCAAGTCGCCGCTGGTGCTGCTAACCGGCCTCGGCGCCATGACCGCAGTGCTGATGCTGGTCTTCAAAGATCCCATCCTCGGCCTGGTCGCCGGTATCCAGCTTTCGGCCAATAATATGCTGAAGCTGGGCGACTGGCTGGATATGCCCAAATATGGCGCGGACGGCGACGTCATCGATATCGGCCTGACGACCGTTAAAGTGCGCAACTGGGATAAAACCATTACCACTATCCCCACCTATGCGCTGATCTCAGACTCCTTTAAAAACTGGCGCGGCATGTCTGAATCAGGCGGACGCCGCATCAAGCGCAGCATCAATATTGATACCACCAGCATCCATTTTCTTTCTGATGAGGATATTGCCGCGCTGAAACGCGCGCAGCTGCTGACGCCTTATCTTGAAGGTAAAATGCAGGAAGTGGCTGACTATAATGCGCAACTCGGGTGCGATATGAGCACGCCGCTAAACGGTCGTCATATGACCAATATCGGCACGTTTCGCGCCTGGCTGGAAGCCTGGTTACAGGCGCATCCTCAGATCCATAAAGAGATGACGCTGATGGTTCGTCAACTGGCGCCCGGCCCGGACGGTCTGCCGGTCGAGATCTACGCCTTTACCAATACCACCGCCTGGCTGGAGTATGAGAAGATTCAGTCCGATATCTTCGACCATATCTTTGCCGTACTGCCGGAGTTTGGCCTGCGCGTCCACCAGACGCCAACCGGAAATGACATGCGCAATATGCATATCGCCGTTTCAGACCGGTAAACTTTGCCGGACCGTCAGTGATGGCGGTCCCCTTCTCTCTGCTTAGCCTCTCATCACACCGGCAGCGTTAATCGTTTTTCCTTCTGTCATTCATACCTCCTCAGCGGCAGTTCATTCCGCACTGGCGGCAGTTCATGCCTTAATTTCCCCGCCCGTAAAAGCCCGGACATAGTATGTGCTTAATCTCTTAACCTTCTCCGGGAGCATCCCATGAGCACACAACCTCTCAGCCCCAGCCTTAACCGCACCCGCTGGCTTACCCTGATCGGTACAATCATTACCCAGTTCGCCCTTGGCTCCGTGTATACGTGGAGCCTGTTTAACGGTCAGCTTTCCCATAAGCTCGATGCTCCGGTGAGCCAGGTTGCCTTTTCCTTTGGTCTGCTCAGCCTGGGGCTGGCGATAGCCTCTTCGCTGGCAGGAAAGCTTCAGGAACGGTTTGGTGTCCGTAATGTGACGATCGGGGCGGGCGTGCTGATGGCCGTCGGTTTCTTTCTTACCGCTCACTCTGAAAACTTGTTTATGCTCTATCTCAGCGCGGGTGTGCTGGTCGGGCTGGCAGACGGCGCGGGTTATCTGATGACGCTTTCAAACTGCGTCAAATGGTTTCCCGAACGCAAAGGGGTCATTTCCGCCTGCGCCATCGGCGCCTACGGACTGGGCAGCCTGGGGTTCAAGTTTATCTGTAGCTACCTGCTCAGCGAGAACAGCCTCGAAACAACCTTTATGATCTGGGGCGGTCTGGCAATGGTTATGATCATTGCCGGCGCGCTACTGATGAAAGATGCCCCACAGCAGCAGCAAGCTAAACCAGGCTCAGTCAGCCAGGCACGCGATTTTTCGCTGGCGGAGGCGATTCGCCTTCCCCAGTACTGGATGCTGGCGCTGATGTTTCTGACCGCCTGCATGAGCGGCCTGTATGTAATAGGCGTCGCCAAGGATATCGGAGAAGGTCTGGTTAACCTGTCAGCTCAGACCGCAGCCAATGCCGTCACCATTATCGCCATTGCCAACCTTAGTGGCCGGCTCATTCTCGGCGTGCTCTCCGACAAGATGGCGCGCATCCGGGTTATTACGCTGGCGCAGAGCGTCTCTCTGGTGGGCATGAGCATTCTGCTCTTTACCCAGATGAACGAAACCACTTTCTTTATTTCCATCGCCTGTGTGGCCTTCAGCTTCGGCGGCACCATCACCGTCTACCCTTCGCTGGTCAGCGACTTTTTTGGCCTGAATAACCTGACCAAAAACTACGGCCTGATCTACCTGGGCTTCGGGATTGGCAGCGTGATGGGTTCCCTGATCGCTTCACTGTTTGGCGGCTTCACCATCACCTTCAGCCTGATTATTGCGCTGCTGGTTATCTCACTGATTATGTCGGCCACTATCCGTCCGCCGTACGTAGAGCGGAAAAGCGAAAAAACAATGCAGCACGCCTGAGCTGGCCAGGCGACAAGGTTGACAGGCGGGAGAGCCCGCTGATAAGAACACGCTAAAAGAGAGAAAAGTAAGATATCCCGCGCCCTAACCGGCGCGGGATTATTATTTATCTCTTAGCGACAGGCCCGTCGATCTGCGCAGGATGCCGGGAAGTGATCATCAATAAGCCTGCATGTCGCTGCGGTTCAGGGCTGGCGCTGGTGCTTTGCGCTGAACACGGGCTCCGGTAAGCCGGCCACCTCCACACGGACAGCAAACACGTCGCCAGACTGAGGCCAGGCCGCCAGTTCTTCAGGCGTACGATCCTCACGGGAACTGGTGATGTAGAGCGTTTTCAAATCCTCGCCGCCAAACGCCACCATGGTTGGCCAGCGAACCGGTAGGGGAATTTCATCAACGATTTCACCGTTTGCAGGATTGAGGCGGATAACGCGCGAGCCGTCAAACATCGCCGACCAGTAAAATCCCTCGCTGTCTACCGCTGCGCCATCCGGCAGGCCACCTTCCGCCTGCACAAAGCGTTGCAGCACTTCGCGCTCACCAATCTCACCGTTATCGTCAATAGGGTAGCGATAGAGCACGCCATTCGGCGTATCGGAGTGATACATCCAGCGGTCGTCCGGTGAAAAGGCGAGCCCGTTGGAAATCATGATGTCCCGCTGCTGCACCGTCAGGTTAAGCGCCGCATCCAGCCTGCAAAGCAGCGCGCCATTGCGATCCTGCGGCTCCCAGAGGCTGCCACACCAGAAGCGACCACGACGATCCACCCGGCCATCGTTAAACCGGCTGCGCGGGGCATCACCGGGGTTTGGCGCAATGCGCTGGGTAATCTTGCCTTCGGCATCAAGCATACAGACGCCGCTACGCAATGCCGCTACGAAGCCTCCCTCATCCGTAAGACCAAAACAGCCTATGTGTTCGGCCACCGGCAACACCCGGTGCTCACCCGTATTGGGATCGAAACGATGCAGTGCGGGCGCCAGGATATCAACAAACCAGAGCACCTGCTCGCTAACTGACCAGACCGGACACTCTCCCAGTTCCGCCTGGGCTGCCAATACGTTTTTAACCTGATAGCGCATAATGACTCCTTTAATGAAACATACGTCTTAGTCTACGCCATTATTGCCAATCTGCTGCGGCTAAAGTGAAAGTGATTCTTATTAGCGTTCAATGTCCCATTCCTTTTATTTAAGAACATTCTTCAGAATAAAGCTTTTTTTTCATCATTATCTTATTTATGATAGCGCCCTGAGGCTGGCGATTTTGTGTATTGAATTATTTTGAAATAACTTCATGAATAACTCTACATAACACGCATTATTCCTCCACTTTTTTTCTGTAAAGTTGCCCCCATTAAGAAAGTGAAGGCGTACTCATAATGAAAAGACTCATAAAATATGCGTCAGTACTGAGCGTAATGGTGCTGCTGAACGGCTGCGTTATTCATGATGGCCACCGCGGCAGCGGCTATCACGGTGGTGGATATCATGGTGGGCACCACGGCGCAGGATGGCATCAGCGGCACCGGTAAAAGAATTTTACCCCGAATGAAGCGGGCGGCAGCATGGCTAAAAGCGTAACGATCCTGCGAAGCTGACTTTTCGGTAAACGGGGTACGCAAACAGCCCTGACGCAGCTGCTTCGTGATAGAGGCGGGGTAGATAAGACGCTGACAATAAGTCAGCATCTGGCGGGCAAAGCCTGCACACAGCAATATAAAAATAAATAAGTATGACTTTTCAGGCGGGATATCTCCCGCCTTTTTATTTCTAACTTTTAATACTGTAATTACACTGGTACCAGACCTTCATCAGCCCCGGTAGCCGGCTTTCATGAGGGCTAATTCGCTCAGCCTTATCAAATCCCCGCTCTTCGCAGTAGCGCGCGGCCGCTTCTTCCATCGCCGTTTTATTTACGCTGTCGGGATCAAAACGATACTGGACTGTATTTACCGCCGGATCTTCATCCACCTTTTCATATGCCCCAGGCTTACCAGATGTGCAACCTGCTAATAACAGGGCAGCCAGCGCCACAAGGCCGGTCATTCTTTTTTTCATATTCAGGGTCTCCTCCGGTGCAGGATAATAACAACTCAGACGCGCCACACCATCGGAAAAAACAGATTTGCACAGACTTTACGCTGAAATTGCATCTTTTTACCGATTGATTCAATTCAGAAAGCCGTCTGGCAATATCAGAACAGGAGTGCGACTATGCAGTCAGACAACACGATTTGTCTGCACCACACCAGGATATAATTTCAAATAACAATATGTTATGCCCGCGGCGAGCGGGCTTTTTTTTGCGTTTTATTAACGTAACGCGGCGATCATACCCATAACGCCCGGGCGATAATTAGCCGGAAGTGCGAGCAGAGCGATAAAAACATCGGTCATCTTGCCTGGCGACGTTGTGGCCCGGGAAGACGTCTGAGCCCGCCCGGTACGGCAGCCGTTATTCCGCCCTCACATCCACCAGAACCGGACAGCTGGCCCGCTCAATGACGGCGGCGCTGACCGAGCCTTTCAGCAGACGGTTGAAGGAAGAGAGGTGGCGACGCCCCATCACAATCATCGTTGCGCCAACCTCGTTCGCCTGGGCGACGATAGTCTGCGCAGATTCGCCAGCGACCACGCGTCCGGTCGCCCGCACGCCGCGCTGATGAAGCACCGATAACGCCAGGCGCACCGCGGCTTCTGCCGTATTCTGCTCATCCAGCGCGCAGCCAAAATCGCCCGGATCTTCCCCTGCTTCAATGACCCAGGTACTACCCGGACCGGCATAACTGGCATCGACGCAGCACAAAACGACCACCTCCGCATCCTGTGCACAAGCCTGCTCGCAGGCGAGCTGGGTAACCTTACGGGCGATCGTGGAGTTATCTACCGCCACTAAAAGCGTACTCATTTCCCTCTCCTCTCAGTCACGAAGGGCCGCTTTACCAATCTCATCAACCAGTCCCTCTTTGCATTTCAGAATCGCGTCACGAAAGCGCGTCTCATGCTTCTGAAAGCGGGTTGAGGGAACCAGAAGACTGATGGAATAGCGTCCCAGAATGGTATCAATCGCCACCGCCATGGTGGAGATCCCTTCCAGCGTTTCCCCCCGATCGTAAGAGATCCCGGTACGCCTGATCGCTTTCAGGCTTGCCAGCAGTTCCGGAAACGTCTTGATAGTCAGATCGGTCATCGCCTCATAGGCGTCCCCAACCAGCGCCCGGGCTTCCTCATCGCTGTCCAGCGCCATCAGCGCTTTGCCGCCCGAGGTGCTGTAAAGCGGTAAATTCATGCCGATGCGCGGCACGACACGAAGCTCCCGGTCGGCCACCACGCAGTGCACGATAGCCAGCTGAAGCCCGCTGGCGCGTGCCAGAGAGACGGTTTCACCCGTGGCATCACTCAGTGACTGGAGCCAGGGCTGGGCAATGGCGACCACGTCGGTGTGTACCGTTGCGATCAGGCGAAGCAGCGCCGGGCCAAGCCGTACGCCTCCTGCGCCCTGTACCCGAACCAGCTGCACCGAATCCAGCGCGCCGACAATACGCTGCACAGTGGATCGCGGTAAAGCGACCTCCTGAGCAATTTCGCCCAGGCTCATGCCGTTGGGGCACTCGCCAAGCGCATTTAATATTTTCGCTGCGCGTGCGATGACCTGGATGCCGCCAGTACGTTCATCGTCGCGTAGGGTTGAGGAGTCAGACATAGGCGTTCCTTCCTTGCTGGATGTCGCTACTTTAGCACTTTTTACCCGGTCTGGCAGGCGGTACCACATTGCAATACCGCCAGCCACAGGGTAATATCCGCCGTAAATGTATCACAATGCAATACAGTGCATCGCATATTTACAGCCTCCCTGTCTGGAATACCTTCTATGAATGTTCAACCGGCTCCGGCTCCCGCTCCTGTTCTCCACCCTTTTACCCTGCGCCTGGCGCTTGGGCTGGTGGGTGTACTGATCGCGGCGCTGACTTCGGGATTAAATGACCGCGTAACCGATCTTGCACTGGCCGACGTGCGTGCCGCGATCGGCTTCGATTTCGATCAGGCCAGCTGGATAACCTCAGCCTATCAGGCCGCCGAAGTGGCGGCGATGATGATCTCGCCCTGGCTCGCTGTCACTTTCTCCCTGCGGCGCTTCGCGCTGGCGGTCGCGGTGGGCTTTGCGCTGGTCGGCGCGATCCAGCCCTTCGCGCCTACGCCCGCTATTTTTATCGCACTACGCGTGATACAGGGCGTGTTCGGCGGCGCGCTGCCGCCGCTGCTGATGACGGTTGCGCTACGTTTCCTGCCGCCCAACGTCAAGCTCTACGGGCTGGCGGCCTATGCGCTCACCGCGACTTTTGGTCCTAATATGGCGGCTTCGCTGGCCGCCTTCTGGACGGACTGGGTGGGCTGGCAGTTTGTTTTCTGGCAGGTCATTCCCCCCATTCTGCTCGCCATCGGGCTGATAAGCTGGGGTATTCCGCAGGATCCGACCCGCTTTGAGCGCTTCCGGCAAATCGATCTGTTCGGCATGCTGACAGGATGCAGCGGGATCGCGCTGCTGATACTGGCGCTGACCCAGGGTGAGCGGCACGACTGGCTACAGTCACCGCTGATTGTCGCCATGCTGCTTGCGGCCGCAGCGCTGCTGGTCGTCTTCTTTATTAATGAATGGTTTCACCCGCTGCCGCTGTTCAAGCTGCAAATGCTGGCGCGGCGCAACCTGACTCATGGCCTGCTGGTGCTGGCTGGCGTGCTGCTCATCGGCCTTTCCGGTTCTTCCCTTCCGGCTACCTGGTTTGGCCAGGTTGAAGGGTTTCGTACCGTACAGTTCGCTCCGCTGGCGCTGGCGATAGGGCTGCCTCAGCTGATTATCGCGCCTTTTCTCGCCGCGTTGCTTAATCTGCGCTGGATTGACGCCCGCTGGATGCTGACGGTGGGCGCGCTGTTGTTAAGCCTTTCCTGCCTGCTTGGCATGCAGCTGACCGGCGACTGGGCGCGTCAGAATTTCTGGCTAATCCAGGCGCTTCAGGCGTGGGGACAGCCGATGATGATCCTGCCCGTGCTGATGAGCGCAACCAGCGTGGTGCTCCCGCCGGAAGGTCCCTGGGCGTCGGCGATGTTCAATACCGTACGCGGGTTCTCCAGCGTGGCGGCAGGAACCCTGGTGGAAAACTTCCTGTCGCATCGTGAACAGTTTCATTCCCATGCGCTGGTCGATCAGCTCGGCAACCGGCCATGGCTGATGACGGCGGAAAGCAGCTCGCAGGCGGGTCCGCTACAGCCGCTGCTGCCGGATGGTTCGGTCAGTTCGGCCGACAGCCTCCACCATTTTGCCACCCTGCTGAAACAGCAGGCGATGATACTCAGCATCAGCGACGCTTACATGGCCATTATTGGCTTTGCGCTGCTGGTTATTCTGCTGACCGCCTGGCTACCAAAACGCGTTTATCCGCCGCAAACTCTTCTTCAACCCGTTACGCAAGCAACGAGATAATAATATGAGCTTCACACCTGCAAAAAGAACCCTCACGCTGGCTTTACTTTTAGCGCTCCTGCTCGGGATCGCCTTTTTTATCTGGTCAGCAATGCGCCACCATCAGGCGCGAACCAATGATGCGGTCGTGACGGCCGATTACACGCTGGTATCGCCAAAAGTGTCAGGCTATATCAACAGGGTAAACGTCAGTGATAATCAGGCCGTCAGGGCGGGTGATACGCTGGCGACCATCGACGATCGCGATTATCGCGTGGCGCTGGAAACGGCCGAAGCGAACCTGCAAATCAGCCAGGCGAAACTGAGCAGCATCCAGGCCCAGCTTGAGCAGCAACAGGCTACCATTGCCCAGAGCGAAGCCGCGGTCAGCGCCAGTGAGGCGACGCTACGCTACGCGGAGCAGAATGCCGGACGCTATCGCCGCCTGCTTAAATCGGGTACCGCCACCGCCGACGAGCAGCAGAGGACCACGGCCTCTATGCAGGAAGCCGCGGCACAGCTGCGCCAGAGCCAGGCGGCCGCGCTTGTCGCCCACAAAGAGGTAGGCATTCTCCAGGCAGGCCTGAAGGAGGCCCGGGCGGATGTCGCTGCCTCCAGCGCCAGCGTCGATCAGGCCCGCCTTAATCTTTCCTATACCACCATTACCGCGCCGATCGACGGTTCTGTAGGCCAGCGCGCTGTTCGTCAGGGCGCCTGGGTGGCCGCAGGAACGCGCCTGCTGGCGGTGGTGCCGCTGGAGCGGACCTATGTCATCGCCAACTTTCTGGAAACGCAGCTGGCTCAGATCAGGCCCGGAGAGAAGGTATCGGTTGAGGTTGATGCGCTGCCGGGCGTGACGCTGCGCGGCCATGTGGACAGCATTGCGCCCGCCACCGGCTCCACCTTCGCCGCCATCACCGCCGATAACGCAACGGGCAACTACACCAAGGTGACCCAGCGTTTGCCGGTGAAAATCATGCTGGAGCCCGGCCAGCCCGAACTGGCTCGCCTGCGGGTTGGCATGTCGGTGGTGCCAACGATTGAATAACGCTGAAACGGCTTCCCGGACAGAAGAATCGCCTTTATTTTAGCGAAAATAGCAGGTAAATTAGCGGCCGATCCTGCCATGGATGACCATGGCACCAGACTGCGAAGGATCTTCTTTCGCGGTTAATCTGTCTGCGGCGCGCCGTTCCGGTTGTGGCCGCTCAGGAGCGTTGGTTGTGAAATATGCTTTGATGGGAATTTCTTTTATTCTGCTAATTTGGGCCGGCACCTTCTATCTGATGCTGTAGGGCCAAAACTTATTTTGCCGGGGCAGGTCTGATGACCTGCCCCGTCGTGACTTACCTTCAGACCTCTTCTTCGCTCTCTTTTACCGTTCCCGGCAAGATCCCGTCGGCGCGAAACATCGCTTTAATTCCCCTGATGGCCTGGCGAATACGATCGCTGTTTTCAATCAGCGCAAAGCGTACGTGCGTGTCGCCATAGTCACCAAAACCAATGCCCGGCGAAACGCAGACCTTCGCTTCCTGAAGCAGATGTTTGGCAAACTCCAGCGATCCCATGCCGGCATAACGAGCGGGTATTTTTGCCCAGACGTACATGGAAGCTTTCGGGACATCGACCATCCAGCCCGCCTCATGCAATCCTTTCACCAGCACATCACGGCGGCGCTTATACTGCTCAGCAATATCCCGGACACACTGCTGGTCGCCCTCCAGCGCGGCGATGGCCGCCACCTGAAGCGGCGTGAAGGTGCCGTAGTCGTGATAGCTTTTGATGCGGGCAAGCGCAGCCACCAGCTCTTTATTGCCCACCATAAAGCCGATGCGCCAGCCAGCCATGTTATAGCTTTTGGACAGCGTGAAAAACTCCACGGCCACATCGCGGGCGCCGGGCACCTGCATAATTGAAGGCGCTTTCCAGCCGTCATAAACGATGTCGGCATAGGCGAGATCGTGAATAACCAGCACGTTGTACTGCTTCGCCAGCGCTATTACGCGTTCAAAAAAGTCCAGCTCCACGCACTGCGAGGTCGGGTTTGAGGGGAAGCCCAGCACCATCATCTTCGGCTTGGGATAGCTTTCGCGGATCGCCCGCTCCAGCTCGTTGAAAAAATCCACGCCCTCAACCAGGGGCACGGAGCGAACCTGCGCCCCGGCGATCACCGCACCGTAGATATGGATCGGGTAGCTGGGATTGGGCACCAGCACCGTGTCGCCGTGATCCAGCGTTGCTAACATCAGGTGCGCCAGGCCCTCTTTAGAGCCTATAGTGACAATAGCTTCTGAATCGGGGTCGATATCGACCTGATAGCGGTCAGCGTACCAGCGGGAAATGGCGCGACGCAGGCGGGGAATGCCGCGAGAGGTGGAGTAGCCGTGCGTGTCTTCCCGCTGGGCGACGGTGCATAGTTTTTCAACGATATGCGGCGGAGTCGGGCCATCAGGATTGCCCATACTGAAATCAATAATATCTTCGCCCCGCCGGCGTGCGGCCATTTTCAGTTCAGCGGTAATATTGAACACATAGGGGGGAAGACGTTCAATGCGGGAAAAACGACGTGAAGCGCTGGAGTCAGCCATAGAGTCCTCTGATTTACGTTAGCGCCCGGACCGTCCGAGCGACGCTGACCAGTAACTGGTCTAAGAATGACCATAGCTTAGGGGCTGGGCCACTGTCGATAGCTCCCGCAAAATAAGTTTTAGCGGTCTGACGTCAGCCGGCCAAACACCCAGTCGTTCACCCACTGGCCGCGAAGCAGATAATTATCCCGCAGCGTTCCTTCAAGCTGAAAACCGTTTTTCTCCAGCACGCGCCTTGAGGCCCAGTTGCCCTCGACCACCTGCGCCTTGAGCTTATGAAACTCGCACTCGCCAAGCAGATAGCTGGCTAATGCGGCCACGGCCTCGCTGCCGTACCCTTTGCCGAAATGGGCTTTAAGCAGCGAGTAGCCTACCTCCGCCTGGCGGTAAGGCGCCCATTCGGGATTCGCCCCAATCATGCCAACCTCCTCCCCGCTCTCTTTCAGCCGGATCGTCAGGCAGAGCATATGAAAACTGGTGCGCTGCCAGGGTGCCAGACGGTCAGAGAAGCGCTGACGAATATCGGCCAGCTGCGGTACCGCGCTGATATATTTCATCGTGGTTTCATCGGTATGGACCTGATGAAACAGCTGCCAGTCCTCGGGTTTCAGGCGGGTCAGCCTCAGTCGTTCCGTTACAAGTTGCATAGTCTCCTCATAAAAGGGGAATTAGTTGAAAATTTCCGCCCCTTTTTGTTACCGCTTTTACGCGCTGTAATCCTTCCTGTACCCACATAAACATAACGATATTGTTACAGGAGAACTACAATGCCCGCCCTCAAAAATGAAAATATTCCGCAAACCGTCCGCGATATTAAACGTCAGCTACGGGAAAGCCTGCCGCAGTATCGCGAAGTATTTCAACAGGTAGATGCACATATTCGTCAGCAAATTCAGCAAATCAATCATGAGCAGCAGCAGGGAAACAATCCTGTCCCGCAGATTAAGGCGGACGATATTCTTCAGCAGCGCATCAGCGAAGCGCAGAAAGCGCTAATCCGCCAGCGCGGATGCTGCACCGTTCAGGGTGTTTTTCCGCAGCGTGAGGCGGAAGCCTGGAATCAGGAAATTGGCGATTACCTTGAGCGCAATGATTTTGCCGGGCGCCTTAAGGGTGCCGCAAAAGATAACTATTTTGGCGATCTGAAACAGGGAAAACCACAGATTTACGGCATCTACTGGTCCCGTCCCCAGGTGGCCGCTCGCCAGCATGAGCGCATGAATGCGGTGCAGGTTTTTCTCAACTCGCTCTGGCAGACGGAAAGCCAGGGTAAACAGCATTTCGATCCCACGCGTATCGTCAGCTATGCCGACCGCATCCGCCGCCGTCAGCCGGGCGCCGGCTCGCTGGGACTCTCGCCGCACGTTGACGGCGGTTCGCTGGAGCGCTGGGTGGACGAGAATTTTCGTCACGTTTATCGTCATGTCTTCAGCGGTGAATGGCAGCGCTACAACCCGTTTGATGGCGAAATGCGGACGGAAGTTCGTGAGTTCCCCTCTCCCGCCGTCTGCTCCATGTTCCGCACCTTTCAGGGCTGGACCGCGCTCACGCCGCAGCACAAGCATGGCGGTACGTTAAATCTGCTGCCCGTGGCTGACGCGATGGCCTGGATACTGCTGCGCGCGCTTCAGGATGATGTCCCGGAGGATGATTTATGCGGTGCGGCACCGGGTCGCGCGCTCTCCATCAGTGAAGAATGGCATCCCCTTTTACTGAGTGGGATTTCCGCAATTCCCGAGATGGAAGCGGGGGATGCGGTGTTCTGGCACTGCGATGTGGTCCATGCCGTGGAGAATGAACATCTGGGCGAAACGGACAGCAACGTCATGTATATTTCCAGCGCGCCCTGGTGTGAGAAAAATGCGGCTTATCTCCAGCGTCAGTGGCCTGCTTTTGTCGAGGGCCGCTCGCCGCCGGATTTCGCCGCGGATGATTTTGAGGTGGATTTTGACGGTCGCGCCACCGAAACGATGCTGACGCCGCTCGGCAAGTCACAGATGCGCTGAACCTACGCTTTTTATCTGCTTAACGCGCCGGATCTCCTGTCCGGCGTCTTTCCTGCCCCGGCAGTAACCAGCAAAATTGATCCAGACGGGATTAAGGCCCGTTCAGTTACGGCACGCCTGGCACATCCGGCGCGGTTTCCTTATGATGTCACTCTCATTTAGCCGTCACCGAGGCGCCCGTGCACCCGATGTTTGAGATGCTGCTTGCCGTATTAGATCGTGCAGCGCTAATGCTGATCTGCCTGTTTTTTCTGACCCGCACCCGCCATTTCCGGCAGCTTTTGCAAAAGGATGAGCACTCCCGTCAGGAGCTGATGGCGGTGACGGCGATATTTTCGCTGTTCGCCCTGTTTGGCACCTGGAGCGGTATTAACGTTGAAGGTTCGCTGGTTAACGTGCGCACCATCGCCATTATTTCCGGCGGCATCCTGTTTGGTCCCTGGGTGGGCATCGCGACCGGCGTCATCGCCGGGGTGCACCGTTTTCTGATTGATATTCACGGCGTCACCTCCATTCCCTGCCTGATTACCAGCGTGACGGCCGGCTGCGTCTCCGGCTGGATCAACCTTAAAGTGGTGAAAGAGAAGCGCTGGAGCATGGGCATCATCGGCGGCATGCTTTGCGAAACGCTGACGATGGTGCTGATTCTGGTCTGGGCGGAGCCGACCCGGCTGGGCGTGGAGATCATCAGTGAAATTGCGCTGCCGATGATTCTGGGGGCGGCCAGCATCGGGCTGATCGTCCTGCTTGTGCAGAGCGTGGAGGGCGAGAAAGAGGCGGTCGCCGCGCGCCAGGCCAAGCTGGCGCTGGAAATAGCCAACAAAACCCTGCCGCTGTTTCGTCAGATCAACAGTGACTCGCTGAGACAGGTCTGTTCGATCATCCGCCAGGATATCAACGCGGATGCGGTGGCGATGACCAATAAGAGCCAGATCCTCGCCTATGTCGGCGTGGGTGAAGATAACTATCTCTACGGCGATGATGCGATCAGTCCCACGACGGCGAAAGCGATCGCGAACGGGGAAATCATCATTAAAAATAATGATGAGGCGCACCGTACGCCGGAAATTCATTCGATGATCGTGATTCCCCTGTGGGAAAAGGGCGAAGTCACCGGCACGCTGAAAATTTATTATCGCCACGCGCACCGCATCACCTGGTCTCTGAGGGAGATGGCCGTTGGTCTGTCGCAAATTATTTCGACGCAGCTTGAGGTTTCCCGCGCCGAGCAGCTGCGGGAAATGGCGAATAAAGCGGAGCTGCGGGCGCTACAGAGCAAAATTAACCCCCACTTCCTGTTTAATGCCCTGAACGCCATCTCCTCATCCATCCGCATTAATCCGGACACGGCGCGCCAGCTAATCACTAACCTGTCGCGCTATCTTCGCTATAACCTGGAGCTGAACGATGATGAGATTATTGATATCAAAAAAGAGCTCTACCAGATCAAAGACTATATCGCCATTGAACAGGCCCGCTTCGGCGATAAGCTGACGGTCATTTACGATATTGATGAGGAGATTAACTGCTGCCTGCCAAGCCTGCTAATCCAGCCGCTGATTGAAAATGCTATCGTGCACGGCATTCATCCCTGCCGGGGAAAAGGCGTGGTGACCCTGAGCCTGCAGGACCAGGGCGATCGCGTCAGGATTTCGGTGCGGGATACCGGAAATGGCATCAGTGAAGAGGTGATGGTCAGAGTCAAAAATAATGAAATGCCGGGCAATAAAATTGGCCTGCTCAACGTTCACCATCGCGTGAAGCTGCGCTACGGCGAAGGGTTGCATATCCAGCGTCTGTCACCGGGCACGGAGATTACCTTCTGCATCAGTAAAGACGGGACGCTGCTGCCGGAAAACCAGCGCGTCGCCTTAACCGCCAGCCACACGACTAATCGGGAAAATCATCATGAAAGCCATCATCGTTGAAGATGAGTTTCTGGCACAGCAGGAGCTGAGCTGGTTAATCCGGCAGCATAGCCAGATCGCTATCGATGCGACCTTTGATGACGGTCTGGACGTCCTGAAATATCTGCAAACCCACCAGGTGGATGTGATATTTCTTGATATCAACATTCCCTCGCTGGATGGCGTACTGCTGGCTCAGAACATCAGCAAATTTTCACACAAACCGCTGATCGTCTTTATCACCGCCTGTAAAGAACACGCCGTTGAAGCTTTTGAGCTGGAAGCGTTCGACTATATTCTTAAGCCTTATCATGAGATGCGTATCGTCACTATGTTACGCAAGCTGGAAAACACCCTACAGCAGGCGCAGATGCTGAGCAATCCGGAAGCGCCGCGCCCCACTACGCATACCGTGAATCTGGTAAAAGATGAGCGCATTATCGTGACCGATATCGACGATATCTACTATATCGAGGCGCACGAGAAGATGACGTTTGTCTATACCCGGCGGGAAGAGTATGTGATGTCGATGAATATCACTGAATTTTGCAGCCGGCTGCCTGAAGAGGGCTTCTTTCGCTGCCACCGCTCCTACTGTGTAAACCTCAGTAAGATCCGTGAGATTGAGCCCTGGTTCAACAACACCTATATGCTTAAGCTGCGCGACCTGGCGTTTCAGGTGCCGGTCAGCCGCAGTAAGGTAAAAGCGTTCCGGCAGCTGATGAGGCTGTAGCCTTCAGGGCCTCTACGGCCCTGAAGAAAGAGGATCAGAGCACGCTGCCCAGCGTCTGACGCAGATGGGCGCCGGCGCCCAGCAAGCCCGGCTTATCGTGCGTGATCAGATAGACGGGTATATTCTGCACATAATCCCTGAAACGCCCCTTATCCTCAAACGCCGCACGGAAGCCGGACGCTTTAAAGAACTCAAGGAAACGCGGAACGATGCCGCCCGCGATATAAACGCCGCCAAACGTGGCCATGGTTAACGCGAGATTCCCGCCAAAACGGCCCATCATGACGCAGAACAGCGCCAGCGCCCGGCGGCAGTCGGTACAGCTGTCATCCAGCGCTCGCTGCGACACATCTTTCGGCTTCAGATTTTCCGGCACCCGGTTATCGGATTTGACAATGGCGCGGTACAAATTGACCAGCCCGGCGCCCGAAAGCACGCGCTCGGCTGAGACATGGCCCAGCTCCGCCCGCAGCACTTCCAGGATCATATCTTCTTCGTCACTGTTAGCGGCTAAATCGACGTGTCCGCCTTCACCCGGCAGGCTGACCCAGCGCTTATCAACGTGGACGAGATGTGCAACGCCCAGCCCGGTTCCCGCACCGTAAACGGCGACAGGTTTATCTTTCACCGGTGCGGAACCGCCAAACTGCATGATGTCATCTTCCGAAAGCATCGGAATGGCCATCGATACGGCGGTAAAATCGTTGATGATCTCCAGATGGTCGAAGCCCAGGTTCGCCTTCATTTTGCTGGTGGAAAATGCCCAGTCATGGTTGGTCATTTCTACCCAGTCCTCGGTGATCGGACAGGCGATGGCAATACAGCCATCGGTAACCGCCTGCTTTTGCTCATCAAGGTAGAAACGGATCACCGCTTCAAGGCTGTCGTAATCTGCTGTGGAGAACGTTTTGGCGTGTGAAACGGCACCGTTCTCAACATCACACAGTGCCAGGCGCGCGTTAGTGCCGCCGACATCACCTACCAAAGCATACGTAGTCATTATTGTTTTGCTCCGCTTACGTCATTTAAACACACTATAAATTTCCTCCACTCAAACAACAACGCCCATCCTCGGGCCGGATTGAGTCAGTCACGCTGCAACCGCTTACCTTACCTGCCCGGACCCCGCTTGCACACGGGCATCAATCTGATTTCTCCTGGTGGCCGCCGTTACGCTGACTGAGCGCTCGGGTCACGGCACGAAGCAACGGCGGCACATCCAGCGGCGGCAGCACGACGTCGACCAGCGAGAAGCGGGAAGTCTGCCCGATTACCTTCATTACCTCAACCAGCTGCACGCCCTGAGTGACGCGCCAGCTTTGTGCCTGGCCATCCTGACTCAACGCATGCGGTAACCGGCTCCAGTCCCAGTCGGCTATATCATTGTAGCGTTGATGTTCACCGTGAATAGCACGTTCGACGGTATACCCACCATTATTCAGGATAAATATGACCGGTTTCAGCTTATCGCGCAGCATCGACCCCATCTCCTGTACCGTCAGCTGCGCTGAGCCATCACCGATTAGCAAGATGACTCTCCGTTCGGGGGCGGCTTTCATCGCACCGTAAGCGGCGGGCAAGGTAAATCCAATCGATCCCCACAGCGGCTGGCTGATAAACGTAACCCGGTCTGGCAGACATAGCGCAGCCGCGCCAAAGGCCGCCGTACCCTGGTCGGCCAGCACGATATCGCCAGGGCGCAGAAAATCCTGGAGCGCTTCCCAGAAGGTGTTTTGCGTCAGCGTATCGGAAACTTCATGAACCAGGGGAGGAGGATCAATAAGGATTTGCGGCCACCGGCTGACGTGACGTCGGGCACGCCGGTGAAGGATTTTCACTGCTTCAGCCATAGGCAGGCTGGGGAAAACCCTCTTCCCTATCCGGCTGCTATGCAAACCTATATCGATGTTTTTATCACTTGCGATTTGATGCGTGAAGCCTGCGGTAATGGTATCGGTGTAGAGCACGCCCACGGTAATAATCGCCTCCGCGTTCTCGATCATCGCCTGGGTTGCTCCTGCGCTGGCGGTGCCAGCGTAGGTGCCCGCGAAGCCGGGCAACTGCTCACAGAGTACGCCTTTCCCCATCAGGAGCGTGGCAAACGGCATCGGCACCTCGGTCAGTAACTGGCACAGTGGTGCTTTCTGCCCGGCCCGGTCGGCCAGAAAATCCGCCAGCAGCGACACGCTGTGTACAGAGGAGAGGATCTCTTCAACGGCGGCCGCAAACGCACCGGCTGAAGAGGTATCTCCGTCCCGTGCGGGTGTAAAGGGGGCGTCAGGCGAAGGGATCATCGCTTCAGCCACATCGCTGGGCAGGGAGAGGTAAACGGGACGGCGTAACTGCAGCGCCGTTTCCAGCAGCCGGTCAATTTCTCTGGCCGCATTTTCGGCGGTAAGGGTAGCCTGCGCGACCGTGACCTCCTGGTACATGCGTATAAAGTGGCTATAATCGCCATCTCCCAGCGTATGGTGCAGCAGCAGGCCCTCCTCAGCCGCCGCTGAAGGTGGCGCACCGACAATATGGATGACGGGCAGATACTCCGCAAAGCTCCCGGCCACGCCGTTCAGCGCACTCAGCTCCCCAACGCCAAAGGTGGTAAGCAGCGCCGCTGCGCCATTACAGCGGGCGTAGCCATCGGCCGCATAGGCGGCATTCAGTTCGTTGGCACACCCCACCCAGCCGATGTCGGCACGATCGATTACCCGGTCAAGAAACTGCAAGTTGTAGTCGCCGGGCACGCCAAACAGATGGCCGATACCGGCGTCTTCCAGACGCGAAAGCAGATATTCTCCAACGGTAATAAGCGACATAGCCTGTTCCTCACTCTGGAAATAGTGAGTAAAGTATTGCCGATATTTTTCACTGCGTTAGTGACCTGCTTTCCCGCTACTGGCAAGGCAACGTTACGCTTCAGAATTTTCTTCAAGTTGAGATCCTCCGCCCGAATCCATTCTGTGTAACCGTATACACTGCTATGCTTCCTTTACTCCCCCCTCCCTACTGCACAGGATTTATCTATGATTTATCAGGCAGATACAAAACGTTATCAGCGCATGCCTTACCGAAGATGTGGGCGAAGCGGGCTCAAGCTCCCCGCCATTTCACTGGGGCTGTGGCACAACTTTGGCGACAGCACCCGGGTGGATACCAGTCGCGACCTGCTCCGCCACGCTTTTGATAACGGTATCACTCATTTCGATCTGGCCAATAATTACGGTCCGCCACCCGGATCGGCAGAAGAGAATTTTGGCCGTATCCTGCGCGAAGATTTTCTGCCCTACCGTGATGAGCTGATTATCTCTTCAAAAGCGGGCTATACCATGTGGGACGGACCCTATGGCGACTGGGGTTCGCGTAAGTATCTGATTGCCAGCCTGAACCAGAGCCTGAAACGCATGAATCTGGACTACGTGGATATTTTTTATCATCATCGTCCGGATCCGGAAACGCCGCTGGAAGAGACCATGATGGCGCTGGACCATATTGTTCGCCAGGGCAAGGCGCTCTACATTGCGCTTTCAAACTATCCGGCACAGCGTGCGCAGGAAGCTATCACTATTCTCAAAGAGCTGGGCACTCCTTGTCTTATTCACCAGCCGAAATACTCCATGTTCGAACGGACGCCTGAGGAAGGGCTGCTGGATGTGCTGACGGAAGAAGGCGTAGGCTGCATCGGCTTCTCACCGCTGGCGGGCGGCGTGCTGACCGATCGCTATCTGAATGGCATCCCGGAAGACTCCCGGGCGGCCAGCGGCAGCAAGTTCCTCAGCGGCGATCAGCTGACCGCAGAGAAAATGGAGAAGGTACGTCAGCTTAACGAACTGGCGCAGCAGCGCGGACAGAAACTTTCCCAGATGGCGCTGGCCTGGATCCTGCGCGGCGATCGCGTGACGTCAGTGCTGATTGGCGCCAGTAAAACCAGCCAGATCGATGATGCTACCGGGATGCTCGCCAACCGCGAATTCAGCCAGGCTGAGCTGGATCGCATCGACGCGATCCTTGCCTGAACAATGCCCGCCGCCTTCTGCGGCGGGCATCTTACGGATAAATCTCAAATCTCCTTCCGGCCCTTCCCGCAGCGCGCTTTTCAGACTCCGCCAGGCGAAACGGCAGCGATCTCTTTATAATCTCGATCCCACAGCGGTACAGCAGTGCCGCTGATAAGGAGATCCAATGAAAGCTTTATTATTTATTGCCGCATTGCTGGCAAGCTTCACCCCGTTGGCGATGCACACAGCACAGGCCGACAGCGCAAGGATCACTCTGGCTCCCGGTATCACCCTGCATCTGGGCGATCGGGATCATCATGGTCGCTACTGGGACGGTGGTCACTGGCGCGATGCCCGCTACTGGCGCAATCACTACCGGTACAATCAGGGCCGCTGGTGGCGTCATGAACAGTGGCAGCGTCATCAGGAGATGCGTCGCCAGCATGAATGGGAGCGCGAGCGCAGATGGCACCAGCGGGAACGTAAGCGGGCATGGCACCATCATGAACGGGAGCGTCATCACCATCGCGGTCATCATCACTGACAATCAAAAAAGCCGACGCAGAGTCGGCTTTTTTACGCAGCAGAAACAGGGCTATATCGACATGCCCATCGCCATCGCGACCAGCAGATAAAAGTTAAGCGCCACCACCACCACTACGATAACTTTCCCCACCGTTTGCATCAGCCTTGAGTTGACCATATCGCCCATCAGCTCAGCGTTTCCGGTAAAGACCAGCAGCGGCACCAGCGCCAGCGCAATGCCAAAACTCAGTAAGACCTGGCTCATAACCAGGATACGCGTTGGCTCCCAGCCGGCCATAATCACAATAAAGGAAGGCAGCATGGTGATCACCCGGCGCACCAGAAGCGGAATATGGATGTGGATGAAGCCCTGCATCACGACCTGGCCTGCCATCGTCCCGACCACCGTTGAAGAGAGGCCCGCCGCCAGCAGGCTCAGCCCAAAGACCAGCGCTGCCGCCCGGCCCAATAGCGGATCCAGGGTTATCCAGGCCTCGTTCAGATCGGCTATGCCACTATGACCGCTGAAGTGAAAGGCCGCAGCCGCCGTCGCCATCATCGCCAGATTGACAAAGCCGGCGATGGTCATGGCTATCGCCACATCCAGCTTGGTCGAGGAGTAGCGCTCCGCACGCGAGCCGCTAGCTGAACTCTGGGTCAGCGAGGAGTGCAGATAAATCACATGCGGCATAATGGTCGCACCCAGCACGCCAGCGGCCAGCAGGACCGCATCAGGCCCCGGCAGCGAAGGCACCGCCATTCCCTGCAGCAGATCGACCACCTTGGGCTGTGAGAAGAAAAGTTCAATTACGTAGGCGGCGGCCACAAATAGCAGCAGGCCACCAATAACCAGCTCAAGCGGTTTCTGCCCCCGGCTTTGCAGCATCAGGATCAGGAAGGTCACCACGCCGGTCAGCACAGCACCCTGCAGCAGGCTTACGCCGAAGATAAGCTTGAAACCGATCGCCGCGCCGATAAACTCAGCCAGATCGGTCGCCATCGCAATAATCTCCGCCTGCACCCAGTAAAACCAGACGGCAGGACGCGGGAAGCGGTCACGTATGTGCTCAGCCAGGTTTTTGCCGGTGGCAATACCCAGTTTGGCGGACATCAGCTGGATGACCATCGCCATCACATTCGCCCAGACCACCACCCACAGCAGCTTATAGCCATAAGAGGCCCCGGCCTGAATATTGGTAGCAAAGTTGCCGGGATCGATATAGCCGATAGCCGCAATGAAGGCTGGCCCCATTAGCGAGAGCTTAATTTTACGTGAACCGCGGACCCTTGCTTCCGTGGCACGGCCTTCAAACATAGTGATACCCCTGATCGTAACTGTCTGACCCATTCTCTTTTAAATGAGAATGATTATCAAGTTCGCCTGAATGGATGGTAGCTATCGTTGTGATAGCTAAAGCTAACAAGTATAGCAAAGGCTATATTATGAGATACGGTACGTCACGCCCGTAAACCCGGCAACCTTTTTCACTTTAGGTGATAAAATAAGCGTCTACAAGGGAGAAGAGATGTTTAAACTTTGACAGGATGTGAGCAAATCGTGAAATCTGAGGCCTGAGCCGATAGGTAATTGTTATATTGAGGCATAGATCTCGTTTTTCCGCTCTTTGTTACATAGAATGTGCAGCGAAATATAACAGCCTTCAAATTTGGAGCAATCATGTCCCGCATTTTGCATTTTGCTTTGGCGCTGGTGGTGATCACCCTGTTGGCCTTACTGGTCAGCAAGGATCGCAAAAACATTCGCGTACGTTTTATCATACAGCTTCTGGTCATTGAGGTTCTTCTCGCCTGGTTCTTCCTGAACTCGGAAGTGGGCCTTGGATTCGTACAGGGATTTGCGGGTCTGTTTGACAAGCTGCTTGGTTTTGCCGCCCAGGGCACAAACTTCGTCTTCGGCAATATGAGTGATAAAGGACTTGCCTTCTTCTGGCTCAATGTCCTCTGCCCTATCGTCTTTATCTCCGCACTGATTGGTATTTTACAGCATTTCCGCATTCTGCCTGTTGTCATTCGCTTAATCGGAACAGTACTGTCAAAAATCAACGGTATGGGTAAGCTGGAATCTTTTAACGCGGTAAGCTCGCTGATTTTGGGACAGTCAGAAAACTTTATCGCCTATAAAGATATTCTCGGCAAAATGTCCGAACGTCGCATGTACACCATGGCCGCGACCGCCATGTCCACCGTTTCTATGTCTATTGTCGGCGCCTATATGACGATGCTGCAGCCGAAATATGTGGTCGCCGCGCTGGTGCTGAACATGTTCAGTACCTTTATCGTTCTCTCACTGCTTAATCCTTATCGCATCGAGCATGAGGACGATCTGAAGCTGGACAACATTAAAAAAGGACAGAGCTTCTTTGAGATGCTGGGCGAATATATCCTGGCAGGTTTCAAGGTTGCGGTCATTGTCGCCGCCATGCTGATCGGCTTTATCGCGATTATCTCTGCGGTGAACGCGCTGTTTGATACCCTGTTCGGCATCAGCTTCCAGGGCGTGCTGGGTTATGTCTTCTATCCGTTTGCCTGGATGATGGGCGTCCCTTCCGCAGAAGCGTTGCAGGTTGGCAGCATCATGGCCACCAAGCTGGTTTCAAATGAGTTTGTGGCGATGATGGACCTGCAAAAAATTGCCGGAACGCTCTCACCGCGTGCGGAAGGCATTCTCTCTGTCTTCCTGGTTTCCTTCGCTAACTTCTCCTCAATCGGTATCGTTGCCGGTGCGATTAAGGGCGTGAACGAAGAGCAGGGTAACGTTGTTTCCCGCTTCGGGCTTAAGCTGCTGTACGGCGCCACGCTGGTCAGCGTACTCTCTGCATCTATTGCGGGCCTGGTACTGGGCTAATCCCCTTCCCCGGTCACATATAGCGTCTAAGGCGAACCTCATGAGGTTCGCCTTTTTTATGCCCGTGGCGACCAGAAGCTGCTCGTCTCAGGCTGAAGGACGCCAATACAGACCGACGCAGACAGCTAACGCACGCACTTTCAGAATTAGCGCGACAGAAGGCACAGTGAATGCAGCAGGAACAGGACAGCGTTTAAAAAGGATAATTAATTTTGCCGGACGGCGAATGAACAGAAGAAGTGATTGGTGGAGATAAGCGGGATCGAACCGCTGACCTCTTGCATGCCATGCAAGCGCTCTCCCAGCTGAGCTATACCCCCACAACAAAAAACCGGTTTTTCGCGCCAAATCGTCTGGTGAAAATTTGGTGGAGATAAGCGGGATCGAACCGCTGACCTCTTGCATGCCATGCAAGCGCTCTCCCAGCTGAGCTATACCCCCGAGCCGAAAAACCTTTGTCGTCTTGACGGCGGGGATAATATGAAACGGCGCCGCTGGTGTCAACGGCAAATTGCCAATCTGCGGTCAACCGCTGAAAAAGCCGCCAGTGCGCTGAAGAAATAGCTCTTTAGCGGATTTTTTCGTTAGCAGAAATCCCCTGAGGAGAGCGCTTAAGGGGAATAAAATGGCGCTGTGACATAAATTTCACAACAATGTGGCTACACCCACCATACGTGCCAGGCAATGTTGTAAATAAGCAGTTAATTAGTGCGCTAATTAAACTTGTTTTTGTTAATTTCTCGTGCAAAACTGCCCGCGCTTTTGAAGGCCGACCCTTGCCAGCGCTGGATGCGTGTCTGTTCCGTGCGGTGAAGTCGGCCATTTTATTTTAACAATTACTACACCAGAAACAGAGCTACTATGTCCTTGCATTCACCTAAAGAAATCGCAGCGATCGCTATTCAGTCAGGCGTCGCAAAAAGTCTACACTCTATTTCCACTCTGCTTATCCTTGGTTTTATGGCGGGCGCTTTCATCGCCACCGGCTTCCTGTTGGATCTGCACGTTATCAATAAACTGCCTGCTGACTGGGGCTCCTTCGGCGGCCTGCTGGGCGCGGCGGTGTTCCCGGTAGGGATTATTCTGACGATCCTGGCCGGCGGTGAGCTGCTCACCGGCAATATGATGACGATGCCAGTAGCCTGGTTCGCCCGCCAGATCAGCGGCTTAAGCGTCCTGCGTAACTGGTTCTGGATCACCATCGCTAACTTCCTTGGCAGCATTGCCGTTGCCTGGTTCTTTGGCCACATGCTGGGCATGACCGAAGGCGACTATCTGAAGAAAACCGTTGCTATTGCGTCAGCGAAAGTTAACGCTGATTTCCTGCACTCATTTATCTCCGGCGTCGGCTGCAACTGGCTGGTTTGCCTCGCGGTATGGCTGGCCTTCGCCAGTAAAGATATGATGGGCAAAATCTTCGGTATGTGGTTCCCGGTTATGGCGTTTGTGGCGATCGGCTTCCAGCACGTCGTGGCAAATATGTTCATTATCCCTGCGGCGATTTTCGCGGGTGAGCTGACCTGGATGCAATATCTGCCAAACTTTGTTGCCGTCTTCTTAGGCAATACCGTGGGCGGTGCTGTATTTGTTGGCCTGGCCTACTATATGGCCTACCGGCCTCAGGTGCAGGTAGCTCCGGCGTCACGCTAATCGTTTTCCCTCTGTCGTTCAGGCAGAGGGTTCTTTCCCCACCGCGCATTATTCCTTTCTTCGCCCTTCCTGTTACTGGTTCCTGTTAGTTGTTCAGTCAACAATTTGCTGTAATATGTTCGTGTTACGTACAACGGCAAAAAGGAATTGCATGATGAAAAAGGAATGGTTAACGCCAGAAGAACTGGCGCAGGAAACGGGTTTCAGTCGTCAGACCATTAATAAATGGGTCAAGAAAGAACAATGGACGACCGCCCCCAAGCCCGGCGTACAGGGCGGAAAAGCGCGAATGATCTTTATTGATGAACGCGTGAAGGCTTTTCTTAAGTCTACCCGGCATGCCGCCGAGCCCATCGCCACCTATCGGGTCACACAGAATTCACTCCCCGCTCTGCTTATGACCTCTCTTCAGCAGATGAGCGCCGACGAACAGGAAAAGTTGTACTCATTGCTGTTACGTGAAGGTATACAAGGGCTACTGACGCGGCTGGACATCACCCGAGGCGAAAAGTAAAAACTGGCCCTGAGGGACAATGCCAGTCATTTACTGACTGGCATTGTTTTTAGAGAAGAGAAAGAAAGTCAGGTTTACTGCTGTGCTTCACGCGCCGCAATATAACCCAGCGCTTTCTCAATTCGCGCCACCGAACGGCTTTTGCCAATCGCATGGACGGTCACGTCGAGTCCAGGTGACTGCCCTGCACCGGTCACCGCAACGCGCAGCGGCATGCCCACTTTGCCCATTCCGACTTCCAGCTCATCGGCTGAGGCCTGAATAGCGGTATGAACGTTCTCAGCCGTCCAGTCGGTAATACCGTTAAGTTTATCCCGCACTACTTCCAGCGGCTGGCGGGCAACGGGACGGAGATGTTTTTTCGCCGCATCCGCATCGAACTCGTCGAACTCTTCATAGAAATAACGGCATGAGGCAGCCATCTCTTTCAGCGTTTTGCAACGTTCACCCAGCAGCCTGACCAGCTGCGCCAGCTCAGGACCGGTGCGGGTATCAATTTTTTCCTGCTCGATATGCCATTGCAGCTGCGTCGCCACATATTCCGGCGCCAGCGTATTGATGTAGTGATGGTTCAGCCACAGAAGCTTTTCGGTATTGAATGCGCTGGCGGACTTGCTGACGGCATTCAGATCGAAAAGTTTTTTCATTTCATCAATGCTGAAAATCTCCTGATCGCCATGTGACCATCCCAGACGCACCAGATAATTCAGCAGCGCTTCCGGTAAATAGCCATCGTCGCGATACTGCATGACGCCAACGGCACCGTGGCGTTTGGAAAGCTTTTTGCCGTCGTCGCCCAGGATCATTGAAACGTGCGCGTAAACGGGCACCTGAGCGCCTATCGCTTTCAGGATATTAATCTGGCGAGGCGTATTGTTGATATGGTCTTCACCGCGGATGACATGGGTGATTTCCATATCCCAGTCATCGATCACGACACAAAAATTATAGGTCGGTGAACCATCCGTACGGCGGATGATCAGATCGTCAAGCTCCTGGTTGCTGAATTCAATCGGCCCACGGATCTGGTCATCGAAAATTACAGAACCTTCCTGCGGATTACGGAAGCGAACCACGCAAGGTTCATCATCAGCATGGTGTTCATGGCTGTCACGGCAGTGACCGTCATAACGGGGCTTTTCATTATTGGCCATCTGCGCTTCACGCAGCGCTTCCAGACGCTCTTTTGAGCAGTAGCATTTATAGGCCGTGCCCGCTTCCAGCATTTCATCAATGACCGCGTTATAACGATCGAAGCGCTTCGTCTGATACCAGGGACCTTCATCCCAGTCCAGGCTCAGCCAGTTCATACCGTCCATGATGGCGTCGATAGCTTGCTGGGTGGAACGCTCCAGATCGGTATCTTCTATACGCAGCACAAACTCGCCGCCTTGATTGCGGGCAAACAGCCAGGAGTACAGCGCGGTACGGGCGCCACCAACGTGCAGGTAGCCAGTCGGGCTGGGTGCGAAGCGGGTTTTGATTTTCATTAACAGCTGCCTTATTACGCTATCAGATTCGGCCATCGCCGGGGGAGGTCTGATAAAGACCTGAACAAAGTGGGCAACATTCTATCACCTGGGGACGAATCCTCAACGGCATTCCCCCGCTTACCTGTTGCCTTTGCCGGAAAACCCGGCGCGCCTTCCGCGTTTCTGCGCAAAACCCCAACATCTTGTTTAAAATTAAGACGAACGATCGTTTTCGTTTTAAAAAGCGTTGACTCATTTCCAGCGATCCCTATAATGCGACTCCACACAGCGGGGGTGATTAGCTCAGTTGGTAGAGCATCTCCTTTACACGGAGGGGGTCGGCGGTTCGAGCCCGTCATCACCCACCACTCTAAACAAGTGGCTCCGCAGTGTAAGCAGTACCCAAGAGTGTACAGAATGGGTGATTAGCTCAGTTGGTAGAGCATCTCCTTTACACGGAGGGGGTCGGCGGTTCGAGCCCGTCATCACCCACCATTCTGCACAACAGCTCTTAATGAAGTACCGAAGTGGGTGATTAGCTCAGTTGGTAGAGCATCTCCTTTACACGGAGGGGGTCGGCGGTTCGAGCCCGTCATCACCCACCACTTCGGGTCGTTAGCTCAGTTGGTAGAGCAGTTGACTTTTAATCAATTGGTCGCAGGTTCGAATCCTGCACGACCCACCAATGTAGAAAGGCGCCCTAAAGGCGCTTTTTTGCTATGCAAAATCGGCAGGATTCGGACCTGCAGCAGGTCGAGTCGACCAAAGGGAGACAGCGTTGCCGCAGGCAACGACCCGAAGGGCGAGGCTTTAGCCGGGTTATCCTGTACGACCCACCAATGTAGAAAGGCGCCCTAAAGGCGCCTTTTTGCTATGCAAAATCGGCAGGGTTCAGACCTGCTTGCATCTCCTTCCCCTTGTATTATTTTCTGTTACTCCTCATCAAGCGTCCCGCCCTCTATCCGATAACCCTACCGGACTGATTTAACGGAGAAAATAATGTCAACCATCATCAGCGCAACAGCAGCTGATTGAGGGCCAGATCCAGATGATTCAGGCGCAGATCGCCCAGGTTGAACAGCAGCAGGCGCAAAAGACGCAGGAAAAACAGGAAGCCTAAAAAGCAGTCTCACAGGGGATAATGGCCGACGGCGTTAACCGCCCAACTACGGTTAACGCACTGGAACTCTACATTTAGAAATCGGGTGAAATCTGCCGCTGCTGCGTCAGCAGAGCCGCCTGCTGCCGCACTTCCTGCCAGATAACCTCCGCCGCAGGCGTAAGAGATCGGTTTTTACGCCGCACCAGCATAATAGTGCGGTTGATTTCCGGCTCCATTCGCCTGACCAGCAGCGGCCTTCCCTGCGGCAGCGGCAGCGCCAGCGCGGGCAGAATGCTGATGCCGATCCCCGCTTCCACCATCGGATAAAGGGTTGCCGGATGCCCTATTTCCTGCACGATCTCCGCCTGCACCTGCTGCAAACGCAGCGCTTCATCAATCAGAACACGACTGCCCGACGCGTAATCCTGCAAAACCAGCGGGCGATGATTCAGCATTTGCCAGCGTATTGTTCGCGCCGAGGCCAGCGGATCGTCTTGACGGCAGAGCAGTAAAAAGGGCTCATCCAGAATCGCCTCACACTGCAAGTCCTCCGCCGCCAGCGGGCCAATAACAATGCCAAAATCGACTTCCGCATTGCGGATGCTTTGCAGAACCCACTGCTGTGGTCGATCGCGCAGCATGATTTTAATTTCCGGAAAGTGGAGCTGACTGGCGGCGAGGCACTGCGGCATCAGATGCGCCGAGATAGTCTGGCTGGCGGCCACTCTTACCGTGCCGCTTCGCTGCTGCCCGTAGCTGCGGACATCAAGCAGAGTTGTATTCAGCTCTTCCAGCATACGCTCAAGCCTGCTCGCCAGCTGCTCGCCCGCTTCAGTGAGGAGCACCTCCCGCGTAGTGCGGTCAAGCAGCCGGATCCCCATTTCACTCTCCAGCTCTTTGATGCTGTGACTGACCGCCGACTGGCTCAGCCCAATCAGCTGCCCTGCCTGACTGAAGCTGCCCTGACGGGCGACGGCGACAAATACGCGAAGTTGGCGAAGCGTGTAATTCATTTGATTCATTCATATATAAATTCAATAAATCAATTTTATTTCTAAACACGCCCGGCGCACAATAGGCCATCGATTTTTTAGCCGGATATTAACAATGCGCTTTCTTCGCCTCGACCCCATGATGGTTAAGCTAATACTGGTCGTGTTGCTGGCGACCTTTTTGCCCGCACGCGGCCATTTCGTGGCGTTTTTTGAATGGCTGACCATGGCCGCCATCGCCCTGCTCTTTTTTATGCATGGGGCAAAACTCTCCCGTGAAAAAATTATTGCTGGCGGCGGCCACTGGCGGCTTCACCTCTGGGTGATGTTCAGCACCTTTGTGCTTTTCCCCGCTATCGGCCTGCTGTTTGCCTGGTGGCATCCCCTGCCGGTCAGTGCCGATATCTACACCGGTTTTCTTTATCTGTGCATCCTGCCCGCCACGGTACAGTCCGCCATCGCCCTGACATCGCTGGCTGGGGGTAACGTTGCCGCCGCCGTGTGCAGCGCTTCGGCATCCAGCCTGCTGGGCGTGTTTATCTCCCCGCTGCTGGTCGGCCTGGTGATGGATATCCACAGCGATGCCGCCAATGGTGGCCTGGAGCAGATTGGAAAAATCATGTTGCAGCTGCTGCTGCCCTTCGTGCTCGGGCACCTTTCCCGCCGCTGGATTGCGGGCTGGGTGGAAAGGCATCGTGGGCTGATCGGCAAGACGGACCAGGCTTCCATCCTGCTGGTTGTCTATTCGGCCTTCAGTGAAGCGGTGGTGAACGGTATCTGGAGCCGGGTGGGCGCGGGAACACTTTTGTATATCGTGGCAGGAAGTCTGGGGCTCCTCTTTATTGTGCTGCTGATTAATCTGCTGGCATCCCGCCTGTTTGGCTTTAACCGTGCCGATGAGATCACCATTCTTTTCTGCGGGTCCAAGAAAAGCCTGGCGAACGGCGTCCCGATGGCGAACATTCTTTTTCCATCAGCGGCCGTGGGCATTATCGTATTGCCGCTGATGATCTTTCATCAGGTACAGCTGATGGTCTGTTCTATGCTGGCCCAGCGTTATAAAAACGCGGGACTGAAGCTGGCAGCAGAAGCGTCAGAGGAAGGTAAAACGACCACCAGTACGCCATCGCAGAAATAAAATCACGCTTTTTTGAGGGGCTTCACCAGCCCCTCAAGTCCTTCAACTTTGATCGCCAGGGTGAGCTGCATCAGCTCCCCCAGATGCCCCTGCGGAAACTCATCTTTGCGGGCGAACCAGAGCAGATAGGGCTCCGGCAGATCGATAAGCCGGCAGCCCTTATACTTGCCGAAGGGCATTAGCGTATTGGCAATCTCAATCAGGTGTTCCTTTTCCATTTCACTCTCCCAGCAGGCGGATCATCTCTGCTTCATCAATGATCTCAATCCCCAGATCCTGCGCCTTCACCAGCTTCGACCCGGCGGCTTCGCCCGCTATCACCAGGTCCGTTTTCTTCGATACGCTGCCGCTTACCTTAGCGCCCAGCGCCGTCAGCCGGTCTTTCGCTTCATCCCGCGATAAGAGCGTCAGCGAGCCGGTCAGTACGACGGTTTTACCCGCAAAGGGGCTGTCTATCTCTTCCGGCTTCACCACTTCCACCGTCGGCCAGTGAATACCTGCCATCTCAATCAGCTGACGGATAACCTCAAGATTGCTCTCTTCATCCATAAAATTACGGATATGGCTGGCAACTACTTTACCTACATCCTGCACCGCGATCAGCGCCTCCAGATCGGCAGCAATAATCTTCTCCAGGGAGCCGAAATGGGCAGCCAGATTCGCCGCAGTGGCTTCGCCGACTTCACTGATACCCAGCGCATAAAGAAAACGTGCCAGCGTCGTCTGTTTCGCTTTCTCCAGCGCATTAACAATGTTCTGCGCCGACTTGGGTCCCATGCGGTCAAGGCCGGTCAGCTTGCCCGCGGTAAGCGTAAAGAGATCCGCCGGCGTTTTGACATACTCTTTTTCCACCAGCTGGTCGATAATCTTGTCGCCAAGGCCATCAACATCCATCGCGCGTCGCGAAACAAAATGCTTCAGGGCGCCTTTACGCTGCGCGCCACAAATCAGACCGCCGGTACAGCGCGCCACCACCTCACCTTCCACGCGCTCCACGTCTGAACCACATACCGGACAGGCCGTCGGGAACTCCACCTGACGCGCGTCTGCCGGGCGTTCTGACTCCACCACGCCGACTACCTGCGGGATGACGTCGCCGGCGCGGCGGATAACCACACGATCGCCAATGCGCAGCCCAAGCCGGTCAATCTCATCGGCGTTATGCAGCGTGGCATTGCTGACCATCACGCCGGCGACCTGAACCGGCTCCAGTCTGGCCACCGGCGTAATCGCCCCGGTCCGCCCAACCTGAAACTCGACATCACGTACCCAGGTCATCTGTTCCTGAGCCGGGAACTTGAAAGCGACAGCCCAGCGCGGCGCGCGGGCCACAAAGCCAAGCCGGTCCTGCAGATCCTGCGAATCAACCTTGATCACCACGCCGTCAATATCAAACCCCAGCGTGGCGCGATCGGCCTCAACCTGGCGGTAAAAAGCCAGCACCTCTTCCGGGGTATGGCAGAGCCGGATACGATCGCTGACGGGCAGTCCCCAGGCCTTAAACTGCTGGAGGCGGGCATGATGGGTACGCGGCATTTCGCCCCCTTCAAGCAGCCCGAAGCCATAGCAGAAGAACGTCAGCGGACGCTTTGCCGTAATCCGCGGATCGAGCTGCCGCAGCGAACCTGCCGCCGCGTTGCGGGGATTGGCAAAGACTTTACTGCCGGTGCGGCGGGCTTCTTCATTCAGCGCTTCAAAGCCCGCCTGGGGCATGAAAACCTCACCGCGAACCTCTACTCTGGCGGGAATATTTTCGCCCTGCAGGCGGAGAGGGATCGCGCGTATAGTGCGCACGTTAGCGGTAATATTTTCACCTGTGGTGCCATCTCCGCGCGTGGCCGCCCGGACCAGCAGGCCGTTCTCATAAAGCAGGCTGACGGCCAGCCCGTCCAGCTTCAGCTCACAGCAGAAGGTGATTTCATCCGTACTTTTCAGGCGATCCTGCACGCGCTTGTTAAATGCCAGATAGCTCTGTTCATCGAAGGCGTTATCCAGCGAAAGCATCGGCACTTCGTGGCGAACCTGCTCAAACGCGCTCAGCGGCGCAGCCCCAACGCGCTGCGTGGGGGAGTCCGGCGTGATCAGCTCCGGATGGTCGGCTTCCAGCGCTTTCAGCTCCTGCATCAAACGGTCATATTCCGCATCAGGCACTTCGGGTGCGTCCAGTACGTGATACTGATATTCATGATGGCGAAGGGTGGTTTGCAGAGAGATAATTTTGTCTTGTAAGGATTGCATAGCGGCACCATAGCGATAAAAAACCCCCGGCGAGCGGGGGTTTCAGAATACGGATAATTCAGGCTTCCTGCCCGCCTTCCGGCTGAATCAGGCGTTAGCCTCAATCACATCACGGATGCGGTTTTTGTACGTTTCCAGCTTCTGCGGCGTCATCATACGGCGCTCATCATCAAGGACCACGCCACCCACATCGTCAGCAATGCGCTGGGCGGACTGCAGCATCAGCTTAAAGTTCTGATTCGGATCCCCGTAAGAAGGCACCATCATAAATATGGAGACGCCTGGCGTTGAGAAATCGGCCATGTTGTCCGGATTGAAGGAACCGGGTTTAACCATATTCGCCAGGCTGAACAGCACCGGACCGCTGCCGGCTGGGCTGAGGTGGCGATGGAAGATATTCATTTCGCCAAACTGGAAGCCCGCCTGAAGTACGCCCTGCAGCAGCGCTTCGCCGTTCAGTTCGCCGCCTGCGTGAGCGCCGACGTGCAGGACCAGCACGGTTTCTTTTGGTCGATCTTTAGGCGCTGGCGCTGGCTCCACGGCCGGCGCTTCTGCTGCTTCTGCCCTTTCCGGTTCCGGTGCAAAGCGAGGCTCACTGCGCTGCGGCGCGGCTTCCGGCGCTGATGCACGCTCTACCACTTTTGGCGGCTGTGGTGCCTGCGGCTGCGGCCGCTGAACGGGTTCAGGCGCGGCTTCCGGTTCAGGTTCCGGCGCAGAGGGCAATTCACCCCCGAAAAGCGGATCAAGTTCCGGTGACTCGTTCAGCGGCGCCTGATGGCGAACCGGCTCCGGCTGAACACGAGGTCTGGACGGGCGCGGCGGCGTGTCATCAGGATGGGCGGCACCAAAAGCGGGACCTTCATCCTCTTCCACATCCGCACGAGACTGCTGTACGCGCACTTCGCCCACGCCATCATCGGCGTCATCAAGGGGTTCTTCTCTATCCTGTTTTAAACGCTTGTGGGGGCGATCGCGAAAAACGGATGAGCGCTCTTTACGGCTGGTCCACAGGCCGTGAAGCAGAAGCGCTATTATGGCGATCGCGCCAACAACGATTAATATCAGACGCAAATCCTGCATCATTGTATTCTCTGTTGTTCCAATACCTTGCCACCGCGGCAAACTTTATCCTCTAACTGTATTTGCCCTGGATAACAAGTGCAAGTCCGTGCACTATTTTCTGACAAATAAGCGTGTAACAACACGGTTTTTTGCTGTTTTTTCATTCAAAACGCGTCCGGTTTACGTTAAAAGTCGGATAACCACCGCGTGACGCAGTGACACTTAGGAGAGAATCTGTTCATGGCAACACCAAACTCTGATGCTTCAGGCAGCGGTATCCACTATTTTGCCCGGGGATGGAAGCTGGTTACCCTACCCGGCATCCGCCGTTTCGTCATTATGCCACTGCTGATAAATGTCCTGCTGATGGGCGGTGCCTTTATCTGGTTATTCTGGCAGCTGGGGCAGTGGCTGCCCGCGCTGATGTCCCATGTACCCGACTGGCTACAGTGGCTGAGCTATCTGCTCTGGCCGCTGACGGTCATCTCTATCCTGCTGGTCTTCAGCTATTTTTTTTCGACGCTGGCCAACTGGATAGCCGCACCGTTTTGCGGTCTGCTGGCGGAACAGCTTGAAGCCAAACTGACCGGCGTGCCGCTGCCGGACGGCGGCTGGGCCGGTATGGTAAAAGACGTTCCCCGCATTATGAAACGTGAATGGCAAAAGTTTGCCTGGTATCTTCCCCGCGCGCTGGTGCTGCTGGTGCTCTATTTTATTCCCGGCTTCGGCCAGACGGTGGCTCCCGTGCTCTGGTTCCTGTTCAGCGCCTGGATGCTGGCGATCCAGTACTGCGATTATCCCTTTGATAATCACAAAGTCAGTTTTGCGCAGATGCGCTCGGCGCTGAAGCGGAACAAAACGGACAACTTGCAGTTTGGGGCGCTGGTCAGCCTGTTTACCATGGTGCCTATTCTGAATCTTGCCATTATGCCGGTCGCCGTTTGTGGGGCCACGGCCATGTGGGTCGACCGCTATCGCCCGCGGTCATGATGGGTGTCAGGCGCTTATGCCTTTTACTTCGCCCTTATTGCTGCATAACATATCTATATACGATTTCTTCACTTCCTTGAGGAAATGAACCGGGTATGCTCTCAGGGTTTCCCAAATTTCATACAGTTAAGGACGGGCTATGAGTAAGATTTATGAAGACAACTCGTTAACAATCGGTCATACGCCGCTGGTTCGACTGAACCGCATCGGTAACGGGCGCATTCTGGCAAAAGTGGAGTCCCGCAACCCCAGTTTCAGCGTGAAGTGCCGTATCGGTGCCAATATGATTTGGGATGCGGAGAAGCGCGGCATTCTGAAACCCGGCATGGAACTGGTTGAGCCGACCAGCGGCAATACCGGCATTGCGCTGGCCTATGTGGCTGCCGCCCGCGGTTATAAGCTGACCCTGACCATGCCAGAAACGATGAGCGTGGAACGCCGCAAGCTGTTAAAAGCGCTTGGCGCAAATCTGATTTTGACCGAAGGCCCGAAAGGGATGAAAGGTGCCATCGCCAAAGCGGAAGAGATTGTCGCAGCCAATCCCGATAACTCCGTTCTGTTACAGCAGTTCAGCAATCCGGCTAACCCGGAAATCCATGAGAAAACCACTGGCCCGGAAATCTGGGAAGACACCGATGGCGAAGTGGATGTGTTTATCTCCGGCGTCGGCACGGGCGGTACGCTGACCGGCGTCAGCCGCTATATCAAGAATACCAAAGGCAAAAAGGATCTGATTACGGTCGCGGTTGAGCCTACGGACTCCCCGGTCATTGCGCAGGCGCTGGCCGGTGAAGAGATCAAGCCAGGCCCGCACAAAATTCAGGGTATCGGCGCAGGCTTTATTCCTGACAACCTTGAGCTGAGCCTGATTGACCGCGTCGTGGCGATCACTAATGACGAAGCGATTTCAACCGCCCGTCGCTTGATGGAAGAGGAAGGCATCCTGGCGGGTATCTCTTCTGGCGCCGCCGTTGCGGCAGCTATCAAGCTTCAGGAAGAAGAAGCCTTCGCCAATAAGACCATTGTGGTCGTTCTGCCTTCTTCCGGTGAGCGCTACCTTAGTACTGCCCTGTTCGCTGACTTGTTTACCGAGAAAGAACTACAGCAGTGATACCGCTGGTGCGTATTTGTCTAAAAAAGCACCCAAATGGGTGCTTTTTTGTGGAGTACATCAAAGTTTTGCCTCGCGGTAGATTGATTTTACCCTCGCGTGTCTGGTATCTAAGCAACCAATTATTTCGATCCGCAAAATTAATGGCCGCGTGAACTGGATCAAGCTGAATCGATTTACAGATTTGGCGCAGCGGCCAGATTAGCGGCATAATGGGACAGGAGTGCCGTAGCTTGAGGCGTCAATTTAGCAACGCCCACTCCCAGCCCTTACCAGCGCATTTTTTGGCGCGTTCTCGTACGCAGGCCAGCGCGACATATCCAGGCTAAAGTTATGCCTCCAGGCTAGACTTTAGGCCAATAACATCACATCAAATTAAGTTGGGGAAACATAATGTTCCAGCAAGAAGTTACCATCACCGCGCCTAACGGCCTTCATACCCGTCCTGCAGCTCAGTTCGTTAAAGAAGCTAAAGCGTTCGCCTCTGAAATCACCGTGACCTCTAACGGCAAATCCGCCAGCGCTAAAAGCCTGTTTAAGTTGCAGACTCTCGGCCTGACGCAGGGTACTGTGGTAACGCTGTCTGCTGAAGGTGAAGACGAGCAGAAAGCCGTTGAGCACCTGGTTAAGCTGATGGCCGAACTCGAGTAAGCATATCGGTCGTGCATGTCGGTGTATCCGGCAAAATTAGTGCAAACATATTGATCGCGGACAGCACGTCCGCGTTGTTGCTTTCGTAAAGTACCTCACCGATCACAGACATTAGCAATAAACGTCGATATGCAGGCCTGATCTACCCGGCTCACGGCGTAGATGAGCCGACAGTTTCCGGATCGATCGCCTCAGGTGATGATCAGATATTAAAAAGGTAGGGTTATGATTTCAGGAATTTTAGCATCACCGGGTATCGCCTTTGGCAAAGCGCTTTTGCTGAAAGAAGATGAGATAGTTATCAACCGGAAAAAAATTTCTGCCGACCAGGTGGAGCAGGAAGTTCAGCGCTTTCTTGATGGTCGTAGCAAGGCCGCCACGCAGCTGGAAGCGATCAAAATCAAAGCCGGAGAAACCTTCGGTGAAGAAAAAGAAGCCATCTTCGAAGGGCATATTATGCTGCTGGAAGATGAAGAGCTTGAGCAGGAAATCATAGCCCTGATTAAAGAGGATTTGGCCTCTGCAGACGCCGCCGCTTACTCAGTCATCGAAGGCCAGGCGAAAGCGCTTGAAGAGCTGGACGATGAATACCTGAAAGAGCGTGCCGCCGACGTGCGCGATATCGGTAAGCGTTTACTGCAAAACATTCTCGGTCTGCACATTGTCGACCTCAGCGCTATCGCTGATGAAGTGCTGCTGGTTGCAAAGGATCTGACGCCGTCAGAAACCGCTCAGCTGAACCTCGACAAGGTGCTGGGCTTTATCACCGATTTAGGCGGCCGTACCTCGCACACCTCCATCATGGCGCGCTCGCTTGAACTGCCTGCTATCGTGGGCACCGGTAACGTGACCTCGCTGGTGAAAAACGGCGACTACCTGATTCTGGACGGCGTGAACAATAAAATTTACGTTAACCCGACGCCGGAAGAGATTGAAGCGCTTAAGGCGATTCATCATCAGTACGTGACCGAGAAAAACGATCTTGCCAAGCTGAAAGACCTCCCTGCCATCACGCTTGACGGCCATCAGGTGGAAGTCTGCGCCAACATCGGTACCGTGCGTGACGTTGCTGGCGGAGAGCGCAACGGCGCGGAAGGCGTCGGCCTCTACCGTACCGAATTCCTCTTTATGGACCGCGATTCGCTGCCGTCTGAAGAAGAACAGTTCCAGGCCTATAAAGCCGTTGCGGAAGCCGTCGGCGCTCAGGCGGTGATTGTGCGTACGATGGATATCGGTGGCGATAAAGATCTGCCGTATATGAACCTGCCGAAGGAAGAGAACCCGTTCCTTGGCTGGCGCGCCATCCGTATCGCTATGGACCGTCCGGAAATCCTGCATGCCCAGCTTCGCGCGATTCTGCGCGCTTCCGCCTTCGGCAAGCTGCGTATCATGTTCCCGATGATCATCTCCGTGGAAGAAGTGCGTACGCTGAAAGCAGAACTGGAAACGCTGAAAGCCCAGCTGCGTGAAGAAGGCAAAGCCTTTGATGAAAGCATTGAAGTGGGAATTATGGTGGAAACGCCAGCTTCAGCAGCGATTGCTCATCACCTGGCGAAAGAAGTGGATTTCTTCAGTATCGGGACTAACGACCTGACGCAGTACACGCTGGCGGTCGATCGCGGTAACGATTTGATCTCCCATCTGTACAACCCGATGACCCCTTCCGTCCTGACGCTTATCAAGCAGGTCATTGATGCATCTCATGCTGAAGGTAAATGGACTGGCATGTGTGGTGAGCTGGCAGGCGATGAACGTGCTACACTACTCTTATTGGGAATGGGGCTGGATGAATTCAGCATGAGTGCCATTTCTATCCCGCGCATTAAGAAAATCATTCGTAACACGAATTTTGAAGATGCGAAGGCGTTAGCAGAGCAGGCTCTGGCTCAACCGACAGCGGACGAGTTGATGAACCTGGTCAACAAGTTCATTGAAGAAAAAACACTCTGCTGAGGCCTGGAGACGCTGGCCCAATATTACTGCTTAGGAGAAGATCATGGGTTTGTTTTCAAAACTTTTTGGCGATAAGTCAGATAGCACAACTGGCGCCATCGAGATCATAGCGCCGCTGTCCGGTGAAATCGTCAATATCGAAGACGTGCCGGATGTGGTGTTTGCAGAGAAAATCGTCGGCGATGGTATCGCTATCAAACCTACTGGCAATAAAATGGTAGCGCCGGTCGATGGCACCATCGGTAAAATTTTCGAGACTAATCACGCGTTTTCCATCGAGTCTGACAGCGGCATTGAGCTGTTTGTCCACTTCGGCATTGATACGGTTGAGCTGAAAGGCGAAGGCTTCAAGCGTATTGCAGAAGAAGGGCAGAAAGTGAAGAAAGGTGACGTGGTCATCGAATTCGATCTGCCGCTGCTGGAAGAGAAAGCTAAATCGACGCTGACGCCCGTGGTCATCTCCAATATGGATGAGATCAAGGAGCTGGTTAAGCTGACAGGAAGCGTTACCGTTGGCGAGACGCCGGTTATCCGCATCAAGAAGTAAGCGGGTACAGACCTTCCAAAAAGCCTCCTGAGCGATCGGGGGGCTTTTTTTATGGTTCTATGTTCAGGACGGGTACTGAAGGGCCTGATTGAGGCTCAGGGAGTCTGAGGAGGCATCGCTGAGATCGAGCTGCTGTTCCAGCGCATCAAGATGGGCCACCATTTGTCGCTGCGCACGGCTATTCTCCCCCGCTTTCAGCGCGTCTACGATAGCGCCGTGCTCCTGACACTGGCAGGAAGGCACATTGTTACGCTGGTAAAGGGCCACAATCAGGGAACTACGTACCATCAGGTTTGCGAGGATTTCACCCAGCACTTTGTTATCCGCGATCTCCGCCAGCAGGAGGTGATACTGGCTGAAGAGCGGTACCAGTTCACGGCGATCGTTGCGGGCCAGCGCGGCTTTTTCACGCTGCTGATGCTGTTCGAGCGCCCCGGCATGCGCGGCTATTTTTTCGGGGGTGATGGCGGCGATGATTTCGCTTTCAATCGCCCGGCGGGCGGCGAAAATTTCCCGCGCCTCCCGGGCTTCCGGCTGGGCAACCATCGCGCCGCGGTTAGGTTCGATGGTCACAATATGCTGAAGCGCCATGCGCTGAAGGGCTGCCTGGACGTGGTTACGATTGGCGTTCAGCACCTCAACAATTTGCGCTTCAATCAGGCGCACGCCCGGCTTCAGACGATGTTGCGCAATGGCAATGGAGAGTGCCTCGACGATACGCTGTACTTCCTGTTGCTTACTGGTAGCAACTTTACTCATCCCTTACCTCAACATCACTGCAAACGATTACCTCGCCATCATATCACCCTGTGGGGCCACTAAACTACCCAGTGTGGCAGACGAATCGTCAGCACCAGCCCTCCTCTCCGGCCATTCCGGGCCGCGACCTCGCCTTTATGCGCCAGCACAACTTTTCGGACAATAGAAAGACCGAGACCGTAGCCCTTGCCGGAAAGCGGGGAATTGACGCGGACAAAAGGATCGAAAATGCTCGACAGCTTTCCCGGATCGACGCCCGGTCCCCGGTCGCTGACGGTCAGGATCAGCCAGTCGTTATCCTGACGCAGGCTGATTTTCACCTGCTGTCCATGCAGCGAAAAACGCAGCGCGTTGCGCACCACATTTTCCACCGCTGAGCGGATTAGCCCGGCATCCCCTTTCACCGTATAGTCAGCGCTCATATCGGCATCCAGCAGGATATCCACGCCCGGGACCTGCGCTTCATAACGCGCATCGTTGGCAACCGCTTCCAGCAGGCCGAGCAGATCGAAATAGCGCTCACCCGGTATGATCGCCTGCCCGGCACGGGAGAGCGTCAGCAGCTCCCCGATCATTTTATCGAGCCGCCGCGCCTCTTCATCAATCCTGTCCAGCGACTGGCTCACCGAGGCTGGCGTCTGTCGCGCCAGGCCAGTCGCCAGCTGCAACCGCGCCAGCGGCGAACGCAGCTCGTGCGAAACATCGTGCAGCAGCTCTTCCCGCGCGCGTACCAGTACCGAGAGCCGTTCAACCATCGCATCAAAATCCTGCGCCATGGCCGAGAGTTCATCATGCCGGCGGCGCATCTGGGGGAAAAGCCGCACGGAGAGGTCACCTTTAGCTACCCGATCAAACCCGTTGCGCAGCTGCCGCATCGGCCTCGTCAGATTCCAGGCAAGAAAAAGGCTGAACAGAAGACCGCCGAAACCCGCCATCACCAGCATAGGTTCGGGCACGTTAAGAAAGTGACGCTGTGGGCCGCGCCGCATTTTGCTCTCTTCCAGTAAGCGCCCGACGTCGTAGGTTAGCCGGTACTGCCTGCCGTCAGCGCCGCTTACCCATGCCACTACCGACGCCGGAAGCTCACCGCTACCCAGGCTGGCAGAAGCGCTATGCGGCCGCTCATCGGGCGATGCATCAACGGCTGCAACGGTGATAAAGCGACGGTCGCTGGCTGGCCAGTCAGCCATCATGGCATCAAGCGCGGCCGGGCCGTCATTTTTGAGCACCGACGCCGCCGAACTCATCTGGAGATTAACAATGCGCCTTGCGGTTAGGTTTTCAGGCGGTTCATGATGCTTGCCGTAGAAGGTAAAACCAAGCCACAAAAGCTGGCTCATGATCAGAAAAGTCAGCCAGAAACCCAGCAGAATTTTCCAGAACAGTAACCCACGAAAGCCGGCGGTCATCGGATGCGGTAACCGATGCTGCGCACCGTTTCAATGGTAATGGTATCGCCGGTGAGCGCTGCCAGCTTCTGGCGAATGTTGCTGATATGCACGTCCACGCTGCGATCGTAGGCTTCCCGTGGGCGCCCGAGGCCCTGCTCTGAAAGCTCATCCTTGGAGACGACGCGATCGGGCGAACGCAGCAGCAAATCGAGCAGGTTAAATTCAGACGCCGTCAGCACAAAGGGCTGCTCTTGCCATTCGCTGATGCGCGTGGCCGGATTCAGCGTCAGTTCGCCCCAGCGGACCAGCGCAATGCTGTCCACGGGGACCGGGCGCTCTTCCACCCGGCGCAGCACGGCGCGAAGCCTGGCGACCAGCTCCCGGGGGTAGCAGGGCTTGGGCACGTAGTCATCCGCGCCCATTTCCAGCCCGATAACACGGTCGATATTGTCTCCCTTCGCCGTCAGCATGATAACCGGCAGGCGGCCCTGCTGACGCACCTGGCGCAGCACATCGATGCCGCTCATATCGGGCAGCATGATGTCGAGGATCATCGCGCTGTAGCGGCCAGACATTGCGCCCTCAATACCGGCTTTCCCGCTCAGGACCAGCGTGGCGTCAAACCCTTCAGTAATCAGATACTGGCTGAGCATGGTGCCCAGCTCAAGATCGTCATCGACCAGTAAAATTTTCATACCGACTCTCTCTGTGATTCAGGCGCTATTTTCGCCCGTCAGCGGCACAATAGCAGCCATTTTTACCCAATCCTTACAGTGCCGCTGCCGGAGAAAGAGTAAAGCGAACAGATTGCCGGTAGAAGGGAAAATCCGGGGAGGTGGGATGAAAAAGAAGTAGCGTGCCGGACAGGGCCGGCACAGGATTAATATACGCCGGTTGAAAGGTAGCGATCGCCACGATCGCAAACGATCGCCACCACGATGCTTCCCGGCTGCGCCCGCGCAATTTGCAGCGCGCCCGCCACGGCGCCGCCGGAGCTGACGCCGCAGAATATGCCTTCCCGCTGCGCCAGGCTGCGCATGGTCTCTTCCGCTTCCTGCTGCGACATATCGATCACGCGATCGACCAGTTCTGGCCGGTAGATGCCGGGAAGATAGGCGCTGGACCAGCGGCGGATCCCGGGAATGCTGCTGCCTTCGCAGGGCTGAAGCCCGACGATTTCGACGCTGTCGCCCTGCTCTTTCAGAAAGCGACCGACGCCGGTTATGGTGCCGGTGGTGCCCATGCTTGAGACAAAATGGGTCAGCCGTCCCGCCGTCTGCTGCCAGATTTCCGGCCCGGTGGTCATATAGTGCCCAAGGGGATTGTCGGGATTATTGAACTGATCGAGCACCTTTCCTTCGCCCCGAACGGCCATCGCCAGCGCCATATCGCGCGCGCCTTCCATTCCCTGTTCACGGCTGACCAGAATCAGCTCCGCGCCGTAGGCACGCATAGCAGCCTGACGTTCCGTGCTCATATTTTCCGGCATCAGCAATCTGAGCCTGTAGCCCTTCATGGCGGCAATCATCGCCAGCGCAATGCCGGTATTGCCGCTGGTGGCCTCGATTAACCGGTCGCCTGGCCGGATTTCGCCCCGCCCTTCCGCCTGCTGGATCATCGACAGCGCGGCACGATCTTTCACGGAGCCTGCGGGATTGTTTCCCTCAAGCTTCAGCCAGATTTCGCTGCCCGCTGGCGCGAGGCGCTGTAATTTAATCAGCGGAGTATTACCGATGGTATCTTCAAGCGTTGTCACGATTTTTTCCCGGAGGCGCCAGGATGGCTGGCTAAAGGTCAGTTAATTGACAAAGTCTTTGAAACGGCTATTGAGCCGGTCAGCGCGGCAAAGCGTTTTAGCCAGCAGCCTGCGCAAAACATCTGTCGCGCAGGCCGCTTAACTTTCTGCCCCGTTCAGGGTTTGTCTCAGGTCTGAGGCCAGGCACGCCTGGCGTCGTTAGCAGCGAAAATATCAGGCGCTCTGCGCAAAGGCAACCTGACGTAACGGCGTTTCGCCTTTGTAGAGGCGGGCCTGCTGTAGCCCCAGGAACAGCCGCTCGCCGCGGACGGGCGCGGTTTTCGTCCCCTCAACAATCACCGTGACAGGCTCATCGCCCCAGCCAGCGGGCTGCGCTACGATCTGCCAGTAGTGACCGCGAGGGCTGACTTCCAGCACTTCTACCGGCAGAGGCGTTTCCAGACTACTCTGGCGGCTTACGTCAATTTCCCAGGGACGCAGGAAAAGCTCGACGGCTCCCTGATGCGCAGGCGCGTATCCCAGCGGCCAGTGATGTGCACCGACGTGGAACTGAGAGCCGTGGACCTCGGCATCAAAGCGGTTTACTTCTCCCAGGAACTCCAGCACAAAGCGGGTTGCAGGCTCGTGGAATACCTCGTCCGGCGTACCAACCTGTTCAATGTTCCCCGCGCTCATAACCACGACCCGATCGGCAACTTCCATCGCCTCTTCCTGGTCGTGCGTCACGAACACGCTGGTAAACTTCAGCTCTTCGTGAAGCTGACGCAGCCAGCGACGCAGCTCTTTACGTACCTGGGCATCGAGGGCGCCAAAAGGTTCATCCAGCAGCAATATCTGTGGCTCTACGGCCAGCGCGCGCGCCAGCGCCACACGCTGCTTCTGCCCGCCCGAGAGCTGTGCCGGGAAGCGGTTGGCCAGATGACCCAGCTGTACCATTTCCAGCAGCTGCGTCACTTTCTGTTTGATCACGGCCACCGGTGGACGTTCACGGCGGGGCAGCACGGTCAGGCCAAAGGCGATATTGTCAAAAACGGTCATGTGGCGGAACAGCGCATAATGCTGGAAAACAAAGCCAACCTGACGATCGCGGGCGTGCAGCTGGGTCACGTCTTTCCCGTGAAAGCTGAGGCGGCCGCTGTTCTGGTTCTCCAGCCCGGCGATAATACGCAGCAGCGTGGTTTTGCCCGATCCTGAAGGGCCAAGCAGCGCGACCATCTGACCGGAAGGGATATCCAGAGAAATATCGTTCAGTACCTTAGTACGGCCAAAGGATTTGTTAATGTTACTGATTTCAATGCTCATGATTCCCCTCCTGTTCAAGACGCTTGTGCTGGTGTTCTAACCGCCACTGCACTGCGCTTTTCACAAACAGCGTGACTATTGCCATCAGGGTTAGCAGCGCGGCGGCGGTAAATGCGCCAACGGTATTGTAATCCTGATGGAGTAACTCAACCTGTAACGGCAGCGTATAAGTTTCGCCGCGTATCGATCCCGACACCACTGAGACCGCGCCGAACTCACCAATAGCGCGGGCGTTGGTCAGCACCAGTCCGTAAAGCAGCGCCCAGCGAATATTCGGTAGCGTGACGCGCCAGAACATTTTCCAGCCCGATGCGCCAAGCAGCACCGCCGCCTCATCCTCGTTGCTGCCCTGGCTCAGCATCACCGGCACCAGCTCACGGACGACAAAAGGACAGGTGACAAAAATGGTGACCAGCGCCATGCCGGGCCAGGAAAACATCAGCTGTATGCCCTGAGCATCCAGCCAGCCGCCCGCCGGGCCGTTAACGCCCCAGAACAGCAGATACATCAGCCCCGCCACTACCGGCGAGACGGCAAAAGGAATATCAAACAGCGTCAGCAGCAGCTGGCGGCCAGGGAAGTCGAAACGCGTCACCAGCCAGGCGAGCAGCGTACCGAACACCAGGTTAACCGGTACGGTAATCAGCGCCATCAGCACCGTCAGCCAGATAGCGTGCAGCATGTCGCCATCTTTGATATTGCTGAGGCTGGCAAGCAGCCCCTCCGAAAAGGCGCTGGCGAAAATGGCGATCAGCGGCACCACCAGCAGGCCGAGCGAGATCAGCATGCCCAGGGCGATCAGAATCCATTTACTCCAGTTAACCGGCTGGCGACGGGCGCCGTTAAAAGCCGTTACATCCGCCATTAATGACCTCCAATACGACGGCCAAAGCGGCTCTGTAGGGTATTAATTGCAAACAGCAGCAGCAGCGATGCGGCCAGGATCACCGAGGCGATCGCGCTGGCTGCCGGATAGTCAAACTCCTGCAGCTTCACAAAGATCATCAGGGAGGTGACCTCCGTTTTCCACGCGATATTGCCCGCGATAAAAATCACCGCGCCAAATTCACCGAGGCTGCGGGTAAATGAGAGTGCCGTACCCGCCAGCAGCGCCGGCGCTACCTCAGGCAGCACCACGCGGCGAAAAGATTGCCAGGGCGTAGCGCCCAGCGTTTCCGCCGCCTCTTCATATTCCGGTCCCAGCTCTTCCAGAACAGGCTGCACGGTGCGCACCACAAACGGAATGCTGGTAAACGCCATCGCCACCGCGATGCCGAGCCAGGTATAAGAGACCTTAATATCAAACTGCGCCAGCCACTGACCGTACCAGCCGTTAACGGAAAACAGCCCAGCCAGCGTCAGGCCCGCCACCGCCGTCGGCAGCGCAAAAGGCAGATCCATCAGCCCGTCCAGCAGCGCCCGTCCGGGAAAACGGTAGCGCGTCAGGATCCACGCCATCAGCATGCCGAAGAAAGCGTTAAACAGGGAGGCCGCACCGGCGGCAAGCAGCGTCACTTCATAAGCCGCCATCATCTGCGGCGCGGTCACCACTTCCCAGTACTGCGCCAGCGTCATCTGTGAAAGCTGCATTAACAGCGCGCTAATCGGCAGCAGCAGGATCAGACAGGTGAAAAACAGGCTGCTGCCGAGGCTCAGCCCAAAGCCGGGCAGGACACGTTTCGTTTTACTCAACAACATTACTGACGTCCGCTGGCTAACAGTTTGTCCAGCTCACCGCCGCTGGCAAAGTGGGTTTTCATCGCCTGTGGCCAGCCGCCAAAGACATCATTAACAAGGAAAAGGGAGGTCCTGGGGAAGCGATCCTGCTGCTGAGCCATCAGCTCAGGATTGTTCACCCTGTAGTAATAACTCGTAATGATTTTTTGCGCCGCCGGGCTGTAGAGATAGTTGAGGTACGCTTTTGCCGCTTTTTCGGTGCCGTTTTTCTCAACGTTTTTGTCTACCCAGGCCACCGGGAACTCCGCCAGGATATCGGTTTCCGGCACGATAACTTCATAGCCTTCTTTCGCATACTGGTTGCGGATATTATTCACTTCTGACTCAAAGCTGATCAGCACGTCGCCCAGCCCGCGTTCAACGAAGCTGGTTGTGGCGCCGCGGCCGCCGGTATCAAATACCTGCACGTTCTTCAGGAACTGGGCCATAAACTGTCGCGTCTTAGCCTTATCCTGACCGTTGGCTTTCTCCGCTGCGCCCCAGGCGGCGAGATAGGTGTAGCGGCCGTTGCCTGAGGTTTTCGGGTTAGGGAAAACCAGCTTCACGTCGCTTTTAACCAGGTCACGCCAGTCGTGAATGTTTTTAGGGTTACCCTTGCGTACCAGGAACGCCATGGTGGAGTAGAATGGAGAGCTGCTGTTGGGCAAACGCTGCTGCCAGTCAGCCGGAATGAGTTGACCGCGATCGTGCAGGATCTGGACGTCAGTCACCTGGTTATAGGTCACCACATCGGCCTTAAGCCCCTGCAAAATGGCCAGCGCCTGACGTGAAGAGCCGGCGTGAGACTGTTTGATCGTCAGCTTGTCATCGCCGTGTTGAGCATCCCATTGCTTAATGAACGGGGCGTTAAGGGCGACAAAGAGCTCCCGCGAAACGTCGTAGGAGCTGTTAAGCAGCTCGGTGGCCTGCGCCGATCCGGCCAGCAGCAGCAAGAAAGCGACTCCACTTACCTTTTTTTTCACCGTTAATAACGCCATTATGCACCCTGAAATCCAAACCGGCTCACGCCCGAAGAGTGTTCAGTTTATGGATAACGACGTGCAAAGCTGTAACGGTTTTATATACCGTTTGGTGATTTGGAAGTTTAAAACGCTATAAGCCTGCGGCAGCTCACTTCATCCTCCCCCGCAACACCCAGAATGCCCAGCTGTTGTAAATCAGGGTCAGCGGAATAACCAGCCCCAGCCCCACCAGCACAAAATGCTGGGTTGCGGGCAGCGCTGCCGCCTCTTCCAGGCTGAGAACATCAGGAATAAGCCAGGGATAAATCGCCACCAGCGCCAGTCCCGAAAGGCAGACCAGCAGCAGCAGCACCGCCAGCAGCGGCAGGATGAGCTTCTCCCGGCGAAGTAGAAGCGGGATCGCCATAATCAACAGTCCCGACAGCAGCAGCAATGCTTTGCCCAGCGGCGTCTGCCAGGCCAGCAGAAAGCGCCCGGGCAGAAGCAGACAGAGACCGATAACCAGCACAATCATCAGCACCAGGAAGAGGCTGGCAAGCTGACTGCACCGTTCTGCCACTTCGCCTTCCACCCGCCAGCGTATCCAGCAGCAACCCGCCAGAAGATAAGCCGCCATCGTGGCGATGCCGCTTAACACAGTGAATGGCGTGAGCCACGAGAAAGGGCTGCCGAAGGAAATACCGCTCAGAATGCTGCCCGCCAGCGCCCCCTGCAGGAAGCTGGCGAGAACCGATCCGATAATAAAAAGGACATCCAGCCGCCGCTGCATACGCGTTGACGCCTGGCTACGATACTCCAGCGCAACGGCGCGGGCGACCAGCGCCAGCAGCATGGCAAAGAGCGGCAGATAGAGCCCGGTCAGAAGCTGGGCGTAAGCGGCCGGGAAAAGCGCGAGCAGCCCGCCCGCCATCAGAACAAGCCAGGTCTCATTGGCGTCCCATACCGGCAGGATCGTCGCGGAAAGATGGTAGCGATCCCGCCCCTCAGGAAACCAGGCGAACAGCATGCCAACGCCCAAATCGGTACCGTCCAGCAGCACGTACATTATCAGTGAAAAAGCCAGCACGGCGGCGGAGAGGTTGATTAAATCGGGCATGGTTACGCCTCCCCTTCTTTTGCAGCGAAGTGATGTTCCTGCGCGACATAGCGCATGAAGTAGCGCAGCCCGGCGGCGAAAGCGATGAGATAAACCACCAAAATAGCCGTGCCGGAGGCGATAACCCAGGCGGCAGGCAGCGCGGAAACGCTCTCTTCCGTGCGCAATAATCCCCAGACGGTCCAGGGCTGACGGCCCGTTTCGGTCACAACCCAACCGGCAAGCATGGCGATAAAGCCCGCAGGCGACATTACTATCAGCAGCTTCAGCAACATCTCTGAGCTGTAGAGTTTTTTACGCAGCCGCATAATGAGCGCGGCTCCGCTGGTAGCCAGCATCAGCAGGCCCAGCCCGACCATAACCCTGAAAGCGTAGAAAACCGGCAGCACTTCGGGGATTTCATCTTTGGGAAACTCGCTGAGCGGCTTAATCTGTCCATGAAGGTTATGCTTCAGATAGAGCGAACCAACCTGCGGGATCGCCAGCTCGGCATAGTTACGTTGCGCCGCCTGATCGGGGATCGCAAAAAGCCGCAGCGGCTCCCCCTCGCCCGCTGGCGGCCTGTGCCAGCTCCCCTCCATCGCGGCCAGTTTTTGTGGCTGATATTGAAGCGTATTCTCACCATGCAGATCGCCGACAGCGATTTGCAGCGGCATCAGGATAATTGCCATCCACATAGAGAGAGAAACCATCAGCCTGGCCTCCGCCGGCTGCCTGTTTTTACGCAGGCGCCATGCGCCGACCCCCGCCACAATAAAGACGGTAGCCAACAGCGCGGCGAGCACCATATGAGTCAGTCGCCATGGAAATGACGGCGAGCTTAAAATGGTCAGCCAGCTGTCAGGATGGAAATTACCGGCCTCATCGCGGAAAAATCCCACGGGCGTTTGCATCCAGGAATTGGCCGCCAGGATCCAGAAGGCGCTGATCAGTCCACCGACCGCCACCAGACAGGTCACCGCAAAATGTTTTTTAGGGCCGATGCGATCCATGCCAAAGATCATCACGCCCGCCAGCGCTGCTTCCATAAAGAACGCGACCAGCACTTCATAGAGCATCAGCGGGCCCAGAATGCCCCCCGCCTTCCGGGCAAAAGGCCCCCAGTTCGTGCCAAACTGAAACTCCATTACCACCCCGCTGACGGCCCCCACCGCAATGGTCAGTGAAAACACTTTCAGCCAGAAGCGATAAACATCCAGGTAACGCCGGTCTTTGCGGATAAGCCACGCACCTTCCAGAAAAGCGAGGAAGGTGGAGAGCCCCAGCGCAAAGGCGGCGAGCACGATATGCAGGCCGATGGTCACGGCAAACTGCCAGCGTGACAGCAGCAGCGTCAACTCTGCATCAGGCATGGCTTTCTTTACCGCTGTAGCGTGAAATGGGTTTATCGGGGCTTTTCTCCATTGAGGTGCTGAAGGCGCGCAGCCCCGATAACAGTGGCGAAATACCCTGCCAGAACTCATCGTCCCTCAGCAGGCGAATAATGCCGGTAATGCCTGGCGCCTTCTGTTTCTGTTCATCCTGCGTCGCCTGGCTTAGCGCATTGACGCCATCGGTTAACGCCATCAGCAGCTGATTAAAACGCTCAGGAGGGACGCGTGACAGCGCCATTAATAGCAGCGAAATATTCTGGATCGCAGACTGCGATCCGGGCCGGTTGAGCCCGCTGACCAGTACCTTCGCAATATCGGTATTGGCGCAAACCAGATCGTTTGCCAGCCTGATAAAGCCGTGCTTATGGAGATTCTCCAGCAGGGTGTTTAACGCCTCGCCTGCATTGGGTTCGGTACGGGTGGGCGGCACCTCGTAATTCATACGTTCAGCCATCAAAATTTCTCCGGATGGTCGGTGTGTTCAGGCGGCAGGGTATAACCTTCCTGCTGCCATTTTTCCTCGACGGGAAGATGCATGAGGGGCGTACGGCTGCCGTTGCGGAAATTGTGCGGCGGCAGCGGACTGCGCTTCAGCGATCGACCAAGCTTCTTCATGGAAATGGCGATCTCTTTGTAAGCGGGCGTGTTCACATCGGGATCGTGATGATCGCCGGTCAACCCGTTAACGCCGGGCTTGCCGTGATGGATAGGGATGAACAGCACGTTGCCCTGCGCTCTTTCCGTAACCAGCACGGGCACCTCCAGCGTCCCTCTGCGTGACGTCAGCGCAACCCAGTCCCCCTCATGGAGATCGCGCTCTGCGGCCAGATCCGGACCTATCTCCACAAACCAGTCGGGCGACAGTGACAGCAGTCTTCCGCCCCGGCCGCTCTGATTAGTGGACTGGAAATGTTCAAGCATCCGGCCATTATTCAGCAGCAGATCGAATTCCGCATCCGCTTCCTCTTCCGGAGCCTGCCAGCGCAGCGGATGGAGCTTCGCTTTACCGTCCGGGAACTTGAACCTGTCGGTGTAAAGCAGCGGCGTGTCGCTGCCATCCGCGTTAACGGGCCACTGCTGCGACTGCCAGCCGCTAAGTCGATCATAGCTGACGCCCGCAAAAATGGCGGAAATACCCGCTGCTTCGGCCATGATCTGACTGGGATGCGTGTAGTACCAGGGATGGCCCAGACGGGCAGCGAGATCGGTGAGGATGGCCCAGTCGGGCCGGCTTTCTCCCAGCGGCGGCATCACCTCGTAAAAGCGCTGAATCCGGCGTTCTGTATTGACGAACGATCCCTCTTTTTCCACGCTGGGGCAGCCTGGCAGCACCACGTCGGCAAATTCGGCGGTCCGGCTCATAAAAATATCCTGCACCACCATAAAGTCCAGACCGGTAAAGGCCTCGTGTACTTTAGTGGAGTCCGCATCGGAAAACGCCGTTTCCTCGCCGATAACAAACATCGCCTTCAGCTTACCGGACCAGGCGTCCTGCACCATTTTGAAATTGTCCGCGCCGGCCTGGTCAGAGAGCGCCTGCGCATCCACGCCCCAGGCCTTTGCCCACTTCTCCCGCATGGCCGGATCGGTGACTTTTTCATAGCCGGGATAGACGTTGCTCAGACAGCCGAAGTCGCTGGCGCCCTGGACGTTATTATGCCCGCGCATCGGATAGCCGCCGGTGCCGGGACGCCCGTAGTTTCCGGTCACCAGCAGCAGGTTAGAGAGGGCGGTGCTGGTATCAGCGCCATGGCTGTGCTGGGTGATCCCCATTGCCCAGAGAAGGCAGACGCTGGGCGAGCGACCTATCATTTCGCCCGCCTCAGCCAGTTCCTCCACGCTGAGGCCGGTAAGCTCACTGGCATATTCCAGGGTAAAAGGCGCCAGTGATTCACGATACGCCTCAAGCTGGTTTACCTTTTCCGCCAGAAAAGCCTCATCGGCATAGCCATGATCGAACATATAGCGGGACATTGCCGAAGCCCAGACGAGGTCGCTTCCGGGCTTAATGCGCAGATAGCGATCGGCCCGCTCCGCCATTTCATGACGCCGGGGATCGACGACCAGCAGCTTTTGCCCCTGATATTTATGGGCGTGTTTGATGCGCGATGCGATAACCGGATGGTTTTCGGAAATATTACTGCCAACGATGACAATCAGCGCGGCTTTCTGCAAATCTTCAATACTGCCTGCGTCTCCGCCGTAGCCGACGGTGCGGAAAAGACCTTCCGTGGCCGGATTCTGGCAATAGCGGGAGGAGTTATCGACGTTGTTGGTGCCAAAAATCAGCCGGGCAATTTTCTGCGTCAGGTAGGCTTCTTCATTGCTGGCCTTGCTGGAGCCGATAAACCCGATGCTGTCCCCCCCGTGCTGTTCGCTGATGCCGCGTAAGCGCGTGGCGACAAGATCGAGCGCTTCATCCCAGCTGGCCGGGCGGAAGCGTCCATTCTCACGGATCAACGGCGTGGTCAGACGCTGCGGGCTGTTGACAAAATCCCAGCCGAACTTGCCCTTCACGCAGGTTGAAATACCGTTGGCGGGCGCGTCGGCGACGGGCTGAACCTTCAGAATATGGCGATCGCGCGTCCACATTTCAAAACTGCATCCCACGCCGCAGTAGGTACATACCGTTTTTGTTTTTTTGATTTCATGCTGGCGCATCGCCATATCCATCACCGAAATTCCGGTAATGGGCTCTGCCCCTATGCTGTTTTCCAGCGTTTTAACAAAATCGATCAGCGGCCTTTTCAGATCGGCCGGCATCGCGGTCAGTGGCCCGGCGTCGGGCTGCATGGTTTTTTCCAGCAGCGCATTGCAGGGGCAGACAGTGACGCAGTGTCCACAGCTGACGCAGCTGGATCCCGCTATCTGTTCACCGCCGTCCCAGAGCACTCGGGGATGATCGCTACGATAGTCGATAGAAAGCGTTTCGTTAACCTCCACGCTCTGACAGGCCTCCACGCAGCGGCCACACAGAATGCACTGGTCAGGATCGTAGGTATAAAAAGGGTTACTGTGATCTTTCTCTGTCGGTTTACGCTCGTAGGGATAGTACTGAATAGGGATATGCATATCGGCTACGGTGTTATGAAGCGTACAGTCGCCGCTGTTATGTTCACACACCGTGCAGTAAAGCTCATGGCGATTGAGTACGCGATCCATCCCTTCCTGCTGCGCGGCCTTCGCGGCCGTGCCCTCGCTGGATATCTCCATGCCCTCTTCCGCCTTAAGCGTACATCCGCGTACCAGTTCACCATCAACCTTCACCCAGCAAACGTCACAGGTTTGCAGCGGTGGAAGCGATGGATGGTAGCAAACGTGCGGCAGGATTTTTCCCTGCGCGGTCAGAAAATCAATCAGCGGTTGACCGGCGCTGCCCGTCAGGGATTCGCCGTTAAAAAGCAGCGTGCATTTCTCTCTGGTCATTACGTTCTCTCTGCCACGACATTGCAAAAAAGCGTCCAGGCTGAAGGTTCCGTCCCTGTTATTTTTGTAAAGTTACGTCTTTCAGCCTGGACGCTGTTTGTTGGGTTGTCACGAAAGTGCAAGGCAGAAACGCGTAACGAAACGTGTAAGGCAGCCAGCCTTTTCTATACTGCTGAGAGCAAAACCTCTTACGCACTGTTTTAAATTTATCTGGTAACCAGGAGAACTCATGAAAGCACTTGTCTGGCACGCCGTTGGGGATATCCGCCTTGATGACGTCGCTGAACCGACAATCCAGACACCCGGCGATGCCGTTATCCGCCTGACTTCCTCAGCAATTTGCGGCACCGATCTGCATTTCGTCCGGGGCACCTTCAGCAAGATGAAAGCCGGCACTATCCTCGGTCACGAAGGCGTGGGCATTATCGAAGCGCTGGGCGATGACGTACGAAACTTTTCAGTTGGCGATCGCGTGGTGGTCTGCTCAACGGTGTCATGTGGCTATTGTCCACCCTGCCGGTCCGGCAATACGGCACAGTGTGACAACGCGAACCCCAACGGGCCTGAGGCGGGAACCTGCTTTTTTGGCGGGCCGGCGGCAACCGGTCCGGTTAACGGCCTGCAGGCCGAAAAAGCACGCATCCCTTTTGCCGCCAATACGCTGGTGAAAATCCCGGATAACGTCAGCGATGAGCAGGCGCTGATGATCAGCGATATCTTTCCGACCGCCTGGTTCGGCGCTGAGGCAGGCGAAGTCACAAAAGGGGATGTGGTGGTGGTGTTCGGCTGCGGACCTGTCGGCCAGTTCACCATCGCCAGCGCATTTCTGAAAGGGGCCGCGCGGGTTATCGCCGTGGACTGCCATGAAGACAGGCTTGCCATGGCCCGTCAGCAGGGCGCTTTTACCGTTAATTTTGAGAAAGAAGATCCGGTAGAAACCCTCAGCCGTCTGACTGGCGGTATTGGCGCAGACTGCGCCATCGATGCCGTAGGCGTGGACAGCCAGCATGCGCATAGCGGTCCCGCCGCTGAGGAAGCAGAGCAGAAGGCGGAAAAATTCCAGCGGGAAGTGGCGGAAGTGGCTCCCGAAACGCATCCGCAGTCCGGAAACTGGGTGCCGGGGGATGCGCCGTCTCAGGCGCTTGAATGGGCGATTGCATCGCTGAAAAAGGCGGGCAGGCTAAGTATCATCGGCGTTTACCCACCGGAGGCAGAAACCTTCCCAATAGGTAAGGCGATGAATAAAAATCTGACCATGAAAATGGGTAACTGCAATCATCACACGATTATTCCCGGTTTACTCGAACTGGTACGAACCGGGGCCATCGATCCGGTAAAGGTTCTGACGAAGGTCGAACCAATAAGCGATGTGATTGCTGCCTATCAGGCTTTTGATAAACGCGAGCCTGGCTGGATTAAAACCGAGCTTGAGCCGCAGCGCTGACTTTCTTTTTCAGGTGCCTCAGCTTATGAGGCGCCTGCTTTCGCATAGGGTCAGCAGGAAATGCGCATCACCATCAGATTATTTTCCACGCCTGATATCACCAGATCCAGATCGGCGTCGTCGGCAAGCAGGAAGATCCCCTCAAAGCCTTTATTCAGTTTTATCTCCAGCGGCGCTGACATATTTCCGTAAAGGTCAAACGAGGAGCGCAAAGCGGTATTACGCAGCCAGACGGTGGGGATAGAAGCATTAGTTGCCGACAGTAACGCCCACTCCTGGTCCGTTACCAGCACATCACGCCAGCCAAGCATTTTCATCGCTTCAAAGAAATGGGTAAACCGGCTAAGATCGCTGAGCGTGTCCTGATCTTCGGTGCCGGTATGCCAGAGATATTCTGCCTTCGCGCGCAGCCCGGCCCGAAAGCCCAGCCGCCGTCCTTCGTCAATAAACCAGTTAAGTTCGCCGGCAACGGATTTTGGCAGCAGCTTTTTTTTCAGCGCGGTTTCCAGCCAGCGCATAATAAACATATGCTGCTGAAGAGGAGATTTTTTCCCGTTCTGCTCATATAAAGACAAAGCGACCAGCAGCGACCAGGAGAAATTGAGGATATCAGGGTTAATACGGTTTCGCTTCATGTAAACAGGACTCTGTAAGCCGCGCCGGGAAACGCCCCGCGATGTAAAGGGATGTCCGGCTGAACCACTCGCCAATTGAACCCGCCAGGGCGCGCCCGTTATTAATAATAACGAGATTTTTAATTGCGATATTGATAATGCAATAGCATAACCCAACCGAAACTTATTCAAATAAAAATATCAGTGCGACATTATTATTAAGAAGAATCCCATTAGACCATGGTCTACAAAAATGAAAAAGGAAGGAAAAAACGGTTTTATTATTAAATAATTAGGGCTGTCACCTTCTTATTCATATAACAAATCAAAACCCGTACAGATATTAACTTTTCGCTTTAATTTTTAGCAGAATTACCTTATTCACGCTTCACTTCCGTCAGTAAAAATCAGGAACGATCTGGTAAGGAAAGGCCCACGACAAGGGAGGAATTAGGTTATCGGGTCGCGTGAATGGGAAGCTACATAGCCATAGAGGCGCAGAGCAAGAAGAACTAGCAATTCCTGACTTCAGCCAGGGTGTTCGTCGCCCAGGCTTATCTCTCCCGGTGTGTTGGTTCGCTGAAAAACCGGGAGAGAAAGCCGCAGCGCCCAGAGGGCGCCGTTAATAAGGCTTATCGCCGCCAGATGATTTTACTGATGGTCCAGCTTTTCAGGGTATCGTCCGGTGGAATAAGGCCTTCGGGACCGTGCCATTCACCGCTAAACAGGTAGCTGATATGCTGACTGCCGGGCGCTTTACACTCCAGGCCTTCGCTATCGCTGCCGGTGCCTTTCCGGCAGGCGCCATACGCTTTACTGTAAAGCTCGCTGAAGGCTGTACCGATCTTGTTGCCATCGGCCTCAACCTGGTCATCCATAACGTCAATGCGGCTGACGGTCGCGTCGCCGGTGATTTCCATTTTGACCTGACCGTCATTCATGGCCTGGAAAAAGCTCACGACCTCACCGTTTTGGCCACGCATGCCTTTACGCAGGCGATATTCCCCTTTCAGGCCGTTGCTGACGGCTTCCAGGTTCATTGCCGTGCTGCCATTAACGTCCCCTACGCCGCTTTCCGTTACCGTCAGGCTGGCGTCAAACCAGCGCAGCGGAGAAAGGCTTGACCAGGAGTAGGTCAGCGGATTCCACCAGGTAACCCCGCTGTCGGGTTCCGGGGCGGAGCCTGAACTTGCGCAGCCGGTCAGCAGTAACGCAGCGGCGATCAGCGCCGGACGAACAGTTTTCATTGCAACTCCTGTCAAAATAACCAAAGACGATCAATCCGGTTGGAGTACCAGAATGCTGAAAAGTTTTACCCGTCGTTCAGTTCCGGATTAAAACAGTCCCGCAGATGCGCATTCAGGCCGAGATATAACAACGCCAGCAGGTCGAAACCGGTAAAAATAATGACGAGCGGAGAAACGTCTGCCGTCGCGCTCCAGAGAGTGACGCCCTGCAAAATTAAGGTTGCTGTCAGCGACAGGCAGAGCACCTGCCGCCAGGCCCGCCAGAGCCGGGGGAAGCGCTGCCGGTAGCCGGTCAGCAGCAGTCCCAGGGCGGCTGGTATGCCCAGCCCCAGACCAAGCCAGAAAGCGTGGGCGTCAGGATAGAACAGCGCAAGCAGGGCGCTCCCCTGCTGTCGGGATGCGCCCGCCGCCACAAACAGCACCCAGGTTCGTGCCTGAAGGAGCAAAACGGCCCAGAAGCCCGGCGGGAGCTTCAGCTGACCTTTGCTATCGTAATCGTCAGGGGAGTAAGTCAGGTTCATTGTACCGGCTTTGGGCAAAAAGCGGCGGACGGCCATTCCCCGTTCTTCATATCAATATTCGCGATCTTCAATCAGGCGTTTGCCCAGCAGCATACTGTCCTGAATTTCGTAGTCCAGCTTCTCATAGAAGCCCAGAACAGCATCATTATCTTCACGCAGCATGATGTTAATTTTTGGGCAGCCCCGGGCGATAAGCTTTTTCTCCAGCCGGTTAATCAGCGCATTGGCGAAGCCGCGGCCCTGATAATCGGGATGGATGCCGAGATAATAGGCCGAACCGCGATGCCCGTCGTAGCCGCCCATCAGCGTGCCGACAATTTCGCCGCCTACCACCGCCACCAGAAAAAGATCGGGGTCGTGACTGAGCTTGCGCTCAATGTCGAGTTCGGGATCGTTCCACGGGCGCAGCAGATCGCAGCGCTCCCACAGGGTAATAACTTCTTCTAAATCGTCCTGGCTGAAGACGCGAATTTCCACGGCGTTGTCCCGGATGTTAACCACAATTTGCTGATTATTACGCTTTCTTTCGCCGGTGCAACCCTCAGAGCGGTTTAAAGGCAAAAAAAGTCGTGAAATCTTATTAGTCTGCTGAAATAAAAAGTAAAACGCTGAAATAGTTACCTGCTCGCCGCTGGCGTATTGTTACGATATAACAAAAGGGAACTTACTCCCTCAGGATGTTGTAATGAAAAATTTTGGTTCCATGACGCCGCTTATCGCCCGTCGCCGTCTGCTGCTCTCCGGCGTGGGGCTGGCGCTGATGGCTACCGCGCCTGCCAGAGCCAAACCGGAACAGGCTGAACTGAAGGTTAAACACTCCCGCAGGAAAGCGCCTTCAGCGAACGGCAAAAAAATAGTGATGATCGACCCCGGCCACGGGGGAATAGATCCAGGCGCGGTCGGTGAAAAGGGGTCGGAAGAGAAACATGTGGTACTGGAGATCGCCAATCATATCCGCAAGTTGCTTAGCGCGCATCCCACTATCGAAGCCCGCCTGACGCGGGAGGACGATAATTTTATCCCATTGGGCGAGCGGGTCGAGATTGCTCATCACCACGGTGCCGACCTGTTTATGTCGATTCATGCCGATGGCTTCACCAGCCCTCAGGCTAACGGCGCCTCGGTGTTTGCGCTCTCCAACCGCGGGGCCAGCAGCCGTATGGCGCGCTATCTGTCAAAGCGGGAAAACGCCGCTGACGCTATCGGCGGCGTAAAAGTCGCGCAGAAAGATCGCTACCTCCAGCAGGTGCTGTTCGATCTTGTCCAGACGGACACCATTAACAACAGCCTGACGTTGGGTAAACACATTATTAATCAGATTCGCCCGGTTCATCATCTTCACAGCCAGCACACGGAACAGGCCGCCTTTGCCGTACTGAAATCCCCCTCTATCCCGTCGGTGCTGGTGGAAACCTCGTTTATCACCAACCCGGCAGAAGAGCGTCTGCTGGGCACCTCCGCCTTTCGCCAGAAGATTGCCAGTGCCATTGTGGATGGCATTATCAGTTACTTTGCCGGGTTCGATACGCACAGTCGCCGCCCGGCCCGCTAAAATATGACGTATACTGCGCGCGTCATTTTTTTCAGTCAGGTTGAGTTATGAACGCACCCCACATCGCCCAGGTTAAGCAATATCTGCTGGATTTACAGGATCGCATTTGCCAGCAGCTGGCTCAGGCTGACGGCGGCAGCGCATTTGAAGAGGATAGCTGGACGCGCGAAGGCGGCGGCGGCGGGCGCAGCAGGGTGCTGCGTAAGGGAAACCTTTTCGAACAGGCCGGCGTAAACTTTTCTCACGTGCATGGCGACAAAATGCCGGCGTCAGCCACAGCCCACCGTCCGGAGCTGGCAGGACGCAGCTTTGAAGCGCTCGGCGTCTCTCTGGTGATCCATCCTGAAAATCCCTACGTGCCAACCAGCCACGCCAATGTCCGCTTTTTTATTGCTGAAAAGCCAGGGGCAGAGCCGGTCTGGTGGTTCGGCGGCGGCTTCGATATGACGCCCTATTACGGTTTCGAAGAAGATGCGGTTCACTGGCACCAGACTGCTTTCAACCTCTGTCAGCCCTTCGGTGAAGAGGTTTATCCCACCTATAAAAAGTGGTGCGACGATTACTTTTTTATCCGCCACCGCAACGAGCAGCGCGGCATTGGCGGGCTCTTTTTTGACGATCTTAATACGCCCGATTTTCCTACCAGCTTCCGCTTTATGCAGGCCGTTGGCGACGGTTTCCTTGATGCCTATCTGCCGATCGTCGAACGCCGAAAAGCGCTGCCGTGGGGAGAGCGTGAGCGGGAATTCCAGCTTTATCGCCGGGGGCGCTATGTGGAGTTCAATCTGGTATGGGATCGCGGCACGCTGTTCGGGCTGCAAACCGGCGGGCGTACCGAATCGATTCTGATGTCAATGCCGCCGCTGGTGCGCTGGGAATATGATTATCAGCCGCAGCCGGGAACGCCGGAAGCCGCACTCTACAGCGACTTCCTGCCGGTGAAAGCCTGGATTTAAGCCGCAGGGCCGGAGAGGCATTCCGGCCCCGTTCCGGCCTACAGCGGCGCCGTCTGGGCCTCAACGACCGCCAGCGCCACCATATTCACGATGCGCCTGACCGAGGCGATGGGGGTGAGCACGTGAACCGGTTTGGCGATACCCATCAGTACAGGGCCTACGGTTACGCCTTCTGAACAGGAAACGCGCAGCAGATTGTAGCTGATCCTCGCGGCCTCGACGTTCGGCATAATCAGCACGTTGGCCGACCCTTTCAGCGGGCTGTCAGGCATCAAATCCTGGCGGATACTCTCGTCCAGCGCGGCATCGCCGTGCATTTCGCCATCAATTTCCAGCTCCGGCGCGCGCGCTTTCACCCGCGCCAGCACGTCACGCATTTTACTGGCCGCCGGAGCGTCAGAGCTGCCGAAGCTGGAGTGGGACAGCAGCGCTACTTTAGGCTCAATGCCGAAGCGGCGAACGGTTTCCGCTGCCATGATCGTCAGTTCGGCCAGCGCCTCCGGGGAGGGATCTTCATTAACATAGGTATCCGCAATGAAGGTGTTGCCGCTCGGCAGCAGCAGTGCATTCATCGCCCCGGCAACCGTCGCACCTTTACGGAAGCCAAACACTTTTTCCACCACCTCAAAGTGCTCTTTATAATCCCCGACGGTGCCGCAGATAAGCGCGTCCGCTTCGCCCCGCTGCACCATGATTGCGCCGATCAGCGTTGGGTTGCCAATCACCGCCCGCTGCGCCTGCGCCGGAGTGACGCCACGTCGCTTCATAATCTGATAATAGTCCCCCCAGTAGGCTTTGAAACGCGGATCGGACTCGTTATTGACGACCTCAAAATCGCGGCCGGCTTCAATTTTCAGCCCCAGCTTTTTCAGCCGCATCTCAATAACGCCGGGGCGGCCTATCAGCACCGGCTTCGCCAGACCCAGGCTGACCAGTTCCTGAGTGGCGTGCAGCACTCTCGCCTCTTCCCCTTCCGCCAGCACCACGCGCTTCGGCTCTTTACGCGCCTGGGAAAAGATCGGTTTCATAAAGAGATTGGTTTTATAGACGAACTCGCTGAGCTTTTCGCGATAGGCCGCAAGATCCTCAATCGGGCGCGTCGCCACGCCGGAGTCCATGGCCGCTTTCGCCACGGCGGGCGCAATCTGCACAATCAGCCGTGGGTCAAAGGGTTTCGGGATCAGGTAGTCAGGCCCGAAGGCAAGCTCCTCATCGCCATACGCCGTTGCCACCACGTCGTTCTGCTCTGCCAGCGCCAGCTCGGCAATCGCGCGAACGGCAGCCAGCTTCATCTCCTCATTGATCGCCGTGGCCCCCACGTCAAGCGCCCCGCGAAAGATGAACGGAAAGCAGAGGACATTATTGACCTGATTAGGATAGTCAGAGCGACCGGTGCAGATAATGGCATCCGGACGCACCTCCTTCGCCAGCGGAGGCAGGATTTCAGGTTCCGGATTCGCCAGCGCGAGGATAAGCGGATCGCGGGCCATCTTTTTGACCATGGCAGGCGTCATCGCTTTTGGTCCGGAGCAGCCCAGGAAAATATCGGCGTCAGCAATAACCTCATCCAGCGTGCGCTTCCCGCTGTCTTTGATGGCATAGGCCGCTTTGGTCACGGCCATATTTTCTTCACGGCCCTGATAAATCACTCCTTTAGAATCGCAGACGGTAATGTTATGCCGCTGCATGCCTGACGCCACCAGCAGATTCATACAGGCAATAGCCGAAGCACCCGCGCCGGAAACCACCAGGCGAACTTCCGCGATATTTTTGCTGACCACCCGCAGGCCATTCAGCACGGCAGCGGTACAGATAATCGCGGTGCCGTGCTGATCGTCATGAAATACCGGAATGTTCATGCGCTCGCGCAGCGCCTTTTCAATATAGAAACATTCCGGGGCTTTAATATCTTCCAGGTTGATGCCGCCAAAAGTGGGCTCCAGCGCGGCGATAATATCGATAAGCTTGTCCGGGTCCATCTCATTCACTTCGATATCAAAGACGTCGATACCGGCAAATTTTTTAAACAGAACGCCTTTCCCCTCCATGACCGGCTTGCCCGCCAGCGCGCCAATATTGCCCAGCCCCAGCACCGCCGTTCCGTTGGAGATTACCGCAACCAGATTCCCCCGGGCGGTATATTTATGCGCAGCAAGGGGATCGGCAGCAATCTCAAGACAAGGTGCCGCCACGCCGGGCGAATAGGCCAGCGCCAGATCGCGCTGCGTCGCCAGAGGTTTGGTGGGAGAGACCTGAATTTTGCCAGGAACGGGGTACTGATGAAAATCGAGCGCACTCTGCTTAAGCTGTTCGTCCATTATCAGGATCCTTTCGTTTTTTTCAGGAGAGGAAAACAAGGCAGTATAGAAGCCTGGGGGTCAGCAAAAACTTGAAGCGGGCCATAAAACGAGGAGTTAAGCGACTGTTACGCAATAATTTCCCCACCGGCAATAAAGGAAGTGACCGCCAGCATAAGGAAAAACAGAAAATGCCCTTTTCGGGCAGTAAACGGACAAATGCGCCCGAAAGAGCAAACACGACGACGCGAAAACCGGGTAAAAATAGTGATCGCCGCCGGCTGCTTTGCGGCGGTGCGCACCGGAATGCTGAAGAGCTGCTACACTTTCAGGTGCCGCAATTTTTGCGTTGCACGATCCAATCATTGGGCGAACCCATTGCAACAATCAGAGAAAACGCATTCCCATTACAGGACGTCTGATGCAATGTTTGGCCTGAGAACAGACTACCGTGTCGGCCAGCTTTGACGTCACTGATGAACCTCTCCCGACAGGCGTCGGGCGGTTGGCGTTGCCGGCTTTCAGCCCCCAACGCGTTGGGCGAGCTAACCCCGTTCCTGACAGCCTCCGGGCCAGAGTGACCGCCACGGTTATATTTGCTTTGCAGATTGCATATCAAGGAGCCATGAGATGAACCAGCTAGAAGCACTGAAACAATACACCACCGTGGTGGCTGACAGTGGCGATATCGAATCCATTCGTAACTACCACCCCGAAGATGCTACCACCAACCCGTCTCTGATCCTGAAAGCCTCCGGCCTCGATTCCTACAAGCACCTGATCACCGACGCCATCGACTACGCGAAAAAGCAGGGTGGCAGTAAAGAAACGCAGATTATTAATGCCAGCGACAAAGTTGCCGTCAATCTGGGCATGGAAATACTGAAAAGCGTGCCGGGCCGCGTCTCTACTGAAGTGGACGCCCGCCTCTCCTTTGACCGCGGCATGTGCGTCACCAAAGCGGAAAAGCTGGTCAGAATGTATGAGGACAACGGCATTGACCGCTCGCGCATCCTGATCAAACTCGCTTCCACCTGGGAAGGTATCCGCGCGGCGGAAGAGCTGGAAAAAAATGGCATCAACTGTAACCTGACGCTGCTCTTCTCCTTCGCCCAGGCCCGCGCCTGCGCCGAAGCGGGCGTATTCCTGATCTCCCCGTTTGTCGGACGCATCTACGACTGGTACAACACCCGTAAGCCGCTCGACCCTTATATTGTGGATGAAGATCCGGGCGTGGTTTCCGTGCGTAATATCTACGAGTACTACAAGCAGCATCGTTATAACACGGTGATCATGGGTGCCAGCTTCCGTAAAACGGAACAGATCCTGGCGCTGGCAGGCTGTGACCGTCTGACCATTTCCCCTGACCTGCTGAAGCAGCTGCAGGCGAGCGACGCGCCGGTAGAACGTAAGCTGGTGCCTTCCACGCAGGGCTTCCACCACCCGGCCCCTCTTTCAGAATCTGAATTCCGCTGGGAACATAATCAGGATCCAATGGCGGTTGAGAAACTGGCCGAAGGTATCCGTCAGTTCGCGGTTGATCAGCAGAACCTGGAAAATGTCCTGGCTGCCAGACTGTAACCCATTCCTAAATGGGCGGAGAATGACCCGCTTTTGCGTACGACACCAAAAGCGGGCTGTTACGTCGTTGTACGTACCCCGCCCGTTTTATCCCACTAAAACTCAGGGAGAAAAAGATGTCTTCACGTAGAGAACTGGCAAACGCAATTCGTGCGCTAAGCATGGACGCCGTCCAGAAAGCAAATTCCGGACATCCGGGCGCCCCTATGGGCATGGCAGATATTGCTGAAGTGCTGTGGCGCGACTTTATGCATCACAACCCAACTAACCCGGCCTGGGCCGATCGCGATCGCTTTATTCTCTCCAACGGTCACGGCTCGATGCTGCTTTACAGCCTTCTGCACCTTACCGGCTACGACCTGCCTATTGAAGAGCTGAAGAATTTCCGCCAGCTGCACTCTAAAACGCCAGGCCACCCGGAAATCGGTTATACCCCGGGCGTGGAAACCACGACCGGCCCGCTGGGTCAGGGTCTGGCTAACGCCGTGGGTCTGGCGATTGCGGAACGCACGCTGGCCGCGCAGTTTAACCGTCCGGGTCATGACGTTATCGATCACCATACCTACGTCTTTATGGGCGATGGCTGCCTGATGGAAGGGATTTCTCACGAAGTCTGTTCGCTGGCCGGTACGCTGGGCCTGGGTAAACTGATCGGCTTCTATGACCATAACGGCATTTCAATTGATGGCGAGACGGAAGGCTGGTTCACCGATGATACGGCGAAGCGTTTCGAAGCCTATAACTGGCACGTCGTGAATGAAATTGACGGGCACGATGCGGAAGCGGTGTCGCGGGCAATTAAAGAAGCCCAGAGCGTGACGGATAAACCGTCCCTGCTCATCTGCCGTACCACTATCGGTTTCGGCTCGCCAAATAAAGCGGGCAAAGAAGAGTCACACGGCGCGCCGCTGGGTGAAGATGAGATCGCGTTGACACGTAAGCAGCTGGGCTGGAACTACCCGCCATTCGAAATTCCTCAGGACATTTATGCCCAGTGGGACGCGAAAGAAGCGGGTCAGCAATACGAGAAAGCCTGGAACGAGAAGTTTGCCGCCTATAAGGCTGCTTATCCGGAGCTGGCGAAAGAGTATGCCCGCCGTATGGATGGCGGTATGCCGGAAAGCTGGGAGCAGGAAACCCAGAAATTCATCGAGGAGCTGCAGGCTAATCCGCAGAAAATTGCCAGCCGTAAAGCCTCGCAGAATACGCTGGAAAGCTTCGGCAAAATCCTGCCTGAGCTGCTGGGCGGCTCCGCCGATCTCGCGCCGAGCAACCTGACTATCTGGTCAGGCTCCAAACCGCTCAACGAGGATCACGCCGGTAACTATATCCATTATGGCGTGCGTGAATTCGGTATGACGGCCATTGCCAACGGTATTGCTCACCATGGCGGCTTTGTGCCTTATACGGCTACCTTCCTGATGTTTGTGGAATATGCCCGTAATGCCGTGCGTATGGCCGCGCTGATGAAAGCGCGCCAGATTATGGTTTATACCCATGATTCAATTGGTCTGGGCGAAGATGGCCCTACGCACCAGCCGGTTGAGCAGATTGCCAGCCTGCGCGTCACGCCAAACATGAGCGTCTGGCGCCCCTGTGACCAGGTGGAAACGGCGGTGGCCTGGAAACATGCCGTTGAACGCCATCACGGTCCTACCGCGCTGATCCTTTCCCGTCAGAATCTGGCGCAGCCTGAGCGCACGAAAGCACAGCTGGAGAATATCTCCCGCGGCGCTTACGTGCTGAAAGATTGTGAAGGCACGCCGGAAGTGATTCTGATTGCGACAGGTTCAGAAGTGGAAATCACCCTGGGCGCGGCGGATAAACTGACGGCAAACGGGCATAAAGTTCGCGTAGTTTCTATGCCGTCAACCGATCTGTTCGATAAGCAGGATGTCAGCTATCGCGAATCAGTGCTGCCTTCTACCGTAACGGCCCGCGTAGCGGTGGAAGCAGGAATTGCTGATTACTGGTACAAGTATGTCGGTCTGAACGGCTCCATCGTCGGTATGACCACCTTTGGTGAGTCGGCTCCGGCGGCGAAACTGTTTAACGAATTCGGTTTCACGGTTGAAAATATTGCCAGCCATGCCGAGAAGCTGCTTAAGCCTCACTGATCGCTCTCCGCTTAACGCCCGGCGCTTCAGCCCGGGCAAAAAAAACGCCCTCAGGGGCGTTTTTTTATGGCGTCATTTCCACGCTTGTCGTGGGTTCCGGCGGCATCTTTTTGCTGGTCCAGAGCCTGGGCCAGTCGTCGCTGCCGTGCCAGGCATCACAGGTGCTCTCTTCCACATACTCCGCCAGTACGAACTCGCGCCCGGTATACTGCCAGCGCGTCGCCAGGCCGCAGTCCCCGATCCCCCTTCCCTTGCTGTAGGTCAGCAGCTGACCGCGGCTGACATCATATTCCGCGTTCACCAGATCAAGCTGCTTTTCCGTGCGGCCCGGCGGCAAGAAAGGCAGCGTAAGCGTGACGCCTTTTGCCACATAGGGCAGCGTGCGGGTCACCTCAAAAGCCAGATCGATAACGTTATAGGCCCCCATCTCGCAGCTGACCAGCAGCAGCGCCTTCTCATCCGACAGCGGTGCGACGCTGACCACACGACGCTGGGGATCCAGCGAGCATTCATCGGTATTAATACGCCAGGTGCCGTAATCGATAAGGCCCGTGGTCTCCTCTCGGGTCAGCGCCAGCGGCGGGCGGCGCGGCGCGGCAATCAGGGGGATGGCGGGCTCGGGGGGCACGTCATAAGCCCCGCGTTCGCCCCGCCTGACCCAGGCACTCATGCCGTTGATCCTGCCCTGGACATCATCCATTAACAGCAGCGCCGCCTTCATCCCCTCTAATGAGATGACCGCGCCTGGACGATAAAGGAGCTGAATATTATCCGCCTCCATCACCTGCATCAGAAATTCATCAATGGAAATGGCGTGCGTGGTGGTGAGATGGTGTGGCCTGACCTCCCAGTGCTTAAGGTCCAGCTTTAGCCGCTGTCCGTCGAGCAACAGGTTATCTTTCAGCGGCGCGCCCTTCAGCTCACCGGTATAGCGATTACCATAATCAATACTGAGCAGCGGCCGATCGTCGCTGCCCGCATGACGACGGATAGTCATCACCAGGTTATTATCTCCCGGAAAATTTCGCGCGACGCAGTAGTTCTGATTGTTACAGGTAACTTGCCAGTCAGAGAACGTTTTCTGCAGGGGATCGGCGTACAAAGACGCAGAGAATAACAACAAGAAAAGAGGGGCCAATTTATTCCAGTAAGACATTGATAACCTGATTCCCCGGATGACATAGAGTACTAAGAATAACGCAATGGTCTCCCATAAGCAGGAATTTATCAATGGAGAGCCTCTGGACAGACTGCGGCGTGCGCAAAAAGCGGCGTCGGGCGTGAATGTAAGCCGCTTTTATGCAAGGCATCATCCCGGCTCTTTCATCCCGACTCAATGAGATTAATCGGACAAAGCAGACGAATAAGTTTATTTCATTCGTACTGATTAACCTTCGCAGATGTCATTATTCTGTGAATGCAATAGCCCGAGCCTGAACGGCCCCCGGAATACAATTATAGCGGTGATAACGTGACAAAGATCACTATTATTATGAAACAAATCAGGTAAATGACATTTAAACGGCAGGCGGCTTTAGCATGCTGCTAATAGCCTGTCACTTCACACCAACAGGCAACATGTTCTCATAGTGCTGCAATGCGTTAGTCGGTGGATATCCGCCGGAAGGCAAGCGGCTGGTGGCGTCCATCACGGATAATCAAAAAATAGATAAACAGGGTTTTCGGTGATGACCGTCTTCCTGAAAAAAGGTTTTTATTGCTTTTATACAAGCATGAGGTTACAGCAATATTATAACCTCAAGAATAAGCCTTCATTAGATAATGCTTCAGCCAGTATAAAATATTAAGCTCAGAACTACTATTATCTTTCCCATTCAGATATAAACACCCTCTTCGGTCAATATAAAAATCGAATATAAAGAGATGCAACTCCCGGCAGCAGAGCGATTGGCTGAAGCGTCAGGCCAGGCTCAGCCACCCTTCAATTAGCGCGTGCTGCATCAGCATAACGGTTTTTCCATCCTTAATATGGCCCGATTTGATCATGGCCCAGGCCTGAGGGAATGGAATTTCCATTACGTCAATATCCTCATCCTCAACGCCGCCGCCGGCATTTGCACGCAGGCCTTCATCATATTCGGCGGCAAAGAAGTGAATAAGCTCCGTGACCCCGCCTGGCGACATATACATCTCATAAAGCTTTTCTACTTTGCCAACCGCATAGCCCGTCTCCTCTATCGCCTCCTTGCGGATGCACTCCTCCGGCGAGTCATCATCCAGCAGGCCAGCACAGGCTTCGATCAGCATGCCGTTTTCATTGCCGTTGACCCAGGTGGCAATACGGAACTGACGGGTCAGGATGATGCTGTTTTTTTCCCGGTTATAGAGCAGGATTGTCGCCCCGTTACCCCGATCGTAAACCTCACGCCGGTGGCGAAGGGTTGCGCCATCCCTGGTGGTGAGATCGTAGGTGAAGTTACGCAGAACGAACCAGTTTTCCGACAGGATTTTGTTTTTAATGACTTCGATTTTGGCTGACATACAGGCTCCGGTGCGTTTCAGGAGCCTGTCATCATAAAGCGTGCGTCGGGGGAAAACTATCCGAAACTGGCGGCAAGCCCGCCCCTTCACCGCGGCCCGCAACGAAAAAAGGCGGCCCTTTCAGGCCGCCCCGGTGAATGACTGCAAAGCGTGTCAGTCAGGCAATTTTTCCAGCGAGGGCTGGTCGTCATGCTCCGTCTGCGCCACGGCGTTCACGCGCTTGCGCACCCCGAACCAGCCCAGAATCAGGAGCAGCGCAATCAGCGGCACTGACGCAATGGTGTAGGTGCCGTTCGGATAGTCGAAGGCCATCAGCACAATGACGCTGGCCAGAAACAGCAGCGTCAGCCAGGAGGTAAAGGGCGCACCCGGCAGCTTGAAGCTGACATCCTCCGCCTTTCCTTCTTTGATCGCTTTGCGCAGGCGCATCTGGCATACCATGATAAACGCCCAAGAGGTAATGATGCCCAGCGACGCCATGTTGAGCACGATTTCAAAAACACGCGACGGCACAATATAGTTCAGCCAGACGCCGATGATGTAGACGCCAATAGTGACCAGAATGCCCATGTAAGGCACCTGCTGTCCGCTCATCTTTGACATGAACTTCGGCGCCGAGCCGCCCATCGACATGGAGCGCAGAATGCGGCCGGTGCAGTAAAGCCCCGAGTTGAGGCTGGAAAGGGCCGCGCTCAGCACCACGATATTCATGATGCTGCCCGCATAAGGCACGCCCAGTCTGGAGAAGAAGGTAACAAACGGACTCTCTCCGGCCTGATAGGCGTTCCACGGCAGCAGCAGTACCAGCAGCACTACCGATCCGACATAGAACAGGCCGATGCGCCAGATAACGCTATTGATGGCCTTCGGCAGCATGGTTTTCGGGTCTTTACACTCCCCCGCCGCCGTCCCGACCAGCTCGATGGAGGCGAAGGCGAACACCACGCCCTGCACCAGTACCAGCGCCGGTAGCAATCCATGCGGGAAGAAGCCGCCATTATCACTGATCAGATGGAAGCCAGTCGTATTGCCATCGAGCGGCTTGCCGCTTCCGAGGAAGACCACGCCCACCACGAGGAAAATGGCAATGGCCAGCACCTTAATCAGCGCAAACCAGAACTCCATTTCAGCGAACCACTTTACTCCCACCATATTCATGGTACCGACAATCGCCAGGGCGCCCAGCGCGAAGACCCACTGCGGCACGTCGCCAAACGCGCCCCAGTAATGCATATAGAGCGCCACGGCGGTAATGTCGACGATACCGGTCATGGCCCAGTTGACGAAGTACATCCAGCCCGCCACGTAGGAGGCCTTCTCGCCAAGAAACTCGCGGGCATAAGAGACGAAGCTGCCGCTGGAAGGACGATGAAGCACCAGCTCACCTAACGCGCGGAGAATAAAGAAAGAAAAAATACCACACACTAAATAGACGATAGCCAGCGCCGGTCCCGCCATTTGCAGGCGGCCGCCCGCCCCGAGAAACAGCCCTGTCCCTATCGCGCCGCCGATAGCAATCATCTGAACGTGACGATTATCCATCGCTTTTTGATAGCCGGAATCATGAGAATTTAACCAACGTCTTCTTGCCGCGCGCTTATCGCTCACCGCGTTTTTATCCGCTTTCATTTTCTGTCCTGATTATCCTGTCCAAAGTGATACGGCCCCCCTCCTGGGCAGCCTCAGTTAGATAGCCAACCAAACGATTGCGCTTCAGCACAAACGTCCGGGCAACGCTCCCCTTTCTGTAATTATATGCCTGGCGAACGGGGGAAAATTGCGGCGATGCATCCTAACCGTTCTCTCTTTCTGACGCAAAAACTGTTATGAGAAAATCGCAACCTTTTGTTAAATCACTCTTAAAAGCGAAAAATCCTGGCGGGATCGCACGGTCGCTTCAGCGTGGTCGCCGGCAAGAGATAACCCGCTCAGGTCAGTATCCTGACGGCCTTTTAGCGTTATACTCGCCAGCCTGTTGCCTGAGGGATAAAAGATGATGACGCGTTCTGTGACCAGCAGCCTGGCCCGCGCCCTGTTCGCGATTGCCCTGCTTTCCGTGTTCTCTACCGGCCTGGCGATGCTGACGCTTTCGGCCAGCCTGCGCGATGCCGAAGCGGTGAATATCGCCGGATCGCTGCGTATGCAGTCCTATCGCCTCGCCTGGGATGCCACCACCAACTCGCCCGATCTGGCAAAGAACATTCAGCTTTACCATCAGTCGCTTGATGCGCCTGCGCTGCGCGCGCTCGACCGTCGCTATGTGCCCACCAGCGTCCGCGAACGTTATCATGCGCTGCTGCACGCCTGGCAAAAGCTCCGGCCCGACCTTGAAGCGGGAAAAACCCTGGATTACCGGCAGAATGTTTCCCATTACGTGGCGCAAATCGACCGCTTCGTGCTGGCGCTTCAGCACTGGGCGGAGCTGAAAATGTTGCTGGTTGCCGGTACCAGCGTGCTGGGTTTTATCGCCATCGCCGCGCTGGTTGTCTGGACGCTGCGCAGGGTCAGACGTCAGGTGGTGCTGCCGCTCAATAAACTGGTGATGGCCAGCCACGAAATTGAGCAGGCTAACTTCCATCCCGGGCCGCTGGATACCGGCCTGGAAAATGAACTTGGGGTGCTGGCCCGCGCCTTTACCCATATGTCCTCAGAGCTGGAAAAGCATTACCACCATCTTGAGGAAGCGGTAAAAGAGAAAACCCAGGATCTCCGTCAGGCTAACCGGCGGCTGGCGCTGCTTTATCGCTGCTCCGAAATGCTCAGCAGCCATATGAACAGCGCGCAGGCCTATCCGCAGGTGCTGGAGCGGATGCTTCAGCACGAAGCGCTCTGCGCTATTTCGCTCACGGCGCCGCCCCAGTGGGAAGTGACCGTGGGGCAGCCGGATGAGAAGCTGGCCTGGCAGCGCCTGCAGCTCGATCCTTCCGTTGGCGCTCAGGCCGGAGAGCTGCGCTGGCAGGCGCTGCGCAGTGAACCGCAGCTGATGCAGGGATTCGCCACGCTGCTGGCGCGCTCGCTTCAGCTTGAGCGCGCACAGCATAAAGTTCAGCACCTGCTGCTGATGGAGGAGCGCGCCACTATCGCCCGCGAATTGCATGACTCCCTGGCGCAGTCGCTGGCCTATCTGCGGATCCAGCTGGCCCGCCTGAAGCGGGTCGTTGATGAGAATGCCGCCCCCGCCAGAGCGATCGTCACTGAAATCGACCAGGCGCTCAGTGAGGCAAACCGGCAGCTCAGAGAGCTGCTGACCACCTTCCGCCTCTCCATTGAACCGGCGGATTTGCCCACCGCTCTGGAGCAGGTTATCGCTCCGCTTCGCCAGCAGACCAGCGCCACCATCCTGCTGGAGGGCCAGCTTACCGGTCAGCATTTAGAGGCGCAAAAGCAGGTGCACGTCCTGCAAATTGTGCGCGAAGCGCTGCTGAATGCCATACGCCATGCCAGCGCGACGCAGATCGCCGTTCGCTGTAGCCTTAATGAGCAGGGAGAGAACCGGATTGAAATATGCGATAACGGTAAGGGCCTGGCCGATCCTGAAAGCCCTCCCGGCCATTACGGCCTGTCGATTATGCAGGAGCGGGCATCCAGCCTTAACGGAAATCTGACTGTCAGCCAGATTGAAACGGGCGGGACCAGGGTTTCGCTGATTTTTTCTGACCACTGAGGAATAAGCGTTGGAAAATATTTGCCCGCCAGCTGAGCCAGCAGGGTTATCCGGCATGATAATTTACATTTTCTCCTTATTTCCTCCACGATTCTTCACAGAGCAGCGGGTAGAGTGGAGATCTGTCGACGTGAAATGCATAAACGACACAACTTTGCAGCTAATACACTTTCTCTTGCGCCCCGGGCAAACGGCAAGCGCCTTACTTTTTCACACTGATTAAGCCAGGAGTTTATCGTCGATGGCGAATTTCTTTATCGATCGCCCCATTTTTGCCTGGGTGATAGCGATTTTACTTTGCCTTACCGGCACGCTGGCCATTTTCTCCCTTCCCATTGAGCAGTATCCCGATCTCGCCCCGCCTAACGTGCGTATCAGCGCTAACTACCCCGGAGCTTCTGCCGAAACGCTGGAAAACACCGTCACCCAGATCATCGAACAGAACATGACCGGCATCGATAACCTGATGTATATGTCCTCCCAGAGCAGCAATACCGGGCGGGCTACCATCACGCTGACGTTCGTGGCGGGCACCGATCCGGATGAGGCGCGTCAGCAGGTACAGAACCAGCTGCAAACCGCGCTGCGCAAGCTTCCCCAGGATGTACAGTCTCAGGGCGTTACCGTGACCAAAACGGGTGATACCAATATTCTGATGGTCGCTTTCGTCTCGACGGACGGCAGCATGGATAAGCAGGATATCAGTGACTATGTCGCCAGCCACGTTCAGGATCCCCTTAGCCGTATCGACGGCGTGGGCCAGGTGGATGCCTACGGTTCTCAGTACGCCATGCGGATCTGGCTCGATCCCAATAAGATGATTAACTATGCGCTGACCACCGAAGATATCGTCAGCGCAATCCGCTCCCAGAACAGCCAGGTGGCTGTAGGCCAGCTTGGCGGGCTGCCCGCCGTCGATCGCCAGGCACTTAACGCCACCATTAATTCTCAGTCTTTACTGACTACCCCTGAGCAGTTCAGCAATATCACCCTCAGGGTGAATCAGGATGGCTCAGAGGTAAAGCTGGGGGAAGTGGCCCGCGTCGAGCTGGGCGCGGAGAAATATGATTTTCTCAGCCAGTATAACGGCCAGCCGGCTTCCGGACTGGGCGTCAAGCTGGCGTCTGGCGCTAACGAATTACAAACCGATGAGCTGGTGCGCGCGCGTATTGATGAGCTGTCGCGCTATTTCCCTCCCGGCCTGAAGGCAGAAATTGCCTACGAGACGACCCCCTTTGTAAAAGCCTCAATTGAGGACGTCGTCAAGACGCTGCTTGAAGCGGTTGTTTTGGTGTTTGTAGTGATGTACCTGTTTCTGCAGAATTTCCGCGCCACCCTGATCCCGACCATTGCCGTCCCGGTGGTGTTGCTTGGAACCTTTACGGTGCTTTCACTGTGCGGCTTCAGTATCAACACCCTGACCATGTTCGCTATGGTGCTGGCAATTGGCTTACTGGTTGATGATGCCATCGTCGTGGTGGAAAACGTCGAGCGTATTATGAGCGAGGAGGGGCTTTCGCCGCGGGAAGCGACGCGGAAATCGATGGGCCAGATTCAGGGCGCGCTGGTGGGGATCGCGCTGGTGCTGTCGGCGGTATTTATCCCAATGGCGTTCTTTGGCGGCACCACGGGCGCCATCTATCGTCAGTTCTCTATCACCATTGTGTCCGCCATGGTTCTGTCAGTGCTGGTGGCCATGGTCCTCACTCCGGCGCTTTGTGCCACCCTGCTTAAGCCGCTGGCAAAAGGCGAGCATCACGGCAAACGGGGATTTTTTGGCTGGTTTAACCGCATGTTTAACCGTAACGCCGACCGCTACGAGCGCGGCGTCGGGCGGATCCTGGCTAAGACGGGACGCTGGCTGCTGCTTTATATGGCAATCATCGGCGGCATGGCACTGCTATTTTGGCATCTGCCGACCTCCTTCCTGCCGCTGGAGGATCGCGGCGTATTCACCACGCAGATCCAGCTTCCTCCCGGCTCAACCTTGCAGCAGACCAATAAAGTGGTCAACCGCGTTGAGCGCTATTACCTGACGCAGGAGAAGGACAATGTGCTGTCAGTTTTTTCCACCATTGGCGCTGGCCCGGGTGGGAATGGGCAGAACGTCGCCCGCATGTTTATCCGCCTCAAACCCTGGCAGGCGCGCGAGGGAGCGGAAAACACCTCTTTCGCAATTATTGAGCGGGCGACGAAAGCCTTCAGCCGCATCAGGGAAGCCAGGGTTATCGCCAGCAGTCCGCCTGCCATCTCGGGTATGGGAAGCTCCTCGGGATTTAACTTGCAACTGGAGGATCATGCCGGGATGGGCCACGATGCGCTGATGGCGGCGAGAAATCAGCTGCTGGCCGCCGTCGACAACGAACCGGCGCTGGCGCGGGTGCGGCACAACGGGCTTGATGATACGCCGCAGCTGCGTATTAACGTCGATCAGCATAAAGCGCAGGCGCTGGGTGTCTCAATAGACGATATTAATAACACGCTGCAAACCGGCTGGGGATCGACGTACGTTAACGACTTTCTCGACCAGGGCCGGGTGAAAAAGGTCTACGTTCAGGCCGCCGCGCGTTACCGTATGCTGCCGGATGACATCAGTAAATGGTATGTGCGCAACAACAGCGGCGGCATGGTGCCCTTCACCGCTTTCGCCTCTACCTCCTGGGAGACCGGCTCGCCCCGGCTGGAACGCTATAACGGCTATTCTTCCGTTGAGATCGTTGGCGAGTCCGCTTCCGGTGTCAGTACCGGCACGGCCATGGATGTGATGGAAAAACTGGTCAGCCAGCTCCCTACCGGCTTTGGCCTGCAGTGGACAGGCGCCTCCTTCCAGGAACGCATGTCCGGCGATCAGGCGCCAGCGCTCTATGCTATTTCGCTGCTGGTGGTTTTCCTCTGCCTCGCCGCGCTTTATGAAAGCTGGTCCATTCCCTTCTCGGTGATGCTGGTAGTGCCGCTGGGCGTGGCGGGGGCGCTGGTCGCGACCTGGCTACGGGGACTGGAAAACGACGTCTATTTCCAGGTAGGCCTGCTGACCGTTATCGGGCTGTCGGCCAAAAACGCCATCTTGATCGTGGAATTCGCCAGTGAAATTAACCGTCAGGGGCGGGATCTGCGTGAAGCGACGCTGGAAGCCTCACGACAGCGCTTGCGCCCTATCCTGATGACGTCGCTGGCGTTTATTTTTGGGGTACTGCCAATGGTTATCGGTAGCGGCGCCGGCTCCGGCAGCCAGCACGCCGTCGGCACAGGCGTGATGGGCGGGATGATCTCCGCGACGATACTGGCCATTTTCTTCGTGCCGCTTTTCTTCGTGCTGGTGCGTCAGCGCTTCCCCTTAAAGGCGAAGCCGATCGCATAATGAATAAAGGCAGCCGGTTGGCTGCCTTTGTCAATTTGGTCTGCTGCAGGTCAAGCTTGTTGATTGTGTCGCCGAGCTTTTCTTTTTTTGAATGTGTTACTTACGGGCTAACATCGCTTCAATAAAGTCCTTCCAGTTCCCCAGTTCTGTGTCAATCATGATATACCTCTCTTTGCTGTGCAGCCATTATAGGATTAATCCTAATGCAAAGTGAATATCTTTCGCTAAGGAAACCCACCTCAAATGACCATCAAGATATGGATTTGTGTGGCAGGCCACATTTTTGCCGCAGAAAGGGGGTATCAGGCGCAAGCGGATAAGGGATGCAGTAGAGAAGCAGGCCTGAGGGGGGCAGGAAGATGAGGGGTTTTCGCCACGCTTTCGGGATTATTCGTCAGCGGATCGTCGGTAAAATGAGGAAGTAAAAGCCTCAGGGGGCTGGCTATCCCCCTGATGTCGCTGAACTATTTCAGGACAATGACTTTATCGTAGCCGCCACTTTCACTGTCAATGTGAGTTTTGGCATCGGGGTGATCTCGCAGGACTGCCTCGACGATCTGGTTGAACGTTTCGCAGCGACTGTTCTTCTTCCTGGCGATCACAATGGTTGACTGGGTTTCATCTACCGTATGAGCGGAAGACGCTTGCATATAGTTCACGGGGTTCTCCTTTTATTACGTTATTCTCTGGGTAATATCCTCGCCTTCCCTGCTGCCTCACAGGCGCATCCGTTGTAGACTAACCGCCTGAACAGTATCGAATATAGTTGAAACCCATAAAAAACAGAAGGGAACCCGTTATGCTGACGATGTACGGCATCAAAAACTGTGACACCATCAGGAAGGCGCGTAAGTATCTGGAAGCAAACGGCGTTGCTTATCAGTTTCATGATTATCGTACCGACGGGCTGGATGCGGCGCTGCTGCAGCGTTTTACCGATACGCTGGGCTGGGAGCCTCTTCTTAACACGCGGGGCACCACCTGGCGCAAGCTCAGCGAAGAGGCGCGGAATGCGATAACGGATGCGTCAAGCGCGTCAGAACTGATGCTCGCGCAGCCTGCCATCATCAAACGTCCGTTGCTCTGCCGCGCCGACGGCTCTATGCTGCTGGGCTTCAGTGAAACCACTTATCAGCCCTTTATTTCGGAGAAATCCTGATTATGTTCTGTCCGGTCATTGAGCTGACGCAGCAGCTTATTCGTCGCCCTTCCCTCAGTCCGGATGATGCCTGTTGTCAGGCCATTTTGATCGCGCGACTCCAGGCGATCGGCTTTACGATAGAGCCCATGCATATCGGCGACACCCTGAACTTTTGGGCCTGGCGCGGTAAGGGCGAAACGCTGGCCTTTGCCGGTCACACGGACGTTGTGCCAACCGGCGACGCTACCCGCTGGATCAATCCGCCTTTTGAGCCCACCATTCGTGACGGTATGCTGTTCGGACGCGGCGCGGCGGACATGAAAGGTTCGCTGGCGGCCATGATCGTGGCGGCTGAGCGTTTCGTCGCGACGCATCCCAATCATCAGGGCCGGCTGGCCTTCCTGATCACCTCGGACGAAGAGGCCAGCGCGACCAACGGCACGGTAAAAGTTGTCGAAGCCCTGATGGCGCGCAATGAGCGGCTGGACTACTGCCTGGTGGGCGAACCTTCCAGCACGGAAAATGTCGGCGACGTGGTGAAAAATGGCCGCCGGGGTTCCATGACCGCCAACCTGACGCTGCATGGCGTTCAGGGACATGTGGCCTATCCTCATCTGGCAGATAATCCGGTGCATCGCGCCATGCCCGCGCTGAATGAGCTGGTGGAAACCGTCTGGGATCAGGGGAATGCCTTTTTCCCACCGACAAGTATGCAGATCGCCAACGTACAGGCGGGAACGGGCAGCAACAACGTCATTCCGGGCGATTTTTTTGTGCAGTTTAACTTCCGCTTCAGTACCGAACTGACCGACGAGATGATCAGGCAGCGTGTCAGGGATCTGCTGGATCGTCACCAGCTTCGCTATACGCTGGAGTGGAAGGTTTCCGGCCAGCCCTTCCTGACCTCAACGGGTAAGCTGGTGGATGCGGTGGTCAATGCGGTTCAGCACTATAATGAAATTAAACCGCAGCTTCAGACCACCGGCGGTACTTCCGATGGTCGTTTTATCGCGCGCATGGGAGCGCAGGTCGTGGAACTGGGGCCGGTTAACGCCACCATTCATAAAATCAATGAGTGCGTTAAGGCGGCTGATTTGCAGCTGCTCAGCCGCATGTACCAGCGTATTATGGAACAGCTGATCGCGTAAGGGTGAACGTATGGAATGGTTCAAAGAGTACTGGTGGATACTGATTATCGTCGTTATGGTCGGCGTACTGATGAACGTTTATAAAGATCTGAAGCGCATCGACCATAAAAAGTTCCTGGATAACAAGCCGGAACTGCCGCCGCATCGTGATTTCAACGATAAGTGGGATGACGAGGACGACTGGCCGAAAAAGAAATAGCCTTGCTGCGGGGGTTCAGCCCCCGCTTCCTGCCTCTAACGCCATAATATACGCCCGCCACGCCTCATCGCGCTGCGGATCGAGCGCAGTCAGCGCCCGCTGCGTTTCCTGTCGCCAGCCAGCCAGTAGCGCCTTACGACCAGAAAGCGCGAAGCGCTGACAGAGCATCGCTGCCGTCAGCCGCTCAGACAAGGCCGCGCGCAGCAAAGGTATCTCTCCGCTAAAATGCACCGACAGCCGCCCCAGCGCGCCAATGCTCGCTTCAAATGGCCGGTGCGCCCAGGCAAAGCCAGCCAGTTCCCGCCAGTCATCTTCATCCAGTGGTTCATCGCGCATCAGGCTGCTTTGCTGCAACAGTAAATCCACAGATGCCCGGACGGTTTTGTCACCCACCAGCATCCGCAGCCAGGGCCAGTCGCGGACAAGCCGACGCGATGCCCGTCCGGCCAGCGCTTTTCCCCGTTCGCTGACCGGGAGCAGGGCCATCGCGGTATGACAGCCGCTGCTCGCCTCCGTTTTACTGCCAAGCCGCACCAGCTGAAACCCACAAGCCCGCCAGAAGTGCCAGAGCGCCTCCGTATAGCCAAAGCTGACCGAAAGGAAATCCAGCCCTGCGGCAGCCTGCTGGCTTTGCAGCACCAGTTCCCGGCCGGTTCCCTGCCTGCGTAGCGCGGGCGCCACAGCGATCCGACTGATGCGGCGAGAAACGAGGCATGGCGCCTCAGGGAAACCGCCGTGGGCGGCAAGCGACTGGGCCAGCAGATTCCCTCTCGGCCGTCGTAATCCGGCCCAGACCGCCTCAGAGAGCGCTTCGCTCAGGCCGCCCTCTTCCACCAGCCACATCGCGCCTACCACCCGATCATCCTGTAGCGCAGCGCTAAAATGCATACCCGGCGCATCCATCATGCGCCGCAGATCCAGCGGTGAAGTCCGGTAATGGGCGCTGGTGAGAAGCCGGTAAATCGCCTCAAGCCGTCCGGGATTCGTCTGCCACTCCTGCTGAACAGGCGTGGCATAGCTGACCGGGACATCAGTTACTGAGGGCATCTCTTCATCAAACAGAAGCGCTGCGCCGACAAAACGCTCCAGCGGATCTTCTGCTGACCAGCGCAGGGGGCGATCAAGCCTGAGCTGGATAGCGCCCGGCAGGCTGGCGATGAATTTAAGCAGGAAGCCGCGCCCGGTGCCCTCATAGCCCTGCAGCGTGGTGGTTAGCAACACGCGGGGAAAAAGGGAGACCATCTGGTGCAGCAGCGGGGCCGGGATCGCCGCCGCCTCATCAATAAGCAGCCAGTCAATGTCCTGTGGCCGCTCTTCCGGCGGCAGGCCCAGCAGACGATCTGGTGCAATAAAGCTGAATTTTTCGCCGGCAAAGTGTGCCAGCACCTCCGTGGAAACTTTCGCCGGTGCGGTTATCAGCGCACCTCCTGGCCAGCGGGCCGCCAGCAGGCCGGCGAGCGCGGATTTGCCCCGTCCGCGCGGTGCGATAAGCACGTAGGTCGCGGGCTCGCTTTTAAGCAGCCGGGCCAGCAGCGCCTGCTGCTGAGATGTATCATCAGGCTGCCAGTCAGCATGAGCCGTAATCGCAGGCAGGCTGAAAGGTTGATGCTGCTGTAGCACGGCAACATCCTTATCCTGCCGGATAAGGCGCTGCAAACGGCGGGTAAAGTGTGGTGTGGCTGTCGCCGCTGGCTGTCCGCTCCAGCGCAGCGCATCGGTATCGGGCTGACTGGCCCATTCCTCCCATGCGGGAACCAGCATCAGCAGCCAGCTACCGGCCTTCAGCGTCCCGGCCAGCGCCGCCAGCGCCTCCGCATGGAAACCGGTACGGGCATCAAACACGGCATGAAGGAATTCACGGCCCAGCAGCGTAGCGGCCGCCTGGGGCGCGCAGTTCAGCGGGCTTTGCGGCGCGTCGCCCAGCCAGAGCCAGTCTCCCGGCAGCCAGGCCATAAACTGCCGCGCCTGCGTCAGACACCACTCCGCCTCGCCGCTCACCACCACCAGCCGTCGCATCCCCTGCTGTCTGAGGGTTTCAGTCTGATCAGGCAGCGTGGTAATTTGCGTCATCAGCGGCCTGCGAAGGTGTCACACTGGCCGGGGTTACCGCCGTCAAATCCCTTTTTAAACCAGCTGTAACGCTGCTGCGAGGTGCCATGCGTGAAGCTGTCTGGCACCACACGCCCCTGGCTTTTCTGCTGCAGCCGGTCATCGCCGATCGCCTGCGCCGCGTTCAGGGCTTCCTGCAGGTCGCCCACTTCCAGCACGTTTTCCTGCTGCATGTAGTGGCCCCACACGCCGGCAAAACAGTCCGCCTGTAGCTCCATTTTCACCGACAGCTGGTTAACCTGCGTCTGGCTGGCACCCTGCTGCATCTGGCGGACTTTTGGTTCAATCCCCAGCAGACGCTGCACGTGATGTCCCACCTCATGGGCAATAACATACCCCTGCGCAAAATCACCGTCCGCGCCCAGGTTAGTTTTCATTTCGTCATAAAAAGAGAGATCGATATAGACAGTGCTGTCAGCCGGACAGTAGAAAGGTCCCATGACCGACTGGCCGGTGCCGCAGCCTGTCCGGGTTGCGCCGCGATACATCACCAGCTTCGGCGGCGTATAGGTCTTACCCATCTGCTGAAAAATTTTCTGCCAGGTGTCTTCAGTGGTGGCCAGAATCACCGAGGTAAACTGGGCCGCCTCATCCTGCCGGGGATCGATGCCCTGCTGCTGCTGAGACTGCGAGACTGAGCGGGTTTCGCCGGTCAGCAACGGCGAAAGATCATAACCGTAGTAGCCCGCAATCATGACGATAATCAGCAGGATTATCCCTCCCTTTCCACGCGGTATCCGCATGCGTCCGCCGCCTATTGTCGGACCGGATTGATTACGGCGATCGTCCACGTTATCGCTCTCACGGCGCCCTTGCCAACGCATAAATTACTCCTTGTTATTGTCACCTGCTGGTTGATGCATTGATTCTAGTCGGACGGGGGGGCTAACACCAGCCTGAAAGGCCAGGGAGAAAATATGAGCGGGGGTACAGAGAGGCCGGGCGGCGGGCGGAAATAAGGCTGCGGCAGGGCGCCGCAGCCGCGATAATCAGTCCAGCTTCACGCCGAGACGGTTTGCCACTTCTTCGTAGGCTTCAATCAGACCGCCAAGGCTCTGACGGTAGCGGTCCTTATCCATTTTTTCGAGGGTGGCCTTATCCCACAGGCGCGCGCCATCCGGGGAGAACTCATCGCCCAGCACCACTTCGCCGTTGAACAGGCCAAACTCCAGCTTGAAGTCCACCAGAATCAGACCGGCATCCGCAAACAGTTTGCTGAGCACCTCGTTTGCTTTGAAGGTCAGCTCACGCATACGCGCCAGATGTTCTTTGCTGACCCAGCCAAAGGTTTCACAATAGGATTCGTTGATCATCGGATCGTGGCGGGCATCATCCTTCAGGAACAGATCGAACAGCGGTGGATTAAGCTCCATCCCCTCTTCCACGCCAAGACGCTTCACCAGCGAGCCTGCCGCACGGTTACGCACCACGCATTCAACCGGCACCATATCGAGCTTTTTCACCAGCGCTTCGTTATCGGAAAGCAGCGCCTCCATCTGGGTCGGAATGCCGGCTTCCTGCAGTCTGGTCATAATGAAATAATTAAATTTATTATTAATCATTCCTTTACGATCAAACTGTTCGATACGCTCACCGTCCAGTGCTGACGTATCATTGCGGAACTCGAGCACCAACAGATCCGGGTTTTCGGTACTGTAAACGGTCTTCGCTTTGCCGCGATACAACTCAGCTTGCTTTTTCATCTGTTAAACTCCAAACGTGAAATCTACCGGGTCATCAACCCAAAATTATCGTGCAACAGTCTAATCTTTGCGGCGAAAAAAACGAAGCAATCGTTTACGCGCCGGGGAATAAAAAAGGCCGGACAAGTCCGGCCTGAGGGTTACTGGCTGAACGCGGCCTGGAATACGGCCACCAGCGCATCGTTTTGCGACTGGGTCAGCGAATGTCCTTTAGGATCGAGGAACTGCAGGCTGCTGCGGTTCTCAAGATCGCCCACCTGGAGCTTATAGTCTCCGTTAGGAAGCTCAGGATCTTTCGCGCCAAGTTCGTTCCAGGTGCTTTCACCCGGCGCCTTATAGGTCACGTTCAGGCTACCCTGAGAACGGTTACGGTCGGTTGCCTCCATGCCCACACGCTTGAGCGCCGCCGGCAGGCGTTCCCATACGGTGTTGAACGGCGCACGGACAATCAGGTTAGGCAGGCCGGTATCATCAGCGCCGCTCTGAACGTCCATCTGCGTGGCGCTGCGCTGCGCTGCTGCATTTTGACGGCTGGTTTCAATTTTATCCAGACCGGCACTCAGCACATTCAGCATCTGCGCGGTGTAGCGCTGCTGCTGAACCGGCGAGGTCACCGTTTTATTCTGCTGCTCAAGCTCCAGCAGTTTCACCGTCAGCGCCTGCTGATAGCCCTGCTGCTGCACGCTGATCTGATAGCGTCCCCGGTACTGATGATCTTCATCAGCGCGGCTCCACTCTACCCAGTCGGTAGTCAGCGTCTGGCTGGCATCCGTTTTGCTGGCGATCGGGTAATTCTGCGCCTGCACCACGTCCACCACCTGCGCCCACAGCCCCGCATTGCGGCTGTTATCAAGTAGCAGCACGCCAGAGTTGCCGGCAAACTGCGTGCGGGCACCGTTCACCAGCGCCAGAGGCTGTGCCGGTGGACGAATGTCCAGCTGCTTGCCGATGGCGCCTTTGCTGTTGACGGAAGGAACGTCATATTCCCCATTTTGCAGCGGCAGAATCATCCCCGCCGGCGCGCGCAAATCGCTTATATCAGCCGCTTCCAGATAGGATTCATCGCCGCTAACCTGGCGCTTATAGCGCTGATCGCTGGAACAGGCCGCCAGCAGCATCACCAAAGAAAGCCCCACCACTTTTGCTACCGTGGACTTTTGTACTGAGTAAGCCATTACTTCTCCCTAAATTTAAAGCAGACCTGCGTTTTTCAGTGCCTGCTCAACAACCGGACGACCGGCATCAGTCATCGGCGTCATGGGTAGACGCAGCGTATCGGTTGCAATTAATCCTAACTGTTTAGCCGCCCATTTTACCGGGACAGGATTAGGCTCGATAAATAACTTCTGATGCAGATGCATCAGACGCTGGTTAAGACGTCGCGCCTCCAGGAAATTGCCCTGTTGAGCCAGCCGGCACAGTTCGACCATTTCCCGCGCGGCGATGTTTGCCGTCACGGAGATGACGCCCTGCCCGCCCAGCTGCATGAAGTCCAGTGACGTAGCGTCATCGCCGCTGACCAGCACAAAATCTTCATCAACCAGCTCTTGGATCTGACTAACCCGCGATAAGTTCCCGGTGGCCTCTTTAATTCCGATAATATTTTTGATCTTAGCCAGCCGGCCAACGGTTTCCGGCAGCATATCACAACCGGTGCGGGACGGGACGTTATAGAGCATTTGCGGCAGGGCGGTACTTTCCGCAATGGCCTTAAAGTGCTGATAAAGGCCTTCCTGAGTCGGGCGATTATAGTAAGGGGTGACGGTAAGGCAACCCACCACGCCGCTGTTTTCGAAGCGTTTAGTCAGTGAGATCCCTTCAGCGGTGGCGTTAGCGCCCGTGCCGGCAATCACCGGGATACGGCCATCGGCCAGCTCCAGCGTCATCATCACCACGTCGCCATGCTCTTCATGGCTTAAGGTAGCTGATTCACCCGTAGTCCCGACCGAGACGATTGCCGCCGTTCCGCTGGCAACATGATAATCAATCAGTTTTTTTAAACTCGCGCGGCAGACATACCCTTTGTCATCCATCGGCGTGACGAGCGCAACAATACTTCCCGTGAACATTAGCCATCCCCTCCCCAAACAAGTTCTTCATGGTAAGGTTTACGTCTGGTGAAAAGCAAGCAGACAAGGGCCTAAGCCCCCTTGGCATAGGGTATTTTTTATGTTTACCTTAGAGTTATCACAATTGCTAATCATCATGACGGACAGGAAGCATTATTTTGCCGCAGTCAGAGCAACATCATCTTGTTATCACCGCACTCGGCGTCGACCGCCCGGGGATCGTTAATACCATTACCCGTCATGTCAGCAGCTGCGGCTGTAATATTGAAGATAGCCGTCTCGCCATGCTGGGTGAGGAATTCACCTTCATTATGCTGCTGTCCGGCAGCTGGAACGCCATCACCTTAATCGAATCCACTCTGCCGCTGAAAGGCGCCGAACTTGAGCTGCTGATTGTGATGAAGCGCACTACCTTTTGTAAACGCCCGCCAATGCCCGCCACGGTCTGGGTCCAGGTTGAAGTGACCGATTCGGCGCATATTATTGAACGCTTCACCGACCTGTTTGATTCCCACCAGATGAATATTGCTGAGCTGGTCTCCCGAACCCAGCCCGCGCAAGAAAATCAGCCGCCTCTGCTCTATATTCAAATTACTGCCCACAGTCCGGCCAGCCACGATGCCTCATTTATCGAACAGGCATTTAACAGGCTATGTACAGAACTCCATGCGCAAGGCACTATTAGCGTGGTGACGTATCCACAGCATGATGAGAAAACGGAGAGTAGTGATGAATCCACTGAAAGCCGGTGATGTTGCACCGAAATTTAGCTTGCCCGACCAGGATGGCGAACAGGTTAATTTAACCGACTTCCAGGGACAGCGCGTTTTGGTTTACTTCTATCCAAAAGCGATGACGCCAGGCTGCACCGTTCAGGCGTGCGGTTTGCGTGACAGCATGGACGAGCTGAAAAAAGCGAATGTCGAGGTGTTAGGCGTCAGCACCGATAAACCCGAAAAGCTCTCTCGCTTCGTTGAGAAAGAGCTGCTCAACTTCACCTTACTCTCGGATGAAGATCATAAAGTCTGCGAGCAGTTTGGCATCTGGGGCGAAAAATCTTTTATGGGGAAAACCTATGACGGCATCCACCGCATCAGCTTTCTGATTGGTACGGATGGCAAAGTTGAAAAGGTCTTCGACGACTTCAAAACCGCCACCCACCACGATATCGTGATGGATTATCTGAAAGCGCTCTGATCCGCTGTCCGGGCGGAGTCGCCTCCGCCCTCTGTTATTCTTCCGGTTTCTTTCTTTCCGTATAAAGCTCGTCTGGCCACGCATGGACCACCGCTTTAATCAGCGTTGCCAGCGGAATGGCGAAAAAGACGCCCCAGAAGCCCCACAGCCCGCCGAAAATCACCACCGAGAGAATGATCACCAGCGGATGCAGGTTAACCGCTTCAGAAAAGAGGACCGGCACCAGCACGTTGCCATCCAGCGCCTGAATAATCAGATAAATAACGATCATCGTCCAGAAATCGCCGCCCAGCCCCCACTGCGCCAGCCCCACGCCGATCACCGGCACCGTCACCGCCAGCGCGCCCACGTAGGGGATCAGTACCGAGAACCCCACCAGCACGGCCAGCAGCAGCGCATAATTCATGCCGATAGCCAGAAAGCCTATCCAACTGGCGATGCCCACTACGATCATCTCCAGCACTTTGCCACGGATATAGTTGGAAACCTGCTGATTCATCTCCAGCCAGACCTCGCCCGCCAGCCCCCGATCGCGCGGCAGCACGCGGCTGATAGCCGCCAGCATCTGCGCTTTATCCTTCAGCAGGAAAAAGACCATCAGCGGCACCAGCACGAGATAGATCGCCAGCGTCATCAGCCCCACCAGCGAGGCGAGGGAATATTTCACCAGCTGATCGCCCAGCCCGCTCAGGCGGCTGCGCAGGTTTTCCACCACGATATCCACGATGCCCACGTCCATCAGGGTCGGGAAACGCTCCGGCAGCCGCGTGGCTGTCTTATAGAGTCGGGTCAGCATAGAGGGCAGTTCGTGGATCAGACTGATGCCCTGTTGCCAGGCGACGGGTGCCACGATCAGCACCATCACCAGCAGCACCGAGGCAAACAGGGTCAGCACAATGGCGGTCGCCCAGGTCCGCGAACAGCCCAGCCGCTCTAACCTGACCGTCGGCCACTCCAGCAGATAAGCGACAACCAGCGCCACCAGCAGCGGCGCCAGCAGGCCGTTAAAGAAAAATAAGATGGTAAAGGCGGCAAGCAGGATCGCCAGCAACGCAATCGCCTGAGGATCGCTGAAACGTCGGCGATACCACTGTAATAAGAGTTCCAGCATATCGATCATCCTTGCGTACTAAGGGGGAGAATTTACCTGATAGTGACCGGCGGCGGGCAAATGCGGCCGGTCATCCGGTCAGCCGGAATGGGATACCCTGTTCTTTTCAGCGGCAGCTGGCGGGCAGGTCACCACACGATTACGTCCGGCATTTTTTGCCTGGTAAAGTGCGTCATCGGCCTGCTTAAACACCCGCTCCATCGGTTCGCCTTTTGCGTCCCAGAACGCCACGCCTACCGAAATCGTAATGTTGCCAACGGTTTCCAGCTCGTGCTGCGCTACTTTCTGCCGTACGCGCTCCGCGATGGTCACGGCAATATCCCGCTGCGCGCCGGGCAGAATCATCAGAAACTCCTCACCACCGTTACGGCAGACCACGTCCGTCTGCCGGGAGCTGGTGCTTAACTGCTGCGCGACGCTTTTGATCACCTCGTCGCCCACGTTGTGTCCCCAGGTATCATTCACGCGCTTAAAATGGTCTATATCAAGCGCCAGCACGGCGAAGGGCTGCCGCGTGGCGAGAAAGTATTCCAGCACGGCGCTGAGTCCCCGGCGGTTCAGGAGTGAGGTTAAGGGATCGGTTTGTACTTCAAATTTTAGCTGACCGATTTTGTCCTGCAACAGACCGATGCCAGCCAGCATGGTCCGCTTAATCTGCAAAGCCTCATAGTACCAGGCGCGAATGCTGCTAATTTCTCCCGACACGCCAGGCGCATCCATCCGGCTCGCCTTACGCGCCAGCTGCCAGAGCGGCAGCGCAATCAGCCGCGCCAGAATCCATGCGCAGAGCAGCGTCAGCAGGGCAAAAGGAACGGAGTGCTGGAGCACTTTCATCAGCAGATTACTGAGCGGAGCCAGCGTGGTTTTCGTTGGCTTCAGCGCCACGACGGTCCAGCCCGGCGTGGGCACCGTGGCAAAGCCCGCCAGCATCGGCTCACCATTGATTTCGCCAACCTGCTGGTAGCCGTTGCTGCTTTTTTGCTTCAGCCGTTCAGAAACGATCGGCGCGATTTTTTGCCCAATCAGCTTACTGTTCTGATGATAAAGCACCCGGTTTTCATCATCCATCACAAAAAGCGACGAGCCGTCACGATAAAACTGCTCGCCTAAAAGCTCGTTCAGAATGCTTTTTTTCTTCAGGTAGATGGTCCCCCCCACAAAGCCCAGATAGCGGCCGGTTTTCGACCAGACCGGCGAGGAAACGAAGACCACCAGATTGTTGGCTGCAGACATGGCGGGCCTGCCGATCAGCGGCTTACGCGCTTTCAACGCCTCCTGAGTGCTGCTGCTGGTGAGCTGCATCCCTTTCAGCATCAGCGACTCCGGCGAGACCGCCTTCACCAAGCCTTTGGCATCAACAATTAGTACCGAATTAAAGCTGTTGGTTTGATTATCCAGGCGCTGCACTTCTCCGTGGGTCAATGCATCATCGTCGAGGCCCCCCTCCAGCAACTTTGCGCTCCAGGCGAGCTGGGATTGCGCCAGCTGGAAGAACATTTCCGTCGTGGAGGCCAGCTTGGTAGCATAGACACGGTTGGCCTCAAGCGTATTACCGATCAGCACTTCACGCTGCACCCGCCAGGTGGCATAAAGGGAGTTCGCCAGCGTAATGACGATGCTGGCCACGGCTAAAAGCGTGATAAGCGAACGCAAGTCCATCCTGGGGCGTTTTAGCCTCAGCATAGACTCACTCCGGTGCGTTTTTTCATAATGTAGCGCCTTGTTATTTTTTATGCGCGTTTAATACAAGTGTGCGGTGCTCCTGGTTCGAACGTGCTGGATTGTACACGTCCCAGTCATTTTGGGAATAATTTGCGGGGCGGAAAACCAATAATAATTTGATTTAATCTATCAATCCGTTGGCATCATAAAAGGGATAGGGCCCGTCGAAGCGATCGGCCACACACTGATGGGTGATGGTCCCCTGCTCCGGTAAGCACTGAACCATATTCTGCAGAACGCGGATTCTGTCAGAGAGCAGACGCTCACAGGCGGCCTGTTTGAACACGTTAGCTTTGTTGCCAAGCCCGATATTCCATCCTGCTATCGATTACTGTCGTGAGCCAATGCCGCCTGTCACCTTTTGCCGCTTTATTCCTGCTGCGGGCCGTTTCCTTCCTTATCGCCACTGGTTAAGATACCGTGCAGGGTGACGGGCTCAGAAACCCAGGCAGAACATTCAGGCAAGTTGCGGGTCAAACGAGGAGTTCATCAGGATGGGATTCAGTATGCTAAACCGGTTGAAGCAGTGCGCGCTGGCCTCGCTGATCGCCACGCTAACGCTCCCTACTCTGCCAGCGTTGGCTGACATCAGCGATAATCTGCCCGATATCGGCACCACGGCGGGCAGCACGCTCTCGGTCAATCAGGAGCTGGCGATGGGGGATTTTTACGTGCGTCAGCTGCGCGGTAGCGCCCCGCTGATTAACGATCCGCTGCTGAATGATTACATCAATCAGCTGGGGATGCGCCTGGTGAATCACGCCTGGTCGGTCAAAACCCCGTTCCACTTTTTTCTGATCCGCAACGATCAGATTAACGCCTTCGCCTTCTTCGGCGGCAACGTGGTGCTTCACTCAGCCCTGTTTCGCTACGCCGACAATGAAAGCCAGCTAGCCTCGGTCATCGCGCACGAAATTTCCCACGTCACGCAGCGACATCTGGCCCGCGCGATGGAAGAACAGCAGCGCAACGCGCCCCTGACCTGGGTAGGCGCGCTGGGCTCAATCCTGCTGGCGATGGCCAGCCCGCAGGCCGGTATGGCGGCGCTGAGCGGCACGCTGGCAGGCGCCCAGCAGGGGATCATCAGCTTTACCCAGCAAAATGAGCAGGAAGCTGACCGCATCGGCATCCAGGTGCTGCAACGTGCCGGCTTCGACCCCGAGGCGATGCCCAACTTTCTGCAAAAGCTGGCCGACCAGTCCCGCTTTTCATCCAAACCGCCGGAAATTCTGCTGACCCACCCCCTGCCCGACAGCCGTCTGTCCGACGCCCGCAACCGCGCCAACCAGATGAAGCCGGTGGTGGTGCAGTCCTCTCAGGACTTTTACATGGCGAAGGTCCGGGCGCTGGGCATGTATTCCACCGGGCAAAATCAGCTGACGGACGATCTGCTGAACCAGCTGAGTAAAGGCAATACCCGCGAACAGGCCGCCGCGCAGTACGGCAAAGCGGTCCAGTTTCTGGAGGCGAAAAGCTTCGCCAACGCCAGGAAAATTATCGCGCCCCTGCTGGCTGCCCAGCCCGGCAACGTCTGGTATCTGGATATCATGACCGATATCGACATCGGCCTGAACCAGCCCCAGCGGGCTATCACCATGCTTAAGGCCGCGCGCGGAGCGGCTAATAGCCCGGTCGTTCAGCTCAACCTGGCTAACGCCTTGCTGGTCGCGAAGCAGCCTGCCGAAGCGAGCAAGCTGCTTTACCGCTACACCTGGGCCCACAAGGAAGATCCTAACGGCTGGGACTTGCTGGCGCAGGCTTCAGCGGCCCAGGGGCTGAGCGATGAGGAACAGGCCGCCAGAGCTGAAGGCCTTGCGCTTAATGGTCAGCTCGATCAGGCGATCCGCAGTCTGATTAACGCCAGCGCCGACGTACCGCTTCGCAGCCTGAAGCAGGCCCGCTACGACGCTCGCATCGATCAGCTGCGTCAGCTTCAGGCACGCTTCCGTCAGTATCAGAAATCATAAAGGAACCGGTATGACTACCGTCAGGATCTATCACAACCCGCGCTGCTCAAAAAGTCGTGAGACTCTCGCTCTGCTGAGGGAAAAAGGCGTGGAGCCGGAGATTGTGCTTTATCTGGAGACGCCGCCCGATGCGGCAACGCTGCAGGATTTAGTGGAAAAGCTGGGGTTTAGCTCAGCCAGGGAGATGATGCGCACCAAAGAGCCGCTTTATCGCTCCCTGAATTTAGGTGATAACAGCGTCAGCGAGGCCACGCTGCTGGCGGCGATGGCTACCCATCCCGCGCTGATAGAGCGTCCAGTAGTGGTCGCTAAAGGTAAAGCCCGGCTGGGCCGTCCGCCGGAGCAGGTACTCACGATCCTTCAGGACGCATAGCGCGCAGCCCGTCGGGCTACAGATCCAGCGCCTCTTTGACAAAAGGAATGGTCAGCTTACGCTGGGCGCTGATCGAGGCGCGATCGAGTTTATCCAGCGTCTCAAACAGCGTACGCATCTCCCGGTCGAGCCTTTTCAGCAGAAAGCGCCCCACATCTTCCGGCAGCTCAAATCCGCGCAGCCTGGCGCGAAGCTGGAGCGCCTGAAGTTTGTCATCGTCCGAGAGCGGCTGCAGCCGGTAGATCTGGCCCCAGTCCAGCCGGGAGGCGAGATCGGCCAGCTTCAGATTAAGCTGGCGGGGAGGACGATCTCCGGTGATCAGCAGGCGGGTTTTGCCCGTTTCAAGAATGCGGTTATAGAGATCGAAGATCGCCATTTCCCACATTTCATCCCCGGCGATGCACTCAATATTATCGATGCAGATCAGCGCCAGCTGTTCCATACCGTCAAGCACTTCGGGTACGAACCAGGTCCGCTTGTCGAGCGGCACGTAGCCCACCGCCTCGCCGAGCGCGGAAAGTTCAGCGCAGGCGGCATGCAGAAGGTGGCTGCGGCCGCCGCCTTCGCGGGACCAGACATAAAAATAGCTGCCGTGCTCCTGAAACAGCGCGTTTCTCAGGGCCGCAACGAGCGAAGGATTCTCTCCCGGCCAGAAGCTGGCGAAGGTTTCGTCATCGGGCAAATAAAGTGGCAGTGACAGCTGTGCCGGAGTGTTCAGAAGCACCTCAGTAGTGATCGGGCAAAATCCGGCGGAAGTTTATCACACCTTGATTGGGTTAATAAACGAAGGCCGGATCTGCCCGGCGATCAGTCGCGATCCTGCGGATCGAGAATGGTTTCTTCCGGCCGGATCAGGCTAATCAGCTTAAAGATCAGGCTGAGCGAAATCCCGACGATGGTGGCCAGCGCCATGCCTTTCAGCTCCGCCGCACCAATATGCACCGTCGCGCCGCTGACGCCAATAATCAGGATCACCGAGGTGAGAATCAGGTTTTGCGCTTTGTTGTAGTCCACTTTGGACTCAATCAGCACGCGAATACCTGAGGCACCAATCACGCCATACAGCAGCAGCGACACGCCGCCCATAACCGGTACAGGAACCGCCTGGATCGCCGCCGCGAGCTTGCCCACACAGGAAAGCAGGATCGCCAGGATTGCCGCGCCGCCAATCACCCAGGTACTGTAGACACGGGTAATGGCCATCACCCCGATATTCTCGCCGTAGGTGGTGTTGGGTGTGGAACCGAAAAAGCCGGAAAAGATGGTAGAGATCCCGTTAGCGAACATCGACCGGTGCAGCCCTGGATCTTTCAGCAGATCTTTCTTGACGATATTAGCCGTCACCACAAGGTGCCCGACATGCTCGGCAATGACCACCAGCGCGGCGGGAAGGATGGTCAGCATTGCATACCATTCAAAGCGCGGCGTATAAAAGGTGGGTAAGGCGAACCAGGGTGCAGCGACGACCGGGGCCCAGTCCACAATGCCCATCAGCCAGGAGAGCGCGTAGCCCGCCAGCACGCCGACCAGGATAGGAATAATGGCCAGGAAGCCGCGGAACAGCACCGATCCAAACACCGTAACGGCCAGCGTCACCATCGAAATGGTAATGGTTGTGCCATCGACCGCCGCGCCATTTGCCGGCAGCAGCCCGGCCATATTCGCCGCCACGCCCGCCAGCTCCAGGCCGATCACCGCCACGATGGCGCCCATCGCCGCCGGGGGAAACATCACGTCCAGCCAGCCCGTTCCGGCTTTCTTAACGATTAAAGCCACCAGGCAGAACAGCACGCCGCAAAGGATGAACCCGCCCAGCGCGACCTCATAGCCCAGCGGCAGCAGCAGCAGCACGGGTGAGATAAAGGCAAAGCTGGAGCCGAGATAGGCCGGAATTTTCCCTTTGCAGATAAACAGATAGAGCAGCGTGCCGATGCCGTTGAACAGCAGTACGGTGGCGGGATTAATATGGAACAGGATAGGCACCAGCACCGTCGCGCCGAACATGGCAAACAGATGCTGGAAGCTGAGTGGAATGGTTTGCAGCAGCGGTGGCCGCTCGCTAACGCCAATAGCGCGACGCGTCATAATATCCTCTTTATTTTACCCAATAAAAAGCCGACGCTGCGGTCGGCTTAAGACGTAATCATTTACCTGTTTAACCCGTAAAGACGGATTAGCGGTTTTAGTCCAGCCGTTATCGTCGCCGTCAGTCTGGCCCCTGACAGCACACAGGAAGCGCAGCGTACGCAAAGTCCGTGAGGATTATTCGCGTTGCTCGCCCTGCGGACCGTATTGCAGACGTTCAAAATGCTAAAGCATCCTGTCCGGGCGCTACCGGGATTCAAAAGGGCAAGTAAGACAGGCTGGATCATGCTTATTTGGTACCGAAGATCTTATCGCCCGCGTCGCCAAGGCCCGGAATGATATAGCCCTTCTCATTCAGACCCTGATCCACCGAGGCGGTGTAGAGCTCTACGTCCGGATGCGCCTTCTCCAGCGCGGCGATCCCTTCCGGTGCCGCGACCAGCACCAGCACCTTGATACTGGTGCAGCCCGCTTTTTTCAGCAGGTCGATAGTGGCGATCATCGAACCGCCGGTGGCGAGCATCGGGTCCACTACCAGTGCCATACGCTCTTCAATATTGGAAACCAGCTTCTGGAAGTAAGGCACCGGCTCCAGCGTCTCTTCATCGCGGTAGACGCCAACCACGCTGATACGGGCGCTCGGTACGTGCTCCAGCACGCCTTCCATCATGCCCAGGCCCGCACGCAGGATCGGCACTACGGTAATCTTTTTACCCTTAATCTGCTCAATAGAGACAGGGCCGTTCCAGCCTTCGATGGTTACCGTCTCGGTTTCCAGATCGGAGGTCGCTTCATAAGTCAGCAGGCTTCCCACTTCAGAGGCAAGTTCACGAAAACGCTTGGTGCTTACGTCATGTTCACGCATCAGGCCCAGTTTATGTTTGACCAGCGGGTGTTTGACTTCCACGATCTTCATTCTTTTACTCCCGGAGTGTTAAGCTGCAAAAAAAAATCGCGAGATTATAGCGCCCTTTCTGCGCTACGCCATATCACTTAATGCAACTTCTGCAAAATCCTGCACTATTTAATAAGAATTGGCTAAAATTCAGCAATCCGCAATGCGTCAAAGAAGGCACTCGCAAACGTTTGCCTGCGCTGATAGAATTGCCGCGCTTTATACTAACCACCAACCGCAAACCGCGTGGGGATTTCGCAGTGACCGACAAAACCTCTCTCAGCTACAAAGACGCCGGCGTAGACATCGACGCGGGCAATGCGTTAGTCGATCGTATTAAGGGCGTGGTGAAAAAGACCCGTCGTCCGGAAGTGATGGGCGGACTGGGCGGTTTCGGCGCGCTTTGTGCGCTGCCGCAAAAATACCGCGAGCCCGTGCTGGTCTCCGGCACAGATGGCGTCGGCACCAAGCTGCGTCTCGCCATGGATTTGAAACGTCACGATACCATCGGTATCGATCTGGTTGCGATGTGCGTCAATGACCTGGTAGTACAGGGAGCCGAACCGCTTTTCTTCCTCGACTACTATGCGACCGGCAAGCTGGATGTGGATATCGCCGCCAGCGTGATTACCGGCATTGCGGAAGGCTGCTCGCAGTCCGGCTGCGCGCTGGTTGGCGGCGAGACCGCAGAAATGCCGGGGATGTATCACGGCGAAGATTATGACGTGGCGGGCTTCTGCGTCGGCGTGGTGGAAAAATCAGAAATCATTGACGGCAGTAAGGTTCAGGATGGCGACGTACTGATTGCCCTCGGCTCCAGCGGCCCTCACTCCAACGGTTACTCACTGGTGCGTAAGATTCTGGAGGTCAGCCAGACCGATCCGGAAACCACCCAGCTGGAAGGGAAACCGCTGGCGGATCACCTGCTCGCCCCAACCCGCATCTACGTAAAAAATATCCTCAGCCTGATTGAGCAGGTCGACGTTCACGCCATCTGTCACCTGACCGGCGGCGGCTTCTGGGAGAATATTCCCCGCGTGCTGCCGGAAAATACCCAGGCGGTGCTTTCCGAGTCGAGCTGGCAGTGGCCGGCCGTCTTCAGCTGGATGCAGCAGGCGGGCAACGTCAGCCGCTTTGAAATGTACCGTACCTTTAACTGCGGCGTCGGCATGGTCATTGCGCTTGGCGCCAGCGAAGCGGATAAAGCGATCCAGCTGATGCAGGACGCGGGCGAAACCGCCTGGAAAATCGGCACGATCAAAGCATCCAGCGCCGAAGAACGTGTGGTCATCAACGCATGAAGCGGCTGGTGGTGCTGATCTCCGGTCAGGGAAGCAACCTTGGGGCGCTCCTGAGCGCCTGTCAGCAGGGACGCATCCCCGGCAGCGTCGCCGCCGTGTTCAGCAATAAGGCGGACGCTTATGGCCTGACGCGGGCGCGTGAGGCGGGCGTTCCCGCCCACGCGCTGGCGGCCTCGCAGTTCGCCGATCGTGAAGCCTTCGATCGCCAGCTGATGCAGGAGATCGACGCTTACGCGCCCGACCTGGTGGTGCTGGCGGGCTATATGCGCATTCTCAGCCCTGCCTTTGTTGCACGCTATGCTGGCCGGATGCTGAATATCCACCCTTCCCTGCTGCCGAAGTATCCCGGTCTGCACACGCACCGTCAGGCGATCGAGAACGGTGACGAAGAGCACGGCACATCGGTGCACTTTGTCACCGACCAGCTTGATGGCGGACCGGTGATCCTTCAGGCGAAAGTGCCGGTATTTGCTGACGATACGGAAGATGAGGTCAATGCGCGCGTTCAGCATCAGGAGCACGCTATCTATCCGCTGGTGGTGGGATGGTTCCTGGAAGGCCGTCTGGCCATGCGTGACGATGCGGCCTGGCTGGATGGAATAAAGCTGCCGCCTGAAGGCCATGCCTGGGAGTGATCCCGGCCACGACGCTGACAGGCTCTCCGCTAAGGGTGAATCGCTGATTCACCCTTTTTTCAGCCGTAGCGCCCGGTAATGTAATCCTCAGTACGCCGCTGCTTCGGCGTGGTAAAGATCGCATCCGTTTCATCAAACTCCACCACGCTTCCCTGATGCATAAACGCCGTGTAATCAGAAACCCGCGCCGCCTGCTGCATATTGTGCGTCACCAGAATCAGCGTGAAGTGTTGCTTCAGCGTACTCATCAACTCTTCTATCACCAGCGTGGAGATTGGGTCCAGCGCTGAGGTCGGTTCGTCGAGCAGCAGCACTTCCGGCTCAATGGCAATCGCTCTGGCGATCACCAGCCGCTGCTGCTGGCCGCTGGAAAGGGTCAGCGCATTCTGCCAGAGGTTATCTTTCACCTCGCCCCACAGCGCCGCCGCGCGCAGCGCCCGCTCCACCGTCTCATCCAGCACGCGACGATCGCGTACGCCCTGCAAGCGCAGCCCGTAGACCACGTTTTCATAAATCGTTTTTGGAAAGGGATTCGGGCGCTGGAAAACCATGCCGACCCGGCGGCGAAGCGCGGCCAGATCCTGGCGCGGATTGAGGATTGATTCACCATTCAGCAAAATATTGCCCTCCGTCCGGCAGCCATCGATCAGATCGTTCATGCGGTTAACGCAGCGCAGCAGCGTCGATTTGCCGCAGCCGGAAGGGCCAATCAGGGCGGTGACCCGGTTTTTCGGCACCGCCATGCTGATACCGTTCAGCGCCTGTTTATCGCCATACCACAGCGAAAGGTTTTCCAGCACCAGGGCTCTTTCCAGATCGTCAGGCATTACAGTTCTCTCACAGTCAGGTTCAGTTCATCAGGGCGCGATAACGCTCGCGCAGGCGGTGGCGAAGCCCCATCGCCAGCAGATTGAGCGACAAAATAATCAGGACCAGCAGCAGCGCGGTGGCGAAGACCAGTGGCCGATCCGCCTGGGCGTCCGGGCTCTGAAAGGCCAGATCGTAAATCTGGAACCCAAGGTGCATAAATTTACGGTCAAGATGCAGATAGGGGAAGACGGCATCTACCGGCAGCTCCGGCACCATTTTCACCACGCCCACCAGCATCAGCGGCGCCGTTTCGCCCGCCGCCCGTGCAACGGCCAGGATCAGGCCGGTGAGCATCGCCGGTACCGCCAGCGGCAGCGTGACGTGCCACAGCGTTTCCGCCCACGTCGCGCCGAGCGCCAGTGAACCCTGCCGCAGCGACGGGGGAATGCGCGACAGCCCCTCTTCGGTGGCGACAATCACTACCGGCAGCGTCAGCAGCGCCAGCGTCAGCGACGCCCAGAGCAGCCCCGGCGTGCCAAAGGTTGGCGCAGGTAAGGAGGAGGAAAAGAAGAGCTTGTCCAGGCTTCCGCCTATCAGCCAGACAAAAAAGCCCAGGCCAAAGACGCCGTAAACGATGGAAGGCACGCCCGCCAGATTCACCACGGCAATGCGCACTAGCCGGGTTATCAGGCCGTTCCCGGCATATTCATGCAGCCAGATGGCGGCAATAACGCCCAGCGGCATCACGACGATCGACATCAGCAGCACCATCAGCACCGTGCCGAAAATGGCCGGAAATACGCCGCTGTTCCCAAGGCTGTCGCCGGGTGAGTTGCTGACAAAATGCCAGAGCTGTCGGGCAAAGTGCTGCCACTTTTCGCCGTAGCTCATAGTGTTGGGTGACCAGGCGGCCAGGATCTGGTTAAGCGGGATCTGATGTTGCTGTCCATTGACGTCGCGCAGAACCAGTACCGTACGCTCGATTTCACCGCCCAGCTCCTGCAATTGCTGGGCGCGCTGGGTAAACTGGCGCTGTAGTTCCGCGTTGTCCGCCTGGTAAATCGATTCTGCCTGAGCGCTGTATTCCCCCGCGCTCTGTAACTGCTGGCGCTGTAACGCCAGCTTGCGCATCTCGCTGTTAAGGCGAGCCATGCTGACCTGGCGCAGCCTGTCGGCCTCCGCCTGCCGCTCACGGGTCTGTTTAATGCGATCCTGGAGCGTCAGCGCCAGATCTTTCGCCACCAGCGGCTGCCCCTTCTCCAGCAGGCCATCAAACCAGCCGTAGGCCATGCCGCCCACGCGTCTTTGCAGGACGATCGCGCCCGCAGGCCGCTCCCGCTGAATAATGCGGCTGCTGAGCACGCTGTGAAAATCGGATTTGGCAAAATCCCGGTTGCCGGTTTTGATCAGATAGCGCTTAACCTCATCCGGCAGCGCCTCCGCGTCAGGCATGCCGCTGGCTGCCAGCCGCTCCCGCGAGACGACCTGCGACTGGACGATTTCCCCCAGTAGCTGTGTCGAACCGACCGGTTGCTGAAGGGTAAAAAGCGTGACGGGATGCGGCCAGAAATAGCGCAGCCCCTGCCAGCCCAGCAGGGCTATCAGCAGCGTAAAGGCGAGCAGGCTGACCGCAACGGCTCCGCCCGTCAGCCAGCGCCAGCGATCGTTTTTGCTGGCTGCGCTCATCCCTGTCCCTCCTGCTGACCATAACGTCGGCGCAGCCGCTGGCGGATTAGTTCGGCCAGCGTGTTGACGATAAGCGTGAAGATCAGCAGTACCAGCGCGCTTAAAAACAGAACGCGGTAGTGCCCGCTACCGGCGGCCGCTTCCGGCATCTCAATCGCCACGTTAGCCGCCAGGCTGCGCACGCCCTCAAACAGGCCGCCTTCAGTGACGGGGGTGTTACCGGTTGCCATCAGCACAATCATCGTTTCTCCCAGCGCCCGGCCAAAACCGATCATCAGCGCGGCAAAGATCCCGGCAGAGGCGCCGGGCAGTACGACCCGCGTCAGCGTCTGCCAGGGCGTGGCGCCCAGCGCCAGCGATCCCTGTCCCAGCGAAGCGGGAACGCTGAAGATCGCATCTTCCGCCAGGGTAAAGATCAGCGGCACCAGCGCAAAGCCCATCGCCACGCCAGCGATCAGCAGATTGCGCTGCTGGTAATCGCCCAGCCGGTCGGCCAGCCGCTCGCTGAAAAGAAGGTGCTCAATCGACGGCAGCAGCCACAGGCAAAAGAGCGCCACCAGCAATAGCAGCGGCAGCAGCAGCCAGATTTCACGTCCCTCCGCGCAAAGACGTCTGCGCCAGATCGGCGGCAGCCGCTGTGAGGCCCAGCCGCAGAAAAGCAGTACGCCAGCCAGCGCCAGCGGAAGCAGCAGCACGCCCAGCAGCCGGTCCGCCAGCTGTGGCGCCAGCCACAATCCGGCGATCAGACCGATCACCACGCTGGGCAACGCGCCCATCATCTCAATGGCCGGTTTAACCCAGCGGCGCAGCCCTGGTGCCATAAACCAGGCGGTATACATCGCCGCGGCCAGCGCCAGCGGCGTGGCGAACAGCATCGCCAGCGCGGCCGCTTTCAGCGTGCCCACCACCACCGGCACCAGGCTGAATTTCCCCTGATAATCGTCGTTCGCCGAGGTGGACTGCCAGACATAATCCGGCGCAGGATAGTGCTCGTACCATACCTTTTGCCAGAGGCTTTGCCAGCTGATATCTGGCCAGGGATTAGCAAGCCCTAAATGCTCCCAGTGGCCCTGCCGTTCAACCAGCAGCCCGTCGCCGCGTGGCGCAAAAACGGCATTCAGTACGCCAGGCGCCAGCTGATGTGAGAAAATCGCGCCCTGCTGTTTACTGGCAAAGAGCGACAGCGCGCCCGCCTCGCTTAGCGTGGCAAAGACGCGGCGGTGCGCCTCGCTGAACAGCTGAGGTCCGCCGGAGGAGCCGGTAAAATAGCGAATCTGCCGCAGGTGCGGGCCGGTTTCCGTGGCGATATCGAACCACTGGGCGATGCCCTTTTCATCCGCGATCAGCAGCGAGCTGCCGCCGCTGAGCAGGCCCATCGTTTTCGGTGACTGGGTCAGCGTATGCGTGTCACGCAGCGACAGCCCCTCAGGGGTTATTCGCCATACGCGTAACGTGTTTGCCGACAGGGCAAAAAGCAGCCTGCCGTCAGGTGTCAGCAGCAGCTGCGTCACGCCGCTGGCGTTCACGCTGAAACTTAAAGGTGAGCGGGAAAGCTGGAATTGCTGAACCGTGATACGCTCAGGGTTAGCCTGTGCCACCAGCCATTTTTGCGCATCGGGACGGGCAAGGCTTAACGGCGCCGAACGCAGGGCCGGGGCCGCCAGCGGTCTGTCACCCAGCGGGAACTTCCAGCGTGGTTCAGTACCGTGAAAATCGGGTTCCACCAGCAACATGCCCGCTGCGCTGTTCAGCAGTATGCTACGGTTATCGGGCGTTATCGCAGCATCCGTGATGCTTCCGACCAAAGTTAGCGGCGCTGAAGAAGGCTGGCCCGCGAGAGGAATAAAGCTGCCCTCTCCGTGGTTATCAATGCGCCATCCCCACTGCTGTCCGGCATCCATACCCATCGCGATGGCAGGTCGCGTCTGGCTGAGGGCGATCGTCTGGCTGCTGCTGATGGCGGGCGAGGCAAACAGCGGCACGACAACCCAGATCAGCCAGACAAACAGCAGCAGCATAACCAGCAGGATCGCCAGCCCGCACGCCATTACCACACGCCGCGTCAGCCGATCGATAAACCGGCGGCGGCCGTCGTTAAACTGCGCGGGAATGGGGGTTGGGCTCATACTTCAGGTCGCTATCCGTTATGCCAGAAGCCGCTATGTTGCCCGTATGTGATTAATAAGACAATCAACAATGTCCGTTGGACTTTGTTGCCATACTCTCGCCATAATGAGGTGAGACAATGACCGGTCACAGGCGAATCAGGTCCTGAATCAGCATACGGAGTAAAAATGGGTCAGGAAAAGCTATATATAGAAAAAGAGTTAAGCTGGTTGTCCTTTAACGAACGCGTATTACAGGAGGCGGCAGACAAAACGAATCCGCTGATTGAGCGCATGCGTTTCCTGGGAATTTACTCCAATAACCTCGAAGAATTTTATAAAGTCCGCTTCGCCGATTTAAAACGCCGCATCATTATCGGAGAAGAACAGGGCACCTCCTCTCCCCCACGCCATCTGCTAAAAAAAATTCAGGCGCGGGTGTTGAAGGCTGACCAGGAGTTTGACGGACTTTATAACGATCTTCTGCTGGAGATGGCACGCAATCAGATCTTTTTGATCAACGAGCGCCAGCTTTCGCCAAACCAGCAAAGCTGGCTACGGCACTATTTCAAGCATGAACTTCGCCAGCATATTACGCCCATTCTGATTAACCACGACACCGACCTGATCGAATTTCTGAAGGATGATTACACCTATCTGGCGGTCGAGATCATTCGCGGCGAAGAGATAAACTATGCGCTGCTCGAAATCCCGTCGGATAAAGTGCCGCGCTTCGTTAATCTGCCACCGGAAACACCGCGCCGCCGTAAGCCGATGATCTTACTTGATAACATCCTGCGTTACTGCCTGGGCGATATCTTCCGCGGCTTCTTTGACTATGACGCCCTGAACGCCTATTCGATGAAGATGACGCGCGATGCGGAGTACGATCTGGTTACGGAGATGGAGTCGAGCCTGCTTGAACTGATGTCGTCCAGCCTGAAGCAGCGCCTGACGGCAGAGCCGGTACGCTTCGTCTACCAGCGCGACATGCCGGATGCGATGGTGGAGATGCTGCGTAAGAAACTGAATATCTCCAACTACGACTCTATCGTGCCCGGCGGCCGCTACCATAATTTTAAGGACTTCATCAGCTTTCCGAACGTGGGCAAGGCGAACCTGGTGAACAAACCGCTGCCCCAGCTGCGCCATATCTGGTTCGATCGCTTTCGCAACGGCTTTGATGCCATCCGTAACCGCGACGTGCTGCTCTACTATCCTTACCACACGTTTGAGCACGTTCTGGAACTGCTGCGTCAGGCTTCCTTCGACCCCGCCGTGCTGGCCATCAAGATCAATATTTACCGCGTAGCCAAGAACTCCCGCATTATCGATGCGATGATCCATGCGGCCTATAACGGTAAAAAAGTGACCGTGGTGGTGGAGCTGCAGGCGCGTTTTGATGAAGAGGCGAACATTCACTGGGCGAAGCGGCTGACCGAAGCGGGCGTCCACGTCATTTTCTCGGCGCCGGGCCTGAAGATCCACGCCAAGCTGTTTCTGATATCGCGCCGTGAGAACGGGGAAGTGGCGCGCTACGCCCATATCGGCACCGGGAACTTTAACGAAAAAACCGCCCGCATCTATACCGACTATTCCCTGCTGACCGCCGATGCGCGCATCACCAATGAAGTCCGCCGCGTGTTTAACTTCATTGAAAACCCCTATCGTCCGGTCAGCTTCGAACACCTGATGGTGTCGCCGCAGAACTCACGCCAGATGCTTTATCAGTTTATTGATAATGAGATCGCTAACGCGCAGAACGGGATCCCGGCGGCGATCACGCTTAAGATCAATAATCTGGTGGATAAGGGGCTGGTCGATCGTCTCTATACCGCCTCAAGCGTGGGCGTGAAGGTGAATCTGCTGGTGCGCGGCATGTGCTCGCTTATCCCCAATCTGGAAGGCATCAGCGACAATATTCGCGTCATCAGCATTGTGGATCGCTATCTTGAGCACGATCGCGTCTATATTTTTGAGAACGGCGGCGATAAAAAAGTGTTCCTCTCCTCCGCCGACTGGATGACGCGCAATATTGATTATCGTATCGAAGTGGCGGTCTCCATCCTTGACCCAATTCTGAAACAGCGCGTGCTGGATATTATTGCCATCCTCTTAAGTGATACGCTTAAGGCCCGCTTCGTAGACAAAGAGCTGAGTAACCGGTATGTTCCGCGCGGCAATCGCCGCAAGGTGCGCGCGCAGCTGGCTATTTACGATTACATTAAAACGCTGGAACAACCTGATTAACTCACTATGCCAATAACCCAGAAAAATACGCCCAAACCGCAGGAGTTCGCGGCAATCGATTTAGGCTCGAACAGTTTTCATATGGTGATTGCCCGCGTGGTGGACGGTGCCATGCAGGTACTAGGCAGGTTAAAGCAGCGGGTCCATCTGGCCGACGGCCTGGATCATAATAACGTGCTGGGCGAGGACGCGATCCAGCGCGGACTGAGCTGTCTGGCGCTTTTTGCCGAGCGTTTGCAGGGGTTCAGCCCGGCGAACGTCACCATTGTGGGCACCCACACCCTGCGCCAGGCGGTGAACGCCGAGGATTTTCTGCGCCGGGCGGCCGATGTGATCCCTTACCCGATTGAGGTCATTTCCGGTCATGAGGAAGCGCGCCTGATCTTTATGGGCGTGGCGCATACCCAGCCGGAAAAAGGGCGCAAGCTGGTTATCGACATCGGCGGCGGCTCGACCGAGCTGGTGATCGGTGAAGACTTCGATCCTAAGCTGGTCGAAAGCCGGCGTATGGGCTGCGTCAGCTTTGGCAATATCTATTTCCCGGCGGGCGTCATCAGTAAAGAGAATTTCCGGCGGGCGCGCCTTGCGGCGACCCAGAAGCTGGAAACGCTCGCCTGGCAGTACCGCCTCCAGGGCTGGCAGTACGCGCTTGGCGCCTCAGGCACCATCAAGGCCGCCTGCGAAGTGCTGCTGGCGATGGGCGAAAAAGAGAAGCTGATCACCCCGGAGCGGCTGGAAAAGCTTTACGACGAGACGATCCGCTTTAAATCCTTTGACTCGCTCAGCCTGCCGGGGCTTTCTGAGGAGCGGAAAGCAGTCTTTGTGCCGGGCCTGGCGATCCTCTGCGGCGTCTTTGACGCGCTCGCCATTCGCGAACTGCGTCTTTCCGATGGCGCACTGCGGGAAGGCGTGCTCTATGAGATGGAGGGCCGCTTCCGTCATCAGGATATCCGCAGCCGCACCGCACAGAGCCTGGCGAATCACTACGCCATCGACAGCGATCAGGCAAAGCGCGTTCTCGACACCACCGAGCAGCTCTATCTTCAGTGGCGGGACCAGAACCCAAAGCAGGCGAATCCTCAGCTCGCTGCCCTGCTGAAATGGGCCGCTATGCTGCATGAGGTGGGCTTAACCATTAACCACAGCGGCCTTCAGCGGCACTCATCCTATATCCTGCAAAACACCAATATGCCGGGTTTTAATCAGGATCAACAAACGCTGCTCGCGACGCTGGTACGTTATCACCGCAAGGGCGTGAAGACCGATGATATGCCGCGCCTGACGCTGTTCAAGAAAAAACAGTTTCTGCCGCTTATCTTTCTTCTCCGGCTGGGCGCGCTGCTGAATAATCAGCGCCAGGCGACTTCCCGTCCCGAGACGCTGAAGCTGGAAACCGATGACGGCCACTGGACGCTCACTTTTCCGCAGGATTATTTCAGCCAGAACACGCTGGTTCAGCTCGATCTTGAGCGCGAACAGGGCTACTGGAAAGAGGTAACCGGCTGGCAGCTGATGATTCAGGAAGAACCTAACGGATAACTATGACCGCTTTATTACCCGATAACTACTACACCGAAAAGTATCAGCTTACCGCCACGCACTCCGAAGTGGTTGAGGCGGTTTCGCTGATCCCACCTGGGCGGGCGCTCGATTTAGGCTGCGGTAACGGACGGAACTCGCTCTACCTCAACCTGAAAGGCTTTGACGTGACGGCGTGGGATCTGAATCCCGCCAGCCTGGCGCGGCTGGATCAGATTGTGGCGGATGAAAATCTGCCCCGGATCCAGACGGCGCAGAAGGATCTCAATACGCTGCGCTTTAACGGCGCCTGGGATTTTGTGCTCTCCACGGTAGTGATGATGTTTCTGCATCCGGAAACCATCCCGCAGCTGATAGCCGATATGCAGGCAAGTACGGTAAGAGGCGGGTATAACCTGATTGTCGCGGCGATGGACACTGAGGATTACCCCTGCGATCAGGGCTTTCCCTTTGCCTTTAAGTCCGGTGAACTGAGTGATTACTATCGTAAATGGCATATCATTAAATACAACGAGCACGTCGGACAGCTGCATCGCACCGACGAGCATGGCAACCGCATCCCTCTGCGCTTTGCCACGCTGCTGGCGCAGAAAGAGCAGATCAAAGCCTAGCTGACCGTGGAGGAGGCCCCGGCCTCCTTTTCCTTCAGCGTCACCAGCTCGCCAGGCGTGCAGGGTTTACTGATGTGGAATCCCTGCAGGTAATCCACGCCGAGTTGCCGTAAAAGCGTCTCCGCTTCGCTTGTCTCCACGCTTTTGGCGATGACCTGCATCCGCTTAAGCCGGGCGATCACACAGATCGATTCGATAATCTGGTAATCCAGGCTGTTACTGAGCATATTGCGGACAAACTCCCCGTCTATTTTCAGCATATCGACCTGGAGCGCTTTCAGCCGGGTATAGCTGGCGTGGCCGCTGCCGAAATCATCAATCGCGACCCGACAGCCAAGCTTGCGCAGCTGGACGATCGCGCTACTTCCCCAGCGGGAGTCTGTCAGCAGGGGAGATTCTTCAACCTCAATGATAAGCTGCCAGGGTTCAATATTGTACGCCTGCAGATACTCTTCTATCTCCCTGACCAGCTGCGGGCGACAGAGGCTGGCGGCAAACAGATTAATGGCGATCCTGATACCCGGCAGCGTTTCACGATGGCGATCGATAAAGGCCAGGCTATGCTGGATCACCCAGCGGTCAAGCTCCCAGGTCAGCCCGAATTCGTTGACGATGGGAATAAAACCCTCGGGTTTAATCAGGACGCCATCGCTGTCTACCATACGCAGCAGAATTTCATAATAAACGTCTCCGCGAATGCCGCGGATTTCCTGCGTCATCAGCTGGAAGCCATCGTGGCGCAATGCGCTCTGGATCTCATTCAGCAGCGCAATCTTCTCACTGATGCGTCGCTGCACCAGCCTTGGGCTCTTCTGCTGCAGACTCTCCACCTGCCCGCTTCTGAGCGCGTACTCAGCCATGGCGCTCAGCTCGCCGAGCAGCTCATGCAGATGATTAAGCGGAGGCCGTACGCTACAGTAACTCATTCCGACCGCCGGATGGATCGGCAGCCCGTCCCAGGTCAGATGGTAATCTTTGAGCCGGGCCGCTATTTTTTCGATCCTCGCCAGGTGCCCTTCGTAATCCAGCCTTATCACTACATCAATGCCCGGCAGCTGATAGACCTTCTCTCCCGGTAAAAGATCGGGCATCAGATGCCCCGCCAGGCTGCGCTCATACTGAATGCGCATTTGCAGACCATAGGTTCTGCTGAGGCGGTCAAGATCGGGAATGCTCAGAAAGCAGAGCGTGGACTGGGCAGCGCACGCCAGATCCTGATTCAGGGCGCGAAGGTTGGGCAAGCCCATCACCGGATCGATTAGCGCTACCCTTTTCGCTTTGCTGAGGGCATAACGCTGGCGCGTGCTGACAGCCGCCATCAGTAAAATTGTCAGGGTGAATACCAGCAGGTTTGCTGACATAACGGCCAGATGATAGGGATCGGTTACCGGACTGAGAAAGCGATCGCGTAGCTGATAAAGCAGCAGAAGCAGCAGCGCCCAGCTGACTGAGGTAAAAAGATAGCCGAAACGCAGGGCGGACCAGAGCATAAGCGGCAGCAGCAGCGGCAAACCATAATCCGTCGCCAGCAGGTTTTCCTCCCGGTCATCAAACTGAAGCAGCAGGCCCAGTAAAAAAATGACCAGACAGCCCCACACGATAAATTCATGTAGCCTGACGTCAGGCGCAAGCTGCCTTCTCATCCGGGCATAAAGTAGCCGGGAGAATGTGGGGTTACGCAGGCAGCGGATCACAAAATAGCAGAGCTGAATCATGGTCAGGCAGGAGAGCAGCACGGCCTGATAGTTGAGCAGCATAGAGAGTGAGAAAGCATTGCGGAAAAATATCGAGTGGCTGAGCGGCAGCAGACCTACGGCAGCCATCAGCTGCAAAAAGAGCGTCAGCAGGGTCGGGATCAAAAAAGCCAGCCAGAAAAGGCGAGCCGGCATCAGTTTCAGTTCACCGTCATCCGCGCACCAGCGGCGCCCCATCTGCATTTTGTATCCGCCCCAGCAGATGAACAAAACAAGCAGATAGATACCCACAATCACCGCCGCCGCCCCCGGCGGATAGCGATGGAAGTAGTAACCGAGCAGCGCCACCAGAATCCCCGGAAAGGCGCGCCAGTCATAAATAAGCAGCATCGCGACCATCATCGCCAGCGGCAGATAGATCAGGTATACGTAACCTTCAGGCATCCAGAGCCGGACGGAAAGCAGGATGGAGAAGGCATCATGGCGAGAGGCAGGAAGAGAGGAAGCCCCCATGTGCTCTTGCTAAAGCGTTTAAGCCAGGCGGTGATTTTCATGTGATCCGATGGTAAATTGCGTTCCTGAAGCGGGCCTCGGGCAGGTCGGTTAACCGTTTTTGCGCCATAGTATGCATAATTGCGCGTCCAGAATTGATCTGGAACAAAGATCCTGACGCTTTTACGCTTAACAGGAAGACCGCTTAGAGAAATGTGAGGGTTTACCTGTCAGACTACAGATTCACCGCCTCATTTTCGCTTAAGCCGCCAATACCGTTGACCTTACCCCGCGGCTGTGCGTAAATTGCGCTACTGCCTACGGGCTTACCTCAGGAACACCGCGTGAACAGCGCTATGCCACTCTTTAAACGTAAAAAAACCAGCCAGATGACCCGTATCGTTCTGCTCGTCAGCTTCATTATCCTGGCTGCCCGCTTAATCTTTGTTGTCCCCGGCGCGATTGAACATCATCAGCAAAAAAAACAGGACGCCCCCGTACCGGCCGCCGTCACCAGGTAGTACCCTCTGCCGGTTTCCCCGCGTAACATTGCCTGAAAAATTGTGACTTAATCGCCACTTATGCCCGTTTTAAGCAATACTTATTGCTCAGCCCGTTTTTTGTCAGGCCCAAGGGAATTTTTATGTCTGTCGCTTTATCTCATGCTCAGCAACTGTCTGAAATCCGTAACCGTATCCTCAATCTTCTGCTGAACGATAATGACCTCGTCGATATCTTGCTTAAACGCCCGCTCAAAGAATCGGCAGCCGAGGCGAGCGCGCATGAAGAGCAGGCGGAAGAGATCAGACAATATATTCCGCTGCTTCACGCCGCCGACCTTGCGGACTTACTTGAAGCGCTGCCCGAAGATGAACGTCTGGCGCTGTGGCAACTGATTAGCACCGAACGCCGCGGGATGGTGCTGGTTGAGGCCTCGGAGAGCGTCTGGGAAAGCCTGATAGAGGAGATGAGCGATCGCGATCTGCTGCGGGCCATCGCCCCGCTGGATATTGACGATCAGGTCTATCTTGCCAAATACCTTTCACGTGATTTAACCGGTCGCCTGCTGACCTCGCTCGATCCGGCGCAGCGTTCGCGCGTGCTGGAAACCGTCCATTTTGACCGCGACCGCGTTGGCCGCATCATGGACTTCAAGCTGATCACCGTGCGGGCAGACGTGACCCTCGCGGCCGTACAACGGTTTCTGCAACGGAAAAAATCGATCCCCGACGGCACCGATAAGCTTTTTATCACCGATAAAAAAAACAGGCTGCTGGGCGAACTGCCGCTGACCGCCATCCTCCTCAATAAGCCTGATACGCCCGTCATGAAAGTGATGAACCCGCATCCTACTACCTTTCTGATTGATGATAAGGCCGAAGATGCGGCTGGGGCGTTTGAGCGTTATAACCTGATCTCCGCTGCGGTTATTGATGCAAAGGGGAAGCTGATGGGGCGCGTCACTATCGAAGATGTGATGGATCTGGTTAACGAAGTCAACGACAGCAATATCCGTAAGATGGGTGGCGTTAACCCCGATGAGGATGTCTTCGCGCCGGTCAGAAAAGCCGTGCGTACCCGCTGGACCTGGCTTGCCCTTAACCTCTGTACCGCCTTTGTCGCCTCCAGGGTCATCGGCCTGTTTGAAGACACCATTTCACAGTTGGTCGCGCTGGCCACGCTGATGCCTATTGTGGCGGGGATTGGCGGCAATACCGGCAATCAGACCATCACGATGATCGTCAGGGCGCTGGCGCTGCACCAGGTGGAGCCGGGTAATTTCAAATTTCTGATCGGTCGTGAACTGGGCGTGGCGTTAATCAACGGGCTCTTCTGGGGAGGGATAATGGGCGGCGTTACCTGGGCGATGTACGGCAATATCAACCTGGGCGGCGTAATGATGCTGGCGATGGTGCTCAATCTTCTACTGGCTGCGCTGATGGGCGTCCTGATCCCGCTTTTCATGATCAAAATGAAGCGCGATCCCGCGGTCGGCTCCAGCGTGCTGATCACCGCACTGACGGATACCGGCGGCTTCTTCATCTTTTTAGGCCTGGCGACGATTTTCCTGCTGCACTGATAACGTCCGGCGCAGCGCGGGGATTGTATAGCGCCAGCTTCTGACAACAGGACGCCGCCTGCCGGGCAGCGTCCTCGCGCTTTCTGTAGAAAATAAAAAAGGGAATAATGATGATCTCTCGCTGGCAATGGCTGCTGGGTCAAACTTTCAGGAAACTCTGGTTCCGGGCTGCGCTTTTCGCCATCGCCGCGGTGATTACAGCGCTGGTGTCGATTGTCTTTAAATCGATGATCCCTCTCTCCGTCTCCATAAAGATCGGCGCTGAAACCGTTGACCACATTCTTAATATACTCGCATCCAGTATGCTGGCCGTCACGACCTTTTCCCTGAGCATCATGGTTTCGGCTTACGGTTCTGCCACCACCAACGTCACGCCGCGCGCCACCCGTCTGGTTGTGGAGGATGTAACGACTCAGAACGTGCTCGCCACCTTTATCGGCTCTTTCCTCTTCAGCCTTGTCGGCATTATCGCGCTTAACATGGGGGCTTATGGCAGCCAGGGGCGGGTGATCTTATTTGCCGTGACCCTGGTGGTGATCGCGCTGATCGTGATTACGCTGTTACGCTGGATACAGCATCTCACGTCGCTTGGCAGGGTGGGCGAGACGACCGCTACCGTGGAAAATGCGGCGATAAAAACGTTTATCACCCGTGCGCAGGACCCCTTTCTCGGAGGCTACCCCTGGCTTGAGCATGGCACCCAGCCTGCCGGCACCAAAGCTATCTATCCTGAGAAAACCGGCTACGTCGAACACATTGATATCGGCAGCCTGGCGGCTTCGCTCGCGGACAGCCCTGAGCACATTTACCTTGTCGCCCAGCCCGGCAGCTTTATGCATTCGTCCCTGCCGGCGATGTATGTGACCGGGAACGCAACGCCTGAACTCTGCCAGCAGTTACTCTCCGCATACAGCATCGCCGATGCCCGTTCATTCAGTCAGGACCCCAGATTCTGCTTATGCGTAATGGCTGAAATCGCCTGCCGAGCACTTTCTCCGGCAGTGAACGATCCCGGCACCGCCATTGATGTGATTGGCCGTGCCGTGAGGATATTGTCAGAGTATGGGCGTCATCTGGAGCAGAAAACCGACGTGCGCTACCCAATGATTCATATTGCGCCTCTCTGTACCAGCAGCCTGTTTGATGATTTCTTCTCGCCCGTAGCGCGAGACGGTGCCGCTATGCGGGAAGTACAGATCAGGGTAGTTAAATCGCTGGCGATGCTCGCCCGGGGCTGGCCAGATCTCTACCTCAAGACGGCCACGGCACACGCGGAAGAAGCGCTGCAATACATTGAGCGGGAGAACTATATTGATTCGGATAAGAAACTTATCAGTGAAATCTACGGCAACCTCTTTCCCGTAGTGAAAGTGGATGCCGCCATCCAGCAAACCGGTTAAGCCGGGTTCTTCCCCAGCCGCATACCGCTAATAGATAACGCGCCAGCCTGCGCTTTTGGCGCTTCTACACCGTTCAGCCAGAGCGTTGCTGCACTGGCTGACGGCATATTCAGTTTCCCCGCCACCCCACCATTCATAAAGCCACACACCGCGAAATATTGTTCAAATTTTCTGAGTTAGTTAAGCAAATAGATCACCTTTTAATCAATCATGTTCAGGCCTATTATCTAACACATCAAGGCAGAACGCCTTACAACTACGCAAACTTACTCAGGAAATGACCATGAAAACCATCAAAACTTTCGTTGCAGTTGCTACCCTTTCACTGATCTCTTTCGGCAGCTTCGCCCAGAGCGTTACCGCTTCCGCTTCCACTCTGGAAGCTGCCGAAGCGCAGATCGCCGAGCAGGCTACGCAGGCAGGCGCATCGTACAAAATCACCGGTGCCCGCGTTGATAACCGTGCCTACGTTTCTGCTGAACTGACTAAATAAGCCAGGCGTTTACGCTAAGCTCTGAGGCTGCCCTGTGGCAGCCTTTTTTATTGCTTACGGTACGCAAGAAACACCGCACCGATAACCCCAGGCTTCTACTGATCGTGTTAGAGTTAATTCTCTTTTATAACAGGAGGATGGATTAATGATCGTCAGAACATGGCACGGCTGCGTTCCACTAAAACATGCGGAAGGCTTTGCCAGCCACCTGCAAAAGACGGGTGTCGAACACGCCCTGAGTACGCCAGGCAATCAGGGCGCTTTTGTTCGCAGGGAGACGCAGGATGAATGGGAACATTTCTTTCTGGCAACCTACTGGGAAGACCTGACCGCAGTTAAAGCGTTTGCCGGGGAGCAGTACCAGGTTGCCGTCACCTGGCCTGATGACGGTCAGTTTGAACTGCTTTCCGATCCTTATGTTTTTCAGCACGTTGTTGAGTCCGTGTCAGCGCTGTAAACCTTCACAGGTCGCAAACTGAGGGCGGCCTTTTTTGCATACTTTAGTATGTTGTAACTATATGGATTATTAGCTTCTTCACGCCGTTAACCACAGCCGTTTGCCAACCACTATTTCTATCAGCAGCCCAGGAAACGGCCTGACGGAACAGACAGCTGTCCCGCTCTTATTTACCAGCACATCCGGGCTTGCCAGATAACCTTGTCACCGGGTGCGATGAGATGCATTATCAGGATAAAGAGAAAACGGCTTATGCCACTGAAAAGGAGTGATTTGATGCAGGTGAAAATTCGCGGCGCAGAGCCTTCTGATGCCGAACATTACCAGCGTATTTACAGTCAAAGCCAGGTGCAGGCAAACACCTTACAGCTCCCCTACCCTTCACTTGAATACTGGAAAGAGAAACTTTCTGCCTGCGGCCAACAGGGCAAGCTGCGTTTTGTGGCGCTGGTTGACGGTATCGTTGCCGGCGAACTGACAATTTATACCCAGCAGAATGCCCGGATAAGTCATGTGGTCAGCTTCGGCATCGGCGTTGATTCCACTTTTGCCGGGAAAGGTGTTGGTTCAGCGCTGATGAAATTTGGACTCACTTACGCCTTCGACTGGCTGGCCGTAAGAAAAATCGAACTGGAAGTCTTCCATGATAATGAAGTCGCCATTGGTCTTTATAAGAAGTTCGGTTTCCGCGAGGAGGGCTTAAAGAGAGGTGCCGCCTTCAGAAATGGCCGGTATGAGGACGTTCTGCTGATGGCTAAAGATTCGCCGCATATTTAAGTGAGCGCCATCAGCGTGACAGGACTGATGCACATTTGCCCGGAATGTTGATTAAACGCTTCGCGCACTATCTGGGGCTTATTTTTGATTGTATAGAGACAAATATTGGTATCCAGCATGTACTTGATCATCAGAACGCTTCCCTGTCCAGTTCACCGGGTTGTTCACGCGACGCCATAAAATCAGTCGTCACACCCTCACCATCAAACCAGCTATCCCAGCTTTCACCCGCCGGGGTAATAATACGCGTCCGTCCCACCGCGACAATATCGACATATTTGACATCTTCCGGTAAAGCCACCGCTTTTGGCAGGCGTACTGCCTGACTCCGGTTACTTTTAAAGACCGTCGTTTTTTCCACTATCGTCTTCTTTAACAAAGTTTAGTTGGGTTACCGACCTGATTCAGCATGGGATATGTCTGTGGGATATAGAAGATAATGACACCCGGAAATTGACTTAATAATGCAACGACACCAGTGTGCGTTGACAGGGGTCCCGCCGACCGCCGTAGTTAGCCAGGCCCATCACACCGACGGCACCGTACCGCCGTCGATAACATATTCTGTTCCCGTTAGCGCGGCAGCCCGGTCCGATGCGATGAAGGCAATGAGGCTGGCGACTTCCGCTGGCTGTACCGGACGTCCTGTTGGAATACCGCCCAGCTCCGCCATAATCAGCTTCTTACCTCCCTCGTAGTCGGTCCCTGCCTGGGCGGCCAGGCATCCGGCATAATGCATCGCTGCTTCAGTCTCGATCCATCCCGGCGACACGCGCATCACCCGCACACTCTGGGGAGTAATCTCTTTCGACAGCGACTTGCTGTCGGTGAAAAGCGCCGGTGAGCGCCTCAAATCCCTCTACCGGCGCACCAGAGCCGCAAGGCATATGGATAATGATGTCCATGCCGCCCAGTCGCTCACGTGTAGTCTGAATAACAGTTTCACAGCCCTCTACTGTCGTAAGATCGGCCGCCACAAAGAGTTCTTCGGGCAAATTTTCTGGACGGGAGCGCGCCGTGGTGAGGATCTGTGCGCCAGGCTCACGGCACAGTTCAACGGTCGCGGCGCCAGCCCCTTTCGTTCCTGAAGTGATGAGGGCGCGCTTGCCTTTTAACGTCAGAAATTCGCTGATCACTTGATCTCCAGTAGAACGATCTTGTCGTTTTTGACGGTGAAAATGAAATTAATCAAGGCGGGACTGTTTGGGAAGTTACCGCTGACTTTCGCCCGGACAGATACGCGCTCACCCGCTTCCGTCACCTCAATGGGTTCCGCGACAGGACAATATTTTTCCCTGGCTGCCGCCCACCAACTGCGGATCCTGACAACGCCATCATACCGGCCGCCTTCATCCCGGACCACGGCGTCAGCGGCAAACAGCGCAGTCAACGTATCGGGGTCATCTCTGCTGTCGGCGTCGAAGTAAGCTCTCACAATTTCGGGCATCTTCATCTTGCTGCTCCTCGTTATCGTTGCGTTCAGATTAAAGATAGAACTCCACAATTGTCCAAACAAGAGGGATAATCGGGGATGCCTTAATGCATGGATCAGGATAATGAAACGCGCCAGCCTTAACGAACTGGAAGCTGTCATCGCCATCGCCCGGCGAGGGACTTTTCGTGCCGCAGCAATTGACCTCGGGCTCTCCACCACCGCGCTCAGCCATACTATCGGGAAGCTTGAAGCGGGCCTTGGCGTCCGCCTTTTCAATCGCACGACGCGCAGCGTGTCGTTAACCGAGGCTGGCAAACTTTTCGTGGAACATGTTGGGCCTGCGCTACAAAACATTCACGGTGCGCTGGATACGGTACGTTCACAGCGCGAGACGCCTTCGGGAACAATACGGATCAATGTCCCGCCATTTGCAGCACGAGAAATCCTCTCGCCGCTCATATTCGAATTTCTGCGCCGCTATCCTGATATGCAGGTTGATCTCGTTACCAACGGACGCCTGGTCGATATCGTCGCGGAGGGGTTTGATCTTGGTGTGCGCGTTGCAAGCCTCGTCCCTAACGATATGATCGCCGTCTCGCTCAGCCGTACGCAGCGATACGCCATCGTCGGGTCGCCGGGCTATTTCCGGGACAATGAGAAGCCCGGCACCCCATTTGAGCTTCTGAACCACCGTTGCATCCGTATCCGGTTGCCGGATGGATCACTTTTCCGGTGGCGTTTTGAGAAGGAGGGAGAGGCCATTCCGATCGACGTTTGCGGTCCGTTACTCCTTGATGAGGCAAGCCTGGCGCGGGCTGCGGTAATAGAGGGTATTGGTATCGGCTTCTTCATGGAGCAGGACGTTCTCGCCGACATTGAGGCAGGTGCGCTGATTCGGGTGCTGGAGGAGTGGACGACGCCTTTTGCTGGAGTCTGCCTCTACTATGCTGGTCGCCGTAATCTCTCCGCCGGATTAAGGGCTTTTCTCGACCTGGCGCGCGAGTTAGCGGCTGAATCTTTCCGCGGCTGAACTCAGCAAGGATCGAATAAAGTTACAACGCATCAGGGATATGTGTTGATTTGATATCAGGCAGGAATTGCATAACCAAAGGGTTATTGGAAATTTTCATGGCACGCTGGGTGCGTGCCATGAAAAATGATTAGGGAAGAAATAAACCCATTGAGATTTAAAGCAAACTCAAGGGTTTAAAATCATTCCCACTCAATCGTCGCCGGTGGCTTACCGGAGATGTCATACACCACGCGGGAAATGCCGTCGATTTCATTGATGATGCGGTTAGAGACGCGGCCCAGGAACTCATAAGGCAGGTGCGCCCAGTGCGCGGTCATAAAGTCGATGGTTTCAACCGCGCGCAGCGAGACGACCCAGTCATATTTACGGCCATCGCCCATTACGCCGACGGAACGAACCGGCAGGAACACGGTAAATGCCTGGCTGACTTTGTTGTAGAGATCGGCTTTGTGCAGCTCTTCAATAAAGATCGCATCGGCACGGCGCAGCAGGTCGCAGTACTCTTTCTTCACTTCGCCCAGCACGCGCACGCCCAGACCCGGACCAGGGAACGGATGGCGATAAAGCATATCGTAAGGCAGACCCAGCTCCAGGCCGATTTTACGTACTTCATCCTTGAACAGCTCTTTCAGCGGCTCAACCAGACCCAGCTTCATCTCTTTAGGCAGGCCGCCCACGTTGTGGTGGGACTTAATGACGTGCGCTTTACCGGTCGCAGACGCGGCGGATTCGATCACGTCAGGGTAAATCGTGCCCTGCGCCAGCCAGGAGACGTCGGTCAGACGGGTCGCCTGCTCGTCAAACACTTCCACGAAAACGCGGCCAATGGTTTTACGCTTCGCTTCCGGCTCGTCGATACCGGCCAGCGCATCCAGGAAACGGTCTTCCGCCGCCACGTGGACAATGTTCAGGCCAAAGTGGTCGCCGAACATATCCAGCACCTGTTCAGCTTCATTCAGACGCAGCAGCCCGTTATCGACAAAAACGCAGGTCAGGCGGTCGCCAATGGCGCGGTGCAGCAGCATCGCGGTGACGGAAGAGTCTACGCCGCCGGAAAGGCCAAGGATGACCTTATCGTTACCAACCTGCTCGCGCAGACGCTCAACGGCATCTTCGATGATTTTGGCAGGAGTCCACAGCGCTTCGCACTGGCAGATATCGCGGATAAAGCGCTCCAGAAGACGCAGGCCCTGGCGGGTATGCGTTACTTCCGGGTGGAACTGGACGCCGTAAAAACGCTTCTCTTCGTTAGCCATAATGGCGAACGGGCAGGTTTCGGTGCTGGCAACGGTCACGAAGTCAGACGGGATTGCCGTGACCTTATCGCCGTGGCTCATCCAGACATCCAGCAGCGGTTTGCCTGACGCACTGAGGGAGTCTTCAATGCCGCGGGTCAGCGCGCTCTCCACACCTACTTCGACCTGAGCATAGCCAAACTCACGCTCGTTTGAGCCATTCACCTTGCCGCCCAGCTGAAGCGCCATGGTCTGCATACCGTAGCAGACGCCCAGTACGGGAACGCCAGCGGTGAAGACATATTCAGGGGCACGCGGGCTGTTCAGCTCAGTGGTGCTTTCCGGACCGCCGGAAAGAATAATGCCGTTCGGGTTGAACTGGCGGATCTGTTCTTCGGTAACGTCCCAGGCCCAGAGTTCACAGTAGACGCCCAGTTCGCGCACGCGACGTGCCACCAGCTGGGTATATTGAGATCCGAAATCGAGAATCAGAATGCGGTGCTTATGGATATTTTCCGTCGTCATTGAGGGGTTTCCAGAACGGTGACTTAATAAAAGCGCCCGGCTGAAGCCGGGCGGGAAATCTTACGGGATTACGATCCCATGCGGTAGTTCGGTGACTCTTTGGTGATGGTCACATCGTGCACGTGGCTCTCATTGATGCCGGCACCGCTGATGCGGACAAATTCCGCTTTGGTACGCAGGTCATCAATGGTCGGGCAGCCGGTCAGGCCCATACAGGAGCGCAGTCCCCCCATCTGCTGGTGCACGATCTCTTTCAGGCGGCCCTTATAGGCGACGCGGCCTTCGATCCCTTCCGGCACCAGTTTGTCGGCCGCGTTATCGGTCTGGAAGTAACGGTCAGATGAGCCTTTAGACATCGCACCCAGTGAACCCATGCCACGGTAGGATTTGAAAGAGCGGCCCTGATAGAGTTCGATTTCGCCCGGAGATTCTTCGGTACCGGCCAGCATTGAACCGACCATTACGCAGGAGGCGCCAGCCGCAATCGCTTTCGCGATGTCGCCGGAGAAACGAATGCCGCCGTCGGCAATAACAGGAATGCCGGTGCCTTCCAGCGCGGCCACCGCGTCAGAAACGGCGGTGATCTGTGGAACGCCAACGCCGGTGACGATACGCGTGGTACAGATGGAGCCTGGGCCGATACCCACTTTCACCGCGCTAACGCCCGCTTCTACCAGCGCCAGTGCGCCTGCGCCGGTCGCCACGTTGCCGCCGACGATTTCAAGGTCCGGATATTTAGCACGGGTTTCGCGAATGCGTGTCAGCACGCCCTCGGAGTGGCCGTGAGAAGAGTCAATCAGCAGAACGTCAACGCCCGCCGCAACCAGTGCGTCAACGCGCTCTTCGTTGCCCGCACCGGCACCGACGGCAGCACCCACGCGCAGGCGGCCATGTGCATCCTTACAGGCGTTAGGTTTACGTTCGGCTTTCTGGAAATCTTTCACGGTGATCATGCCAAGCAGGTGGAAGCTGTCATCCACCACCAGCGCTTTTTCCACGCGCTTTTCATGCATTTTTTGCAGAACGACTTCCCGTGCTTCGCCTTCGCGGACGGTGACCAGGCGCTCTTTCGGCGTCATCACCGCCGTCACCGGCAGGCTCATATCGGTCACAAAGCGCACGTCACGGCCGGTGATGATCCCCACCAGCTCGTTGTCGTCGTTCACTACCGGGTAGCCGGCAAAGCCGTTACGCTCGGTCAGCGCTTTGACGTCGCTCAGCGCCGTGGTCGGCAGAACGGTCTGTGGATCGGTGACCACGCCGCTTTCATGTTTTTTAACTCTGCGCACTTCTTCCGCCTGGCGCTCAACGGACATATTTTTATGGATAAAGCCAAGGCCGCCTTCCTGCGCCAGCGCAATAGCGAGGCCCGCTTCGGTCACGGTATCCATAGCGGCGGAGAGCATGGGGATGTTCAGACGGATGTTTTTGGTAAGCTGGGTGCTGAGGTCGGCCGTGTTGGGCAATACAGTCGAATGAGCGGGAACGAGCAGAACGTCGTCAAATGTCAGGGCTTCTTTAGCGATTCTTAGCATGGCAATATCTCAACCTCAGGGTGAATGAGAACTTGTAAAATATTGCCGCGGCATTATACAGGGCGTAATCGATTGCCTCCAGCATTATTTATGAAAAACTCTTGATCCCCTGCATGAGGCATGTAGTATCGGATGATTAACCTCCTGATTTAAAGTTTGATCTTCATCACATGTCGCTACCGCCGTCCGCCAATATTTTTACCGTCAGCCGTCTCAATACCACAGTGCGTAAGCTGCTGGAGATGGAGATGGGTCAGGTCTGGCTGAGTGCCGAGATCTCAAACTTTTCCCAGCCCTCCTCCGGGCACTGGTACTTCACCCTGAAAGACGATGAGGCGCAGGTCCGTTGTGCGATGTTTCGCAACAGCAACCGGCGGGTCACCTTCCGGCCGCAAAACGGCCAGCAGATTCTGGTCAGGGCGACCATTACCCTGTACGAACCGCGCGGTGATTATCAGTTAATTGCCGAAAGCATGCAGCCCGCAGGTGAAGGCCTGTTGCAACAGCAGTTCGAGCAGCTCAAACAGAAGCTGGCGGCGGAAGGCTTGTTTGAACAGCAGCATAAACAGCCGCTGCCCGATCCCGCGCACCAGGTTGGCGTTATCACCTCCTCCACCGGCGCGGCATTGCATGATGTCCTGCGCGTGCTGCATCGCCGCGATCCCTCGCTGCCCGTCGTTATCTATCCCACGCCTGTTCAGGGTGCGGAGGCGCCAGCGAGCATCGTGCGGGCGATAGAAGTGGCCAACCGACGCGGTGAGTGTGATGTGCTGATTGTTGGACGCGGCGGTGGCTCCCTTGAAGATTTGTGGAGCTTTAACGATGAGCGCGTGGCGCGCGCCATTTACGCCAGCCGCATTCCCATCGTCAGCGCCGTGGGCCATGAGACGGATGTGACCATCGCCGATTTCGTCGCCGATCTTCGTGCGCCGACGCCTTCTGCCGCAGCGGAGCTGGTCAGCCGGAATCAGATTGAGCTGCTGCGCCAGCTACAAAGCCAGCAGCAAAGGCTGGAAATGGCAATGGACTATTTTCTTGCGCAGAAAAACCGCCAGTTTTCCCGTCTGCACCATCAGCTTCAGCAGCAGCACCCGCAGCTGCGTCTGGCACGCCAGCAGACCGCGCTGATGAGGCTACAGCGCCGCCTGGACGATGTGATGCAAATCCACCTGCGCCAGGCGGACCGTCGCTTAGATCAGGTTACACAGCGCCTGAGCGCCTTCCAGCCGCAGAACCGCATTCATCGCCTCCAGCAGCAGTTCCAGCAGTGGCAGTATCGTCTTCAGCAGGCGGTGCAGCAGCAGCTTAACGGCGATAAGCAGCGTTTCGCCACGCTTGCTGCGCAGCTTGAAGGCGTCAGTCCGCTGGCGACGCTGGCGCGCGGTTTCAGCGTGACAACCTCCTCTGAGGGAGAGGTGATTAAGCAGACCCGCCAGCTACAGCCGGGCGATCTGCTGAAGACCCGGCTGGATGACGGCTGGGTGGAAAGCGAAGTCACCGCCATCACGCCACAAAAGAAACCCCGCAAAAGCAAAAAAGCCTCCTGACCTCAGAAGGCCACGCCAGAAAGTCCCGACTTGCGCGCGTGGTCACCGCACCTCTATTTCCTGGCGACTATACTTTTCAGACACACACTGTCGACCAAGGAGCCAGGTATGCACTATGGCGTTATTCCTCCCTATATTCTGCGTAAAATCATCGATAACGGTTCAGATCGGCAACAGAGTTATGCACGTCATACCCTGATGCACGTTCAAACGCTGATGGCTGAAAACTTCCCCCGTCCCGACGGCGCGCAGACCAGTAAAGCTGGCACGGTTGAGCGGGAGATCTACGATGCGGAACAGACGCAGAATCTGCCCGGCAAGCTGGTGCGCAGCGAAGGTCAGCCGGGCAATGACGATCCCGCTACCGGCGAGGCCTATGATTATCTGGGCGTCACCTATGACTTCTTCTGGCAGGCCTACCAGCGCAACTCGCTGGATAATCAGGGGCTGACGCTGAAGGGCACTGTACATTACGGCAAGGATTATCAGAACGCCTTCTGGAACGGACAGCAAATGGTGTTCGGCGACGGTGACGGTGAAATTTTTAACCGCTTCACTATCGCGCTGGACATTATCGCCCACGAGCTGGCGCACGGCGTGACGGAAACCGAAGCGGGACTGATCTATTTCGAACAGGCGGGCGCGCTGAACGAATCCCTCTCTGACGTCTTCGGCTCGCTGGTGAAACAGTTTCACCTCAAGCAGACGGCAGATCGGGCAGACTGGATTATCGGTGAAGGACTGCTGGCGGAAGGCATTAACGGGAAAGGGTTACGCTCTATGTCTGCGCCGGGTACGGCCTATGACGATCCACTGCTGGGCAAAGACCCACAGCCTGCCGATATGCAGGGCTATATTCAGACCCGCGACGACAATGGCGGCGTCCACCTCAATTCCGGCATTCCTAACCGGGCATTTTATCTGGCCGCTCAGGCGCTCGGCGGTTATGCGTGGGAGCAGGCGGGTTACGCCTGGTATGATGCGCTTTGTGACCGTGCCCTGCCCCAAAACGCCGACTTTAAAACCTTCGCCCAGTTCACGGTGCGTCACGGGCAGCAGCGCTTTGACAAGTCGGTCGGCCAGGCTATTGAAGACGCCTGGAAAGAGGTTGGCGTGTCATGAAAAACAGGCTTCCTGAACTGAGCGATGATGCCGTCATCGATATGGCACGGGAAGGCGGCTTCGCGTATATCCCTAAACTGTCCGGGCCGCGCCGTATTGCACTGGCGCAGCTAAGCCCACCTCAGCGTGAGCATGTCTGTAGCGTGCTTCGCCAGGCGCTGCCGCTTGGCGAGCCGCCGGGTGAAGAAAACCCTGCCGGACGTGGCGACCAGCGCTATTTCCGCATTGAGATCAGCTACGCCACCTCGCATCACGCAGGCAGTATTGTCCTGCTGATACCAGAAGATTTAGCGCCGCCGGAACTGCTACAGCTCTGGCAGGAGGGGCAATAGCGCTCCCCCACCAGCAAAATTTTCAAATGATGATATTACTTCTTATCGGCCAGACGCTCCGTCCTCGCCAAAAAAAATCCCCCGCCATAAATGACGGGGGATTTTATTACTGCATCAGGTTAGCGTATTACTTATCCAGCGCGAACGCGATCACATAATCACCACGATCCGGCGACTGACGTGCACCGCCCGCTGAAATCACGATGTACTGTTTACCCGTTTTCGGCGACTTGTAGCTCATTGGGCCGCCCTGGCTGCCGACCGGCAGACGCGCTTTCCAGACTTCTTTACCCGTTGAGGTATCAAAGGCGCGCAGATAGTAGTCCTGCGTTCCGGCGATAAAGACCAGACCGCCCTGCGTGGCAAGCGTGCCGCCCAATGTCGGCATACCTACCGGCATCTGTGCATGCATCTTGATGCCAAATGGTCCGGTGTCCTGCACGGTGCCTACCGGAACCTGCCAGACCAGCTTCTGCGTTTTCATATCAATTGCAGAGAGCGTGCCAAACGGCGGCTTCTGGCAAGGGATGCCCAGCGGCGACATAAAGCGGTTTTTATTCACCGCATAAGGTGTTCCCTTAAGTGGTACGGCGCCCATGCCGGTGTTGATCGCTTCACCGCCGTTGCTGCCGCGTGAAATAGCGTCGGTGTTTGCCGGGATCATCTCTACCCACAGACCAAGACGCATATCGTTGACGAAGATATAGTTATTGTTCGGATCGGTAGAGAGGCTGCCCCAGTTCATTCCTCCCAGCGAGCCCGGGAAGCTGAGCGCCCTGTCGGTGCCCGGCACGGTATAAAGACCGTCATAACGCATCGATTTAAAGGCGATGCGACAGGCCAGCTGATCGAACGGCGTAGCGCCCCACATATCTGATTCGGTCAGGGTCTGGGCACCGATCTGCGGCATACCTACTGATTTCGGCTGCGTTGCAGAGTATTGCTCGCCCGGAATGTTGCCTCTTTTAACAGGGACTTCTTTCACTTCCGTCAGCGGCTTACCGGTCAGGCGATCGAGGACATAGATCTGCCCCGCTTTCGTCCCGATGACCACGGCTGGCGTGGTGGAGCCGTCTTTCTGAGGAAAGTCGATCAGGCTTGGCTGCATCGGCAGGTCAAAGTCCCACAGATCGTTATGCACGGTCTGGTAGACCCACTTCTCGTGGCCCGTCGTGGCATCCACCGCCAGGATGGAGGCACCATATTTATGATCCAGTGGCTTACGGTCCGCGCCCCACAGGTCTACTGATGAACTTCCCATCGGGATAAACACAGTATTCATTGCGGGATCGTAGGACATTGGCGCCCAGGAGTTCGGCGTACTGCGGGCATAGTGCTGACCATCCTGCAATTTAGCATTCGGGTCTTCGTTACCGCTATCGAACGCCCAGCGCATTTCACCGGTCATTACGTCAAAACCACGGATAACCCCACCCGGCATATCGGTCTGGACGTTATCCGCTACGCGACCACCGACCACCACGGTAGTGCCCGCCAGCGTAGGTGCGGAAGTCAGCTGATACTTAGGATCCTGAGCATCGCCAAGGCCTTTTTTCAGATCGACTTCGCCATTGTTGCCAAAGTTCTGGCACAGTTCGCCATTATCAGCGTTAACCGCAATCAGCCGCGCATCAATGGTGTTCATCAGAAGACGGCGCTGGCAGGTATCACCCGCTGCTAAAGAAACCGGCGAGACGGGCGTGGAGCCAGGCACGCTCGGTTGCGTCAAAGGTTTGGTGGCATCAAAGTAAGCGAGCCCGCGGCAGCGGTTCCAGACTTCGGCCTGCGCGTTGACTTCGTGCTTCCAGATCTCTTTGCCGGTATCCGCGTTGACCGCAATAATGTTGTTGTGCGGCGTGCAGAGATAGAGAACGTCACCAATCTGCAACGGCGTTTGCTGATCTTCAGCACCGTTGCCGGTGGGGCTTTCAGGAATATCCCCCGTACGGTAGGTCCAGGCAACCTTCAGATCTTTTACGTTATCGCGCGTAATCTGGTCCAGCGCGACGAAGCGGCTGCCGCCCGGCGTATTGCCATAGTTATCCCAGTTTTTTTGCTCGGCCGCTTTATCAACCGGCTTCAGCGGCAGCTCAGTACCGTTCGTTACCGGTGAATGGGGCTGGAACATCTGCACAAGAGTCACCACCATGCCGGCAGCCACAACAGCGGCAGTCGCAAAGGCGGGTTTAGCGCCAGAGGTTTTCCCTTCATGCTTACGCAGCGCAGGCAACGTCAGCACCACCACCACCAGCAGGCCGGCCAGCGTCATCAGACGTGAAACCAGCGGCCAGAAATCCAGGCCAACCTCCGCAAGGGCCCAGATGGCCGAGCCGACAAACACCGCGGCGAAAAGGAGGACGGCAGAGGATTTGCGACGGAATAGCTGGATAGCGGACAGGACGGTGACAATCCCGGCAATAACGAAATACCAGCTACCGCCCAGCGAAACCAGTTTCCCGCCGCCAATCACAAAGTAAAGGCCGGTTGCCAGCAGCACCAGCCCCAGCGCAACGCACCACAGGCCCAGCCATTTAGAGGACCGGGCATTCATTTGAGACATGGTAAAAATACTCCTGAACTAAATAGAGCTTTAGCACAATATTCATTTCCGATCCCTGTCCGTCACGCATAAAGCGGCGTAAAGCAAAATGAATATTATTCTTCAGTCACTTATTTTCATTAACAAATCATTACGGGTCAGTTCCCGTCCATTGTTCGCTGAAGCCGCTGTAGTCGCCCTTCCGAGGGGGCTGCAGCTTACAATCAACGCCAAAATTGTACCATACGGTACATATTTTAATATACATAAACTTAACAAACCTGAGGTGTCGCTTTAGTAATCCGTGTTAATTCAGGCAGGTGAACGCAACGGGATTAACGGTTTTACAAGGTACAACGGATAGCATCAGCGCCATGATGCGCAAAGAAAGCAGCCGGACATAGCTGATGAGAATAGCGATATAGCGGAGAAATGGGAGATCATGCAAAATGCCGCCTTACGCGGCTCTGTTCAGGAAGGCGCTAAAGTGTTTCAACCAGCGGGACAAATTCTACGCGTTGTTTAGAGATCAGCCCGTGGCCGTTCGTGCAGAAATAATCCACGGCGCCGCAGGCTTTAAGAACCTGCACCGGCTGACGGCAATCGGGGCAAACGGCCTGCATGCCAAAGCTGCGCTGGCACCCTTCGCAATGGAAACGATCCTCACCGGCAATCAACACATGCTGGCATTCGGGGCAATGCTCATTCATAGCGCTCTCCTGTGTCTTCTGTCGATCAGTATAAAACAAAAGGGGCCGGTGCGGCCCCTTGCGGATTAACGTTTATTTTTCTTGAGATGGCTGATCAGACGCTTGCGCTTGCGCTGCTGATTTGGCGTCAGCATATTACGCTTACCGGCGAACGGGTTATCGCCTTCCTTAAACTGGATGCGGATCGGCGTGCCCATAATTTCCAGCGAACGACGGAAATAGTTCATCAGATAGCGCTTGTAGGAATCCGACAGGTCTTTCACCTGGTTTCCGTGTATTACCACAATCGGTGGGTTATATCCCCCGGCGTGGGCATACTTCAGCTTAACGCGGCGTCCCTGAACCAACGGCGGCTGATGGTCATCGGCCGCCATATTCATGATGCGGGTCAGCATGGAGGTATTCACGCGGCGCGTCGAGCAGTCATAAGCCTCGGTGACCGACTCAAACAGATTGCCGACGCCGCTGCCGTGCAGCGCGGAAATAAAGTGCACACGGGCGAAGTCGATAAAGCCCAGACGGTAGTCCAGCGCCTCTTTCACTTCTTCACGCACTTCCTGCGACAGGCCATCCCACTTATTGACCACAATCACCAGCGAACGGCCACTGTTAAGGATAAAGCCCAGCAGCGACAGATCCTGATCGGAGATGCCTTCATGCGCGTCAATGACCAGCATTACCACGTTGGCATCTTCGATCGCCTGAAGCGTCTTGATCACCGAGAACTTCTCAACGGTCTCAGTCACCTTGCCGCGCTTGCGCACGCCAGCGGTATCGATCAGCACATATTCGCGGCCATCACGCTCCATCGGAATATAAATGCTGTCGCGGGTGGTGCCCGGCATGTCATACACCACCACGCGGTCTTCACCCAGAATGCGGTTAGTCAGCGTTGACTTGCCGACGTTAGGACGTCCGACAATCGCCAGCTTAATCGGCAGATCGAGCGGGTTAAAGTCGTCCTCTTCCTCTTCCGGCAGTTCGCCGCTCTCCTGCGCGGCCAGCGCCGCCCAGTAAGCTTCGTTTTCTTCTTCTTCGGTCAGCTCCGCCTCGGGTGCGACATCATCCATCCAGGGCAGCAGAACCATCTCAAGCAGGCTGGTGACGCCGCGCCCGTGAGAAGCGGCGATAGGATGGATCTCTCCCAGGCCGAGCGAATAAAAATCCACGACGGCGGAATCGGGATCCATGCCGTCGGTTTTATTCGCCACCAGAAAAGTCGGTTTCTGACGGCTGCGCAGATGCTGGGCGATCGCCTGATCGGCTGGCATCAAGCCGGCACGGGCATCGACCATAAACAGCACCACGTCAGCTTCTTCGATCGCCAACAGGGACTGCGCGGCCATGCGCGTCTCCACGCCCTCTTCGTTGCCATCAATACCGCCGGTATCGATGCAAATAAACTCCCGCCCTTCAACCTCGGCGCGACCGTATTTACGGTCACGCGTCAGGCCCGGGAAATCCGCGACCAGCGCATCTCGCGTGCGGGTTAAGCGGTTAAAAAGGGTGGATTTCCCCACATTGGGACGCCCGACCAGCGCGACCACAGGTACCATATTGAAGCCTCATGACAAAAATAAACGCCTGATCCACATGCTGCGGCAGCCAGAAAAACGGCCACAGGTCAGGCTAACGGCGTAAAGGATACCACGCCCTGAGAAAAACGAAACGGCCCCTGACGAATCAGGAGCCGTTATCTGCTGGCAGTAAGGTGACGGGGTTAGCGGGTAAACGCGTAAACTTCGCCGCCCTTCGCCTGAATTAACAGCTTATCACTGGCCACCACAGGTTCAGTCTGGAAGCCGGAGCTGTCCACTTCCTGCTGCGCAACAAAGCGTCCGTCGGTGGTATTGATCCAGTGCAGATAGCCTTCACTGTCGCCAACCACCAGGTAACCATTATAGAGCACCGGTGAAGTCAGGATACGGTGCAGCAGATCGCTCTGACGCCAGATGGTGACACCACCTTCCGTACTCAGCGCAATCACACGATCGTCCTGATCGACCAGATAGATGCGACCCGCATCCACGACCATATCTTTTACCGAGCCAATTTCACGCTTCCACAAAATCTGGCCTGAGCGCAGATCCAGCGCGCTGAGATTACCGTTATAGGCCAGGGCATAGACCACGCCATTGTCCACGATCGGGGTCATATCCACATCGGCCAAACGATCGATTTCCGTCGCGCCCGTTGGCTGGGAGATACGCTGCTGCCAGATAATCTGACCCTGATTCATGATCACCGCGCTGACCCGGCCATTATCGCCGCCGACAATCGCAGCGCCGAACGCGGTGGCAGGCGCTGATTCACCGCGCAGAGAGAGCGCTGGTACATCAAGATTCACCGACCATTTGATGGCACCGCTGTTCTGATCGAGCCCCTGCAACATACCGTTGCTGGTATGGACCAGCACCAGGCCGTCGCTGACAACCGGGCGGGAAAGGACTTCGCCTGCGGCTTTCGTCTGCCAGGCGATGGAGCCATCGCTGCTGTTAAGGGCATAAACCTGGGCACGCTCGCTGCCGAGGTAGACGTGCGCGCCGTCCGCGGTCACACCGCCGGAGAGCAGAGCCGAACGGTTTCTGGAGAAGAAGCCGGTTTTTTCTGCCAGATCCACTTCCCACTTTTTACTGCCGTCGCCCGAGTTGAGCGCTTTAACGAGGCCATGGCGGTCAGCCGCGTAAACGGTGTTGTCAGCCCAGGCCGGGTGCAGGTTAGAATAGAACTCACCCACGCCATCGCCCACGGACGTACTCCAGACTTTTTCTGGCGTAAACTGGTTTTCCACCTTCGGCAGCGGCGACATTTTAACGACGTCTTCTTCACCGCTGAACCATGAACATCCGCTAAGTAAGGTAACTGAAATCAGTCCCGGCAGAAGTATTTTACGCAATTCCATGAAATCCCTCTTAAGCCCGTTGAGGCAATTTTAACTGCCGGGATCAGGCCGGCAGATTATTCATTTTCATTTGCAGCATTTCTTTCAGCGCAGGAGAAGCATCAGAAGCGATGCCCTTGCTCCAGGCATCGCGGGCGCCTTTCGCATCGCCTTTGCTGAGCAGTGCTTCGCCGCGCACGTCTGCCACTATGGCCGTCCAGCCTTCACCTTTAATGGTCTCGAGGGTTTTCAGCACCTCATCCGGCTTCTTCTGCTGAAGCTGGATGCGCGCCAGGCGCAGGTTCATCACCGCCTCTAAATTGGCGTCTTTGGTATTTCCCAGACCGCTTTTAAGCTGTGCGGCGGCTTTATCAAGCTGACCGCCATCCACATAGCGCTTTGCGACATCCAGCGAGGCCAGCGCACCGTAGGTGTTGTTATTCTCGCTGGCAAATTTTGCCGCTGCGTCGAGCGTTGCAGGTTTGCTGGCGTCCAGTGCGGAAGAGACCTGCTGATAGGCTGCGGAAATCTCCTTGTTGCTGCCATCCTGGTGGCCGCTCCAGTAGCGCCAGCCCGCAAGCGCGCCCACGCCAAGGATCACGCCCACGACCAGCATTTTACCGTTCTCAGCGAAAAAGCGGCGAACCGCGTCAACCTGTTCGTTTTCGTTGCTATATACTTCCACGCAAACCTTCTCCTTTAATCCGCGTTCGGCTGTTGCAGCATCGCAGTCAGCGTTGCGGCAACATCACGCTGCGCCAGCGTTTGTTGCTCGCCGTTGCGCAAATCTTTAATCACGACTTCGCCTTTTGCGACTTCGTCTTCTCCCAGCACCAGCGCAACGCGGGCGCCCCACTTATCTGCCCGGGCAAATTGCTTCTTGAAGTTACCGCCGCCGAAGTTGGTCATCAGCTTCAGTGAAGGCTCTTCATCGCGCAGTTTCTCCGCCAGCTGCATGGCGGCGGACTGAACGCCCTGGCCGGAAGCGATAACATAGACATCGACAATGCGCGTCGGTTCAAATTCAGGATTTACCGCCTGTACCAGCAGCACCAGCCGCTCCAGTCCCATGGCAAAACCGACCGCTGGCGTGGCACGGCCGCCAAGCTGTTCGACCAGCCCATCATAGCGGCCACCGCCACAGACGGTGCCCTGAGAGCCAAGGCTGCTGGTCACCCATTCAAACACGGTACGGTTGTAATAATCCAGACCGCGCACCAGCCGCTGGTTAAGCGTGTAGGCGATGCCTGCATCATCCAGCAGCTTACAGAGCCCTGCAAAATGTTCGCGCGAGTCGGCGTCCAGATAGTCACTCAGCTCGGGCGCGCTGTTCAGCAGGTTCTGAACATCGGGGTTTTTGCTGTCCAGCACGCGCATCGGATTGGTATACATGCGGCGCTTGCAGTCTTCATCCAGCACCTCCTGGTGCTGCTCAAGAAAGGCGACCAGCGCGTCACGATAGCTGGCGCGGGCTTCAGGAGATCCGATCGAATTCAGTTCCAGATGCACATGATCGGCGATGCCCAGCGCTTTCCACCAGCGGGCGGTCATCATGATCAGTTCAGCGTCCACGTCAGGGCCCTGCAGGCCGAACACTTCTGCGCCCATCTGATAGAACTGACGGTAACGCCCTTTCTGAGGACGTTCATAGCGGAACATCGGACCGATGTACCAGAGACGCTGTTCCTGATTGTACAGCAGACCGTGTTCGATACCGGCGCGTACGCAGCCAGCCGTGCCTTCAGGACGCAGCGTCAGGCTTTCACCGTTGCGGTCATCAAAGGTATACATCTCTTTTTCAACCACGTCGGTGACTTCACCGATGGCGCGTTTGAATAACGGGGTCTGCTCTACAATCGGCAGGCGGATTTCGCTGTAGCCATAGCTGGCCAGCACCTGCTTGAGAATTTGTTCAATACGTTGCCACACTACGGTATCCGCTGGCAGGTAGTCATTCATGCCGCGGATAGCCTGGATATTCTTCGCCACTACGTTTATCTCACACTGTGGAATGGACGCCGGGGTAAACCCGCGTCGTCAGAGTTAATGCTGGCGGGGAGGCGAATGGCCTCCCCACGCTGCTTCAGATTATTTTTCCAGATGCTGCACATCAATGCGGCGGGATGCGTCCATCATCGCCGCTTTTGCGCGTATACGCGCTTCCAGCTGGTCGATCATGTCATCGTTGTCCAGCCGCTCGCGCAGGCGCACGCCATCTTCATAGAAGCCGCTTTTCTTATTGCTGCCGGTCACGCCAAGGGTGGAGACCAGCGCTTCGCCGGGACCGTTCACCACGCAGCCAATAATGGAGACGTCCATAGGGGTGATGATGTCCTCAAGCCGCTGCTCCAGCGCGTTAACCGTGCCGATCACGTCAAATTCCTGACGGGAACAGGTTGGACAGGCAATAAAGTTAATGCCGCGCGCGCGAATGCGCAGGGATTTCAGGATATCGAAACCAACCTTCACTTCCTCGACCGGATCGGCCGCCAGCGAAATGCGTAGCGTGTCGCCAATGCCTTCGGAAAGCAGCAGCCCCAGTCCGATAGCGGACTTCACGGAGCCGGCCCTGGCGCCGCCCGCTTCAGTGATCCCGAGATGCAGAGGCTGATCGATCTGTTTCGCCAGCAGGCGGTAAGACTCAACGGCCAGAAAAACGTCGGACGCTTTTACGCTGACTTTAAACTGATCGAAATTGAGGCGATCCAGGTGATCAACATGACGCATAGCGGATTCAAGCAGCGCCTGCGGCGTCGGTTCGCCATATTTTTCCTGAAGATCCTTTTCAAGCGATCCGGCGTTGACCCCGATGCGGATGGGAATGTTGTTGTAGCGGGCGCAATCGACCACCTGGCGAATACGCTCTTCGTTACCGATATTACCAGGGTTAATGCGCAGGCAGTCCACCCCATATTCGGCGACTTTAAGGGCGATGCGATAGTCAAAATGGATATCGGCGACCAGCGGCACGTTAACCTGCTGTTTGATCAGGCGAAACGCTTCCGCGGCATCCATGGTTGGAACAGAAACGCGGACAATGTCCACGCCGACGCGCTCAAGCGCTCTGATTTGGTTAACCGTCGCCTCCACGTCCGTGGTGCGCGTGTTGGTCATAGACTGGACGGCGATCGGCGCACCGTCGCCCACAGGCACCTTGCCGACGTAAATGCGCGTTGATTTGCGACGGGTAATGGGTGCTTCGTTATGCATATTCTTTCTCCACAATTACTCGCGACAGGGAAGATGCGTTATTGCGCACCAACTGAAAGGCGAGCAACCTGGTTGCTACGGATAAAACGACTCAGGTCAACCGGCTGACCCTGATACTGGATCTGTACAGCGCCCGGAGCGCCAATCTTCAGACGATAGGGAGCCGTGCCGGTGAGATTGAGTTTATCACCACTGCGCTGCATCCCGCTGAAGAGTTTTTTCCCGGCGGCATCAGTAACTTCAAGCCAGCAATCCTGGGTAAAGTTCATGACCAGCGCGTTGGCATCGGCCGCCGGCGCGCTGACGCTGGCTGAACCGGTAGGCATCTGGCCGCTGGCATTGCTGCCGGTGGCCGTGTCTGCGGGTGCCTGAGAGGGAGAGACGGCAGCCGGCTGCGGCTCCGTCGGTGCGGGCTGGCTGGCGGCAGGAGCCGCGCTGTCAGATGGCGCGACCGCAGGCGAAGGCGTGCTCTGAACCGGCACGCTTTCTGCCGGTGGCACGCTGTCGGCGCTGTTATCCGTCAGAGAGATGGACTGGCTGTTATCATCCGCGGAGCCATTTTGATCGGCCATGGAGACCAGATCGTCCTGAGCCGCTTTATGATTTTGCCACCACCAGGCCCCGGTCAGGCCGACGACCACAAACAGCACCAGCCAGGTGAAACTCATCAGCCAGCCGTCGCGTTTTTTGCGTCGTTTCCCCAGGGAGTAACTCTGCATCGGCTCCACTTTCGCCGCGCGAACAGGTGCCTGCTTTGCCATCATCGGCAGCAGTTCCTCTTCCGGCACGTGAACCAGACGCGCATAGGAACGAATGTAACCCCGCAGGAAGGTCGAGGCCAGATCGGCTGGCGACTTATCCTCTTCAATGTCACGAACGGTGGAAAGTTTCAGGCAGAGGCGCTCAGCAACGTTCTGCTGAGTGAGGCCCATTTGCTCACGGGCGCTACGCAGGCGCTCGCCTGTTGAATTTACTGCGGATTTATCTTCAGTGGCTTCAGTATTCATTAGCTAAAAAATGCAGGTACTGTATCGATTGTGGAAAATTTCGCGCCAGCTCTTCTCCGGCCAGCTTCAGGGCCTCCGGATGCTGCGCCAGCGCGGCGAAGCGAATCTTTAACCACAAGCTTTCTGCCGAGGCAGCAAAGTTGTGTTGATATACATCTGACAGGAGGCGCGCAGAGGCGTACTCTCCCTTTCCAAATCGCCTTTCGGCTTCGGCCAACAGCGCCTTGCCCTTGTCCGGATCGCGTTTCGTCGCTTCAAGCAGTGCGACTTTTGCTTTCAGCTGCTCTCCCGCATTGAGATAACAGTAGCCGGCGTTTTCAAGCGCATCGTCGCGCCCATCGTTTCCAGATAATTCAGCGGCTTTACTGAACTGACGCTGCGCCGCATCATACTGCCTTAAACCGCAGAGAAACGCACCGTAATTATTGAGAACGTCACGGTTTTGCGGCGCCAGTCCATAGGCTATCCGGTAGCGTTCGCCGGCTGACTCGTTCTGCCCGGCGCGTTGCTGATAGCGGGCCATCGCCAGCTGCGTACGGTAATCTTCTGGCGCAAGCTGTACCGCCTGCTGAAGGTTGCGCTTTGCCGCTGGCAGTTCGTTAAGCGCCAGATAGCTAAGCCCTAACTGTAGACGCGTCTGCGCCAGTTCGCTGCGCTGTGCTGACGGGCCACAGCCTGTCAGCACAACAATAATCAACCCCGGCACGATTCCCTTGTGCATGTTGCCTCCCGATCTCACTGGCAAAGAATACTACGCCAATCATTTCAGGGCTAACAGCCGCACTTATCGCTGATGCATGAGTTTCAGAGCGCTTTCACAGAAATGGCTTCGCCCGCCATTTTTTTACGCAGCGTGCGCTTGGTACGGTCAATGACTTCACCGGCCAGCTGGCCACAAGCGGCATCAATATCATCGCCACGGGTCTTACGCACAATAGTGGTAAATCCATATTCCATCAACACTTTAGAGAAGCGATCGATGCGACTGTTCGAACTGCGACCATAAGGCGCGCCCGGGAAGGGGTTCCAGGGGATCAGGTTAATTTTGCACGGCGTATCTTTTAACAGTGCGGCCAGCTCATGCGCGTTGTCCGTGCTGTCATTGACGTGATCGAGCATCACATACTCGATAGTGACGCGGCCCTGATTCGCATTGGACTTCGCGATATAGCGGCTGACAGCGCCCAGAAACGTCTCGATATTATACTTTTTATTGATCGGGACAATTTCGTCACGAATTGTGTCATTTGGCGCGTGCAGTGAGATCGCCAGCGCCACATCAATCATATCGCCCAGTTTATCCAGAGCGGGTACGACGCCTGAGGTGGAGAGCGTGACGCGGCGTTTGGAAAGCCCAAAGCCAAAGTCATCCAGCATAATTTCCATCGCGGGCACAACGTTGTTCAGGTTGAGCAGCGGTTCGCCCATGCCCATCATCACTACGTTGGTGATCGGACGCTGTCCGGTTACCTTAGAGGCGCCGATGATTTTTGCCGCGCGCCAGACCTGACCGATAATTTCCGAAACGCGCAAGTTACGGTTGAAGCCCTGCTGAGCGGTGGAACAGAACTTACATTCCAGCGCGCAACCTACCTGAGAGGAGACGCACAGCGTTGCGCGATCTTTCTCAGGAATATAGACCGTCTCGACCTGCTGGCCGCCCACGGTGATCGCCCATTTGATGGTTCCGTCAGACGAGCGCTGCTCCTCCGCCACTTCGGGGGCACGGATTTCCGCCAGCGCTTTCAGCTTGCCGCGAAAAACTTTGTTAATGTCGGTCATCTGATCGAAATCGTCACAGCAGTAGTGGTAGATCCACTTCATCACCTGATCGGCTCTGAACGGCTTTTCACCCAGGCTGGCGAAAAACTCCCGCATCTGTTGGCGGTTGAGATCGAGCAGGTTGATTTTCTGTTTTGGGGGTGTGGCGATGACGACAGGATCGACAGAAGACGGATTCACAATATGTTCAGACATAATTTTCTCTGGCCTCGTTATTACACGTTATGGCGCTGGGGATAGACAGATTATACCTCTCAGCTCTCCTTTTGCAGAAAGACACCTGATGCACTTTACATGCACTCAGGCTGCCCGGGCGGAAGCCGCTCTTGCTGCAAACCGGAACTGAAAGGCTATAAATGAAACGCCCCTGCTGAGTATGCTCTCATCAGGGGCGCATTATTGTACAAGCGTGTCGCTACAGGTTAAAGCGCGTTACCGAAATAATTTGTAAACGCGCAGCTTCACGCCTGACGTAACCGGCTTAGCGGGTACGTGGGCAAACTTCACCTTCGCCGAAGAAATAGGCGATTTCACGCGCCGCAGATTCCGCAGAGTCTGAACCGTGGGTCGCATTTTCGGTGAAGCTGTCCGCGTAGTCGGCGCGCAGAGTACCGGCCAGCGCGTTAGCTGGGTTAGTGGCACCCATCAGATCGCGGTGACGCTGAACGGCGTTTTCGCCTTCCAGAACGGAGACCACAACCGGGCCGGAGGTCATGAATTCAACCAGGCCGTCAAAGAAAGGCTTGCCCTGGTGTTCAGCGTAGAAACCTTCAGCCTGCTCTTTGCTCAGGTGCAGCATTTTGCTGCCAACGATTTTGAAGCCAGCGCTTTCAAAACGGTTGAAGATGGCACCAATCACGTTTTTTGCCACCGCGTTTGGTTTTACAATGGAAAAAGTACGTTCAATAGTCATATGGACCTCTGTTGATGTCGAGTGTAGCCGGTGAAAAGGTTCCCCGGTCCGGAAAATGGCGCCGATTATAGGGGGCATCGCCAGGCTTGCCTACCGGAGAATCAACAATTTATTAAAAAAATCGATCGCTAACCCCCTGTTTTCTTCACGGCTTTAGCCCAAACTTTACCCATTCCGGCAACCCATAAGAGATTAAGCTCTTCTGACGCCCGGTAAAAGTCCCCTTTGCTTCTCGCCAGTTGTCAGGTTTGCACACCCTTTACGGGTCTCTGAACGCGCATGCCGGAGGGATTATTCCCGGCTGACCCAGCCAGCTCCTCTTGTGAAGCCCGCTGAGATGATTGACACTGATAGCCTCTACACTCTCAGCGAGGCCGCTATGACCAGCTCCTTTTTTGTGACTGCCGACTGGCTGGCAGACCATCTTTCTGATGACGCCATCCAGGTGATTGATGCCCGCATGCTTCCGCCGGGCCTGGAAAAAGTGCGTGATATTCATGCCGAGTACCTGGCCGGGCATCTGCCCTCGGCCCCTTTTTTTGATATCGAAGCGCTTTCCGACCTCACCAGCCCCTTTCCTCATATGCTGCCGCGCCCGGAAAATTTTGCGGTTGCCATGCGCGAGCTGGGCGTCAGCAGTGAGAAACACCTGATCGTCTACGATGAAGGCAACCTGTTCTCAGCGCCGCGCGCCTGGTGGATGCTCAAACAGTTCGGCGTGGATCGCGTGTCGATTCTGGCGGGCGGTTTACAAGCCTGGAAAGCGGCGGGGCTGCCGCTTGAGCAAGGTGAAGTGACTCTTCCTGAAGCCGTGTTCGAAGCGAGTTTTGATCCCTCAGTCGTTCAGCGGCTGACCGACGTGCTGCTCATCAGTCACGAAGGCGGCGCGCAGCTGGTCGATGCCAGAGCGGCTAATCGCTTCAGGGGCGAGGTGGATGAACCCCGTGCCGGACTGCATCGCGGGCGCATTCCCGGCAGCCTGAACGTGCCCTGGAATGAACTGGTCGAAAATGGCGAGCTTAAATCAGCGGAGGCGCTGAAGGCGATTTTCCAGCGTCAGGGCGTTGACCTTACCAGACCCATCGTCGCCAGCTGCGGCTCGGGCGTGACCGCCGTGGTGGTTATTCTGGCCCTGAACAGCCTGGGCGTGCATGACGTTCGCCTCTATGACGGTTCATGGTCAGAATGGGGAAGCAGAAACGATCTCCCCATCGCCACGGGCTGACAATACGCTGAGGTGGCTCCCGGCCTGCCATCAGGCCGGTTTGTTGACCGCTTTAAAGTCACGAAGGAAGCTGCCCCATCGTCTTTCATAGAAAGGCGGAATGTGGGCAGTGAAAAAGTGGCTGATGCCCTTTTCATTTTCCACGACTTCACAGATATCAACCGGCTCATCTTCCAGTAAGGTATCCATCGCCACGCTGCCGGCGGCCTTGATAATAGTGTCTATATCGCTGTCAGCTTCTATCCCTATCAGCAAATTGGGGCGCTGCTCTGCTGATTCTTTGATATGCGCGATATAGGCCCGGCGAACCTGCTTAAATTTGGTAAATAGCTGGGTCAGCGAGTCGATAACCTGCGCGGGCGGCTCGGCAATTTCTGAAAGCAGCAGCGAGTAGCCGCCTTCCAGAACGGTCTGCTGGCTCAGCGCATTTCCGCCGTTACCCAGCAGGCTGGTAATCTCCAGCGGCGAGAACTCCTTGCCTGAAGGCAGCCTGGGGTTAAGAAACAGCGTTTCGCCCTGCGTCATTGCAAACAGGGTGCGGACAGGCATCACCACAAAAGGCCGATCGGTCGGGACGGCCTGCTCCATCGCTGACAGCGACGTAAAGAAAGGAATGACGCTGCCCCCCCCTTCTTTTTCCCAGTGCTGCAAATCGACAGGGGTTGAGGCGGTGATGCTTTCCTGCTCCCCGGCGCTTTCGCCCGGAACCCAGACGCTCGCATCCAGTAAGAGAGAGAAAAATTCGGGCCGGTGTGCCGGCTCGGTGGCGGCCAGCTTAAGCACCTCTTCCAGGCGCTGATTAGTTTCGTTCATCACTTGAATCCAGTAAACGCGATCCGGCAGAGGTCGCCTCTGCCGGATCGCTTGCTTATCCACGGCGCAAAAGGACGCCGCAATCGTCCTGCTACCGCCGTTATTTTAACAGCAGGTTAGCGACGGTACGTACGCCCAGCCCCGTTGCGCCAGCAGACCACTGCTCCACGCCACCTTTGCGGTAGGTAGCTGAACAGTCAATGTGCAGCCAGCCATGCTGGTAGTTTTTGACAAAATAGGAGAGGAACGCGGCTGCCGAGCTGGCCCCTGCGGTATGGGCAGGCGCTGCAATGTTATTCAGATCGGCAAAGTTAGAAGGCAGATAGCTGCGGTGGAACTCGGCCAGCGGCAGGCGCCAGAAAGGTTCATTCTCCCCTTTCGCGCTCTCAAGCAGCGACGCCGCCAGCGCATCATCAAAGCTGAACAGCGCGTGATAGTCATTACCCAGCGCCGTTTTGGCCGCGCCGGTCAGGGTCGCCGCATCAATCAGCAGCTCCGGATTCTGCTCGCTGGCATCGATCAGGCCATCGGCCAGCACCAGTCGCCCTTCGGCATCGGTATTCATCACTTCCACCGTTTTGCCGTTGCGATAACGGATAATATCGCCCAGGCGGAAAGCGTTACCGCTGACCATGTTGTCCGCACAGCAGAGATAGAGCTTAACGCGCTTTTTCAGGCCGCGGGCGATCGCCAGCGCCAGCGCGCCGCTTAAGGTTGCCGCGCCGCCCATGTCAGACTTCATGGAGTCCATTCCGCCGCTTGGCTTCAGGCTGTAGCCGCCGGTATCGAAGGTAATACCTTTACCCACCAGGCAGGCATACACGGGCGCATTTGCATCGCCGGTCGGGTTGTAATCAAGCGCCAGCAGCGCCGGACTGCGCGTTGAACCACGTCCTACGGTGTGCAGCCCCATATAACCCTGCTGACGCAGATCCTCACCCTTGGTGATGCGGTAGCTGACGCTGTCGCCCGCCAGGCCGCTCAGCAGATCGACGGCGCGCTGGGCCAGCTGTTCCGGGCTGAGCTCCTCGGCGGGCAGATTGATGGTGTGGCGTACCCAGTCGATAATTTTCAGGCGGCTGTCGAACTCTGCGCGATCTGCTTCATTCAGCTCCGCCCATTCGACCTTGCGCTCCCCTTTTGGACCGCGGTATCCCTGCCAGAAAGCCCAGCTTTTTTCCAGGCCCCAGTCGCCGCTCAGGCTGACGTGCCGGATGCCCTGGGCATCAATTTTGCGCGCCGCACGCTGAATGGTTGTCAGCGCATCGCCGCTGGTCAGATGGATTGTCATCCCGCTGTCGTTACTGGTGAGAATCGCTTTCTCGCCCCAGCGTTCGTCTGCCACTGTCGTTGACAGTGTGATCGTCATTGGCGTGGTTGTCACCGCATGGCTCCTTATAAACTGTTCAGTTTGGTCCGTCGTAAAAACGGTCGGTCACTACAATAACTCTTTCTCCGCGTTCGTCTAACCCGATCGCAGAATTAAACGTAAAACGGGCCGAATTTCTATTCGGCCCGCAGGTAAAACGACAATCTCTGGCTGCTGTGCATTAATGCGCCGGCAGCTCGCCCCGGCTCGCCTTATACTCCGCCCACTGAGGCGAAAGTTCGCGCAGACGTCCCAGCGCTTTATGTAACAGCGCGACCGCGTAATCGATCTCTTCTTCCGTGGTAAAACGGCCCAGCGAGAAGCGGACGGAGCTGTGCGCCAGCTCATCCGACAGGCCCAGCGCCCGTAGCACATAGGACGGCTCCAGGCTGGCGGAGGTGCAGGCCGAACCGGTCGACACCGCGAGGTCTTTCAGCGCCATAATCAGCGACTCGCCGTCAACATGATTAAAACTGACGTTGAGGATAGTGGGCGCGCCCTGCGTAAAGTCGCCGTTCAGATAGACTTCTTCGATATCGCGGATACCTTGCCAGAAGCGGCGGCGCAGTTCGCCCAGACGGGCCATCTCTTCCGCCATCTCCTCTTTCGCAATGCGACAGGCTTCTCCCATCCCCACGATCTGATGCACGGGAAGGGTCCCCGAACGCATACCGCGCTCATGGCCGCCGCCGTGGATCTGCGCAGCGATGCGGATGCGGGGCTTACGCCGCACATAAAGCGCGCCAATCCCTTTAGGGCCGTAGAGTTTATGGGCGGAAAACGACATTAAATCGACGTTAAGATGGGCCAGGTCGATCGGCAGCTTGCCGACGCTCTGCGTGGCGTCAACGTGAAAAAGGATGCCGCGTGCGTGGCAAAGCTCACCGATAGCGGCGATATCCTGTACCACACCGGTTTCATTATTCACCTGCATAATGGAGACCAGGATAGTGTCATCACGCAAGGCAGCTTCCACCGTTTGCAGGTCGATAATCCCGTCAGGCCGCGGCGCAAGATAGGTGACTTCAAAACCTTCCTTTTCGAGCTGAAGACAGGTATCCAGTACCGCTTTATGCTCGGTCTGGCTGGTAATGATGTGCCGGCCCTTATCCTGCGCAAGCTGCGCAGCGCCTTTGATGGCCAGGTTATCGGATTCCGTTGCGCCAGAGGTAAAAACGATTTCGCGGGGGTCGGCACCGATCAGCTCAGCTACCTGATTACGTGCAATATCGACAGCTTCTTCAGCCTGCCAGCCAAAGCGGTGGGAACGGGAGGCCGGATTACCGAAAATGCCGTCCTTAGTCAGATACTGCATCATCTTTTCTGCAACGCGCGGATCCGCAGGCGTTGTGGCAGAGTAATCCAGGTAGATCGGTAATTTCATCGCTTGCTCCGTACTTCGTTCTGATACGTCACTCAACGCCTTCAGAACGCCGGCGTGTTATCCGCCGCCCGCCGCCACGCTATGCGCAGGCAGTAAGACGACGGCACGCACCCGGACGCTATCAGGCACGAAGATTGACGTTAATAGTCTCATGCACGCGGCCAGCTGGCGCGCGACTTTTCTCGGTATGATTCTGGCGGTCGGCCACCTCCAGAATATCCTGGTTGTTGACCAGTTCGGCCAGCGTGATGTTATTCAGGAAGTCGCTGATGCGCTCGCTGAGATCGCGCCACAGAACGTGGGTCAGGCAGCGCTCGCCGCCCTGGCACCCTTCTTTCCCCTGGCATTTGGTCGCGTCAACGGACTCATCAACGGCGGTAATCACCGCGCCAACGGCAATGGCGCTGGACTCTTTGCCTAACAGGTAGCCGCCGCCCGGACCGCGAACGCTGGCCACCAGGCCGTTTTTGCGCAGGCGTGAAAACAGCTGCTCCAGGTAGGAGAGAGAGATGCCCTGACGCTCAGAAATATCCGCTAAAGGCACCGGGCCTTCGTGAGAATGCAGCGCAACGTCAAGCATAGCGGTAACGGCATAACGGCCTTTAGATGTCAGTCTCATGGCGTAATCGACCTCGGTAGTACCCTGTCAGGGTTTATCAGTAAGAGGGTCGCAAGTCTGACATTCCTGAGTGTTTTGGTCAACTATTTAACCTAGTAAAACACTCAAGTATTTAACCTGGTAAAACACTCAACTATTCCGGGCGCCGTTAGGCCGTTCTGCCGCTCCCGCGCTTACCTGTCGCCTTTCGGCTTTTCCAGCGAGGAGAGCATGCCGCGCAAAATGTTCAGCTCATCGCGCTCCGGACGCGCCCGGGTATAAAGGCGACGCATCTTGCTCATCACCTGGCCGGGGTTGCCTTCGCGGATAAAGCCGCTGCTGACCATCATCTGTTCCATATGCTGATAGAAGCGTTCAAGGTCGTCCACCAGCGGATAAGGTGATTCGGCATACTCCGGCTGCGCCGTTTCCTGTGATTGCAGAAAAGCCATGCGCACTTCATAGGCGATAATCTGGACGGCCATCGCCAGGTTAAGCGAGCTGTAATCCGGGTTTGCCGCAATAGCCACATGATAATGACACTTTTGCAGCTCTTCGTTAGTCAGGCCCACGCGTTCACGACCAAAGACCAGCGCTACCGGAGCCTGCTGACCCTCTTCGACGCTTTTGACACCGCATTCGCGCGGATCGAGCATCGGCCACGGCAGAGAACGGGAGCGCGCGCTGGTGCCCACCACCAGGCTACAGCCCGTCAGCGCTTCATCAAGGGTATCCACAATGCGCGCTTCGCCAATGACGTCACTGGCCCCTGCCGCCAGGGCGATTGCCTGCGAGTCGGGTTTGACGAGGGGATTAACCAGGTAGAGGTTTGTTAAGCCCATGGTCTTCATCGCGCGGGCGACGGATCCCATGTTGCCGGTGTGAGAAGTTTCCACCAGCACGATACGGATGTTTTGCAGCATAGGAATTCTGGTCTGAGAGATTATTTGGCGATGTTAACATATTTTCAGGACATTTGACGATCTCCCTGCTATAATCCGCGCCGTTTTCCCGTTCTTTAACATCCAGTGAGAGATACCGATGCATCCGATGCTCAACATCGCCGTGCGCGCTGCGCGCAAGGCCGGAAATTTAATTGCCAAGAACTATGAAACCCCGGACGCCGTCGAGGCCAGCCAGAAAGGCAGCAACGACTTCGTTACCAATGTTGATCGCGACGCTGAGCGCCTGATTATTGAGGTGATTCGCAAGTCTTATCCGCAGCACACCATCATTACAGAAGAAAGTGGTGAACTGCCAGGCGAAGACCAGGATGTACAATGGGTTATCGATCCGCTGGATGGCACCACCAACTTTATCAAACGCCTTCCTCATTTCTCCGTTTCTATCGCTGTACGCATTAAAGGCCGTACCGAAGTGGCGGTGGTTTACGATCCTATGCGTAATGAGCTGTTTACCGCAGTCCGCGGCCAGGGCGCCCAGCTGAACGGCTACCGTCTGCGCGGCGGCACCGCCCGCGATCTCGACGGCACCATTCTGGCGACCGGTTTCCCTTTCAAACTGAAGCAGCACGCCACGCCTTATATTAACATCGTGGGCAAACTGTTTACGCTGTGCGCCGACTTCCGTCGTACCGGTTCTGCCGCACTGGATCTGGCATATACCGCTGCGGGCCGCGTGGATGGCTATTTTGAGATCGGTCTGAAACCGTGGGATTTTGCGGCTGGCGAACTGCTGGTACGTGAAGCGGGCGGTCTGGTCACTGACTTTGTCGGTGCTCATGGCTACCTCACTTCCGGTAATATCGTGGCCGGCAACCCGCGCGTAGTGAAAGCGATGCTTTCCACAATGCGTGAAGAGCTGAGCGAAGCGCTGAAGCGCTAAGTTGCCGGGTCAGGTATGCGCCCTGCATGCCTGACCGCTGTTTATCGCATAAACAGTGGACGAAGGCCGCCGGACATAGCCGGTTGAGCGCCCAGCCACAGCATTACACCCGCCGCCGCCAGCAACACGCCCCCCGCCAGAGACAGACAAGACAATCCCACTTTTTGCCAGCCCGCCGCAGGGGCATGACGGCTCAGCTTCAGCGCCAGCGCGCGTGAAACCTGCACCAGCAGCGCCATCGCGGAGACGGTGATCGCGGTGCCGACAGCCATCGCCAGCGCCGAAACAACACCCCATCCATATACGCCGATCACCTTCGAAAACAGCAGCATCATGATGGCGCCGGAACAGGGGCGCAATCCCATGGACAGGACCACTATCACCTGCGTCTTCAGGCTCACTGCTTTATCGAGCATCGCCGCATCAGGCACGTGCTGATGTCCGCAGCCGCACTCTGCATGATGCTGATGATCGGCGGGTACTATCCTGCGGAATACCGGTGCGGACGGTGCTGAAAGCGCACGCGCGATCCGGCCTGCTGCCCGCCAGCAGAGCCAGATGCCCAGTCCTGTTACCAGCAAATAGCTGCCCTTCTCCAGCCAGTAGCTGCTGAGATGAAGCTGGCGTGAGGAGAGTTTCAGTATCACCAGCATCACCGTCACCAGCCCAATCGCCACGCTCCCCTGCACCAGCGAGGCCGCCAGCGTTAACCGCAGGCTGGTTCTGACTTTGGTCGGATGGGTAGCCAGGAATGTGGCGATCACGACTTTACCGTGCCCTGGCCCCAGCGCATGCAGCACCCCATAGATCAGACTGAACCCCATCAGCGTAAGGCCGGCCTGATGGGGATGAACGGCAACCTGCTGAAGTAACGCCGTCATCTGCTGATGAAGAGATTTCTGCCACAGCACGCTTTGCAGCAGAATTTGCGGCCAGTAGTGCCAGGCAAGCAGTGCGGCCAGTGCAAAAATCACCGTCAGCAGCATCAGCGGCCACGCCTGTCGCCAGTGCCGGCCCTTGCCGGCGGAAAGCGCGTTTACTGACATACCAGGGTTACCGTCTGGGCAAACTGCTGGCCGAGCGCCAGATCTTCCGATGGCGTATCGGCTTTATCCAGCGACAGCGCATAGGCCTGCATTGACGCATCCGGCTTCGGCGTGGTTAAGGTAAAGGCACACCGGTCAGCCAGATCGGCGGGAATGTGCAGGGATTTTTCAGAGTCGTAATACATATCCACAAAATAGGTCGGGTCGAAGGTTGAAAAAACGTAGCGCTGCCCTTTTAACGGCTGAGGTTCAGCCAGGGGTAAAACAAACTCCAGCACGGCGCGGTGGCCCTCGCGGGAAAGCTGGTAAAACGGCGGAAGATTGCCGAACTTCACCCGCTTCTCCTGGTGCCAGAATTCACTAAAGTAATGCTGTCCTAACACGTTCGCCATCACCTCCGCCGCCAGTTTTTTCCAGGTCTCTGAGCCTGGCTTCGCGTCACCGGCATCGTAAAGCAGATCGGCTGAGGTAATTTCATCCATGACCCAGTGCATTTTCAGACCGGTAAGCCGATCGCCTTTATGCACGAGCGTGGCCTGCATGTCGATGAAGCTATGGGGATGAGACCAGGCAAAAGCGGTGAACAGGGTGCTCAGTAACAGCACGCCCACCTTAACAGACACGTTATAACGTAACAATTACAATTCCTTTCTTCGTTAGCGCAAAAATTCTGTGACAGACCCTGAAAGCTATAAAAAAACCTGGCCTGTTTATGCCGTTCGCAAATCAGCCGGGCTATTCTTATCTTTGTCACTTTTTACCGGGATTACAGTCGATGAGTTCACTCTCACCTGAACCTGCTGTTTTCACCAGTTCACAGCGTCACTGTCACCTGCTTTTGCTGCTTTACCTCCCGGAAGCCGTCATTACGCTCGATTCGCTTTGTCAGCTTAACAGGGTGAGTCAGGCGATTACCCGGCAAGATATAGCGGAGGTGGGCTCAGAAATCCAGCGCTATCACCGGCTCCTCCTGATTGAGGGAGAAGAAGATAGCTACCGGATCGACGGTGCGGAACTGGATCAGCGTCTCTGCCTGCTGCACTGGCTGCGCCGGGCGCTGCGCCTTTCGCCCGACTTCGTGCTTAATCAGTTTGCCGGCGCCGTTAAGCAACAGCTGAAGGCGCTACGAATAGAGAAGGCGCTTTTCGATGAGCGCAATCTTGCCGCGCTGGTTCAGCATTGCAGTCATCAGTTAAACCGCCCTTATAGCGGCAGAGATTGCCAGTTCTTGCAGCTTTTCATGCAATATTCTTTATGCCGCCAGGTATGTACGGACTTTACTGAGCCGCAGTGCCAGTGGCTGATCGCCAGAGCGGAGCATCAGGTTGCAGAAGAAGTGGTACGTCACTGGCAGAAGCGCAGTAAAACGCCGCCGGCGCCCAGCGAAGTCTATTTACTTTCTCTGCTGTTCAGCCAGGTCTGTACGCCCACCGCCGCCGCCGTCACGCATCAGCATGAACAGGCTCTGCTGGAGGCAGTCAGCGAACTGACGGAACGTTTTCAACACCTTTCCGGTATGCACTTCAGTAATCAGGAGGCGGTCTGCGGCCAGCTCTATACTCACCTGGCCCAGGCGCTGGAGCGTGCGCTGTTTGGTATCGGCATTGATAACACGCTGACCGATGAGGTTGCCCGCCTCTATCCCAGACTCCTGCGCACCACCCAGGCGGCCGTCGCTGATTTTGAACAGCGGTATCACCTCACCTTTTCACCGGCGGAGATGGGCTTAATCGCCATTATATTTGGCGCCTGGCTGATGCAGGAAAGCGCGTTACAGGAAAAGCAGGTGCTGCTGCTGACCAGCAGCGATCCTGAACTGGAACAACAGGTTGAACAACAGCTGCGGGAGCTAACGCTGCTGCCGCTTAACATCAAATACCTTCACGTCAGCGAGTATCAGGTTCACAGCGCGCCTGAAGGCATTGCGCTGGTTATCACCCCTTACGCCACGCCTCTGCCGCTCTACTCTCCTCCGCTGATCCACGCCGAACTTCCGTTGCAGACGCACCAGCAGCAGCGTATACGCAAGCTACTGGAGTCCTGACAGAAGGCTGGAAGTCACGCTTAGTTGTCTGTGCCCGTCACGTCCGTGCTTCAGAAGCCGCAGGCCGCGGGCGCAGAAAGAGCGCCGGTACCACCAGCAGCGCCATAACCCAGAAAACAGTGCCCTGCAGATGCTGGAACAGTACGCCGCACACTATGGTCATGAGCGCGATGCCGCCGCCCATCGCCAGCGCGGAATAAACGGACTGCAGACGAATCACCTCTGCGCCCCTTCTTGCTGCAATAAAACGCATCGCCGCAAGGTGACAAACGGTGAAGCTTCCGCAGTGAAGGATCTGCGCCACAATCAGCCAGGGTAAGGCGGTCGTTGAACCGAGCACGCCCCAGCGCAGGATAGCGCAGACGCCCGAAAGCAGTAAAAGATCCCGCGCGCCCCAGCGCCTGAATAACCGGTTACTGGAAGCAAAGACAATAATTTCGGCCACCACGCCGAGCGACCAGAGGTAGCCCACCACGCTGGCGGAATAGCCCGCTTCCTGCCAGTAGATGGCGCTGAAGCCGTAATAAGCCGCATGCGCGCCCTGCATCAGCGTCACGCAGAGTAAAAAGCGCCAGACGGCGTTCTCCTGCAGCAGCTGTTTCCACTCCGGCCAGCCCGCCCTGTCGCTCTGTCTGGCACTGCCTTCGGGCATCACCGCCGGACGCAACAGCATCCCCGCCAGCATTGCCGACACGCCCAGGCACAGCATCCAGAGAATGGCCTGAGAGGAGTAAGCGCTAACCAGAACGCCCGTCAGCGCCGAGCTGATCACAAAGGCCAGCGATCCCCACAGCCTGACGGGGCCATAAGGCATGCCAATCTGGTTCTGCCAGGTTGCAGCCAGCGCATCACTGAGCGGCACCAGCGGAGAGAAAAACAGATTAAAGCCAATCATCACCAGCAGCAGCCATATCCAGAGGGCGGAGATCCAGAAGCCCAGCACAAAAAACAGCGACAGCATCGCCAGCAGGCGGAGGGCGGTAACGAGTTGGGAAGGACGGGTAACGCGGGAGGCGATAAGCAGGCTACCGGCAAAGCGGGCAATCATTCCGCAGCCCAGCAGCAGGCCTATCTTTTCAGGCTCAAGGCCCACGCCCTTCAGCCAGACGGCCATAAAAGGCAGCCAGACGCCGTAGGCGAAAAAGTAGGTAAAGTAGCCCAGACCGAGCCAGTATGCAGAACGAATAAGCATGATCCCTCCGACAAAGTGAGCCGTACTTTCTCAGAGGTCGGAGCTAAGATCAATTAACGGGACACATTTGTCCCGTTAATCTCTTCCCTTGCCGCTTTCCATAGTGACGGACAGCGGCTACAGCGCCTTAGGCGTAAACAGGGAAGCGTGCGCAGATTTCCAGCACCTGCTTCTTAACGCGTTCCTGAACGCTTTCGTCACCGATGTTGTCCAGGATATCGCAGATCCAGCCAGCCAGCTCACGCACTTCAGCTTCTTTAAAGCCACGGCGGGTGACGGCAGGTGAACCAATGCGGATGCCGGAAGTGACAAACGGGCTTTTCGGATCGTCAGGGACGCTGTTTTTATTCACGGTGATGTTGGCACGACCCAGCGCGGCGTCAGCTTCTTTGCCGGTCAGATTTTTGTCGACCAGATCCATCAGGAACAGGTGGTTGTGGGTGCCGCCCGAAACCACTTTGTAGCCGCGCTCCAGAACAACCTCTACCATCGCCTTCGCATTTTTCGCGACCTGCTGCTGGTACACCTTGAACTCAGGCTCCATCGCTTCTTTCAGCGCAACCGCTTTGCCGGCAATGACGTGCATCAGCGGGCCACCCTGGCCGCCAGGGAAGACCGCAGAGTTCAGCTTCTTGTACAGATCTTCGTCGCCACCCTGCGCCAGGATCAGACCGCCGCGCGGGCCTGCCAGCGTTTTATGGGTGGTAGTGGTGACGATATGCGCATGGGGAACCGGGTTCGGGTAGACGCCTGCGGCGATCAGACCCGCCACGTGGGCCATATCAACGAACAGCCAGGCACCAATGCTGTCTGCAATTTCACGCATTTTTGCCCAGTCGCAGATACCGGAGTAGGCAGAGAAGCCGCCGATAATCATTTTCGGCTTATGCTTCTGTGCCTGTGCGGCCAGGTCGTCGTAGTCGATTTTACCGCTATCGTCGATGCCGTAAGGCACCACGTTATAGAGCTTACCGGACAGGTTTACCGGTGAACCGTGAGTCAGGTGTCCGCCGTGCGCCAGGTTCATGCCGAGGATGGTGTCGCCCGGCTGGAGCAGCGCGGTATAGACGGCGAAGTTAGCCTGAGAGCCGGAATGGGGCTGAACGTTGGCATAATCCGCGCCGAACAGCGCTTTGGCGCGGTCAATCGCCAGCTGCTCAACGATATCGACATATTCACAGCCGCCGTAGTAACGCTTCCCCGGATAGCCTTCCGCATACTTGTTGGTCAGCTGAGATCCCTGTGCCTGCATGACACGCGGACTGGTGTAGTTTTCAGAAGCAATCAGTTCAATATGCTCTTCCTGACGTACTTTTTCCTGCTCCATTGCCTGCCATAACTCGGCATCGTAATCAGCAATATTCATATCACGCTTTAACATCCGCATCTCCTGACTCAGCTAACTTTTATCGGCATTGAACGGCCCGCTTGGGCGAAGACCCACAGTGTAAACTGTTTTACCTGCCGAGGGGTAGCCACAACGCGCGCTTTTTACGCAAACGATTGGCTTGCGATGCAGCAAGGGTTTATTCCGTTTTTAACCCGCCCTTTCGACCGGATATTTCTTCACAACCGCGATGCAGATTATTCACGTTAAGCCGGTCGCGTCACAAAAAAATGCCCCTGTCCCTGAAAGGTGTATTTACAAAACGCGCCGGGAAATTATAAGATGCATTTGAAATGCATCTTATAACTTTTCCTGCAGGAGCCACCTATGCTTGACGCCAAAACGATTGCTACCGTAAAAGCCACCATCCCTGCCCTGCTGGCAACAGGTCCACGTCTGACCGCCCACTTTTATGACCGGATGTTTGCCCATAATCCCGAGCTGAAAGATATTTTCAATATGAGCAACCAGCGTAATGGTAACCAGCGAGAGGCGCTGTTTAACGCGATTTGCGCCTATGCGGGAAATATCGAAAACTTACCTGCACTACTGCCCGCGGTTGAAAAAATTGCACAGAAGCACACCAGCTTTGCTATTCAGCCGGAACAGTATCAGATAGTGGGAACGCACCTGCTGGCAACGCTGGATGAACTGCTCAGCCCGGGACAGGAAGTCCTTGATGCCTGGGGCAAAGCTTATGGCGTATTAGCGGGCGTATTTATTCAGCGTGAAGAGCAGCTTTATCAGGAGGCTGAAAATAAAACGGGCGGCTGGCGGACGCCTCGTGCTTTTCGCATCAGTGACATCAAAGAAGAGAGCGACATCATCAAGAGTTTCCTGCTGACGCCGACGGACGGCGGGCCGGTGGCGGACTATCAGGCGGGCCAGTATCTGGGCGTCTGGGTGCAGAATAAAAACTTCGCCAATCAGGAGATTCGTCAGTACTCCCTGACCCGCGCGCCAAACGGCCGCGACTATCGCATCGCCGTCCGCCATGAGCCAGGCGGCACCGTATCAGGCTGGCTGCATCAGCACGCTCAGCAGGGGGATGAAATCCTGCTGTCGGCACCGGCGGGCGATTTCTATCTGAAGGTGTCACCGCAAACGCCGGTTACGCTGATTTCTGCCGGCGTCGGACAGACGCCTGTGCTGGCCATGCTTGATGTGCTGGCGGCCCAGCGCCATCCCTCAGGCGTACAGTGGTTCCATGCGGCGGATAACGGTAAGCGACACGCCTTCCGTGATGAAGTGACTTTGTCAGGCAGCAAGCTTGAAAAATTTTCGCAGCACATCTGGTATAACCAGCCGCTACCCCAGGATCAAGGCCGCTACGACAGCGAGGGATGGATGGAACTCATGCCGCTGGAGAGCCAGTTAAGCGATCCCGCCATGCATTATTATCTCTGTGGCCCGGTGATATTTATGCAGTATGTGGCGAAACAGCTTATCGGGATGGGGATTGAGAACGCGCGCATCCATTATGAGGTCTTCGGGCCGCATAAAGTTATCTGATTTGCGCAAAAACGCCATCGCCGTCCATAAGGGACGGCGATGCGGCGATTCAGGTCAGCAGATCAGATAGCCTCTTCGTCTTCCTCGCCGGTACGGATCCGCACCACTCGCGCCACGTCGAAGACGAAAATTTTACCATCGCCGATTTTGCCGGTCTGCGCGGTGCGCATGATGGTATCCACGCAGGTATCCACGATATCGTCAGAAATAACGATCTCAATTTTCACCTTAGGCAGAAAATCAACCATATATTCTGCGCCACGGTAAAGTTCCGTGTGGCCTTTCTGACGACCAAAACCTTTCACTTCGGTGACGGTCATGCCGGTGATGCCGACTTCCGCCAGCGCTTCACGCACGTCATCAAGCTTGAATGGTTTGATAATTGCATCAATCTTTTTCATGTCAGACCCTTTTCATTTCCCCCGTCGTGGAGGGTGATCCTGCGTTCAGTATAAGTGCAGCGGACAGGTCCCGCCGCGCGGCCCGTCTCTTTTTCAGGATGCTACGCTACCATATCCCGGCAGCGAAGCGGCACTGAAAATTACGCTTTAAAATCTGAAGCGTCGAGTTCATGGCGCGAGAGCAGCTTATAAAACTCCGTCCGGTTACGCCCGGCCAGCCTTGCCGCGTGCGTCACGTTGCCGTTTGTCATCTGTAGCAGCTTACGTAAATAGTTCAGCTCGAACTGGTTTCTGGCCTCGGCAAAGGTCGGTAATACGCTGCTTTCGCCTGCCAGCGCCTGCTCCACCAGCGCTTCGCTAATCACCGGCGCGGAGGTGAGCGCCACGCACTGTTCGATAACGTTGACCAGCTGTCGCACATTGCCGGGCCAGCTCGCCGCCAGCAGACGTTTCATCGCATCGGTGGAAAAGCGCCGCACAAAGGGCTTATGACGCTCCGCTGACTGCTTCAGCAGATGATTCGCCAGCAGCGGAATATCCTCGGAACGCTGCTGAAGCGTGGGGATTTTAAGATTCACCACGTTGAGCCGGTAGAAAAGATCTTCGCGGAACGTCTGTTTCTCCATCGCTTCAGGCAGGTCCCGGTGGGTGGCAGAGATGATCCTGACGTTAATATCCCGATCCTGATTGCTGCCCAGCGGCCGCACCTTGCGCTCCTGGAGTACCCGCAGCAGTTTTACCTGCAGCGCCTGAGGCATATCGCCGATTTCATCAAGAAAGAGCGTACCGCCCTCCGCCGCCTGAAAAAGCCCCTCCCGGCTGCTGACGGCCCCGGTAAAAGCGCCTCTGGCATGACCAAACAGCTCCGATTCAAGCAGCTGCTCGGGAAGCGCACCGCAGTTGATGGCGACGAAGGGATTTCCTGCCCGCGGGCTGGCAGCATGTATGGCCTGAGCCAGAATCTCCTTACCGGTCCCGCTCTGGCCATTGATCAGCACGCTGACGTCCGACTGCGCCACCATCCGCGCCTGTTCCAGCAGGCGAAGCATGATCGGACTGCGGGTGACGATGCTTTCCCGCCAGGCATCGTCGCTGGCGGGCGCCCGGTGCGCCAGCGCCTGGTCGATAGCGCTGTAGAGCGCGTCCCGGTCAACGGGCTTGGTAAGAAAGCTGAATACGCCCTGCTGCGTGGCCCAGACGGCGTCGGGGATAGATCCATGCGCGGTAAGGATGATCACGGGCATACCCGGCTGCTGTTTCTGGATCTCACTGAACAGCGCCATCCCGTCCATCTCATCCATACGCAGGTCGCTTATCACCAGATCCACCTTTTCCCGGAGTAAGGTTTTCAGCGCCTCAGGGCCGCTTGCGGCCGTCAGGACACTGAATCCCTCACTGGCAAGACGCATTCCCAGCAGCCTGAGCAGGCTGGGATCGTCATCCACCAGAAGCAGGCTGGCTGATTTTTTTATCATGGCTGGCTCGCCTCCTCTTTCGTGGTGCCAGGCGTTGCCACATCGTTGTCAGGCTGCCCGTCGCGATCGCCCGCATGGCTGCTGTCTGAAGTCTCAGGCGAGCGCCGTGAAGAGAGCTGTCGCTCAATATCGGTCAGCGTCTCCAGCTTGCGGCGCGTGATGCTCAGCGCCTCATTCCGCTCACTCAGGCTCTGGCGAAGCGCATCGAGCTCGCTGTCGCTACTCTGCCGGAGCTGATAATAGCGCATACGCTCAGCAGCAAGCTCTAGCTGGCCGGACTGGCCGTTACGCCAGAGCTGGATCAGCGGCCTGACCGCCGGAGGATAGTCCGGACTGAACAGCGCCAGCCGCTGCATATACTGCCGTCGCTCCACGGGCGTCACGTTGCCGTTGGCCAGCAGCACACCCTGCCTGAAAGCGTTCTGCCAGTCATTCGCCGGCCAGCGGCGCGCTTCCGCCCGCGCTTCAGCGGGAGAAAGACGTCCCGCACAGTCGATGCCTCTCAGCCAGTAAAGGGCATTATGGCTCACCTTGTCACCCTGTAGATCCCATATCCGGGCGCAGTCAACCTGCTGAAAATCGATCACCTTAGCTTCCGGCTCCGCCTGCGGCGTTAACGGCTTGCTGGCGGCTAACCCCGGCGCTTTGGTCGTACAGGCCGCAAGCAGTGCGGCGCAGAAAAATAGCGCAGCGATACGGCCAGCGCCCGCGCTTACGGCGGTAAAATTATCAGTTCTCATTATCTGTCATTCCCGGCGGCAGACGTGAGTTCGATCCGAAAACAGACCACCGCCCCTTCATTTTGAACCAGCTGCAAATCACCCTGCAGGCGTTGAATACAATCTCTGGCGATGCTGAGCCCCAGCCCGCTCCCTTTCACGGCGCCCTTTCGTTGCTGGCTGCCCTGGAAAAAGGGTTCAAATATCATTGCCTGTTCGGTAGCAGGTACCGGCGTTCCGGTGTTTTCCACCTCAATAACCGACCTGTTACCCTGACGGCGGCTGCGGATCCAGATGGTACCGGATTCGCTGCCGTAATGTATTGCGTTCGAATAAAGATTGTCGATGGCCCGCGCCAGCAGCATCGGTTCCGCCAGGCAGGTTTTTTCAGCCAGCGTAATGTCGGTCTGCACTGATTTGGAACGGGCGGTCAGGCTGTGCGTACTGACAATCCGCTCCACCAGAGCCTCAAGGTCGACCGGGACCCGCGCCACTGGCGCATCGGATAGCTCGCGGTTGTAATCAAGCAGCTGTTCTATCAGCCGCTGCAGATGGCAGCTGCTTTCGTCGAGAATCGCAACCACATCCTGCTGATCGGCAGTGAGCGGCCCGGCGACTTCGTCAGCCAGTAGCGCCGTCCCCTCCCGCATACTGGCAAGGGGCGTTTTCAGCTCGTGGGAAATGTGTCGCAGAAACTCATGGCGCTGTGACTCCAGCCACGCCAGACGTTCGCTCAGCCAGAGAATACTTTGCCCGAGCGAACGCAGCTCTCTCGGTCCCCTGGCCGCCAGATTGTGGCTGAGCCGCTTTCCTTCCCCCAGCCGGTTAATCATCCGCTCAACCGCCTTTACCGGGCCGATAATCATCCGGGTAAACAGCAGCACCAGACCGACGCTGAGCAGAAAGAGGATCAGCGCCTGCCAGCCAAAATACTGGCCGCGCTCGGCAATTTCACGCTGTAGCTGTAGCCCCCGGGAAAAGGCCACTTCACGCGTGGACTGGACAAGCTGGCCGTTGGAGGCTGAAAAGGTCTCAAGCGCCTGCGAGGCCGCCCTGACCGGACTGCTGTTGGTACAGGCAAGGGTATTAAGACTGACCAGCGACTGGCTTAACCGCTGGGAAATCAGCGCATCTGCCAGCACAGAAGCATGCTCTTCCAGCATCCGGGCATATTTTGTTCGCTGCGTCTGATATAGGTTGGCCAGCATGGGGTCATCCAGTACGCAATATTGCCGGTAGCTGCGTTCAAGCTCCAGGGCGGTGCGGGCCATTGCCTCGCTGCGGCGGACGTCGGTCAGGGTAGTCCGGTTGGTATCCGCCGCCCGGTCGCTGAGCGCCGATAAGCTCTCCCAGGCCTGCCAGGCCAGCACCAGCAGCGGCAGCAGCACTAGCAGAAAGGCCATCAGCACCAGCTGTCGCAGGGAACGCGGAAATAAACGCCATTTTTTCACAGGAGGCTCTCACTTTTTATCGTGTCCTGATGCTAGCTGAGTGCGGCGCGGGAGGAAAGGCTCAGGCAGAAACGAAAAATGGCAGATTCAGAGAATCTGCCATTCCGGACAGGCTGCGCGGCGCAGCCTGAAAAATAGGTGGTGCCTAACTCAACGTTGCGTCCGGTGTCTGATAAAGCCACAGCGTGGACTGTTATCGGTTAGGTGGACGGCAGGCACCGTATTGTGCGTCATTCGATGTGTTATGAAGCGCTTGTCCGCTTGCGCAGGGCTGTCATAGCTAAGTGAATGAGCCACTGGGTTTATTATAGCAAGCCGCGTGCCAATAATGAAAATAAAAATTTAATTATCTGATATTTAAGGAAATTAAATAAATTCGTTCTTTACCTCATCGCCCTCTTCACTGCAGCGGCAGGATAACTGTCGTCAACAGGCAACACTAAACAACGCTGTTTTTATATAGCATTTAAATCAATAGATTACATGTCTCCATTTGGAGACACCCTATATGAGCCTTTGTCGGCAATTTGCAACAGTTTGCCTGACAGTAAAAAAGCAGCCGCATGGCTGCTTCTGATAAAAGTGTGAACAGCGACAGCAGGGGAACGGCTGCCGCTTAAGCCTGCTTAGCCCAGCTGCTTCCGGGCGTTGCGGAACAGGCGCATCCATGGGCTGTCTTCACCCCATCCTTCCGGATGCCATGAGTTGCTGACCGTACGGAATACCCGCTCCGGGTGCGGCATCATAATGGTGACGCGACCGCTTTCGTTGGTAACGGCGGTAATACCGTTCGGCGAGCCGTTCGGGTTGGCCGGATACTGCTGCGTGACTTTACCGAAGTTATCCACGTAGCGCAGTGCGACCAGACCTTTGCTTTCAAGCGTCGCCAGGTGAGCGTCATCACGAACTTCGACGAAGCCTTCACCGTGGGAAACGGCGATGGGCATCCGTGAGCCCTGCATGCCATCCAGCATCAGTGAGGGGCTGGCGGCGATCTCCACAAGGCTGAAGCGGGCTTCAAAGCGCTCTGACTGGTTACGGACAAAGCGGGGCCAGGCTTCGCTTCCCGGGATCAGCTCGCGCAGGTTCGACATCATCTGACAGCCGTTACAGACGCCAAGCGCCAGCGTTTGCGGACGGTGGAAAAAGGTTTCAAACTCATGGCGCACGCGAGCGTTAAACAGGATGGATTTAGCCCAGCCCTCGCCGGCGCCCAGTACGTCACCGTAAGAGAAGCCGCCACAGGCCACCAGCGTCTGAAAATCTTCCAGCCCGCGACGCCCTGCAAGCAGATCGCTCATATGCACATCAACCGCCTCGAATCCGGCGCGGTGGAATGCCGCCGCCATCTCAACATGCGAGTTAACGCCCTGCTCACGCAGCACGGCCACTTTAGGCCGCGCGCCGGTTGCGATAAAGGGAGCCGCAATATCCTCTTCAGGTTTGAAGGTCAATGCCACGTTCAGGCCGGGATCGCGATCGTTTTTCTTCGCCTCATGTTCCTGATCGGCGCAGGCAGGGTTATCACGCAGGCGCTGCATTTGCCAGGTCGTTTCCGCCCACCAGGTACGCAGCGTGGTACGGCTTTCGCTGTATACCGCATTATCCCCTGCGGTAATCACAAAACGATCGCCGCGTTGGGCACGCCCAAGGAAATGCACGCAGTCAGCAAGGCCGTTAGCGACAAATACCGCTTCAACTTCTGCCCGATCCGCTGCCGCAACCTGAATGACGGCACCCAGCTCTTCATTAAACAGCGCGGCAAGGGGATCGCTGCCCAGGGCGGCGATATCCGCTTCAATGCCACAGTGACCGGCAAAGGCCATCTCAGCCAGCGTCACCAGCAGTCCGCCATCAGAGCGGTCGTGGTAGGCCAGCAGCTTGTCATCTGCCACCAGCGTCTGCATCGCGTTAAAGAAGCCAGCCAGCTGCTGCACATCGCGAACGTCTGCGGGTTTGTCACCGAGCTGACGGTAGACCTGTGAGAGGGCGGTTGCGCCGAGCGCGTTAACGCCTTTGCCCAGATCGATCAGCAGCAGCGCGTTATCTTCCTGCGGCTTCAGTTCCGGCGTGACGGTACGGCGTACATCTTCCACACGGGCAAACGCGGTGATCACCAGCGACAGCGGTGAGGTCATCTCACGCTGTTCAGCGCCCTGCTGCCAGCGGGTCTTCATCGACATAGAGTCTTTGCCGACCGGAATAGTGATGCCCAGCGCCGGGCAAAGTTCTTCACCCACGGCCTTCACGGCCTCATAAAGTCCGGCATCCTCACCCGGATGGCCCGCAGCGGCCATCCAGTTAGCGGAAAGCTTGATGCGTTTGAGCGAGCCGATCTGCGTGGCGGCGATATTGGTCAACGCCTCGCCCACTGCCAGACGGCCAGAGGCGGCAAAATCGAGGAGCGCAACCGGCGCACGTTCACCCAGCGACATCGCCTCACCGTAATAGCTGTCCAGGCTGGCGGTTGTGACGGCACAGTCCGCAACCGGGATCTGCCAGGGGCCAACCATCTGATCGCGGGCAACCATACCGGTTACCGAGCGGTCGCCAATGGTAATCAGGAAGGTTTTCTCAGCGACGGCCGGAAGATGCAGTACGCGCTTAACGGCATCTTCAAGCGTAATGCCATCGCGATCCAGCGCCTCACCTTTTGCCTGCAGCGTGCTGACATCGCGGGTCATTTTCGGCGTTTTGCCCAGCAGCACATCAAGCGGCATATCGATAGGTTTGTTATCGAAGTGGCTGTCAGTGAGAGACAGATGCATCTCTTCGGTCGCTTCGCCAATCACGGCATAAGGCGCGCGCTCACGCTTGCAGAGCGCGTCAAACTGCGCCAGTTTGTCAGGCGAAACGGCCAGCACGTAGCGCTCCTGAGATTCATTACACCAGATCTCAAGCGGACTCATGCCGGGTTCATCATTGAGAATGTCACGCAGGTTGAAACGGCCGCCGCGATGACCGTCGCTCACCAGCTCGGGCATCGCGTTGGAAAGCCCGCCCGCACCCACATCGTGGATAAAGAGAATCGGGTTCTCTTCGCCCAGCTGCCAGCAGCGATCGATTACTTCCTGGCAGCGACGCTCCATTTCCGGGTTGTCGCGCTGCACGGAGGCAAAATCCAGGTCAGCATCGGACTGACCGGACGCCATAGAGGAGGCTGCCCCGCCGCCCAGACCAATGTTCATTGCCGGACCGCCGAGAACGATAAGCTTCGCGCCCAGCGTAATTTCGCCTTTCTGAACATGATCGGCACGGATGTTGCCCAGGCCCCCCGCAAGCATCACGGGCTTATGATAGCCGCGCAGCTCAACGCCGTTATGGCTGTTAACCCGCTCTTCATAGGTACGGAAATAGCCAGTCAGGGCTGGACGCCCGAACTCATTGTTAAAGGCTGCGCCACCCAGCGGACCTTCCGTCATGATATCGAGTGCGGTCACGATACGATCCGGCTTGCCGAAATCCTCTTCCCAGGGCTGCTCGAAGCCGGGAATACGCAGGTTAGACACGGAGAATCCTGTCAGTCCGGCCTTGGGTTTGGCACCACGGCCCGTTGCGCCTTCATCGCGGATTTCACCGCCGGAGCCGGTTGCCGCGCCCGGCCATGGGGAGATGGCGGTGGGATGGTTATGGGTTTCCACCTTCATCAGGATATGCGCCTCCTCCTGATGGAAATCATACTGGCCCTTGTCGGCGTCAGCATAAAAACGACCAACCTGAGAGCCTTCCATGACCGCCGCATTATCTTTATAGGCGGAGAGCACGTAATCGGGCGTCTTCTCGAAGGTATTTTTGATCATTTTGAACAGCGATTTCGGCTGCGCTTCACCGTCGATGATCCAGTCGGCGTTGAAGATTTTATGACGACAGTGCTCTGAGTTCGCCTGAGCAAACATATAAAGCTCAATGTCGTTCGGGTTGCGCCCAAGTTTTTCAAACGCCGCCTGCAGATAGTCGATTTCATCATCGGCCAGCGCCAGGCCCAGCTTGCGGTTAGCCTCAACCAGCGCCTCCCGGCCTTCGCCCAGCAGATTCACGCTTTGCAGCGGTGCTGGCTGATGGTGCGCAAACAGCTGCTCTGCCTGCGAGAAGTCGGTCAGAACCACCTCCATCATGCGATCGTGCAGCAAGGTAGCGAGTTCCCCCCACTGCGCTTCCGTCATCTGTGGCGCTTTGACATAAAAGGCCAGGCCACGCTCAAGGCGTTTGACCTGCGGCAGGTCGCAGTTGTGCGCAATATCGGTGGCTTTGGATGACCACGGAGAGAGGGTGCCTGGGCGGGGCGTGACCAGCAGCAGGCGCCCTTCAGGCGCATGTCCGGCGAGAGAGGGGCCATATTTCAGCAGGCGCGCCAGGCGGGCTTTTTCCGCATCGGAAAGGGGCGCGCTGACCTCGGCAAAATGGACATACTCAGCGTAAATGTCACTCACCGGCAGGTGAGCGTCCTGAAAGCGGGCCAGCAATTTAGTAACACGAAATGCCGACAGAGCGGGCGAACCACGCAGAATTTCCATCATCAAAGATCTCTCGTCTTCGAAGCGCCGGGCGACGCTTCTTTGGGCGCAACAGGGAAAGCGGCGGTATTATAGAGAATCCCCACCCGTTACGAAACCGTTTGCGCAGAATTTATCAACCAGCGGAATTGGCTTAAAATCGCACAATCCGGCATGAATTCAGTTGCACCGGGGGGATGAGTTGCGCAAAATGCCCCACGCTCAGGATCCAATAAAGATCACAAATACTGCCGTTACAGACAGAAACCTGAGAGCAATTGAGAGATAACTATTTGAAACGCCTGAAATTTAATTATCTGTTTATTGGGCTTATCACCGTGCTGCTCTCGCTGGCACTGTGGCCTGCGATCCCCTGGTATAGTAGCTCGCAGGACCAGTTAGAACAGATAAAATCGCGGGGAGTGCTGCGCATCAGCACGCTGACTTCATCGCTGACCTACTACACAATTAATAAAGCGCCGGCCGGTATGGATTACGAGCTGGCAAAGCGTTTCGCCGATTATCTGGGCGTTAAGCTGGAAGTGACCGTCCGTCAGAACCTGAGCGAGCTGTTTGACGATCTGGAAGATGACAGAGCTGACGTGCTGGCGGCGGGATTACTCTATAGCGGCGATCGCCTGTCACGTTTTCGTACCGGCCCGACTTATTATTCCGTTTCGCAGCAGCTCGTCTACCGGATGGGCAAGCCGCGTCCGAAGAGCCTGGGCGATCTGACTGGACGGCTGACGGTGGCCTCTGACTCCGCCTATCTCTCCACGCTACGCAGCATCAAGCAGAATCAGTATCCCGATCTCGACTGGGCGATATCTACCGATCAGAGCCCTAATGCGCTGCTGGAGGCGGTGGCGGATGGCAAGCTCGACTACACGGTCGGCGATTCCCTGTCTATTGCCCTGCTCCAGCGCATTCATCCACAGCTGGCGGTGGCCTTCGACATTACCGATGAAGAGCCGGTCACCTGGTATATGCAACGGACTGAAGATGACAGCCTGAACGCGGCGCTCCTCGACTACTTTAATCAGATGGGCGAAGAAGGCATTTTAGCGCGGCTGGAAGAGAAGTATCTGGGTCATCTTGGGACGTTCGATTACGTCGATACCCGCACTTTTTTGCGCGCTATTGACAGTACATTGCCCGCTATCCGGCCGCTGTTCGAAAAATATGCCAGTAAGATTGACTGGCGTCTGCTTGCCGCCATCTCTTACCAGGAGTCGCACTGGAATCCGCAGGCAACCTCCCCTACCGGGGTGCGCGGTATGATGATGCTGACGCGAAACACGGCTGAAAGCCTGGACGTCACCGACCGGACCGATCCCGAGCAGAGCATTCGCGGCGGCAGTGAGTATCTGACGCGGATGATGGAGAAAGTGCCAGATACCGTTCCTGAAGATGAGCGTATCTGGTTTGCGCTGGCGGCCTACAACATGGGCTATGCGCATATGCTTGATGTGCGTACGCTGACGGCCAGACAGAAAGGCAATCCCGACAGCTGGGCAGACGTTAAGCAGCGGCTGCCAATGCTGAGCCAGAAACGCTATTACAGCAAAACCCGGTATGGCTACGCGCGGGGCCACGAAGCCTATAACTATGTGGAAAACATCCGGATTTACCAGCTAAGCCTGGTCGGCTATTTACAGGATCAGGAACGTAAACTGGCCCAGCAGGCGGCGCTGGAAGCAGAGCTGGGCAACGGCTATCCTACCGTCAAACCGGAGATTGCGCTGAACTGATCCAGAAGGGACGAGGTTCGCCCCTTCTGAACTATCCGGAAGCTGAATCAGACGCCGCCTGACGTTGTTTATCACGCAGCGCCTTTTTTTCCGCCCGACGGTGCCGGAAGAAATCGCTGAGCATGGCCGCGCACTCCCCGGCCAGCACGCCCTGGTCAATAGCCACCTGATGGTTCATGCCGGGATGCCCCAGCACATCAAGCAGCGAACCAGCCGCCCCCGTTTTCTCATCTTTTGCGCCATAAACCAGCCGGTCTATTCTGCCATGCACCATGGCACCCGCACACATAACGCAGGGTTCCAGCGTGACATAGAGCGTGGTGTCCAGCAGACGGTAATTTTCAAGCACTTTACCGCCCTGCCGCAGCGCCATAATTTCCGCATGCGCCGTGGGATCGTGATGCCCGATAGGCCGGTTCCAGCCTTCGCCTATGACGCGATCGCCCTGCACCAGGACAGCGCCGACGGGTACTTCACCTTCTTCCCAGGCCCTGCGAGCCAGCATCAGCGCGTGGCGCATCCAGAATTCATCATTAGGGGTCGTGCTCACCTGAGTCTCCAGCTAAAAAAACGCGGGGCAGTATACCCGTTTACTCAAGCTGTTGCAGATCTCCGCGCGGCGTGACCCGCCAGCGGTGCTGGCAGAAAAAGAGCAGCGGGTTATCCTGCTTACTGTCGCTGTATCCGCTATAGAGCTGCAGCGGCGTCCCGATTTGCTCCTCAAGACGCGCCACTTTTTCATGACCCAGGCAGCGTACCGCCAATACCCGCCCACCGAAACCACGTTTCATCTGGCTGGCGATCAGCTTCACGCGGGGAAGAAAAGCCGAATCGAAGTAGACCTGCTCGACCAGAGGCTGCGGCGAACCGGTGATCAGCCAGACGTCAGCGTCAGAGCTATTGAGATAGTCCGTCAGCCGCTGCTGAACAACCGGAAAAGCGGTTACCCGCTGACGAAACCAGGCGGCAAAAGAGGCTTCACGCGCCCGCAGGCTCGCCTCGCTGTGTCCAAAGGTAATCGACCATAGCAGCAGGCTCATCGGCCAGCGCGCGGCCCGTCCCTTAATTAACAGTCCGGCGCCCACGATCGGCAGAACTGGCAGCACCAGCAGCAGGTTCAGTGGTTGGCGCCAGAGAAGGTAACGCATAAAGGTGCCAAACATATCCTGCTGATGAAGCGTGCCGTCCAGATCGAAAAACACCACACGACGTTCCTTACCAGTAGTCAAACATTACTCCTCGGGGTCGTTGAAGCCCATAAACCAGGCAAACAGAAAACCGCAGATAACAGCTGTCAGCCAACCTGCCAGATAAAGCATAACCTTACCAGAGATGATAGTGAGCGCCAGTGGCAAACCGGAAATACCAAAGGTAATCACCGTTGCCACTTTGGCAGAACTGATTACCGCCCCGCCCACAGCACCGCCAAGACAGGCCGCAATAAAAGGTTTGCCCAGCGGCAGGGTGACGCCAAAGATCAGCGGTTCGCCCACCCCCAGAATCCCGACGGGTAACGCCCCCCGGACCAGTTTTTTCAGCCGGGCGTTCCGGGTTTTCAGCAGTACGGCCAGCGAGGCACCCACCTGCCCCACACCCGCCATCGCCAGAATCGGCAGCAGGGCATTAACGCCATGCGCCTGTACCAGTTCAACGTGGATCGGCACCATACCCTGATGCAGCCCGGTTAATACCAGCGGCAGAAAAGTGCCCGCCAGTACCGCGCCGACCGCTATGCCGCCGCGATCGATAGCGAGAGATGCGCCATGAGCGATCGCATCGGAGATCACGCCGCCCAGCGGTTGCAGCGCGACGATTGCGACCGTTGCAGTTATCAGTGTAGTCAGAAGCGGGTTAAGGATCAGCTCAACAGACTCTGGAAGCCATTCGCGCAGCCTTTTTTCGATCCAGCACATCATGGCTACCACCAGCAGCACGGCGATCACGCCGCCCCTGCCTGGCTGCAAGGCTTCGCCAAACAGGGTAATCTGCGCCAGCGCCGGACTGGAGAGAATCCCTGCCATCACCCCGCCCAGCGCGGTGGACCCGCCGAAAACTTTAGCGGTATTCACGCCGACCAGGATATTCATAATGGTAAAAATGGCGCTGCCAAAAATGGCAGCCAGTCCAAGCGCATTAGGATACTGGCTGGCAAAGTCACCCACGATATCGGGCCGTCTGAGGATATTAATAATGCCCGTAATCAGGCCCGAAGCGATAAATGCCGGGATCAGCGGAATAAAGACATTCGCCAGCTGGCGGAGCGCGTCGCTCATCGGCGCCTTATATTTTTTCTTCGTGGCGGCTTTAGTGGCGCTGATATCTGCCGCTGCTGGCTGTGCCGCCATCAGGCTGCGCATCGCGTCCACCACTTTTGCCGACGCGCCAGGGCCGACAATAAACTGATGCTGATCTCCCTGCCTGACGTAGCCTTTCATTCCCTCAAGCAAACGCATTTTTTCCACATCAAGCTGGCTGTCATCGCTGACTTCCACCCTTACGCGGGTCATACAATTTTCCAGCCTGATGATATTCCCGGCCCCACCGATACCTTTCAGTAATTCACTTGCCAGACGTTTAGCGTTATCCATGGCTTATCCTCTGTCTTCAAGCGCCGCCCGCAGAAACCCTTTATGTTTTTCCAGCCGCTTTTGCGCCTGTGCCGCCGTCATGCCGCTCAGTATCATCAGGATGGCGGGCTTGACGGCCTGGTCCGTCTGACTCAGGGCGCGTTTCGCTTCTTCTGCCGTACAGCCCGTTGCCTGGCAAACCATCCGGCAGGCACGATCGATCAGCTTCACGTTAGTGGCCTGCATGTCCACCATCAGGTTCTGATAAACCTTACCGATTTTGACCATCGCGCTGGTCGAGATCATATTGAGCACAAGCTTCTGCGCGGTGCCTGACTTAAGGCGGGTTGAGCCGGTCAGCGCCTCCGGCCCGACGACGGGCGAGATGGCGATATCCGCCTCCCGGGCGATGGGTGAATCAGGATTACAGGAGATGGCGGCGGTACGGCAGCCCTTTTGTCGGGCAAAGCGCAGCGCGCCAATGACGTAAGGCGTTCGTCCTGACGCCGCCAGCCCCACCACCATGTCGCTGTGGGTCAGGTTCAGCGCCTGCAAATCCCTGACGCCAAGACTTTCATCATCTTCCGCCCCTTCCACCGCTTTCAGCAGCGCGCCCGGTCCGCCGGCAATCACCCCCACCACAAGGCCATGTGGGACGCCGAACGTGGGAGGACATTCAGAAGCATCCAGCACGCCCAGCCGGCCGCTGGTGCCGGCACCCATATAAATAAGTCTTCCGCCCTGTGACAGCGAAAGCGCGGCCGCATCAACGGCTTTTGCCACTGCCGGCAGCGTCGCGCGGACAGCGTCAGCCACCATCGCGTCCTGATCGTTGAATCTGGTCACCATTTCGAGCGTGGTGAGGCTGTCCAGATCCAGGGTGTCGGCGTTACGTGTTTCAGAAATCAGTGAACCAAGGTGCATACTTTTCGCCTTTTGAATAAAAAATTCTTAAAAAAAGTAACAAGAGGAATATTATATTCATTTGGCAGGGGAAATAACCGACTTTCATCATGGAATGTGATAAAAGCGGCGTTAAGTTTACCGCCGTCGCGCCAGCAAGCTATTATCAGTCCTGATAATTCAGGATGTTGCATCACCAACGGGAGAAATTGCCTGATGAGCTCACTGTTACGTATTCGCCAGCTTTATCCTCGCCTGGCTTTAAACGAGCGCAGGCTGGCTGATTTTTTGCTGTCCCAGCCGGATCGCGCCCGTCATCTGAGTTCACAAAAGCTCGCTGAGGAGTCGGGCGTCAGTCAGTCCAGCGTGGTGAAATTCGCTCAAAAGCTCGGTTATAAAGGCTTCCCGGCGCTGAAGCTGGCCCTCAGCGAGTCGCTGGCGGACAGGGATGCCATTACCGTACACAATCTGATCCTCAGTGACGATCCGTTGAAAATGGTGGGCGAAAAGCTGCTGACGGAAAAACAGTCCGCCATTCGGGCCACCCTGGATATCAACAGCGAAGAGATGCTGCTGGAAACTCTCCGGCTCCTGAGAACCGCTAACCGTATAGTGCTGGTGGGTATAGGTGCATCAGGCCTGGTGGCAAAAGATTTTTCCTGGAAGCTGATGAAAATCGGGATGAGCGCGGTTGCAGAACAGGATATGCATGCCCTGTTAGCCAGCGTACAGGCTCTGAGCGTCGGTGACCTGCTGTTAGCCATCTCTTATACCGGCGAACGCAGGGAAATTAACCTTGCGGCGCAGGAAGCCCAGCGGGCGGGTGCCAGCGTACTCGCCTTCACCGGCTTTACGCCGAATACGCTGCAACAGTGCGCCACCTACTGCCTCTATACGGTGGCGGAAGAGCAGACAACCCGCAGCGCGGCGATCTCCTCCACTACCGCGCAATTTACCCTGACGGATCTGCTTTTTATGGCGCTGGTGCAACACGATCCGGAACGCGCCTCCACCCATATTCGCCACAGCGAAGCGCTGGTGAAAAAACTGGTGTAGTGGGTATTCATTACAAGCAAATATATTGCTCACCATGAAAGTGATTGATTATACTTCCACGCTTTACATAACAGGCTATCTGGATGCTTAACATGAACGCAGGGAGTTTCAACGAAATTATCGACGAAGCATTTCTTGCAAGAAGCCTGAAGAAGCAGGTGATAGTTGACAATGCCTCTTTCACCGCACAGTCTGATCTGAAACATATTGTCTTTGGGGTCGATGGCGACTTCCTACGTCATGCCTGTATTGCTATGCAATCGATCCTGGACAATGCTGCGGAGCAATTATTCAGCTTTCATTTAATCACGGACGAAGATGTTAGCGCTATTAATGATAAGTTGACTGCAACTTTAACCGGTACGGGACACTCCTTAACGGTGCACCAAATTTCCTCCAGTCTGTTCACCAACTTTCCGTCAACGTCATTATTTACGAAGGCTATTTACTATCGTTTATTAGCGCCGCATATCCTTAATGAGGAAAAAAGCCTTCTTTATCTGGATGCTGATATCATTTGCCTTCGCTCTTTCAGAGAAATATGGGAAGAATATGATATTTCATCTGAGACGGCGTTTGTTGCGCTGGAAAACAGTAAATTTACCGATGAGTTATCTGATTCAATTGGTCTCCAAGGGAAAGACTATTTTAACTCCGGCGTAATGTTAATCAATACCCATGCCTGGATTAAAAATAACATTACCCTTGCGGCGCTGTCCGTACTTGAACAGCACGGCCACGCATTTAACTACCCAGATCAGGATGCATTGAATAAAGTCCTTGAAGGCAAAACAGGTTTTCTTGCAACAAAATATAATACTATTTTTAAAATTGAGCATGACTTAAATGGCTATCTGGCTTTGCCGCCAGATGAGACGGTTTTTCTGCATTATGCAGGGGCAGACAAGCCCTGGCAAAGCTGGAATGAACAGGCCGCCTGTAAATATTATCGCCGAATTCATGCATCATCCTGCTGGTCTTCAGTGAGTTTCGATAAACCTGCAAAAGACTGGCAGGCAAAGAAAATGTACAAGCTTATGTTCGCAAAAAAATCCATCATGCAGGGGCTGAGATGGTATTTCACCTATTTAATATTTCGTTATTTTAAATGAGATTTTCGATGAAATTAATCAAAAAACATCAAGAGCTTATCTATAGCCTCTGTATTATAGCTTTAGCCTTTGCTCTGGTATCAGATCTGTTCCTCAAAGGGCTACCTGAGAAGATTTTTTATATTGTAAGCTATGTTGCTATCATTTTCACTCTTCATCACGCATGGACACATCGCGCTGAGAAAATTGATAACAAACTCTTAATATGGTTTATGCTCTCTTTAGTATTATTTGGTCTCTCAAGGATTGTTTGGGGGTACTATTTTAAAGACACATTCTATAAAGACATACACTGGAATTATGTGAATGGTGGAAAAAGATTGCTGCTAACAGCATTTATGGTTTTTTATTTCTATAAATCACGCAGCGCGTTAAACAAAGCGACGTTAAACCTGTCATTAATCATCGTCCTGGCTGGATTATTTTATACCCTCTGGCTCGCTATCGATGCTCACTTTCTCAATGGAAGAAGAATTAAGCTGACTGCCGATGCGGCGACTACTGCCGCCTACATAATTATACTCGTCTGCATAACCTCTCTTTACCTGGCCTTTCAGCGCTTCAAAAGCACGACTTTATCAATTGTCATTTTCTTTGTGATATTCTCAATAAACATTACATTGGTTATTCTGACTGGAACGCGGTCAGCGGTAATTGTTACACCTTTATTATATATTTCATTTTTCTTTTTTTATTATAAAAATATACATAAGTTCATTATCTATGGCTGTCTGGCACTTTTTTTAGCGGCTGCCGTTGGCACGCCTTATGCCATTTGGGACAGGATGAAAGATATCAAAAATGACATAACACAATACCAGATAAAAAATAACACTTCTGTTGGCGCACGCTTTTCAATCTGGAAGTCAGGCTGGGATAGCGTTAACTTTGGCATAATTGGTCAGAGCTCAGACGCGCGTACGGAAAAGGCTCGTGATTATATTGTTAAATATGAGCGACATAATCCTGAGGCCTGGAAGAATGTAGCTTACCACGTGCATAACGATCTGCTGGAAGTCCTCTCGCTACAAGGTATTTTTGGAGTTTTCGCTCTGCTTTCGTTCTTTATTAGCGGTGTTCTATTTTCACTATCGCGAAAAATGCTAAGAACTAATGGGGTTGTTTTTATTATCGCGCCAGTCTTCCTTTTCGGCCTGGTCGACTCTGTTCTGATTCAAAGTAATTCGGTTTTGCTTATCTGTATCAGTCTGGCTCTGATGGTCACAGCGCTTAAGGAAAAGCCTGACCATAGACAGTCAAATACTGTCTCATAAAATCCATTTATTTGCGCAGGAGTGCCAATTCCTGCGCTGGAGTAAGATCCCAGACTAAGAGCAGCGTATAATGCGGACGCTTTCACCATGTCACTGAATGAGATAATCATGGCGTTACTGATTACGAAAAAATGTATTAACTGCGATATGTGCGAGCCGGAATGCCCGAATCAGGCCATCTCCATGGGTGATACAATTTATCAGATTGATGCAGACCGCTGTACCGAGTGTATTGGTCACTATGAGACCCCGACCTGTCAGCAGGTCTGTCCTATCGACAATACTATCATTACCGATCCGGCGCATATTGAGAGCGAGGATGCGCTATGGGAGAAGTTTGTGATACTGCATCACGCGGAATAAGAAGGGCGAAAGACTTTTCGCCCCTTTGCTAGTTTTCAATAATAACCGTCGCGCAGGCGTAGTGACGTTCGTCAGCAAGCGTGACGTGCACATAAGCCACGCCCAGCGTCTTTGCTACTTCGGCGGCCTTGAGAAAAAAACGCAGCCCGGGCTTGCCCAGCTCATCGTTATAAACTTCAAACTGATTGAAGGCCAGGCCGCCGCGGATCCCGGTGCCAAAGGCTTTGGCTGCTGCCTCTTTTACCGCAAAGCGTTTAGCCAGAAAGCGTACGGGCTGCTGATGAGCCTGATATTGCAGCCACTCGTTCTCACTTAAGACACGCTTCGCCAGCCGGTCGCCGGAGCGCGAGATAACCCCTTCAATCCGGGTGATTTCAACGATATCCGTACCGAGCCCGAGAATTGCCATTAGCGCCGCGCTTCCCGCAGCAGGGCTTTCATATCACTGACCGCTTCCGCCATCCCGCTCATTACCGCACGGCCGATAATGGCGTGTCCGATATTCAGCTCGTGCATCTGCGGCAGCGCGGCGACAGGCAGGACGTTGTGATAGGTCAGACCGTGGCCGGCATTGACCTTCAGTCCTTTATCATGCGCATAAGCGGCAGCATCCCTGATACGGCGGAACTCGGCGTCACGCAGTGCGCCCTCTTCCGCTTCCGCATAGGCGCCGGTATGAATTTCGATATAAGGCGCGCCTGCTGCCATCGCGGCATCTATCTGCTGATGGTCAGGATCGATAAACAGCGAAACCAGAATCCCCGCCTCCCGCAGGCGTGAAGCGGCCAGGGTAATTTTTTCCAGCTGGCCCGCCACGTCCAGGCCGCCTTCGGTCGTCACCTCTTCGCGCTTTTCAGGCACCAGGCAGCAGAAATGCGGTTTGATTTCACAGGCGATGTCCACCATCTCATCGGTGACGGCCATCTCAAGGTTCATGCGGGTCTGGATAGTCTGACGCAGCAGCTGAACGTCGCGGTCGGTAATGTGACGACGGTCTTCTCTGAGATGGACGGTGATGCCGTCAGCGCCTGCCTGCTCAGCGACAAACGCAGCCTGTACCGGGTCAGGATAGTGCGTGCCGCGCGCGTTACGGACGGTGGCAACGTGGTCGATATTAACGCCTAACAATAGCTCAGCCATGACAAACCTCAGAATTTTGCGAAGAAAAGCCAGTTTACAATGTTCTGCCCGCCCGCTGGAATGCCCTGATGCGCTTACTCCGGCTCAGGCGGCGTTTCCGGACGTTTTTTCGGCACAAACTGGCGAAACAGTTCCTGACTTTTAAGCGGTTTACCACCCAGATAGGGCTTCAGTGCTATCCGGGTGAAGCGCTTGGCGGCGCGGAGCGTATCCGCATCAGGAAAGGTGCGCTCAGCCAGCGCGCGCAGCTGACGGCCGGTGAAGGTGTTGTTATTTATCACCAGGCTGGCGATAAAGCCTTTTTCTTCACGGTAGCTATAGGTCATGCCGTCCGTCACATCTTCCCCGCTGCCCGCGCAGTGCAGGAAGTCCACACCGTAGCCAAGATGCCCCAGCATCGCCAGCTCAAAGCGGCGCAGCGCCGGCTCCGGCGTGCCGCTGGCGGAGGCAAGCGCCTGGAGACAGTAAAGATAATCGAAAAACAGTTCGGTGAAGGCGGTTTCCTGCTCCAGCACGCGTGACAGCAGTTCGTTGACGTAGAGGCCGCAGTAGAGGGTGATACCGGAAAGAGGAAGCGCCAGGGAGATCGGCTCAGCGCCGCGCAGAGTTTTGACGTCTCCTCTGCCTCCCCAGCGAACAAGCAGCGGCGTAAAAGGTTGCAGCGCCCCTTTCAGACTGGAGCGCTTACCTCTGGCACCTTTGGCAACAACGCGTATTCGCCCGTAATTTTCGGAGAAAAGATCGAGCATGAGGCTGGTTTCGCTCCAGGGACGCCCATGCAGGACAAACGCGCGCTGCCACCCCTCCATCAGGCTCAGAGATCGTCTGTATAGCCCAGGCTGCGCAGAGCACGTTCGTCATCCGCCCAGCCCGACTTCACTTTCACCCAGAGTTCCAGGTGCACTTTAGCCTCAAACATCTCTTCCATATCTTTACGGGCTTCGGTGCCGATCGTTTTGATCTTGGCGCCCTTGTTGCCAATCACCATTTTCTTCTGGCCTTCACGCTCAACCAGAATCAAACCATGAATATCATAACCGCCGCGCTCGTTGGTGACGAACTGTTCAATCTCAACCGTCACCGAGTAAGGCAGCTCGGCCCCCAGGAAACGCATCAGCTTTTCACGAATGATTTCCGATGCCATAAAGCGCTGGGAGCGGTCAGTAATATGATCTTCCGGGAAGTGATGCTCCGCTTCCGGCAGGCGTTTACGCACGATGCTGGCAATGGTATCCACATTCTTACCGCTTTCGGCAGAGATAGGCACCACATCCATAAAATCCATCTGCTGGCTGAGGAACTGCATATGCGGCAGCAGGATGCTTTTATCCGTAATGTTGTCCACTTTATTGATGGCCAGCAAAACGGGCACTTTCCCATCCTTCAGCTTTTTAACCACCATCTCATCATCAGCGGTCCAGCGCGTGCCTTCCACCACAAAAATCACCAGCTCCACGTCACCAATGGAACTGCTGGCCGCACGGTTCATCAGGCGGTTGATCGCCCGCTTCTCTTCCATATGCAGGCCGGGGGTGTCCACGTAGATAGCCTGATAGGGGCCTTCGGTATGGATGCCCATAATGCGGTGGCGGGTCGTTTGCGGCTTGCGCGAGGTAATGGAGATCTTCTGACCCAGAAGCTGGTTCAGTAAGGTGGATTTCCCGACGTTCGGGCGGCCTACGATAGCAATAAAGCCGCAATGGGGGGTTTGTTCGCTCATTCAAGTCCTAGCTTAATCAGCGCCTGTTCGGCGGCTGCCTGCTCAGCTTTACGGCGGCTTGAGCCGGTTCCGACAACCGGTTCCGCCATGCCGCTTACCTGGCAGTGAATTGTGAATTCCTGGTCATGCGCTTCGCCACGCACCTGCACCACCAGATAGGAGGGCAGCGGCAGATGACGACCCTGCAAATATTCTTGCAGACGCGTTTTTGGATCTTTCTGTTTATCACCCGGGCTGATCTGATCGAGGCGGCTGGCGTACCAGCTCAGGATCAGCTTCTCCACCGACTGGATATCGCTATCCAGGAAAACGCCGCCGATCAGCGCTTCTACGGTATCTGCCAGGATCGATTCACGGCGGAAACCGCCGCTTTTCAGCTCACCCGGCCCAAGGCGAAGGCATTCGCCAAGGTCGAACTCACGGGCCATTTCAGCCAGCGTATTGCCGCGCACCAGCGTGGCGCGCATCCGGCTCATATCGCCTTCGTCAACGCGGGGAAAACGATGGTAGAGCGCGTTGGCAATCACGTAACTGAGGATAGAATCACCCAGAAACTCCAGCCTTTCGTTGTGCTTACTGCTGGCACTGCGGTGAGTAAGCGCCTGCTGCAAAAGTTCCTGATGGGTAAAAGTGTAGCCCAACTTTTGCTGGAGCCTGTTAATGACTATGGGGTTCATGTGTTACCAGTGTCTGAATGCGTCAAATAATCTGCACACGGAACAGGGCTGGACGCGCCAACACGAGACTGTTTCGTGTGCAGTGGCCTCCCGCAGGGAAACCACCCGTTTACTCAGGTCGCCCGAAGGCGGCTATCAGTGAATACCGCCAATACGGCTGAGGCGAACGCCGGTAGGCCATTCTCCTTCCTGCTTCTCGAAGCTCATCCAGATGGCGGTCGCTTTGCCAACCAGATTGCGTTCCGGGACAAAGCCCCAGTAACGGCTGTCCGCGCTGTTATCGCGGTTGTCGCCCATCATGAAGTACATCCCTTCAGGCACGACCCATGAAGACTGCGGCTGCCCCGGCTGCTGATAATAGGCGCTTGCCTGGCTTTGCGCCTGCGTCACCAGCAGGATTGAATGCGTCACGTCACCCAGCGTCTCATTACGCGTGGCCAGACGCAGGCCGCCGCGCATCGTGTCACCCTGTGGAACCTGATAGAAACCGTTCCCTTCTTTATTGCCATCAAAGCCGCTGAAGGTTTGGATAAAATCGCTTGGCTTAACGTCAGAATAGGTCACCGCCAGCGCTTTATCACAAGAGGTTCCCGTGCCACAGGCTGGATTAATGGTGACGGTCTTACTCTGCGGATCGTAACTGACCCGGTCGCCAGGCAGCCCTACCACGCGCTTGATGTAGTCCAGACTGGGGTTTTCAGGATATTTAAAGACGGCGATATCACCACGTTTAGGATGCCCTGTCGGGATCAGCGTGGTCTGAGTAATCGGATCTTTAATCCCGTAGGCGTATTTCTCCACCAGGATGAAGTCGCCAATCAGCAGTGTAGGCATCATCGACCCGGAAGGGATCTGGAACGGCTCATAAACAAACGAACGTACGATGAAAACCAGCAGCAGCACCGGGAAAACCGATGCGGCGGTTTCCGCCCAGCCGGGTTGCTTTGCCGCTTTGCTCTGTCCGGCAGGGATTTCCCCCGCCTGAGCATCCGCTTCAGCCTGCCTGGCTTTGCGGGCTGGTGCCCACTTAAACTTATCAACACACCAGATAATACCGGTGACGAGTGTCGCTATCGCCAGAATCAGGGCGAACATATTAGCCATTCCAGTTCCCTCGTAGCCTGCGGGCCTTATTTACTGTCTTTACCAACATGCAGAATGGCAAGGAACGCTTCCTGAGGCAGCTCAACGTTACCTACCTGCTTCATGCGTTTTTTACCATCTTTCTGTTTCTGCAACAGCTTCTTCTTACGACTGACGTCACCGCCGTAGCACTTCGCCAGGACGTTTTTACGCAGCTGCTTAACGGTTGAGCGGGCGATGATGTGGTTACCGATCGCCGCCTGAATAGCAATATCGAACTGCTGGCGCGGGATCAGATCTTTCATCTTCTCAACCAGCTCGCGACCACGGTACGGCGCATTATCGTTATGGGTAATCAGCGCCAGCGCATCCACGCGCTCGGAGTTGATCAACACATCGACGCGCACCATGTTGGAAGCCTGGAAGCGTTTGAAGTTGTAATCCAGCGACGCATAGCCGCGGGATGTGGATTTCAGTCGGTCGAAGAAGTCGAGTACCACTTCGGCCATCGGGATTTCATAGGTCAGCGCCACCTGGTTACCGTGGTAAACCATGTTGGTCTGCACGCCACGCTTCTCGATACAGAGCGTGATGACGTTACCCAGGAACTCCTGCGGCAGCAGCATATGACACTCGGCAATCGGCTCGCGTAGCTCTTCAATGTTGTTCAGCGGCGGCAGTTTGCCTGGGCTGTCAACATAGACCGTTTCGCCCCCGGTAGTGACCACTTCATACACTACGGTTGGTGCGGTGGTGATCAGTTCAAGATCGTATTCACGCTCCAGACGCTCCTGAATGATCTCCATGTGCAGCAGACCCAGGAAGCCGCAGCGGAAACCGAAGCCCAGCGCGGTGGAGCTTTCCGGCTCGTAGAACAGCGAAGCATCGTTCAGGCTCAGTTTGCCCAGCGCATCGCGGAAGGCTTCATAGTCGTCGGAACTGATGGGGAACAGGCCGGCGTAAACCTGCGGCTTCACTTTTTTAAAGCCCGGCAGCGCTTTTTCTGCAGGGTTGCGCGCAAGCGTCAGCGTATCCCCTACCGGCGCGCCCAGAATGTCCTTGATGGCGCAGACTAACCAGCCTACTTCACCACACTGCAGTACGTCCCGATCGACGCGTTTCGGCGTGAAAATACCCAGACGGTCAGCGTTGTAGACCTGGCCGGTACTCATCACTTTGATTTTTTCGCCTCTACGCATGGTGCCGTTTTTAATACGCACCAGCGAGACGACGCCCAGGTAGTTATCAAACCAGGAGTCGATAATCAGCGCCTGCAGCGGGCCTTCCGGATCGCCTTCCGGCGGCGGAATATCACGCACCAGTCGCTCCAGGACTTCAGGAACGCCGACGCCGGTTTTTGCCGAGCAGCGCACCGCATCGGTGGCGTCAATGCCAACAATATCTTCGATTTCCTGCGCGACGCGATCGGGATCGGCAGCGGGCAGATCGATCTTGTTCAGCACCGGTACCACTTCCAGATCCATTTCCATCGCGGTGTAACAGTTGGCCAGAGTCTGTGCTTCCACGCCCTGCCCGGCGTCAACCACCAGCAGTGCGCCTTCACAGGCGGCCAGCGAGCGGGAAACTTCATAGGAGAAGTCCACGTGGCCCGGCGTGTCGATAAAATTGAGCTGGTAAGTTTCACCGTCCGGCGCGTGGTAGTCGAGCGTCACGCTCTGCGCCTTGATGGTAATGCCGCGTTCACGTTCCAGATCCATGGAGTCCAGCACCTGGGCCGCCATTTCACGTTCGGTGAGGCCACCACAAATCTGGATCAGACGGTCAGAGAGCGTCGATTTGCCGTGGTCGATATGAGCGATGACAGAAAAGTTTCTTATATGCTTCATTTATATGAATATTTTCGCTTAAACGTTCGGTTTAGTTCTCACGGTGAACAGAGCTATAAACAACTCTCGCAATGTACCCGCCATCAATGAGCACGCATCTTACACTGTTAGCCCCCGGCACGAAAGAATTGACGCGTACTGGCGCGCATCAAATTCGCCGTAACGCACCGCATTTTTCGCTGCGTTACGCCTCACCCTCCCCCGTGGGAGCGCGCTGAAAACCGGCCGTTAAAGCATAAGGGCCACCGAAGTGGCCCGTCACGATCGTTACAGCTAAACAATTGAATACAAATTAGTTGCTGGCGGGCAGGGTTAGCCAGTAGCCCGGCTGATAATCCAGCGGCAAAAATCGTTCATGGAAAGTGCGGAAAGTGGCGTCAGGATCGAGATCGCTGAAAAGGTCAGGATGCAGCCATTTTGCGATGGCCTGAATGGCCACGAAGTTATAGGGGCTGTCATAGAACTGGTGCCAGATCGCATGAGCGTTGCCGTTGGTGGCCACCGGTAACGTCCTGAAAGCGGGCCGGGCCATCAGCGCTGTCAGCCGCTGCTCAGCGACTTTAAGATCGGCGCCGGGTCCCACGCCTACCCAGCCGTTTGCCGTATTATAATTTTTCCAGTTAGCGCCGGTGACAATCACCACATCAGGATTCGCACTGATAATCTCTTCCGGATTGAGCGTACCAAAAGTGCCGGGGATAAGGCCTTTCGCAATATTCCTGCCGCCCGCCACTTCAACCATCCGGCCAAAATTTTCATCCCCGAAAGACATACAGCACTCATCGGTATAGCCGCCTGCGCGATCGAGCATCACTGACGGGCGCGTGCCCTGATAATCCTTCAGGCGATCGGTGACGATACCGATCTGCTCGCGACGGAAGGCAAGGATCTCTTCAGCCCGCTCAGGTTTCCCCAACAGCTGTCCCATAATGCGGATGCTCTTTTCCGCATTCTCAAACGGCTTCTCGCGGAAGTCGATAAACACGACCGGAATACCGAGCCTGGTCAGCTTCTCGATAAGTTTCCCTTCATCCGTGGCGGCTTTTGATTCCAGATTCATCAGTACAAGATCCGGCTTAAGCGTCAGCGCCTGCTCAACGTTGAAGGTGCCATCTTTCGCGCCGCCAAAGGTGGGAAGCTTTTTAATTTGCGGGTATTTTTTCTCGTAATTCTGGTAGCTGTCAAAATCCGCTTTTGGCAAATCGTCGCGCCAGCCCACGACCCTGCTGAACGGCGATTCCGTGTCGAAGGCCGCAAGAAGATAAATTTGTCGCCCCTCGCCTAAAATAATGCGTTTCACTTCCGACTTAATCTCAACCTGACGGCCGCTGACATCTTCAACGGTAAACGGCGCTGCCAGCACTTGACAGGCCAGCAACAGACCGCAAACAAGCAGGCCTGACTTTTTCAACAGCGATGGCATTGTTAACCTCATAAATTTAAATGATTATCATTATCAGTTCACGGAGATGCTACGATGTTGCTGCAGTTAACACAACCTATGTCAGATTATTTCCTGATATTTCTGTCCAGCCGGTAGATGGCTGCGGCAAAAGGGAAAAACGCTACCGCGCGCTGGGCGGTTTATCGGTTCACTAGTAGGAGCAAAAAAACAGCAGAAGGGAAACGAAAGTGTTGTCTTACTGCCGCCAGAGCGACGGCAGGCTGCCTCAGGCGCCGGTTTCTACACGAAGCGCATCAGGCGGAAGTGCGATACTCAGAATAACCGGCTGGAATGCGGCTGATTTACTCAGCCAGCCAGAGACGCCTTTGGCGATAATAAAGCCACCAATACCACCCAGCAGCGCACCCGCCGCCGCCGCCAGATCGCTGTGAAACAGCATCTGGAACAGGCCGGCAAGGATAAAGAGCCCCAGCAGCGGGGTCATATAGACCAACAGCGCGGAGCTGAGCAGGCTTTGTTCAGCGATGCCCAGCTCAATACGCTGCCCGGGAGAAAGCGGCTCAGCCGTGGCGATTTTCATGACGTGCGCGTTTTTAGGCCCCAGCTTATTCAGCATATGGCTGCCACAGCCCTTGCGGGCTGAACAGCTGCTACAGGACGTTTTGACTTCCGAGTGCAGCGTGGCTATCCCATCTTGCCAGGAGACGACCGTGGCCCATTCTCTCATCATTGTGCGTTACCCAGATTAATGCCGTCAGCGATACGTTTGGCCGTGGCGGGCGGCAACTCTCCCACCACCGTAATCTCCCGGTTATTACGTATTTCGGTCTGTACCGTACGGCGCCCGGTACGCAGCAGCTGCGAAGCGTGATTCTTGTCCGCTGCGCTAACGTTAATGGAGAAGCTGAACAGGCCATCCGAATAGAGCCGGGACTCCACAGGTTTATTCAGGGAAGGGATCTGTCTGCGGCTCTGGGTCACCTCTTTCATCCCCACCGGCAGCCATCCCGCCTGCCAGCCAAGTTTTATCTTGTCGCCCTGTGGAACGGAAAGTGAAGGCGGTAAGGTCGCTTTAACCAGACCCTGCATCATTTTTCTCACGCCCTCATCAACGGCGAAGCTGACGACGCGATACTGCTCCAGCGTTTCACCGTCGCGGTCGAGAAGATCGACGCGCAGCGGCAGCTTCGTCTCATTATCCATCCAGACGATATAGCTATAGCGGGTACCATCACGCGCCACGATGCGAATAACGTCACAAAGCTGATCGGCAATACGCGTCCGGCCAACGGCGACAAAGTCATAGTTCTCGGAGAGCTGTCTGAAATCCGCAAAGACCAGCGAAGGCAGCGAGTCAACAATATGATCCCCGGCCAGCGTAAAGGGCTCCAGGCCAGGTTCAAAATAGCTCACCTCGTTGCCGCGCTGGATAATTTCCCGGCGCGGCCCGTCCATGTGCAGCAGCTGCGCGTAGGTTTTATCGTCCACGCGCGCGTGGCGATAACGCATTGACTCAATCCCGAGCCTGGATACGCTGATATAGGCGAGTTCGTAACTGAGGGACTGGCTGGCCTGCTCCATCTGTTGAAGAAGCGCCCCGGAGGTGGTTTCCGCCGGGGCGACACTGGAGTACATCAGGCTGCCAGCCATAAGGCTGACGGCGTACCAAAATTGCTTCATTACTGCGACTGAATTCCTAACGACTGGTTACCCGGAACCTGAACAGCAGCCTGCTGTGCAGGACTATGCCCGAACTGAAGCCGATCGGAATGCAGACGGCGCTGGAGTTCATAATCCTGCAGCATCGCATTAACGCGACGGCGTTGATCCTGCACCTGCTGCGGCGCATTGCCGTTAAGCGAACTCTCTGACGGCACGCCAAGGCTGACCGGCGAGGCCTGACCCATCATTGGCAGCGTATTGAAGACCGGCGAGTCAGACTGCGGCTGTCCGCTTTGCGGCTGGTTATAGTGCTGTACGCCGACGATCACCGCCAGCGAGACGCAGGCAGCCACGCCCACCTGGGTAATCTGAGCCGCCCAGGGGCGCACTTTGTGCCAGAACGGCAGCGAAGCGTACTGTTCCGGCTTCGGCTGCGCTTCAGGAATCAGGTGCGCAGGTCTGGCAGGTTCGTTTTCAATCGCTGCCGCAACGCGGGCAGCAATGTCAACATGGACAAACTGGCCCATATCACCACGCAGGGTATCGCGAATCAGGTGATAGCTTTCCCAGTTTTTCTGCAGCGTGGCGTCTTCAGACAATGCGGATAACACTTCATTATCTAAAGTCTCACCATCCATTAAAGCGGAAAGTTGTTCTTTCTGCATGCCTAAGTACCCTTCCTGTGTCCGCTATCGCTAGCGTTGGATAAGTGGTTGAATTTTATTATCAATAGCTTCCCGCGCCCGGAAAATACGTGAACGCACCGTGCCGACCGGACATTCCATAATGGCCGCTATCTCTTCATAGCTCAGGCCATCCAGCTCCCTTAGCGTAATTGCCATACGTAAGTCTTCAGGAAGCGTCTCAATAGTGCGAAAAACTATTTGTCTTAACTCTTCCGACAACATTAAGTTCTCAGGGTTCGAAATTTCTTTCAGTGCACCCGCACTTTCGAAGTTTTCAGCGTCAATAGCATCAACGTCACTGGCGGGCGGACGACGCCCCTGAGCAACCAGATAATTTTTGGCCGTATTCACGGCAATTCTGTAAAGCCAGGTATAAAACGCGCTATCGCCACGGAACGACTCCAGGGCACGATAGGCTTTTATAAAGGATTCCTGTACTACGTCTGGCACGTCTCCAGAGGGGACATAGCGGGAAACCAGACTCGCCACTTTATGCTGGTAGCGAACCACCAGTAAATTAAACGACTTCTGATCTCCTTTCTGTACTCGCTCTACGAGAACCTGATCCGTTAACTGCTCGCTCATCCGAGGTAATGTCTCCCCAAATCTTTTTCCACGCGTTTATGAACTACCCGCAACAACCCATACTTTTCGAGCAAGCATCTGGTTTGATTGATCATCATGAGTAAAGTTCCATTGCGACGTTATATTTATGATTTCCCGGCAGAAAGAGAAGACCCGTGCTTTTTTGTCGTTATCACCGGCCTGAGCAGCCCTGCTTTCCTCCGCTTTGCCTTAGGGCGCGGCGCTTGCTACCAACGCCGCAGAGTAACCCAAGAGGCTCGTTATTTCACCTCTAAATCACCACAGCTCGGGCCAGTTCGCAATATTAAACACCAGACGTGCCGTTACTGCCCGGCAACAGCCAACCATTCATCCCTGACGCATTCCCCTCCACGCCCTGTCCGCAAGGAAGCGAAAAGACGTTTTTCCCGAGGGCGAGGAGTGATATGCTCAGCAAACCACCTGTTTAGTAAATTAAACACCATGACCTCAAGTTCCGAATACAGCTGTGACGTGCTTATCATTGGAAGCGGTGCCGCCGGTTTATCGCTTGCGCTACGCCTGGCCGAAACGCATCAGGTAACGGTGCTGAGTAAAGGCCCGGTAAGCGAAGGATCGACCTTTTACGCCCAGGGCGGCATTGCCGCTGTGTTTGATGAAACCGACAGTATTGAATCGCATGTCGAAGATACGCTGATTGCCGGTGGCGGACTGTGCGACCGGGAGGCCGTCTCTTTCATCGCCAGCAACGCGCGACACTGCGTACAGTGGCTGATTGATAATGGCATGCTGTTTGATAAGGAGACGCCGGATAGCAGCGATCCGCGCTACCACCTGACGCGCGAGGGCGGCCACAGCCATCGCCGTATTCTGCACAGCGCCGATGCGACAGGCCGCGCCGTGGAAAACACGCTGGTTAGTCGTGCGCTCAATCATCCTAATATTCAGCTTATTGAACGCTGTAATGCGGTTGACCTTATCGTTTCCGATAAAATCGGCCTGCCGGGCGATCGCCGGGTAGTGGGCGCTTATATCTGGAACCGCAAACGTGAGAGCGTGGAGATCTGCCGGGCCAGGTCGGTGGTACTCGCGACCGGCGGCGCAGCCAAAGTTTATCAGTACACCACCAATCCCGACGTCGCTTCCGGTGATGGGATCGCCATGGCGTGGCGGGCAGGATGCCGTGTCGCTAATCTGGAGTTTAACCAGTTTCATCCCACTTGCCTGTTTCATCCTGAAGCACGTAACTTCCTGCTCACGGAAGCGCTACGCGGCGAAGGAGCGGTGCTTAAACGTCCGGACGGCACGCGCTTTATGCCTGATTTCGACCCACGGGTAGAACTGGCACCGCGTGATATTGTGGCCCGCGCTATCGACCATGAAATGAAGCGTCTCGGCGCCGACTGTATGTATCTGGATATCAGCCACAAGCCGGCTGAGTTTATTGAATTTCATTTTCCGACCATCAACGAAAAATTGAAAACGCTGGGATTTGATTTGACCAGAGAGCCGATCCCGATTGTTCCGGCCGCCCATTACACCTGCGGTGGCGTAACAGTTGATCAGCATGGCCGTACCGACGTAACGGGCCTCTATGCCATCGGCGAGGTCAGCTATACCGGTCTGCATGGCGCCAACCGTCTGGCCTCCAACTCGCTGCTGGAGTGCCTGGTTTATGGCTGGTCGGCGGCGGAGGATATTCATCAGTATCTGCAAACCGTGACGATGGCGGAAGCTCTGCCAGCGTGGGATGAAAGCCGGGTGGATGATTCAGATGAACGGGTGGTGATCCAGCATAACTGGCATGAGCTGCGCCTGTTTATGTGGGATTACGTGGGAATTGTGCGCACCACCAAACGGCTGGAACGGGCGCTGCGCCGCATTACTATGCTCCAGCAGGAGATTGATGAGTATTACGCGCACTTCCGTATTTCCAATAATCTTCTGGAGCTGAGAAACCTGGTGCAGGTGGCCGAACTGATCGTCCGCTGCGCCATGGCGCGTAAAGAGAGCCGCGGCCTGCATTTCACGCTCGACTACCCGGAGATGCTGGATGAAGCCAGGCCGACGATTCTGACGCCCTGATCAGCGAAACAGATAGAAATCCCGGGTCAGGCTACAGTGCGCTTCGGAATAGCGCTGGTCTGGCCCGCGGATTGTCATCCGGTCCACAAGCTGCTCGCCCGGATGAGGAGAAAGCGCAAGCAATACGCGATTTGGCGGCCGTGACTCGTTGTCAGAAATATCGGTACGGGAACGAAGATGCCAGCCGCGCTGCACAGCATATTCAACCAGCGCGTTGCCTGCCGGCTCGGGCAGAATGACACAGAAGAATCCCTCTTCCGCGATCAGATCCTCCACGCATTGCAGCAGGATCTCATGCGTCAAATCTGCGGTATAACGGGCGGCTGCCCGTGCAGGGCTGGCGCATTCCACGCCGGGAACAAAGTAAGGTGGGTTGCTGACGATCAGGTTGTAACGATGTTCACACTGCTGTGTCCACTGCCGGATATCCCCCTGATAAATCTGAATGCGTTCAGCCCACGGCGAGGCCTGAGCATTTTCCCGGGCCTGCTCTGTCGCCTGTTCGTCCAGCTCAACGGCATCCACCCTGATCGCCTGGCCGGTCCGCTGAGCCAGCATCAGAGCGATCAATCCGCTGCCGGTGCCGATATCCAGTACCCGCGTCGCGCCTGCGACCGGCGCCCAGGCCCCCAACAGTACGCCATCCGTGCCGACTTTCATCGCGCAGCGATCGTGGGCCACAAAAAACTGTTTGAAGGTAAATCCGTTGGCGCGCAGAACCGCTTTCTTTGAAGACATTTGACTGACCTGAAGGGGAAACGGCGCTAGCATATGACAAAGTATGTTGAAGGAAAAGGCATTAAGGCCACACAAACAGATGAAGATCGTGTTCAATCTGTCTATAATCAGCGCCCCAAACTGAGGTAGACCATGACTGTAACCACTTTTTCCGAACTCGAACTTGATGAAAGCCTGCTGGATGCCCTGCAGGAAAAGGGCTTCACGCGCCCCACTGCTATCCAGGCCGCTGCGATCCCGCCTGCACTGGAGGGTCGCGACGTTCTGGGTTCGGCACCAACCGGTACAGGCAAAACGGCGGCTTACCTGCTGCCCGCACTGCAGCATCTGCTCGACTTCCCGCGTAAGAAGTCGGGACCGCCGCGCATTCTGGTTCTGACGCCGACGCGCGAACTGGCCATGCAGGTTGCCGACCAGGCGCGTGAGCTGGCGAAGCATACGCATCTGGATATTGCCACTATTACCGGCGGCGTGGCGTATATGAACCATGCCGAAGTTTTCAGTGAAAACCAGGATGTGGTGGTGGCCACGACCGGGCGCCTGCTCCAGTATATTAAAGAAGAAAACTTCGACTGCCGCGCGGTAGAAACGCTGATCCTGGATGAAGCAGACCGCATGCTGGACATGGGCTTTGCACAGGATATTGAAACCATTGCCGCTGAAACCCGCTGGCGCAAGCAGACCCTGCTTTTCTCCGCCACGCTGGAAGGTGAAGCGATCCAGGATTTCTCGGAGCGCCTGCTGAATGAGCCGGTCGAAATTGAAGCCGATCCCGCCCGTCGCGAGCGGAAAAAAATCCTGCAATGGTATTACCGCGCGGATGATGTTAAGCATAAAACGGCGATGTTGATTCATCTTCTTAAGCAGCCTGAAGCGACCCGCTCGGTGGTCTTTGTGCGCAAACGCGAACGCGTTCATGAGCTCTGCGGCTGGCTGCGTGAGGCAGGCATCAATACCAGCTACCTCGAAGGCGAGCTGGAGCAGTTTAAGCGTAACGAAGCGATTAAACGCGTCGTGGAAGGCCGCGTTAACGTGCTGGTTGCCACCGATATTGCCGCCCGCGGCATCGATATCGATGATGTCAGCCACGTTTTCAATTTCGACCTGCCGCGTACGTCAGATACCTATCTCCACCGCATCGGCCGTACTGGTCGTGCCGGGAAGAAAGGGACGGCTATCTCCTTTGTTGAGGCACACGATAATGTGCTGCTGGGTAAAATCATCCGCTATATCAAAGAGCCTTTGAAAGCGCGCACCATTGATGAATTACGCCCGACAACTCGTGCGCCGAGCGAAAAGCTGAGCGGTAAACCGTCGAAGAAAGTGCTGGCGAAGCGCAAAGAGAAGAAAGAGAAAGACGATGCGGAAAACAAACCCCGCGTCAAGAAACGCCACCGTGATGCGAAGAACATCGGCAAGCGTCGTAAGCCGAGCAGCGCAGCCAAAACGGACAGCGCTGAATAAGTAACCCGCGCTACATAAAAACCGCCCCTCAGGGCGGTTTTTTTATTGGCTTTTATAGCGGAAAAACCTGGGTTGAACGATTTGAGATGCGGAATGGCCCTGTACGACAATCAGTACGGTCACTCGCTCAAACAACCTCAGGAAAATCCTTTTTTTTCATGAGCATAATAAAAAACCCGGACGACGCTTATTTCAGCGTCACCCAGGTTTTCTTATTGTTAAGACTGAATGGGGTAAGGAGGAATATCCTTACAGGCTTTCAGTAAAAGTACGGGCGATGACGTCGCGCTGCTGTTCTGGCGTAAGCGAGTTAAAACGTACGGCATAGCCAGAAACACGGATGGTCAGCTGCGGATATTTCTCCGGATGTTTAACCGCATCTTCCAGCGTTTCACGGCGCAAAACGTTCACGTTCAGATGCTGCCCGCCTTCGACACGGACTTCGGGTTTCATTTCCAGCGGAATTTCACGGTACTCAATGTCGCCAAGTTCGCGAACGGGCACAATTTGATCTTCGCTGTATCCCGCTTTGGCGCAAACGCAGCGCGCTTCCGCTTTTTCGTCGTCCAGCAGCCAGAATGAGTTCATTAGCGTGGCGTTAGCGGCTTTCGTAATCTGAATTCCAGTAATCATATTTGCCTCCAGGCAGTTATGGCTGACCGGCGTCAGCACGAGTTATCAGTTCAATATTGATCTGCTTCATACTGTATAACAGCCTCTAAATGCGGCAACTTTGACCAGAATCAATAACTGAGGTGCGCCCGGCGCGCAAAAAATGACAACCTTCTGATTTCAGGAGGGTTTTTATCAGATAAATTTTTAATTATTTGCGTAAATTTTCAAAAATATTTTAAGTACTCACTCCGCGCGATACGCGCTAAGCTACGCATCTTATGAGATAAAGGAGGCGAACATGGTCAATGCGCTGACCTGGCACGACGTGCTGGCAGAGGAAAAAAAGAAACCCTATTTTGTCGAAACGCTTTCGCTGGTCGCGAATGAGCGGGCGGCGGGCAAGGTTGTCTATCCACCGCAAAAAGATGTGTTTAACGCATTTCGCCTCACGGAATTAGGCGAAGTGAAAGTCGTTATTCTTGGACAGGATCCTTATCACGGCCCCCATCAGGCACATGGCCTGTCGTTTTCCGTTCTGCCCGGCGTTGCCGTGCCGCCTTCGCTGGCCAATATATATAAAGAACTGGCTACGGATATTCCGGGGTTTGAACGTCCCGCTCACGGCTTTCTGGAAAGCTGGGCGCGCCAGGGCGTGATGCTGCTTAATACCGTATTAACGGTTGAGGCGGGTCAGGCGCATTCCCATGCACGCTTCGGCTGGGAAACCTTTACCGATAACGTGATTGCCGCCATTAATGCGCACCGGGAAGGCGTAGTCTTTCTGCTGTGGGGAGCGCATGCCCAGAAGAAGGGAAGCATCATTGATCCTCAGCGGCATCATATTTTAAAAGCGCCCCACCCTTCACCGCTCTCCGCACACAGAGGTTTTCTGGGCTGTGGGCACTTCTCCAGAACAAATGAACTGCTGGAAGAGCAAGGCGAAAAGCCGATCGACTGGCAGCCACAGCTGCCGGCATAAAGGCGAAAAAAAAGCACCCTAAGGTGCTTTTTTTAAGAGCGAATGGTTACGCTTTGGCTTTGGCAACCGCTACCATCGCCGGACGGAGCAGGCGACCATTAAGCGTATAGCCGCGCTGCATCACCATCAGTACGTGATTTGGCGCCACCTCTTCTGACTCCATCATCGACATCGCCTGATGCAGTTCCGGGTTGAAAGGTTCGTTAACCTCGCCAACCACTTCAACGCCGAACTTGCGAACGGCGCCCAGCAGGGATTTCAGCGTCAGGTCGATACCTTCCACCATCGCGGTCAGCTCGGCGTTGTTTTTATCCGCCACTTCAAGCGCGCGCTCAAGGCTGTCGATCACCGGCAGCAGTTCGTTGGCGAACTTCTCAAGCGCAAATTTATGCGCTTTTTCCACATCAAGCTCAGCGCGACGGCGGATGTTTTCAATCTCAGCCTGAGCGCGGATCTGCGCTTCACGCACGCCGCCCTGCGACTGCGCCAGCTGGACTTCCAGTTCGGCAATGCGCTCATCACGCGGATCCACGCCTTCCGCTGTCTCTGCGTCCTGATGTTGCGCCTGTTCCATCTCAATATCGTCTGAGACTTGCTCGTTTGGTGTGTTCTGTTCTTTACTACTCATGAATTTCTCCGCGTTTGTGCACATTCATCTCGCTGGTTCGCTTATTATGGGGATCAGAATTGCGGTTTCAAGGGAACCCGTCACATTGTCTGGGGTAGTTTACCTCATGAGGAAAGCCAGCATCATGAACAACCATTTCAACTGTATCGGTATTGTGGGGCATCCACGCCATCCTACCGCGCTGACAACGCATGAAATGCTCTACCGCTGGCTGACGGCAAAGGGATATCAGGTCATTATCGAACAGCAGATTGCCCGCGAGTTGAAACTTACCGATGTGGAGACGGGCACGCTGTCTGAAATCGGCCAGCAGGCTGACCTGGCCGTGGTGGTCGGCGGCGACGGCAATATGCTTGGAGCCGCCCGCGTGCTGGCACGCTACGATATTAAAGTCATTGGCATCAACCGCGGCAACCTGGGTTTCCTGACCGATCTCGATCCCGATAATGCCCAGCAGCAGCTGGCGGATGTGCTGGAGGGGAAATACATTACCGAGAGCCGTTTTCTGCTGGAAGCGAGCGTTTGCAGCAGGGGAAACGAACCGCGCATTGGTACCGCAATCAATGAGGTGGTGCTCCATCCGGGTAAAGTGGCGCATATGATCGAGTTCGAGGTCTATATCGACGAAACCTTCGCCTTCTCTCAACGCTCAGATGGCCTGATCATTTCTACGCCAACCGGTTCAACGGCTTATTCGCTCTCAGCCGGTGGGCCGATTTTAACCCCTTCGCTGGATGCTATTGCCATCGTGCCGATGTTCCCGCATACGCTCTCTGCGCGTCCGCTGGTGATCAACAGCAGCAGCACCATTCGCCTGCGTTTTTCGCATATGCGCAGCGATCTGGAAGTAAGCTGCGACAGTCAGATTGCCCTGCCCATTCAGGAAGGCGAAGATGTTCTCATCCGCCGCAATGAAGATCACCTGAATCTGATACATCCACAAAACTATAACTATTTCAACACGCTAAGTTCTAAACTGGCGTGGTCAAAAAAATTGTTCTAAAAACCGCCCCAGCATCTTTACTGGTTATAAAACCAGTATATACTGTATGAAAAACCATATCTGTGTTTTCGTACAGGAACAACAATTATGCTGGCACAACTGACTATCAGTAACTTTGCGATTGTTCGTGAGCTGGAGATCGATTTTCAGCGCGGTATGACCGCTATCACTGGCGAAACCGGCGCCGGTAAATCTATTGCTATTGATGCATTAGGTCTCTGCCTGGGCGGGCGTGCTGAAGCAGATATGGTGCGCCAGGGCGCCACGCGGGCGGATATCTGCGCCCGCTTTTCGCTGAAGGATACCCCTTCCGCCCTGCGCTGGCTGGTTGACAATGAGCTTGATGAAGGACAGGAGTGCCTGCTGCGCCGCGTCATCAACAGCGATGGACGCTCCCGTGGCTTTATTAACGGGACGGCTGTTCCCCTCTCTCAGCTCCGCGACCTGGGCCAGCTGCTAATCCAGATTCATGGACAGCACGCCCATCAGATGCTCCTGAAGCCTGAACATCAGAAAGTCCTGCTTGATGCCTATGCGGGTGAAAACGATCTGCGTCAGGCAATGGCGCTGGCCTACCGTCAGTGGCATCAGAGCTGCCGCGCGCTGGCCCAGCATCAGCAGCTTTCGCAGGAGCGGGAATCCCGTCGTGAGCTGCTTCAGTATCAGCTTAAAGAGCTGAATGAGTTTGCGCCCGTGGCCGGGGAATATGAAAGCATCGATGAAGAGTATAAGCGTCTGGCCAACAGCGGCCAGCTGCTCTCCACCAGTCAGCAGGCGCTGATGCTGCTGGCCGATGGTGAAGAGACTACGTTGCTGACGCAGCTTCACACGGCTCAGCAGTACGTCAGTGAACTGATCGGCATGGATGATAAGCTGAACGGCATTTACACGCTGCTGGAAGAGGCCTCCATCCAGATCAGTGAAGCCAGCGACGAGCTTCGCCACTACTGCGAACGCCTCGACCTCGATCCTAACCGCCTCTACGAGCTGGAGCAGCGTCTTTCACGTCAGATCGCCCTGGCCCGTAAGCACCATATCTCCCCTGAAGAGCTGCCCGCGTTTCATCAGCAGATGCTGGAAGAGCAGACGCTGCTGGATCAGCAGGAGAGCGATCAGGATGAGCTGGCGCTGGCCGTCGCCGCACATCATCGCACCGCGCTAGCCTGTGCGGAGAAGCTGCACGCCCGCCGCCACCATTTTGCCCAGGAGCTGAGCGCGCTGATCAGCGAAAGTATGCACACCCTCTCCATGCCGCATGGTCAGCTGAGCATTGAAGTGCAGTTTAACGCCGAGCACCTGACCGCCGAGGGCGCTGATCGCATCGACTTCCGCGTCACCACTAACCCAGGGCAGCCGCTACAGCCGCTCTCTAAGGTCGCTTCCGGCGGCGAACTCTCGCGCATTGCGCTGGCGATTCAGGTGATTACCGCCCGTAAAATGGATACGCCTGCGTTGATTTTTGATGAGGTGGATGTGGGCATCAGCGGTCCTACCGCTGCCGTTGTCGGCAAGATGCTGCGCCAGCTCGGCGAATCCACGCAGGTGATGTGCGTAACTCACCTGCCACAGGTCGCGGGATGCGGAAACCAGCACTTCTACGTCAGTAAAGAGACCGATGGCGCGATGACCGAAACGCATATGCGTCCGCTGGACAAGCGCGCCCGCCTGCAGGAGCTGGCCCGCCTGTTGGGCGGCAGCGAAGTGACCCGCAATACGCTTGCCAACGCAAAAGAGCTTTTAGCGGCCTGATTGCCGCACTTTTTTGGCCTCTCGTGGTCATAACCCTCGTTCGCAGAGGTTTTAAACTGCGGAAAGGTTTATTATCATCGGCTTCTTACGCTGTTATCGTAGCGATAAACCGATACAGCCAGGTGCCGGTCATTGATGAACGGGTCATCTGGCGTTATTGTTACAGCCAGCCTGAAACCGATAGTGAAACGGTGAATTCACTCTCTCATCCATAGCGATGAGTTATCGGGTTCAGACAGGCAAATAAAATAGCCAGATGCCCAAGGTGTTGGCCCGAAAAGGAATAAAGAGACTTATGCGCTGTAAAACGCTGACTGCTGCGGCGGTGGTTCTTCTGATGATGACCGCTGGATGTTCCACTCTGGAGCGAGTGGTTTACCGGCCGGATATCAATCAGGGCAACTATCTGGTCGCTACTGATGTTGCAAAAATACATACCGGCATGACACAACAGCAGGTGGCCTATACGCTGGGTACGCCGATGATGCGCGATCCCTTCGGCAGCAACGTCTGGTTTTACGTGTTCCGCCAGGAGCCTGGCCATGAGCCGGTGACGCAGCAAACGCTGACGCTGACCTTCGACAGCAGCGGCACGCTGACCAATATTGAGAACAAACCCAACCTGACAGGCAAAAAAGGCTGATCGGGGCTGACAGAAAGCAGGTTTCAGTCACAGCAATAAGGCGCCTAAAGCGCCTTATTTTTTTGCTGCCCGCTCGGCGCGCAGGCGACGCAGCTCTTTAGGATCGGCTATCAGCGGGCGATAAATTTCGATACGATCGCCCCCCTGCACTTCATCCTGCAATTTCACCGCCCGGCTGAAGATACCGACCTTATTACGGGCAAGATCGATATCGCTGCGCAGCTCCAGGATACCTGAAGCCCGGATCGCCTGTTCAACGGTACTGCCCTCTTCCACATTCACCGTGTACAAATACTGCTTGTCCGGCAGGGCATATACCACCTCAACAGCGATATCAGACACTGTAGACCTCTTTGGCCCGGTGCGTAAACGCCTGCACCATGCTGCTTGCCAGCTCTTTGAAAATACGGCCAAAGGCCATTTCTACCAGCATATTGCTGAATTCGAAATCCAGATTCAGCTCAACCTTGCACGCCTCTTCACTCAGCGCTGTAAACGTCCAGCCGCCGCTAAGCTTGCGGAATGGCCCATCTACCAGCTGCATATGAATGCGCTGGTTGTTGGTCAGCGTATTGCGCGTCACAAAAGTTTTACTGATACCGGCCTTGGAAACGTCCACGGATGCCGTCATCTGTTGTTCACTCGAATCCAGCACCCGGCTGCCGGTACACCCTGGAAGAAATTCCGGATAGGCATCCACATCGTTTACCAACCGGAACATCTGCTCGGCGCTGTAGGGCACCAGCGCGGAACGGCTAATCTGAGACATAATGTTTCCTGTTAATCTTCAACACGTAAATAATAACATCGCAGGCAGGTAAACAAAAATTCTCAGCCGCCAGCGTTCTGCTAAAATAGCGCTTTTCCCTGCGCCCGATGTTACAGGGGATGCCATCAACCACCGCTTCATGTAAACTAAGTAGCACTATGACAAAGAAAAAAGCACACAAACCCGGTTCTGCTACCATTGCCATGAACAAGCGGGCCCGCCATGAATACTTCATCGAAGAAGAGTTCGAAGCGGGGCTGTCGCTACAGGGATGGGAAGTTAAATCACTCCGTGCCGGCAAGGCCAATATCAGCGAAAGCTACATACTGCTGCGCGATGGTGAAGCCTTCCTGTTCGGTTCCACCTTTCAGGCGCTGACAGGGGCTTCTTCGCACGTTGTCTGCGATCCGACACGTACCCGTAAGCTGCTGCTTAAGCAGCGCGAGCTGGATACGCTATTCGGTAAAGCTAACCGCGACGGTTATACCATCGTCGCGCTGTCGCTCTACTGGAAGAACGCCTGGGCCAAGCTGAAGATCGGCGTGGCGAAAGGGAAAAGAGAGCATGACAAACGCGATGACATCAAGGATCGCGAGTGGAAATTAGACAAAGCACGTATCATGAAGCACGCTAACCGCTAAGCCACTGGCATAGCGGCAGGTTTTTCTGATATACTGCGAAACAGTACTTGGGGCTGATTCTGGATTCGACAGGATTTGCGAAGCCCTAGGAGCATGCCGAGGGGCGGTTGGCCTCGTTAAAAGCCGCAAAAAAATAGTCGCAAACGACGAAAACTACGCACTAGCAGCTTAATAACCTGCTTAGAGCCCTCTCTCCCTAGCTTCCGCTCTTAAGACGGGGATCAAGAGAGGTCAAAAACAAAAGAGATCGCGTGAATACCCTGCCTGGGGTTGCAGCGTTAAATCCAATCAGGCTAGTTTGTTAGTGGCGTGTCCGTTCGCAGCTAACCAGCGAATGTAAAAACTGGACTAAGCATGTAGTGCCGACGGTGTAGTAATTCTGGACGCGGGTTCAACTCCCGCCAGCTCCACCACATTATGTACCGGATACGTCCGGGTAAGTCCTGAAAGCCCGCTTGGAACCAGCCTCGCGGGCTTTTTTACGTCTGTGGTAGTCCGTAGAGATCCAGCCAAATCCGGTGATAATTGGTATACGTATTGGTATACGGTAAGATGTATGCCATTAACGTATACCAATTCACGCAGGAAAGCCCCGTATGGCAAGGACTACGCGCCCTCTCACCAACACAGAAGTTCTTCGTTCCAAAGCCATTGATAAAGATCTGACGCTGCATGATGGCGACGGACTTTTTATGGTGGTGAAAACTACAGGAAAGAAGCTTTGGCGTTTCCGCTATCAAAGGCCAGCGACAAAGCAGCGCACTATGATGGGCCTGGGTGCCTTTCCTGCCCTGTCGTTAGCAGATGCCAGACGCGTGCGTGCTGATTACCTCTCCTTACTCGCTAATGGCATTGACCCACAGACGCAAGCCGAACAGCTCACAGAACAGCAGCAGATCGCATTAGACAGCATTTTCTCAACCGTGGCCGCTAACTGGTTTGCTTTGAAACAGGCCAGCGTTACACCGGATTACGCTAAGGATATCTGGCGTTCTCTTGAGAAAGATGTTTTCCCTGCTATTGGAGATATCCCCGTGCAGGAGATTAAAGCACGTAAGCTGGTTGAAGCCTTGGAGCCTATTAAGGCCCGTGGTGCTCTTGAAACCGTTCGCCGTCTGGTGCAACGTATTAACGAGATTATGATTTATGCGGTTAATACCGGGCTAATCGATGCTAATCCTGCGTCTGGTATCGGTATGGCGTTTGAGAAGCCTAAAAAGCAGAATATGCCAACGCTGCGACCAGAGGAATTGCCGAAACTTATGCATTCCCTGATGATGTCCAATTTGTCCATTCCGACTCGCTGCCTGATCGAATGGCAACTCCTGACTCTTGTGCGCCCTTCAGAGGCTTCAGGTACTCGATGGGTAGAGATCGATCTTGAGACAAAGCTTTGGACGATTCCAGCCGAGAGGATGAAGGCTAAACGAGAACACATTATTCCTCTGCCATCCCAGGCGGTCGAAATTTTAGAGGTGATGAAGCCTATCAGTGCTCATCGTGAACATGTATTCCCCAGCCGCAATAATCCAAAAATGCCAATGAATAGCCAGACTGCTAATGCCGCACTCAAGCGCATTGGTTACGGGGGGAAACTTGTCGCTCATGGGTTGCGCTCTATAGCAAGTACAGCGCTAAATGAAGCGGGTTTTAATTCTGACGTTATTGAAGCAGCACTTGCTCATAGTGATAAAAATGAAGTTCGTAGAGCATACAATCGTTCAACATATTTAATTAAAAGAATAGAACTGATGGAGTGGTGGGGCTTACAAATAAAACCAGCCCTACGCAATAAGCTTTGATGATCACATATACTCATTTTTATTACTTGTAGTTTATAAAAAGCCTCGTATGAGGCCTTTTGTTTTAGAAAGCTGGTTTTACATTCTTCTCAAACAATTCATATACTGGACGATTCATCTGTGCAGTAGCAGCAATTAGTTGTGAAAAATTAGATGTACATTCCCTAACCTTTGTTGGGCTTTTTAAACCGCCATCAATTAAGGCTGGCAAAAGTTGGTTACTTAAAGCCAAGCAAATGTCTACTATCGGTTCCCAAATTGTCTCAGCACTGGATGGCGATACATCATTTCCAAATGAAACTCTAAACAGATCAGGTATGGGCCGCCCCAGAAAGCTCTCTAGACATTCAGTGATAGCAGAACAAAGCAGCGGGATCGCCCCCCTGTATCTCAAATATTCTAATTGAGCTGCATCGTTTTTAGATAATGTTTCTTTTTTCCCTAAATGAATTTTCTTATTGACTATACATTTCATCAATGAAAATGCACAAACAATATGGGATGCTTTCGTGCTGTCATTAAATATTTTTGAGTAATAGGAATCATTTGTCCAAATAGCAGACCTTTGGTTATATGCTATAGTTGGTTCTCCATGAAAACTCATTAGAGCCTGTCCAACTGTGTATGATGGTAAGAGATTTGGCTTTCTACGTATGACACTTTCGGCGCTGCCTCTGCGACCACCTTCATACTCAGCATCTGGAATAGAAGAAAACTCAACCTTCAAGCGCTTTTGTATTTTATCTGTGCTTCTAAAATCAGATGCCTCAACTTTATTCTGGCTGTTATTATATTGAATAATATTTTGAATTAAATCAGCATCTCCATCTCTAACTTTTATAAATCTTGCCTGAACTCTAACATCTTCTGTTGGTAAACGAGCAAGAGATCCAAGAGCGCCTGTCGTTTGTGCACCATTAACGATTGACATACCTCTGACTTCAAGATTGCGAACTTTTTCATTGTACTTATAATCATGAACTAATATTGTAACTCCATTATTGAAAACCCAGAAGTCAGATGCTGAATTTTCTGCGCTAGTTTTAATGCCATTGTTAATATTAGAATCCGTAGATCTTGAGCCAAGATAATCTCTCACGTTTGCAGAGAAAACATTCAACTTATGCTTTTTATAAGCCCTCGCTAAATCCTTACCTTGAATCGTAGTACAAAACGAAGCCCACTCCCCTCCATTTATTTCATAACCGCCATCACTTACTTTTATGTTGAAAATTTCATCAACCAAGATTGGAGATAGAGATTCACTGTACCACTCAGTAATTTTTTCTGCACCAACCTCTACAGCATGCACCTGAACTTTTGAATGATTGAAATCATGCTTCAAAATAGTATTTGCAGTTTGCTGAACCGTTACCAACTCCTGCCTCACATTTTTTGAAATTGGCAAGTTGTGGACATACCAAACATATAAAGTTTTTATTTTAGATTGCCTGATTAAATCTCGAATCTGTTTTGCCGAGGAGTTTATTCTTTCAGGCACCTCTTTTAAATCTCTTTGCAGAAGCCATGCTAAAGCGATATTGAGGTCACTGGCCTTATTTGCTGGGGCTTCTTGTCTATCTTTTCCTGAAAAGTAGCATTGGGCGAGAACGGCAAATTCTTCTTCTTCATTAATATAAACAAGATCGCATTTTTTATCATCGTGCCCATCAGTAATAGATTCCGCAGCAACTCCATCAATGTCATCTATTCGAAAGTGCAGTGCTAATGCAAATAAGGCTAAACCATTGTCCCCATATGATTTCAGATCTTCTCTGCTTTCATAGGCCTGTGTCCATGTACTCATGCTTAATCCTTAGTTAAGAAAAACTTGAGATTATCGTTTACCACTTAAGCAATCAACTGCATTTTCTATGTAAGCGCGCGCTCGTACCCCCGCCACGCCTGCCCGCTTTATGCAGCAGTTTTCATGCACCTGCATGATTAGCTCTGTGCCGCGCCGCAGCTGGCCTTTCATGCCGTTCCGGGATGGCGGAGAGTCATGCGTTTTCATGCAGCATAGACATGCACTCACGCAACGGACGTAAAAAAGCCCGGCACTGGCCGGGCTTCGGTGAGTTTCTGCGCTTGCCGCTCAGAAAATTTTACGCTTGCTGCGATCGGTTCTGGCTCCCCGGAAAGGATGCGCACCGCTCACGCTCAGCACGTCATCCCGGAACATCAACGGCTGGTTTACCCCCGTCCATTGCTTAATAAGGTTCTGGACATATTCACGGTAAAGCGTGTCAGCATCGTTCGCGCCTTCAATAACGCCCGGTGCATGGGTTGAGCCATTCTGTTCAAACTGGCTGTATTTCATCCTGAGCAGGCTGCTCAGCTCGGCGCCATGAATGATAAAGAAGTCATCAATAAGCGTATCAATGCGCTCACTCGTGATGCCCTCATGACAGAATACGTAAGCGTTAGCCTTGCGTCCGGTCACGTCTGCCAGTACTGGCAGCTGCTTTTCCTTTTCGGCAATCAGCCCGGCAAGGTCTGATGCCGTTTCCTGCTGTTCCAGATACTCCGCGCGCAGTGCCTTCATATCCGGCGTGACGCTGCCGCCATTCTGTCCCAGCATTTCACGGAAGCGCGCCCGGTTGTCCCGGCTTGCCTGTTCCATCTCTGTTTTACGCTGGCGCAGCTCGCTGAGATTTTCAGTGGCGGCATTTTCGGCCTGCCTCGCTTCCAGCCAGGCAAGCATCTTCACGTTGAGGTCTTCGATACGTAAACGCCAGTCAGGGGAAAGGCCCTTCACCAGCTCGGTGGTGTGGCTGATAACGTCAGCCTCGGGTAATCGCAGGAGCCATCCGGCTTCCTTAAGTGGCCGCTGTACTCTGGCCTGCGCCGTACCAATACGGTTACCGGCGACCTGAATCTGTTCGTCGGTCATCTGCTGCTGTGTCATGCTGCTTTTCCTCTCTGTCAGGGTTGTGCGTGGCGGTCTTTGCGGGTACTGGCTGAACCATAGCGGCCCAGCGTCTGCGGCTGGCGAACCGGGACGTCATTCTGCGGTTTAGGCTCTGCCGCCACGGGCTTGTGCGGTTTCATGATGATTTTCTCCACGCTCTCCAGCGCGGTGAACGTGCACGAGCAATCCAGATTCCGGCACTGATACCAGGTTCGCTTGACGGTGGGAGATTCATAGGCGCTGGTACGCGTGTGCGATACCGTGCCGCATTCCGGGCATTTAAGCGCCATCGACTGGCCTCCTGGCGCTTATCAGACTTTCAGAACGCTGCCGGTAACGAAAGTGTCTGGCAGGCGAGTAGCTGCGCTGGCAGTCCTGGCTCATTGTGCTGTGTCCTTCGCGTCCATTTCACGCTTCATGAACAGTGTATGTCGCGTCATCGGGCTGGGCGCATTACGTGCATCGTGATGCGCCTGCGATGCAGCACTGAGCCCTGTTCCCGAAAGCAGGGCATCTCCTTCTGCGGACGGAGCATGCTTCATCGCTTTTTCGGTAATGTCTCCCCGGATGAACTGCTTAATTTTGGTTTCTGCATCATCCACGCCCTCATAGCCGCCGGCATGATAAAGCCCCATTGCGTGCATCCGAAGACTGAGGGCCTGCATCATTGCCTCACCATGCTCCGCCATGAACTGTGCCCATACATGGTGCGAGTAAACCATCATCAATGATTTGTGAGCATTAATGTATTCTTTTGCCCGGTCTCCGGAGGCCCACGGGAGGGTTTCCGTTTCGGTCTGAAGTGTGCTCAGCAATTCATCAAACTCGTTCAGCGTTTCGCGGGCCAGTGCGATATCCGTACGCAGCTTCTTCATGCGCGGCGTCATACTGCCCTGGTTTTCCCGGAACAGTTCGCGCCACTCCTCATTCATGATTTTCGCTTCAGCTTCTGTTTCTTCCCGGCGGCGTCTGATGGTGGCGGCCATCGTTGCGGCTTCAGTCTGTTGCCTGCGTGCAGCAAGCCATGCTGATTTAGCGGTCTGTACTTTCTCAAGCGCCTGCCGGGTAGCGGCGGGTAATGCGGTGGTAAAGTCTGCTTCGGGGGTGCGGTGGGTGTCGGTCATGTTGTTTCCTGCCTTTTCGGTTTCGGGAAGTCAATTGTGCCGGCGCTGACACAGCTGAACTACCGGATGCCGTTGTCTCAGCGACCAGACAAAAAGACCTTCTTCTGGCTAGCCAGGAAAAGGACTTCGTAAACCCATCATGCTGATTTTAATTTTATATATATCCTTCACCTTTCTTCACCCTTAAGAAAAAAAGAATAAATACAGTAAATTAAAGGGTGAACAATCGAAAAGTGATTCTTCACCTTCTGTTCACCATTGTTCACCCATCAGGAGACTGTATAAAATATTTCCATTGTTATTTTCGATTAATTTGAAATTATTAATAAGTTAAAAAAACTTGCTTTAAGCTTACTACGGCTTATTTGTGCTTATTTGTCTTTATATGTCACAGCCATTTTTTGCTGTGCGATTTGTATTCAGTTTTTCTCTGACTCATACAAATTCAGCTTGTTGCTTTGCAGTAAAATATACTCAAAATAAAGAGCTACCAGAGACCGGGCACGTCCGCCCGGCTCGTTACGGAACCCTGAGAGGTAGCCATGTATAACACTGTTTCCGCATCTTCATCCGCTCCGGCGGCCCCTGTTTTACCTTCATCGCTGCCCGCTCAGGAACGCTTTATCCGCCTGCCGGAAGTGATGCATATCTGTGGCTTATCCCGTTCCACCGTTTACGATCTCATCAGCCGCAATGCCTTTCCGGCGCAGGTCTCGCTGGGCGGAAAAAATGTGGCGTGGCTTGCCAGTGAAGTTGGCGACTGGATGAATGATCGCATTGCCGCGCGCGGTCAGGAGCGTTTGTCATGATTGTGCTTACCATCGGCGGAAAGACGCACGGCCTGTCCTTGAATAATGCGCAGCTGCTAGCACTGGCGATTGCAACTGAAACGGATAAAACGGGGCAGCCGCAGTGCTTTCAGGGTACAGATACCGGCTTTAACGAACGCAGTGTCACAACCCCACCCGGTAAAACCGAATTGCAGACGTTTTCCCGCGCCGGCATCATCCTCACCGACTGCTGAGGTGCAAATGCTGCTTAATCTGCTGTTCCCCGGCTTGCGTGCAGGGGTCATTCCCTGGTACAGTCTTGTTGCTGTCGCAAAATCGGCAGCCGGGCGTAGGAACCCGAGTTACTCAATGGCGACACCAGACGCGCCACGCGTCTTTTTTTGTGTCCATGCCTCAGTGCACCCATTTTTCGGGCAGCGGTTATATATCCGTTGTGCCGTCCGCGTAATGGTGGCCCGGGCGGGGCAGCCTTCGGGCTGGCCGGTATCCATTGAGGCCGGTATTCCTACCCCCGTTCGGGCTGCCACCCATGAGTGTAGGAACTCCGGTGGTGGCAATAACCGCTACTCAATGGAGACTGCCATCATGGCTAAAGTCACTCATTCCCCACATATTCAGTTCGTCTTTGTTTTTGCCGCCCTGCGCCGCTGTGAGCGCCATTCCCGTATTCAGATGCTTCGCACCACAGCTGCCAGTGAGCGCGCCGCGCGCCTGACACTTGCACGTGATTACATTCTGTCACTGGCCGCCCGCCTGCCGGTCAGGGAGGTGCGCGCATGAATCACGCCAGCATTTCCCCTGAAGACATTCTTCGCCTCGACCATATCCGCAACGTTGGTCTGCTGGTATCTGACCTGACCCGGATTCAGGACTGTCACGAAGCGCCACCGGCTGACCAGCGCGCGCAGCTGGCTTCCCTGATTTACCTGATGACCGCACAGCTGGACGGCGTGGTGACACGCTGTCATGACGGCTGGATGAATGAGGAGGTGCAGCCATGAAAGAACGTACTCTGTCACCCGCTTTAAAAGCCGCGCTTTACCGCCGCGCGGTGGCCTGTGCCTGGCTGACCCTCTGCCATGAGCAGAACCGCTATCACTCCCTGACGCTGGCGTGTGTTGAACACGCCATCGAAACCGGGCTGGAAGGATTTTATCTGCGCCAGCACGGACGCCAGCGCGGGCAGGAAATCGCCTGTGCGCTGCTGGCTGACCTGATGGCCGCCGGGCCGCTGAAAGCCGCGCCGTGCCTGTCCTTTCTGGGACAGGTGGTGATGGATGAACTGTGCGGGCGTCTTAAAGACGTGCCGGTACTGCACTGAGGGAGAATAAAATTATGAAAATGACCGTATCAGAAGCAGCCACCGCCGCACGGGGCCAGTGGCCCCGCATCCTCCCCGCACTGGGCCTGACGGTGGTGAAAAACCGCCATATGCCGTGCCCGGTCTGTCAGGGCACCGACCGCTTTCGCTTTGATGATAAAGACGGGCGCGGTACATGGATTTGTAACCACTGCGGGGCCGGTGACGGTCTCACCCTGGTGGAAAAGGCGCTCAGTATTTCCCTGAGCGAGGCCGCTGTACGCGTCAGTGAGCTGAGCGGCGTGCTGCCACCGGTACAGCCTGAATCCCTGAGCACAAACACGGCTGACACGGAAGCAGCCCACCAGGCCGCCGCCATGCTGGCGCAGCAGCTGGTCAGCACGGCGAAAGCAGTCACCGGTAACGCCTACCTGTCCCGCAAGGGCTGGCCGCAGCATAATGCCCTGGCACTGACGAAGCCGCATAAGGTGGCAACCATCAGCTACCGTCCCGGTGACGTGGTGGTGCCGCTGCATGATATGGCCGGGCATCTGGTCAACGTCCAGCTGATTAACGCCGCCGGTGAAAAGCGCACGTTAAAAGGCGGTCAGGTGAAAGGTGCCTGCCACGTTCTCGGCAGTGATAAACCGGCAAAGCGCATCTGGCTGGCAGAAGGATACGCCACCGGGCTGACAGTGCATAACCTGACCGGCGATAAAGTGTGGGTGGCACTGTCGTCCGTGAACCTCCTTTCTCTGGCTGGCCTTGTCCGCGAAAAACACGCCACGCTGCCCCTGCTGATTGCCGCAGACCGTGACCTGAACGGTGACGGGCAGACAAAAGCAGGTAAGGCCGCAGAAGCCTGCAACGCCACGGTAGCCCTGCCACCCGTATTCGGTGACTGGAATGATGCCTTTATTCAGAACGGCGCGGATGAAACGCGCAGGGCGCTGAACGATGCGGCCAGGCCAGTACGCACCAGCCCGTTTACCACTATGAGCGAGGCGGAATTTTCAGCCATGAGCGTCAGCGACAAGGCGGAGCGCGTGTCTGAACATTACCGTGACCGGCTGGCCGTGGACGCCAGCGGTGAAATTCTCAGTCGATACCAGTCGGGTGCGTGGAAGGTGATGCCCGGCAATCAGTTCCGCCGTGAGGTGGCGGCCCTGTTCCTTAAAGTTGGGGCCAGCTTTTCATCGGCAAAGGTGGCGGGCATCGTCGACACGCTGAAACTTATCGTGCCACAGCAGGCGGAGCCGGCACGCCGTCTGATTGGCTTTCGTAACGGGGTGCTGGACACCCGCACCGCCACCTTCAGTCCGCACAGAAAAGACTACTGGCTGCGCACCGTCAGCGATGTGGATTTCACCCCGCCGGTGCCGGGCGAGACGCTGGAAAGCCACGCGCCACACTTCTGGCAGTGGCTGGACCGGGCAGCAGGTCGTAGCGCAGAGAAGCGCGACATCATTCTGGCCGCGCTGTTTATGGTGCTGGCAAACCGCTATGACTGGCAGCTGTTTCTTGAGGTGACCGGCCCCGGTGGCAGTGGTAAAAGTATCATGGCCGAAATCGCCACCATGCTGGCCGGAACGGATAATACCACCTCTGCAACCATCGAGACGCTGGAGTCTTCACGTGAACGCGCGGCAGTGATTGGCTACTCACTGATTATTCTGCCTGACCAGGAGAAATGGAGCGGCGATGGCGCGGGTATTAAAGCCATCACCGGCGGCGATGCGGTATCCGTTGATCCGAAATACCGTGACGCCTACTCAACCCATATCCCGGCGGTTATTCTGGCGGTGAACAACAACCCGATGCGCTTCACCGACCGCAGCGGGGGCGTGTCACGCCGCCGGGTCATTCTTCATTTCCCGGAAATTGTTGCGGCCAGCGAGCGCGATCCGCTGCTGAAAGAGAAAATCCGGGGAGAACTGGCCGTTATCGTGCGCCAGCTGATGCAGCGATTCAGTCAGCCGCAGAATGCCCGCGCGCTGCTTCAGTCGCAGCAGAACTCCGGCGAGGCAATGCGCATCAAGCGCGATGCCGATCCCATGGTGGACTTTTGTGGCTACCTGTTTACCGCACCGGAGCCAAACGCGCTTTATATGGGGAATGCCAGCATCCGGCCCGCACAGCCACGCCGCTATCTGTATCACGCTTACCTGTGCTACATGGAGGCCAACGGCTACAGGAACCCGCTGAGCATGAAAATGTTTGGCCTGGCGCTTGAAGGGATTTTACGGGAATACGGGCTGAACTACCTGAAGCGGCGAACGAAGCTGGGGATCCAGACCAATCTGGATCTGACGGAGGAAAGTAACACCGACTGGTTGCCAAAATGTGATGACCCGGCAGCCATCTGAACCATACGGAACCGGCGAGAGCCGGTTTTTTTACGCCTATTGTACACCCGTGGTGTAGAGTGTAGCCTATTGTACACCCATGCTTCACCATATAACTAATTGAATAAAAAGGTATTAAATGAAAGGTGTAGAGTGTGAAGGATTTTTTATAAAATCTTTTTTTAGGGGTGACGCGGTTTCTGCTCACTCCACTAATTTGAAGTAACCCCTTCCACGCCATCTGACGCTTCCATGCAGCTAAAAGGCAGGCTGCGCACTGCTCGCCCGTTTTATTCTTCAGGGTGTGCTGATCAATGCTCAGGGTGTGTTTTTCCGCTAAGTGCCAAGAGCGGATGTTTCTGACCTGCTGCTGTATTAATTTGCGAAGCACAGGCCGCCCGCCATGGATTCCTCCTACTTTTATTTGCTCATCATTGCTATGCGTCTATGCTTTTCATTTAAGCTCTACAGGTACAGTAAGATGCCTCCTACTTCCGATCCACAGATGTTAATGTTGCTCTACTTCGTTTTGCCTGTCTGGCTTATTGCAGGTTTCGCTGACTGGCTTTGCCACAGAGCAACTGATATAGAAACAACTACTGGCCTGAAAGAAACTTATATTCACATTTTAATGTTTTTTGAGATGGGCCTGCCTTTACTTGCTGCCCTCTTTCTAGAGATAAATGCGTTAGTCATTGCGTTTATGATTGTGCTGTTTTTCTGCCATGAGGCTACAGCTCTATGGGATGTCAATTATGCTGTGACCGCAAGGCGGGTATCGCCCGTTGAGCAACATGTGCACAGCTTTTTAGAAATGGTGCCTCTGATGGCACTTTTGCTGGTGATTTCACGTCACTGGCCGCAATTTTTGGCACTGTTTGGCTTCGGGGAAGAATCTGCTCGATTTGAACTCAAACAAAGAATAGATCCGCTGCCCGGTAACTATATCGTGGCTGTGCTTACAGGCATCTTTGTGCTTGAATTGCTGCCTTACCTGGAAGAGTACTGGCGTGGCAAAAAAGCAAAAAAGCGTGAACAGGACACCTAAGCTGCTCTCTGTCATCTGATACATCACTAACTAAAACGTCTACTGTTCGCTCATAGTGGACATTAGCTTGCATGTTAATCAGCTCTGTACCATAAGCGGACGCTGGTGCATTGGGTAACTATAAAGATGCACTGTAAGCCAATTAAGAGAAATGCTGAAAAGACCGTTAACTAATCTCAAACTTGCATAATCATTTATCTCTTCCATGATTAATACGTAACCTTAGCTAAGGAGAAATCATGTTAGACGAATACAAAAAATGCATTGAGGCCTGCTATCTGTGTGCTGCGGCATGTGATAATTGTGCAGCTTCTTGTCTCGAAGAAGAGAACGTAGAGATGATGCGCGAGTGCATAAAACTGGATATGCAGTGTGCAAATATCTGTCGTCTTGCAGCTCAGTTCATGGCACTTAATAGCGAGTCAGCTAAAGAGCTCTGCCGACTTTGCGCTGATGTTTGTCAGAAATGCGGCGATGAGTGTGCAACACATGAACATGACCATTGCCAGGATTGTTCCAGAGCTTGTCATCACTGCGCCGAACAATGCAGAAAGATGGCCGCCTGAGAAAAAATTCAAATTACCAAACCCGCTTCGGCGGGTTTTTTAATCCTGTAGAGGAAATTCAGAAGGATGAGATGGATGAGATGGATGAGTTTAAGGGACAGGCGGGAAATGGATCTGCTCGTAAGTGCAACCCTCAATGACAAATGCTTACACAGATTATTTAAATGGCTCAATGCCCGTTTTTCGCTCATCGCGGACTACCATCAGCTCACATTTTCAGTTTTGTGACTGGACTTCTCGTCACTAAAAGCGGTTTTCCTGTTCAATACGCCTAAACTTCGCGTTCCTTTCCGATTTACGTAACGTCAAGCGAGCTTCAGGGCTAAAAATATGCGAAACGATAGAAGCAAAACCAGCCCTTCTACCTACCTGGAAAACGCCTTAATGAACACGATTGGTATACGCTTAGGTATACCAATCAAAGTTGAATTCATAAAAATCATATAAAAACATATAATTGCCGAAAAAATTCAGACTCCGCCAGCCCACCAAATTCTTGGTCGATGGTTACCAGAGCCATTCGATGAAGTCCTAAGAGCCCGCATGGCGCAAGCCCTGCGGGCTTTTTTGTGCCTGCAATTTGTCCCGTGAAGTCCGAAGCCAACTAATTAAATCCGAACTTTTTAGGCACCTTGTTAGGCACCTCATAAAGCTTTATTGTTTTTGAGGTGCCTAAAACTATGGAAACCCGGCAATGGCAAGACAAACCAAACCTCTCTCTGTTAAGGAAATCGAATCTGCCAAACCCAAGGAAGCGGACTATGTTCTCTATGATGGTGATGGCCTTGAGCTACTGATCAAATCCAGCGGGAGTAAAATCTGGCAATTTCGCTACATCCGCCCTGTCACCAAGAAGCGAGCGAAAAAGAGCATTGGCTCCTACCCGTCAGTTACGCTTGCCGATGCTCGAAGCTATCGATCTGAATCACGCTCTCTCTTAGCGAAACAAATCGATCCCCAGGAACATCAGCAAGAACAACTACGCAGTTCACTTGAAGCCAAAACTAATACTTTCCAGCTCGTGGCAGAACGTTGGTGGAATGTGAAGAAAGCCAGTGTTACCGAGGACTATGCAGAGGATATTTGGCGATCTCTGGAAAGAGATGTTTTTCCTGCGATTGGTGATGTCAGCGTTACAAATATTAAAGCCCATACGCTGGTTCAAGCCGTTCAACCAGTCCAGGCCAGAGGAGCACTGGAAACCGTTCGTCGCCTTTGCCAGCGAATTAATGAAGTGATGATCTTTGCCCAGAACACGGGTCTAATTGATGCTGTACCAAGCGTTAATATTGGCAAAGCCTTCGAAAAGCCACAGAAGAAGAACATGCCTAGCATTCGACCGAATCAGCTACCTCAACTGATGCAGACAATGCAAACAGCCAGCATTAGCCTTTCCACACGCTGCCTGTTCATGTGGCAACTTCTTACTATTACCCGCCCTGCCGAAGCGGCTGAAGCTCGCTGGGAAGAGGTAGACATGGAAGCGCGAGAGTGGAAGATTCCTGCAGCACGGATGAAAATGAACCGGGACCATACTGTTCCACTGTCAGATGAAGCATTGGCTGTTCTGGAGATGATGAAGCCGTTAAGCGGCAATCGGGAATTTATCTTTCCGAGCCGTATCAAACCAAGTCAACCAATGAACAGCCAAACCGTTAATGCTTCACTCAAACGGGCAGGTTTTGGTGGTGTTCCCGTTTCGCATAATCTTCGATCTATCGCCAGTACAGCCCTAAATGAACAAGGCTTTTCGCCTGATGTAATTGAGGCAGCACTTGCCCATGTGGATGAAAATGAGGTTCGCCGCGCGTATAACCGCACCGATTATCTGGTACAGCGTCGTCCAATGATGCAGTGGTGGGCTGATTTTGTGATGGCTGCGGATCGCGGAAGCATTATTAAAGGTAGAATAAGAGAAATTCAACTGGTTGGTTGATGCTGATAAACTTCAACCAACTCTGATTTATGCTCTGTCATGGAAAATTTATTGATATGACCATGGACATAAATTGAGCTCATACATTGCTCATGATTAATTAGAATACATAGCATTAAATAGCAATCGATATAACTACATATCTTTATCTATTATCGTTCGGGAAATACTGCATCAAAGCACTCACAAAATTATCATGTAAGTATGCTGCCGTTGAATTTTATAAGGAAGTTTTATAATAAAATGCCATGCTCAGGAGTATATAGAGCATGGCATCTTTTAACTCAATAAACATCAGGTTCATCAATTAAATCCGTTAAGCGGAAGGCAATCCAAGCTTGTCGAAGAATGCGCGGTTACGCTCTCTGGCTGCTTTAACTAATTGATCAAAGCTAATCACTTCGATATATGCATGGGAAGGCTCGTTGTAACCGAAATAGCCCATTCCATCAGAAGTAATCCGCAAGTTAGCCCGACGGGCTCGCCGATGCATCGATTCGGTCAGGTCACAAAGTACATAACAATAACCGGGAATATCCTTATTTGCGGGAATGGGACGTCCTGATTTGGTAGTTACTTTCCCGTCGCGTATTCTTTCCAGGTAGCTTAATGCCTGATCTATTGGGTCCTTATCTTCGCCTTCTCGCATATCATTGCGCATGGGACGTTTGATTTCGACAACCGTAATGGAAGCAAGTGGAAAGGTGTTCTGATCGTTAACAAGAAGTGGATTATCAAACACTTTCAGGGTAAGCAAGTCAGGCTCTTTAGTTGAACCATTGCCAGTAATTGGCATCGAGTTGAGCGTTTTATCAGAAGCCAAATAGTTATGAAATGCTAGACGCTCATCAATCAACCAAAGGTTACAAGAGTCCAAGAAAACCTCGCTGGAATCTTTACGCATAGGCATGATCATCTCATGAATCATATCTTCACGGGCATACTTTCCATCTTCAAGCCGCTCGATAGATTTTTGTAGCAAATCTATAATTACCTTCCGGTGCGAAACGTAATTGGCAAGATCTGATTTTTTAAGATCTCCAGCTTTGCGTAGGTACTCCCCGAGCCGTTCCTTGTATTCATCTACATGCTCTCTACTCTGAGGCTGCATAATGTCGTGGCCTTCGCTCACCAACTGTCGTTCCACTTCATACCACTGAGCATGCAGATGTAGCTCCAGCTCTTTATCTGACTTTTCAGGGTCAACGATCAGTAATTCTTCTGGAACATAGTTAGCAATGGGGCGATAACGTGGCGCATGATTGTTGATGAAATCATCCACCCGTCTGCGACCAGCCGACACGTTCTCTATCAGAACATCTTGCAGGTATTCTTTAGTCCGAGCTAACACGGCTTCCCGGATATCTTTGAAGCTTACTTCGTTGAGCATGTCCTCAACATCTTCAGCAATATCAAACGAAGTTCGCTCGCTGCGCACATGCTGGTTCAGATAGTCGGACGATACATAGCAGGTATAAGTAAAATCACCGGAAACGTCAGAAATTTTTCCGTACAGGCCAGGAATTTTTCCCTGAATAGACTCTTCTTTAACCAGTCGATTAGCTGCGCAGAGGGCTAGTTGATGTTTTTTGTTAACAGATGCACGAAACTTTATATGAGTTAATTCAAATTGATAGTCACGAATTGTTATTGTTTCGAGAAATGCGCTGGCATGCATATGTTCTTCAAGCAAATTATCAAGGTCTAAAACCTCATTCGCATCTTCCAGAATTATCTTGGGCGCACTTCCCTGTCGCACAAAATACCAAAGCACATGTTCAAGCAACTGGTTGGCAATAGAATGGTTTTTTGAAGGAACATGCTTGCGAAAACTCTCATCAAAACCATTCAGCTTGATAAGTGTACCAGGTTTTTGAGATGTTGCCCCTACAATCTTTTCACCGTGAACGCCTGATTTATCATCGAAACGGAATAAGCGTTTTTTAAGCTTATCGTCACCATCAAAAAAATGGCTTTCCACTTCGACTAGATTAAATACTTTCAGCCACATCAGGCGGCCAACACCACGGCATCCTTTGTCAATTTTATGATCTGAATCGAGGGTTTCAAACGAATTAAAGTTGGTATTGTCAAAACCACAGCCATTATCTGTAATGGTAAATCCGATGATTGGAGGTTGCGATTTTGCGTCTAAATCCAAACTGCCTTGACTGGCACGGTTGATGTGGAGAACAATCTTACCATCAGCGGCATTACCCATCTCTTCAATAGAATGAATGGAGTTAACTACTGCCTCAAATACCGGCATTAGGCCATGGCTCTTAGGCAACGAAGTATTTCGTAAGCGCCCCTTTAAATTTGTTTGTAAGCTCACGGTGCAACCTCCCCTTTTTCATCGCTATTATCGAGAAACTCGTGCAATTGCTTTAACTTGAGTAAAAGCTCATCAAATGTAATAATTTGCACATTCTTTGAGTTACGTCGGTACATCTCAAAAGACTTCTTCCTGTCTTCATCATCGGGCATCGTACCAATCACTAAAATACAGTTAACAGCATATGATTCAATGTCATAAAGTCGGTTGTTGCTTTTTATCGTGGCAATATTTTGCTGTAGCTGAGAACACTGATCAGGTATTTTTTTTACCGAGCCTGTTAGTTCTGTGGAAGCGCAGTAAACTGAGCCTCTATAGGCTGTTTTTTTTAGTAACGCGGAAGAAGGCTTTTTGATTTCAATCAGAGCTAGATTGTTTGTGAGGCCATTTTTTATCAGATAGACCGTGATTTTTTCACCATCGCCAGTCATGCGTTCGCCACCAATACTTTCTTGGTCTGATATTTTTATTGCCGGATAGCCGAAGGCAAAAGTCAAGATAAATGGATTCTGATTGAAAAGCCTCTGCCAGATGTCTTCATTTGTTTCTTTACTTAGCAAGTCTTCATATGAAGAAATTAAGCGCTCAAGCGAGACCAACTCGATATCATTTTTCAACTTAATCAAAGTGGCTGAGTCAGTATGTTTTACTACTGATTTGTCTTTCGTGACCATGCTCATAGCTGCTTGCTTATCTGCATTCGTTATTTTTATCCGAAGCATCTTGCTTATGGTATCGTTATCAGTAGGCAAGGTTTTTTGCTCAACACCTAATCGATGAGCAACGTGATTGTAAGTGGCGACAGCCTTCGTAATACGCGCAACTTTCCGCGCTCTTTCAGTAATGCGGTTACAAGCACGACGCATTTCATCATAATCATTCATATTTACATGAAAATATTCATCATCAGCACCGCCCGTTTTATTCTTGTCAAGAATAAGGCATTGATGGCTTGTATGCTTTTCAAGCGCGGAAATTATCGTCTGATATCCTTTGGTCAATCCTAGACCATAGCGAATGTCTTTGATAAAACCTGTCGGCAAAAGTTGTAAACATTCATATACTTCATCTTTGGTATAGGGTGCCGAGTCAAGGTTAACTTCGATAGCTATTTCATTTATTTGGCCATACTTCTGGTTTAAGTAGTTAGGGTGGGTTGTCAAGGTATATATGGGATAAAGCGAGATAAATCCATCCTGACCCCTAAATAGAGCAATCTTTCTTTTATACTGACTAGGATTCGCATAGTCTATTCCTGCTTTTTCAAGATCGCTCATACTCGGAAGATAGAATACTTCCGTGCAGTTAGGGAATACTTCTTCAATCTCAATATTCAGATCTTCAGGGCTGAAATGTTCGGATAAAAGCTTAACCATATTCCCTCCTCTTCCCTCCTCAGAACTCACCTTTGAATTCGGAATCGAGAATTGATGCTTTTAAACCTGCTAAATTGCCCCTGACCCTGTAACATCCACCACTGGTGATAATGACTGTAGGCCAGGATTTCTCTGCATTGTAGGCGATTTCCAATTTGTCCATAGGTTAGCACTCCAGCTGATGACAATACCAACGTTTTGTCACCAGCTGTAAGACAGCGATCTCTCGGCCTATTGTTACTTAGTCCCGCTTAATGACTGCTGAAATTTAGAAATATAACTACCCAAGGTATTTGCTTCTTTAACTTCGTCATGAGGGATCAGTAAATAATTCCACTCTTTACCGCCGTTGTCTTTTAGATAAGCGGAGGCGTTAGCGCACCACTTTACACCCGACTTAGCTTTTTCTGTTACTTCTTCGTTCCAGGTGCCATCAGCGTTTTTATACTGCGCGCTTTTCGTTTCCACCATCAGAATGCCATCGTTGGTTTCAACAATAAAGTCAGGCACATACTCTGGGTGTTCGGTGCCTTTCTTGTAGTACATTTTGAACTGGCCCTTGGCAGGTTTGAACCATTTAATTGCATCGCGCTCAAGGATTATAGCGAAGCGTCGTTCGGTGTCAGAATCGAACTTCTGTATCGGATAAAGGCATTTTTTGAAACCGCCGAACAGCATTTGCTTAATCTTGCTCACTTCGGTCACGGTGTCGCGATAGTTTTTAACATCCTGCCCTTGTGCCGCCGTGTATGAGCACTCCTTCAGCGTGGTGAACCCGCTACGTACTTCCACTTCGTACTCGGTGGCTTTTTCATAGAAGTGCTTGTCCATTTGAGCATGAATAAGCCTTGCGATAGCGTCGCTTTGATTTTGAAGAATGTTTTCCACATCCTTTTCATCATTGACTGCATTCAAGCACTCAACGGCTTGCTTAGCTAAGTCATACAGCAGCTCGGCATGCTCGTCGTAGGGGATGTCGTCATAGTCAAACAACTTTTTAAGAATGTAGTTCTCATTGATTGGTTCGTAATTACCAGAGTCTCCTTCACCAATCTCCGTTTGCTCATTGGTTTGAAGGCTCTGGCTTACTAGTGAACGCTCTTGCGGCTTGAGGCCTTTGATTCCTGAAATATCAAGGGTAAAGGCATGGTAGCCACTATTTACTGTGCCTTTAGGGGTAACGATAATGCGTGGAATGTCGATAGTGTTATCGACAACCAACGCCGTTGTTTTGGCGACCACATCGGCAATATCAATTTGCTCTTCATCCTCTAGCAGTGATTGTTGCCCTTGGGTGAGGTGCTCTTTTACTGCTGCAATAATCTGCTGCTGCACCGCTTCAGAATGAAGGGCCTGACTCGTTGGTGCCTGCTCAGGTTTGGACTGATATTGCTTGATAACCGCCAACGCAGCGCTGGCTGCCTTTTTTTCAGGCTCCGAGACAAAGAGCGGCTTCTCTTGTGCTTTAGGTTTGTAGGTGGTTCCAGCACTGCCTTTGGTGTCGCCACCAAAAATCTGTGCGTCTATATTGGAGCCGATTTGAAAATTCTCTTTGCCTTGTTTTTCTTCATAATCCAATTCGATGAATTTGAGTTTTCTTAATACGCTATCGTCTTTGTTGGCCTCATCGACGATTTCTTGGAATCGGTCATGGGCGACAATGCTTAACCTATCGACCGGCTCAACACCTGTTCGCTTCCCGTAAGGCAAACGCAAGCCCCGACCAATGGTTTGCTCTACTAGGGTTTTGGCATTTGCCGCTCGCAGAGGAACAATAGTGTAGAGGTTGGTTACATCCCAACCTTCCTTCAACATGTTCACGTGGATAACAATCTCTGTCGGCTCATCGCTACTTTCAACATTCAGCAATGCCTGCACGGTTTCTTCTTCTTTGCTGCTGCTATCTACCTGAATCACTTTGCCAGCGTATTTACCATCAAATACCGTTTCCAGTTTCTCTTTCAAAGCCTTCGCATGAGTAGTGTCGCGGGCAATGACCAGCATAAAAGGCTTAACGATACGGGTGTCGTTCTCATGGGCGTAGGTAATCAACTCAACTTTGGTGGCTTCGTGTAAGCGGATACCATCCTTGAGCTTGATCTCCTCTAGGTCTTCCTTGCTGTATTGGTTAGGGTTGAAGTTACGTTGTGTAACTACGGCGGGCTCTTTAACAAAGCCGTCTTCCATAGCGCGAGCTAAGGGATAGTCCACCACCACGTTCTTAAAAGGAATGGTGCTGCTACCTGTTTCAACCTGAGGTGTTGCGGTTAGTTCCAGCCCCAGAATTGGGTTGAGTTCGTTCAATGCTCTTACACCAGCACTTGCACGGTAGCGATGTGATTCATCCATTAGCAGAACCAAGTCTGGAAGGCCTGCCAGATGGCTGAAATAACTATCACCCAGGTACTCTGACAAACGCTTGATGCGCGGTGCTTTGCCACCACGAACCTCTGAGTTAATTTTGGAAATATTGAATACATTAATCCTTACATTACTGAAAAGATCACTCATCACCTGAGCGCCACGTTGCTCGTAGTTATCACCAGTAATCACCTCAGGCGGGTACGCTGCGAATTCGGCAATGCCCTTGAATACATACTTTGGTGTGCCGGGGCTAAAATCGGCAATTAGCTTTTCATAGATGGTAAGGTTGGGCGCCAACACAAAAAAGTTTTTGATGCCGTGCGCTAAATGCAAATAGCTGATAAAAGCACCCATCAGTCGGGTTTTCCCCACGCCGGTTGCCAACGCAAAACAGAGCGATGGGAAGTCGCGTTCGAAGTCTTCCAGTGTAGGGAATTCAGCTTTTAAGGTTTCGAGCAATGCTGGCACATCATGTTTTGGATCCAGCAGTTTGTCATTCGTTGCGTCAATGGCTTTGGCCAATGCCTCTAATGATTCCCGCTGCGGAGCACGTAAGCTCAAGCGACCTGAAATACTATTAATAATTCTGGTATCCATTTCTTACTCCAATGCTTAAAACAGGTCGTCTTGTGCAGGATCGCGTGCTGTCATCGGCAGATTTTGCACATTCAGGCTGTAATCGTCATGCGCCCATTCGCAATGCTTCAGCAAGGCCTTTGGCAGCTTTTTAATGGTCAAATTGGCAAAATTATCAGCCTTGCAACGGAAAGCTCCGCACATCACCAGCAAAGTTTTGTCGCTTCCCACTTCTTCACTGATTTGCTCTAACTGCTCAATCGAAAGGTTTTGTGTGGTCACATAGATGAAGTCGGTTTCCGTGGAACCGCCGTGTTGCCACCAAACCGTATCTGATGGGGCATAGGTAAATCCTTCCAGCTTGCAGACGGCTTCTGCCAGCATTTCAGCATTGAACGCTTTATTAATGATCGGCTGACCGAAGCGATCGTATTCAATCAATGAAGGTGCCAGTTTGTAGTAGCGGAAGCCACCGCCTCCTTGCCAGTTAACGGACTTAGATATTCCACCCTGGTCTTTACCATCAATGACTTTCTGAAGTCTTGGAATAATATGGGTGTGGCAGTGATCTCCCAGCTCAACCATAATCCAGCGGCGGCCCATCTTGTGTGCAACTGCGCCCGTGGTACCTGATCCGGCGAAAGAGTCGAGCACTAAATCATTTTCTTTTGTGGCAAGGAATAATATTCGTTCTAAAAGGCGTTCTGGTTTTGGGGTTGTAAATACATCCTTTGGATTGAACGCCTTTACCTCAAGCTTTGCTTCGTGATTATGTCCGACTTCCGTATTAGGAAACCAGGTGGATGGAGGTCTTGTAGCAGAATCTTCAAGATACTGCTTGACGTAGATCTCCCACTTTCCATCTTTTTCAATTATGTCAAGTTCATCTTTTCTTGACTCTAAGTTGTCCTTTTTCCAGCGCCACCGCCCCTCTGTACCGTCCGGTTTAATCGGATATATTGAGGATCCGTCTGGCGCGATAATTTCATACCACATTGACGGGCGGTCTTTCCTTAACGACTCAGAGCCTTCTTTTCTAAGAGATCTTCTTCTGTAATATTTCCCCACATCTTCATCGAAGAAATTAAACTGTTTGTTATTTTGTTCTTTAGCAATTTGGTTGACTCTAAAGGACTCACTTTTTTGATAAACCAATATATGGTCATGCGCATTGCTAAAGCCACGAGCATCCATGCGCTCACTATAAACCTTTTGCCATAAACAATTTGCAACAAAATTTGACCTCCCAAAAACCTCATCACATAGGACTTTTAGGTAGTGCGCTTCATTGTCGTCAATGGTTATCCATAAAGAACCATCTTCACTAAGTAAATTCCGGAATTGTTCTAACCTATCCCTCATCAGAGAAAGCCATAAAGAGTGCTCAATACCGTCATCATAGTGCTCGAATGCGCTACCAGTATTATAAGGCGGGTCAATAAATACGCATTTCACTTTACCTATGTATTCCTGCTCTAATGCCTTCAGCGCCAGTAAGTTATCGCCAAATATCAGCTTGTTATCAAAAATGTCGTTTTCGGACACTTTGTGACTGGCGTGATAAGAAAGCTCCGGGTCTTCCAAAAGAATGCGCGGCTCCAGCTTAGGGCGCTTGTCTTTTCCTATCCAGGTCAGTTCGAGTTTGGTTTTACTCATAATGCTCTCTTTCTGTAACTTTAAATTCTGCGGAATGTGAACTTAGCCGGGCTATAGCTGCACGGCCTTACCCGCTAAGTAATTGCTTAAGGCCTGATTATACGGGTCTTGGTGATTTAAACGGCCAGCTAAGGTAATTACGGTTGGATCATTACTCATATTTTGTTGGCTAATGCATACGTGCTGTATCAGCTTGGCCGTATCGGGGATGCGCTTAAAGAAAGCATGGTGTGCGCTCCCCATGCCATCAATTAGATACTGCTCTGCAAATTTTTGCCGCACTTCATCAAATATGGCGCTAATCAGTGATTTAATTTCCTCTGCCTTTAAAATCTCAGAACCTTCAATCTTTGTTTTCAACTGTTTCATTAACACGCTAGCCATTGCATATCCGCAATGGCGGTACACTAAGCGCTCTGGGCTAGGTGATGTTTTGTCGGCAGTGGAGGTCAGCTCCTGTATTACCAGATAGACGTTAACGCTATTGATCGCTACATGGCCGGCTAAATCAGGTGTAAATAAAGCTTCGTAGTCTGCGGAGGATGCATTGGTAAAGGTGCTGGGCTCTGACTTTAATTTTGCAGGGAAACGAATATCGCTATGTCTGCAAGCAAGGGCTTTGGCTAATGTCTCGATTTCAATGATTTTCACGCCTGTACTTAACTGGCGTTGTGGGCGGTAATGATACTCCACACCGTATAGCGCCATTTCCTGGCGTAATCTTTCCTGGTTATCATCCAGTGCGGCAAAATTTGATAAGTCTACCGGATTTTGCAGGTTGCGCGCTTTAGTCACCTGTTTATGAAATCTATCTGAGCCGGTGTTGATTAGGGTTAACATCACCTGGGCTTGGCTGATGTCGGCATCAGGATTTTCGCTTATAAACTGAGCGGCAGTGGAAATGGTCTGAGCACCATTCACTACCGACATGCCTAGCACTTCAAAATCGCGGGTTGTTTTGTTATCTCTGGATTTAGCGCGTTGTTTAATGGAATTACCCACAATGGTTATGCCGTTGTTCAGGTGTAAAAAATGTTGAGGTTCATTTTTTAGGGTTTCTTTAATGGCTGAATTTACTCCACGCCTGCCTGAACCAATAAAATAGCGTATATTTTTTTCGTAAAGACCTTTGCCGTGTTTGTTGTGAAGCTTGATTAAGTCGCTTACTTTAACGATGCCAAAATAAGTTTTGCGTTGGCCTTCAGCTGAGCGATATTTGTGAATACGAACTTTATCGTTCACCAATTTAATGGCTTGTTCCTGCCGAAGCACTTCTTCTATTTTCTGAGGGCCAAAGTCAATTATTTGTAGCTGTAGTTGTTCTTCACCGTCGTCGATTTCTGCTTGAATAACACGCTGAATTTCATTTCTGGCCTGAATGGATATGCCATCGCCTGTATAGGCGATAAGAAGTTTGATTTGGTCACATTCATCGAGCGCTCTGTCTAAAACGACGGACAGATTTTTAACGTTCTGATTGAATTGGTCGTATTGCTTGGCAATAAGCAATTTTGTACCGCTCAAAAAAACCAAGGCTTCTGCTAGTTGAAACTGTTCACCAGCCTTGAGCTTAGATTGGACGAAATAAAGCGTTTTATCTGCCTCGTGGTAATAAATGGCATCCACGCCGTTATCGTTATAATCATCCACCACTGCTTTTGCGGCAGCTTTTGGATCTACTGCAAAGAGCGCATGCAATGTGAACGCGCTAAGTGCGCGCGCGGTTTGCTTCTCTGGCTTGTTAGCGGCATCGGCGTCACCTAATAGTGGTGGCAAATGCGGTACGTAGCGTTCATTTAGTATTGTCTTTAGTGCTCTAAGCATTGCGGATTGTATTGCTGGCATTACTTCACACTCCATTGCACGGTAAACAGGTTTTCAATCGTTGTTTTTTTATTCAGTTTGCCTTCAAGGGATTCGATCAGCTCTTCGCGGCGTTCATCGACTTCATCTTGCTTGTCGAATAGCTCGCGGCGGCTTTTATTGCGCTGACTTTCCAGATTCTTCTGTTGCTTTTGTAGTACCAGCTTTTCTTCCAGTGTAACTGCGGTCTTTGCTTCGCGGCGCACCTCTTTAATTTGTTTATCGAGCTCCTTGATAGAAGCTTCAAGTCCTTCTTTCAGGTCATCGGCCCAGGCATCCAGCTTGTTCACTTCTTGCTCGAAAAAGCTCAGGTTTCGGTCATTAACAGATTTTTCAACTTTATTGCGTTCTGACGCCAGAATTCCTTCAAGTGCTATTTCTGAGGCTGGCGGTTCTGCTACGTGATTGTTCTGGCTGGTTGGATATTCAAAGGCCGGAAGCTGCATCAGTTTTTGTGCAACTTCTGCAGGAAGGATTTTACCTTGTTGGTCCATAGCTGCAAACAACAGGTAGTCTTCAGTATGCTCCAGTGATTCAATGCTAAATTTCTGTAAGCGTAGGGTCCCAGTCTTACCTATCAAACTTTCAATCACAGACACTTTCGCGGTATGAGACGAATAGTCGAATACCAGCTCAGCCGCGGGTAGCTCACGGCTTATCGCCTGCTGTAGCACCCATTCGCCCAGAGGAGCAGACAACCGGTAGCGGTGCGCATGGGATAGTTCATTGCCTGATTGTTGAACCGGAACGCGCTTGTGCAGCTGATAGAGCCCAAATGGAATTTGAGGAATCGAAGTCTTTAGCTCAAAGCTGTGATTGGCTTTATTAAAGTCGGCAAGGCTTTGCAATTCGTGATGAGTCAGCGCCCAGAACCAACGGCCCACTTTATCGAGGCGTTGTTCAGCGGCATCGAGCCGCAGCTTGAGAAGGTCATGAATATCTTCATCAAAGTTTTCCAGCAGAAGCTGGCGGGTTTCTTTCATCTTCTCGTTAATGTCTGTTTCCAGCTCTCGTTGCAACTGTTTAAAGGCAGCATCAATTTCCTCTGGCTTGCGGCAGGTTTCGTAAATAGCCTGAATACGTTTTTCAAAATCGACGCCAGATTCAATGCTACCCAGCACTTCATCGGAAGCGCCAAAGACCCCATCAAAGAGATGAAACTTCTCAGTAAGCAGTTCCAGCACGCGCTGATCGGCCAGATTGAAGTTATTCAGAAAGTTTATAACAACCACATCGAACTTCTGGCCGTAACGATGGCAACGTCCAATTCTTTGTTCAACCCTTTGCGGATTCCAGGGTAAGTCGTAATTTATCAACAGTGAGCAGAACTGGAGGTTGACACCTTCTGCGGCGGCTTCTGTGGCAATCATGACTTCTGCATGATGTCTGAAGTGATCAATTAAGGCGGAGCGTCTGTCAACCTGAGGCGAGCCGCTGATTTTGTCACTGTCTTGATTTTCCGCTAACCAGCGTTGATACACTTCCGTAGCATGTGGATGATTGTTGGAACCACTGAAAGTGACGATTTTATCCTGATAGCCATTAGCAGACAGAAAACGGGTTAAGTATTCTTGCGTGCGCTTGGATTCGGTGAAGATAATCACCTTTCTTGGCGCACCCATGGCCTCCATTTTCTCGAAGCCTTGATTCAAAGCTATAAGAAGTGCCGTGGCTTTACTATCGGTTTCAATGGCTTTGGCTTTGCCAATATAGAGTCTGATTTCGCTGATTTCGTCTTCGAGCAACTCACGATCAATATCGGCATCGTTAGCTTCAAGCTCGTCGATTTCTTCCAGATACTCCTGCTCAAAGTCGTCGTCATCCACCAAGGTGGCGACAACATCAATATCGCTTTGGGTATTTTCTTTCAGTGCCTCAAGGCGCTTTAAGATGGTTTCCAGCGTGTTAAGTACCGCGTGTGAGCTGGAAGCCAATAGCTTGCGAAGAATAAGCCCCGTAAGATGGCGCTGATTGCGAGGCAGTGCATAGCTCTCGTCACGCTCTAATAAGGCGGATATGCCGTTGTAGAGGTCTTCTTCTTGTGCTGTCGGGGTGAAAGGCACCGTTAATGTTTGGCGCTGGGTGTAACGCACATATTCCAGCACATCGCGCCGCAGGGTGCGGTGAACGAAACCTTTAAGCCGGCCTTTCAGCTCTGCAACGGAGCTATGGCCCTGAATATAACTTTGACGAAAAGAACGTTCATCACCAAAGAGCTGCTCATCAATCAAGGTTGAGAGGCCGTACAACTCCATCAGTGAGTTTTGTAGAGGGGTTGCGGTCAGAAGTAGCTTTTTGCGGCCTGCCAGTGCTCTTCTGAGTAACTGTCCCATGCGATTACTGGTGCGATGAGCATTGCGAAGCTTGTGGGCTTCATCAATTACCACCAGATCCCAGGGCTCTATAAGCAACTGCTCTTCAAGCCGAGCAGCGTAATGGTAAGACATAATGATAACCCGCTTTTCAGTCAACGGATTATAAACGCCTTCTTTTTGTAGATTCTTCCAGGTCTTTGAATCCAGAATCTGTGATGGCAGATTGAATTTATCCGCCAGCTCCTGAGCCCACTGCCTGCGCAATGAAGCAGGGCAGATAATCAGGAGCTTTCTTCTACGTTCTGCCCAGTATTGGGAAATCACCAGACCCGCTTCGATGGTTTTACCCAAGCCCACTTCATCAGCCAGTACAACGCCCTGACTTAAGGGGTTGCTGAGTGCGAACAGCGCTGCGTTGATCTGGTGGGGGTTAAGATCGACACTGGCATCAAACAATGATTGCGAGAGGCTATCGACGCCACCAGTTGCATGGCGAATAGTGAGCTCGTGAGCGTAGTATTTCGCTTGATGGTTAGTGATCTGCATCCAGAGATTCCTTTCCTTCGGCTTTAATTCCCTGAACCTCAAGCTCCAGTAGATCGCCAATGCCACAGCCGAATAACAGACAGATTTTTTCTATCGTGTCCAAATCCACTTTTTGAGCAGTCTCTTTATAGAGCAATGTTACTGTAGCACGGCTGAGTCCCGTCTCTCTGGCAACGTCGGCAATACGCAGCTTGTGTTCGCCCATGATTCGGGCGAGGTTGCAGCGGATCATGGCTGTGCCTCTTTTGGTGATTAGCAATATTGGTCAAGAGCATACCATGATCTATGCATTTGCATAGCATTTTGCAAGTTGAAATAACATTATGCGCAGCAAGGCTGTCATAGTTGGTAGTTTAAACCCCTTTTTGCGAACCTACTTGGCTTTACCGCCACCGCACTAGTTCACAAACAGGGACATCGTAAAAATCTTTAGTAATGCGATTCTGGATGCTGTCATCGTCCAAGTACTTCGCCAGCTTGTTAACGACACTTACCGAGTGCCGTTTCAGCTCATCGGCAATCAGCCGGACAGTGCAGACATAATCGATCATGTCGTAAAGAATCTCTTCGTCTGCCTTGCTCCAAGCTTTTCCGAAGTTCTCCTGGAATTGAAGTTCACCAGTCAGGTATCGATAATAAAAGTCTGACATCTCCCCCATAAACACCTCCTAGACGCCACCATCCTCCGTCAGGTGCAGGCCACTTTGTATTTGTTGATCAAGTCGCGCATGGTTATCCGCTTCAGAAGCCATGAGAACACTTCTTCATCATTTAGTGTGTCACTAAAAGGGATGCACTAACCTTTAGCCGCTAAACGTCACAACTTAAGCTCGATGTTCCCCTAGAAGATATTTTTTATTCTACCATTAATCAGTAGTTGTGCTAATGATAACATCGCCCTGGTTAAACATCATTCTTGACTTGAAACTGATATTTTCCTCTGCAGATCTCCCTGATTAAATCTTTATTTCCCATACCAAATAAAATATCAATTAACATTTACCTCAACTTTCTTCCAGAGGAAAATTAGGATAACTTTCCTAATTAAGAAAATGATAAAATTAGCATTTAGCACTTAAAAATCAAGTTAGTACAATGGAATCAAATACTGATTTAACAATTTCATCTTCCTTTACCCATCTATGTATCGTTTCACTAAGATTATCCCAGAGCAAAATTAAATTGTCAGCTTCATGATGGTTTGCATGGCTCTGCCCCTTCGCCATTTCAATTTCTATAAAATTAAACAATTCTACTTCAATTATCGAAATTGCTTCACCAATGCTCCCCCACCCTTGACTCGGAACTTTTTCGAAAAGCAATCTAATGAGCTCAACCTTAACCGGTGAGAACTTTTTCGCCCGTTCTTTACCACCGTTCCTACCATCCTCTCTCGCCTTCAATCTTCTATTAACTTCAATATCAATAGTCTCTTCCCTATATCTTTCTTTAACTTTAACACCTAACCATGAATTTAGCAAAAACAACGCATCCAATAAATGTGAAACGCTTTCATTAGGTTCATCGTAATTTTCAAAAGAATATTTACCAAGTTGCTCACTGATAAACGCACTTCTTAATAATGAATCGAAATCCCCATGAATTTTCGTCTCAACCAAAGCATAAGAACGAATACCTTGATCACCAAATGACTCATCTGAATATGGTTCGCTGCTATAAACATTAATTGAATATTCACGAGCAACGCGACGGAGTTCGCAAATCATTTCGGATTTAACGAAGGGTTTTGAATCTTTGATATTATTATCAAATTCATCACATAATCTTTTGAACAATATTTCATCACATTTGCTCATAGCTCATAGTCTCCCATTTGAAGTCGATGAAGCATTGTAATCCATGTAGGTGATCTTTTCACATACACCGTCACGCTTAAAAATACTTCAAAATCATTAAGTTGAAGAAAATTATTGCTGTGTAAAAAATTACACACCCTTGGTGCATAGTTGCGAGCCTACAAAAACATTACCTTAGATGTCGAACAAAAAGACTGAAGAGGACCAGCTTAAGTGACTGTATCTAGTATTAAAGTACTGCGGCTTACGCAACTTATGCGCAAAATTGGCGTGAGCCGTTCAACCATTTACGATTGGTTGAATCCGATGTCACCTCGTTATGATGCAAATTTTCCTAAGCAACTGCGCATGGGGAGGCAATCGGTAGGGTGGCTGGAGTCCGAAATTGATGAGTGGTTATTAAATTTCTGTCCACGCGCCAGCAAATCGGATCGACTGCAATTCATCTGATGTGAATTTAACCGTGCTGGAAGCATCATTTTTTTATCACTAGGGCATTATTGTTGCTTTGCTAGTTTATCCCTGCGTAATTCAGGACATATAAGGAGGTGAGGCTATTTAAATAGATTTACAGGTGTTTTTTATTACTTCCTACTGTTTAGAGGGTATGAATAGTGGCTATCTGTAAAAGGGATAACTGCAGCTCTGCCATGGGCAACAGCCATGGTGAAATAAAATACCGTCTGTGTCCTCAGCATTATGATCGAATGATCGCCAGAGTCATAATGAGAGAGGAGAAGAAAACGGCAATATGTGGCTACTGCGGTATCAGCATTGCGCTGTCACGAAACAGTAAGTTCTGCAGTGCGAATTGCCGAATTAAAGCTACACGAATAATAGATGACGATGACATCGTGAGTTTGCATAACCATTCGTGGTGGATTAGCCTTGAGGCAATGCTTAAGGCTAATCCGGTTGGTTTGGGCAGCATCACAGGCATAAATGATATTTCTGAAATGATAGGGTTATATTTTATGAAATCTCACTACCAGCACCCCTACAACATGATTAACGGCGAGTTTGTTACTGATGAATACGGTGAGCGTATTAAACGCTTCATCCAAGGATTTCCTCTTGATTTAAGTCATCGCTACCCGAACTCAAAAGGGGGAGCTAATAATGCCAAAAACATCTTGATTTGCCCCGGCCTGATTAACCGGATGGTCAAAGACAACATTCCTTTATATGAGGAAGGAAACCCGTACAATGGTTTTAAGGCTCAGGGAGGCACACATAAGATAATTAAAACCTTGTTGAAAGCACTTGTGGAAAAGTTTGGCAGGACGACAGTAAAAGAGGCCTTGTGGTGCGTGAAAAAAATGCCTTTTGCTGACATAACCCGACCTAAAAACCTGATACTCAACACCACTTCGCAGCCATTAACAGTGCTGTTGCTTGAAGAACTGAATCGTCTGAATTTGGGTAAGTTACGCGCCGCCGTGAAAGCCAGTTCTGAGTCACCCCGTATCTGCACTGATTTCCTGGATGCAGAATTACTTGCCGCTTCATGTTTTCATGCATTACTGACGGGTGATAAAGACGGATTTCTGGATGAGCTGATGCAACTCGACGTAGCATGCCGTGACGCGAATGGAGCCACCGACATTGAAGGTCAAATTAATAGCTTTACCAGGACGCACTCGCGGTATATGAAGAAATATTTCCATGTCAATATGCGTTCTGAGCGCGATACAAGAAATCTGTACAAACGTTTTTTCACCCACCCACCAATGTATTAACACCCCGGAAATTTTACCTCATGGCCGCAGAAATGCGGCCTTAAGTTTTTTGAAAACCTAAAAAAGTCAAGACGAATACCCCTCCGTAATGGGAAATATGATTTCCTCATTTCCCAGAATACGCAGAGTTAAAAGCCCGCCCGGTTTTACCTGAGCTGCAGAAAGGAAATAGGGCATCCAGGCTGAGCTAAGTACGGAACTGGCCTAACGCAAACCATTATTACCAAAAAATCAACAGCTGGAATAAAAAATCATAAAGCGTACAACACGTCTGCTTGAAGAGGACTGAGCTCGTAACTGCGTGCTATCAGTATCGCACCGACATAACGGCCGCCCTCTGAAGCTCTGGCGCGTCCTCTCTGAATTAAGCAAATAAAAAAAATTCAGACATATATAACAAATACGAAGCTCGGCAGATTACTTCAGTGTAAGCCTCATTACATACGTCAGCTCAGGCCGTTAATTATCCCCTCATTTTTGAATTCTGGTTTCACTATGAAAGCGTATCACAGCAGCAGATTGCTCTGTTTTTTTAATCACCGGACACGGTATGGCCGTTTGTTATTAACTGACACGTCGCTTGTCTATTGGGCGGCCACAACCGTGCACAGCTGTCTGCTAGTGTGTATTTCAGCAGGCATCAGCCGGATCAACCGGCTGATAAAGCCGTCATCAGGTTGCAGATATCTACCCAATGTCCTTCAGCCCAGGGAAATTAATTATCATGTCTGCGGAAGACAGAAAATACGATCGTATGGCCGCAAGGCTTGCGCTCATTATCAGTCGGTTGTTTATGGGGGAGCAGCTGTCAGTGCAGGCGCTGTCGCAGGAGTTTATGGTGTCAGAACGAACGCTCAGACGGGATTTTAGGGAGCGGCTGAGCTGCCTGTCACTGGTTTACCGACAGGGAGCCTGGTCTTTATCGAGCCTGAATGAAGGGGTACGTACTGATCGGGACATATTGCACTTTGCCCGCGTCACCAGTACGGACCAGCTGTTTCCTGTAATGGACAGTAAGCTCATTTCGGTGCTCACGGATAACAGCATTGAGTCCCCATTTATCGTTTGGCAGGTGCCCCCGGAGCGTAAACCTACTCATCCAGGCAGTTTCTGGCGCATCACGCAGGCCATTGTGGACAGGGTGCTGTTAGATGTCACCACCGCAGGGCAACTGTACCGGTGGTTTGCCCCCTACCGGCTAGTTTTCTTTGGCAGCTCTTGGTATCTGGTGGGTGAACATAACCAGCAGATTCAGGTGTGCGTGCTGAGCGACATTTCCGGCGTGTCACTTACCCACAGAAAGTTTCTGCGCAGGCGATCCGTCGATGAGCTACTCGCAAATGCGGACTTCATTAACTCACTCCCCCACTTTCAGTACGTCAGGAAGGTGCTGACGGACACCGCCACGCCGCGTTCTGCCTGAGCAATGCCAAACCACACACAACACAATACAACTCTGAGGCACTATGTTTTTAATGATTACCAGCCTGATATGGCTTGCCACCGGCGTCGTGCTGTACCGCTCGGAACGTAAGCCCGATCCTGACACGCGTTTTGACCGCAGTACCCGCGCTGAGGCGGCGGGGCTGGCACTGCTGTGGCCGCTGGTGCTGTGCATCATGCTGCTGTATGGCGTAGCCCGCAGAGTTCACCGGCTTATCCGCAATAAATTACACTGAGCGGTTTACACCGCGCCTTCCCATTAATGAGGTCTTAAATGAAATACAAGGTATTGCTTGTGCTGGCAATTCTGCTGCTGTGCGCCTGTGAGGATGAAGATCCCGACATACGCATAGAAACGTACAATCGAGTAAATCAGTTTATAAATCTCCCGTATGTCAGCGTCAGCGTGGCCGCACTGGTCGATGATATCGAAATTGAAAACATCATCGTAAACCGGACTAACTGCAGGATGGAAAATCAGCGCTTCAGAGGGCTGAACAACGGCATGACAAAAATACCAAAGCGCCTGAAATATGGAGAGGTGGTAACACTGGACTTCTCAGGACCCTGTAAAGCCTCGCAGGTGGAAGTGGTGACCAGCAGGGGTAGCTGGTCACAGTCTTATCAGTAACCTGCTCCATTCCTGCCGTTCACTCTGAAAAAACACATAGAGTGTGTTAATACTGCGTATTAACAGTCGTTATAAACCTCCCATCCGTAAGGTTTCCCTCCTTAAGGGATTTTAACCATATTATTCACATCCCGTATTTTTTAAAAACCATCCCATCAGACAGAGCAGGCTACCATCAGCCTGCTCTTTTTATTGAAAGGAAAAAAATGGAAAATATCGCATTATCTCTCCCACTCACATCACACCGCACGATAAAACGCGCTCTGACGCTACTGGAAAATCATCTGCGCGAACCGGGCGTGGCCTTTACCTCAACACCCTTTTCACGCGACTGGCTCCGACTCCAGTTAGCCAGTCAGGAACGTGAGCTGTTTATGGTGCTGATGCTTGATAACCAGAATCGCCTGCTTGCACATGAGACGCTGTTTCAAGGCACGATAAACAGCACAGTGGTTTATCCACGCGAAGTGATTAAAGCGGCGCTGCGGCATAATGCGGCAGCGGTGATACTTGCCCACAATCATCCATCAGGTTTTGCTGAACCGAGTGATGCTGACAGAAATATCACCGAACGGTTGAAAAAAGCGCTCACGCTGGTAGAGGTGCGACTGCTGGATCATCTCGTCGTCGGTAGCAAAGAGATCGTGTCATTTGCTGAACGAAAGTGGATATAAAACAAATTTAATTAACTTAACCTCTTCTCTTTTTCTTCTTTTTTTTACCTCTTCCCTTTCTCATCAACGCACTTGCTTTAGCTCGCTCTTTCTGCATTTCTTTATTCCACTTTTCAGCTGCAATAGCTGCATCCTCATAAACCCTGTTCTTGGTTGGCATCGATAAAAAGAGTTTACGAAGAGTTGGAGAAGCTTCTAACCTACCTTTATCCATAATAAAAATAATATGTTTCGACATGAAGTACAATGATAATGAATAGGAGAGAATAGTTATCTGATACCATAATGATTGAACTAAATTAAATGCCCCTCTTGCAATCTCTAAAGTGACATTCAAGAAATAGATAGAGCTCGCCAAACTAAAGAATGAGAATGTGGTAGCCATTTTCCATAGGTATTTCACCTTACCTACTTTAAAAGAAAATAGCTTTAAAAATCCAACGTTACCAAAAAACATAAATCCAAACCCAGCCATGCTGATATCAATAGTCAAGTTTGATAACTTTGATAATGTGGTTGTATATATAACAACAGTAAAGAACATAAGGGCAGTTAATGTTAGTAGTTCGACCTTGACACTTTGATACAACTCTTTCATATAAGGCGAGCTTTTATCTATGATCGCCATAAAAAAATCATATATATATACTGCTGCAACTACCCAAGTTAATGAGGGAAATCCATACTTATAAACCCCAATTAACATCTTCCAAAGTGAGGGAAGAGGATTAGTATTTAATTGAGGGAATATAACATAATCTGGGAAAGCATAAATACTCCACAATGTGGAAACAATGATGATTAAAATAATAAAGCTTTTCATGTAAACCTCATGAAACAAACTTGATTTAGACTAGTATCACTAACAATCTTACCATTCAACTTACTAATTTAAAACGGAAAATTAAACACACTCGGCTTTCATCAACAACTTTTCATGAAATCACATCGGCAATAAAAAAATGAATATATTTACCCTTGCCAGAAGAGGGGGTAATATAAAGCATAAAGTGACAGTGCATTAAAATTAGATTATCTATTAGAACCCGCTAGGAGACAACTATACTAATCTCAGCATTACATTCGGGGCAGGCGGCATCGTACTGCCTGTCAACCGTAGCGCACTGGCGAACACTCCTAGTGTACCTGCGGGAAAAGCATTTCGGACTGGAGTTAAACGATACGCCGTTCTGCGATGAATCAATTATTCAGCAGCACATTGATGCAGGGATCACACTCGCCGACGCTATCAATTTCCTGGTGGAAAAATATGACTTGGGCCGCGTTGATACCAGCAGCAGTGCATACTTTGAGCCAGAGGAATTTCTGACCGCCGCCGATATCCTGAATGCAAGTCACGCAACCGAATTAACGCAGTGCAATCTCAGTTAAACTCTGCTTACCGCTTTCCAGATTTACCTTTCTGCAGTTTTCTCCTTTATCTGACAACACATAATGCCCCTGCCATCACCGGCAGGGGCATTAGCTTTTATGGAATTTTTTGCGATGCAAACAGAACCTGAAGTGATTACCGAACACTCTGAACTGATGAACTCGACAAATATTGAGCGCATCGTTACCGGGCGTGATGCAGCGCTGGTGCAGATTGAACAGTTGATTCAGCAGCTCGAGACCATTTCCCAACTAACAGCCGGAACCGGTGGCGGCAACGCCTCTGACTGGGCGATGAAGCAAGGGCATCGCTATGACTGCTGGCTGATGGAAAAGCCGGAGAAAGCGTTGCCAGTGATCACCCGCAATATTGACCGCAGCCTTTGGCGCGACCTGATGCTTAAATCCGGCATGCTTTCGCTGATGGACGCGCAGGCCCGTACTCAGTGGTATCAGAACCTGGAAGATTGCGAACTACCGACCATCAGTGAAGCCAATATTCTCAGCACCTTTAAACAGTTGCATCAGAGCAAAGCAGATGTGTTTGAGCGCGGTATCATCAACGTGTTTAAAGGGCTGTCATGGGATTACAAAACTAACAGCCCTTGCTACTTCGGCAAGAAGATAATCATCAGCAACCTGGTGACGCACAACCGCTGGGGCTACAGCCTGACGTGGGAATATCGTCGCGACCAACTAGCAGACTTGGAGCGGATGCTGTTTTTACTTGATGGCAAAGCGATACCTGACAATCGCGCAGATATTTCAATTAACCTGATGAATCACATCCGCGATATCCCTGGCAAGGATGCTTATGGCGATTCATACTTCTCCATCCGCTACTTTCAGAAGGGCACTGCGCATCTTACGTTCAAGCGCCCTGAGTTAGTCGAGAAGATAAACGATATCATCGCCAAGCATTATCCGGACCAGCTCCCACCTTCTACTAACCAGCGTTTTTAGGTGATGAAAAACGAGCCGAAAAAATGAAAAAATGTTTTAGGCACCCTCTTAGGCACCAATGAAAAGTTGAATTGATAAATTAACGATTCAATTCATTTGGTTAGCAATCCAATTCAGACTCCGCCAGCGCATGGCACAATCCCTGCGGGCTTTTTAGTACGCTTCCGTTAATGATGAAGTCATTATCGCTTAACGCGCTCTGCCGGTCAGGCGTAACACCAGACCAATAAAAAGCAGCGAAATGCCCGAAGCATAAAGCGGGAACCAGCGCGCCCACCAGTTAGTAGAGAACAGCGGTGCGCTGTTGACATGAGTGGCGGCATAGCTGCTGTAGAGGTTCAGGGAAAAAGCTATCGCCAAGCTGACAAGGCCGATAAAAACCAGTAGGTTCGAGACTTTATGCAGATTCGAGACTTTTTGCATCCTGCTTCTCCTGTTCAGTGAACATCAAAAATAGATCGATATTATCGCCGGAAATCACTATTTCGATATGAATTTCAGTAAAATAATTATTTCCCTGCGCCTGCATCCAACTGGTTTCCGGCGAGGAAAGCGCTTCCCGTAAAATTAGCCAGTCGACTTTCGCGCCAGCAAAAGCAGCGGGTCGGGACAATGTGCATTGTCCAGCCAGCCCACACGTCAGCCGCTTTAACGCCCCTCCTCCACCGTTGATAAAAATCTCCCTTATACCCGCAGCCACACCTAATCCCTTGTTCTGGATATCAAAATATTTACGGAAAAACTGCGTGACGGATTCCCCTCTGCACACGCTTTTTCAGGTAAAATGAGGCCCTTCATTCAGACTCTGCCAGTTTTTTCCAGTATCGCCCTCTGTGTTATGGATACGAAAAGCGGCTCAAATAAGGTATAAAGCCGTATGAAAATTCCAAACAGACTTCAACCTCTGCTCGATGATGGCCTGATAGACGATGTGCTCCAGCGGCTGAAAAGCGGTAAGGAAGCGGACGTCTATACGGTGCTCTGCGGGGACAAGATTCAGTGTGCCAAAGTGTACAAGGAAGCCACACAGCGCAGCTTTAAACAGGCCGTGCAGTATCAGGAAGGGCGAAAGTCCCGCAATAGCCGTAACGCTCGCGCCATGCAGAAAGGCTCAAAGTTCGGGCGCAAACAGCAGGAAGAGTCCTGGCAGATGGCGGAGGTCGATGCATTGTTCCGTCTGGCTAACGCGGGTGTCCGCGTACCGCAGCCCTATATTTGTATTGACGGCGTGTTACTGATGGAGCTGGTCACGGATGCTGAAGGCGCGGTTGCTCCACGTCTTAGTGATGTAACGCTGACGGAAGAGATCGCCGTCGCTGATTTCGATACGATGATCCGTAATATCGTACGCATGCTGTGTGCTGGCATGGTACATGGTGATTTATCGGAGTTTAACGTGTTGCTTGATGCGGAAGGCCCGGTGATTATCGATCTGCCCCAGGCCGTGGATGCTGCCGCAAACAACCACGCCGCAGCGATGTTTGAACGCGATGTAAATAACATCACCGCTTACTATGGTCAGTTCGCGCCGCAAATATTGCAGACCCGCTATGCCAAAGAAATCTGGATGTTATATGAAGATGGAAAATTAACCCCGGAAGTTGCGCTGACCGGCCTCTTCGTCGAAGAGGAACACACGGTGGATATGGGTTCACTGATGGATGAGATCATCGCGGCGGAAGATGAGTATTACGACCGCCAGCGCGCCAATAAAGAGCGCGACGAACAGTAAAATCCGGATGCCGGAGCCTGTAATTTAAGTAGCCGCGTACATCCTGACGTTTGTGATATTCCGCAAACGTCAGGATGTGCGACCACAATATGAAAATATCGTTACCGGGATTAAGTAATGAAGGCTGGCAAAACTGAATCTGCCAGCTGCGAATCAACGTAAAACGGCGACTAAAAGCCGCTGTTTTACGTTGTAGACAAACTTTTACTTAACGCCTTGTCGCATTCGAGCCAGGGAATAACATCAGGAGCCGACCGGAACATGGGCAGGTTGTTGTAAATTCATCTCTGAAAGCTTGTCTGGCGCATCTCTGCGCCACCACCTGTCCGATCCCTTGCTGTTGCAAAAATTGCCTGAAAGGAGGGGTTACTTAATTTTGTCATCAGCCTGAAAAATGGCTTTAGCCGCTTACCGCCTCGTTTTTTTTCTCACGTATGAAGACCACGTTCTTCAGAATGTTCCTCAGTACCGGCTCAGCATATCTGGTAATCAGCCAGGCTACCTGATAGATGGCAAAAACCACCACGACCGGCATCACCAGCATCATGTAGTCGCTGGGAATAAGCGCATCGAGCTTGATAAGCGAAGAGATCATGATATTTTCATGGATCAAATAGAGCGCATAGCTGGAGAAACCTATAGCCGTCAGCAACTTATTGGAAAGCACCCGCTGAATGGACGCCAGATAAAAGCTGGCGGTAAATAGCACGATTGCCAGTATCAACGGAATCATGACCCAGGGGCCGCTGTTCTTAAAGTACCAGGCAAAGTTAATCAGGATGGCGGCAGCAACCAGGCCGTAGTGGTATCTGGCATCACGACCATTTATACGTTCATAAAGCAGGCAACCGATCATAAACCAGGAGTAGTGAATAAAGCCGAAGACGCCAACAAAATCAGCCACGCCGGGATAACCCAGGCGCTTAATGACTGAAGCGCCCGCAACCAGCAGCATTGGCAGCAACAGCGAAGGCAGGCAATATTTTCGCCCAACGGTGAAATAGACCGTACCGATAAAGATGTAGAACGCGGCTTCAACATAGAGTGACCAGAAAGAACCTTCCAGCGCGGAAATATGTTCGCCGGTGATATATTTCAGCAGTTCAGGACTGATAAATAACATGCCCGGAATGAAGTTTTTTGGCGAGGGTATTCCCAACGGCCCCTCAATAAAGAGCCCCGCCGTGAAATAAATTATCAGCGAAACTATCAGCATCGCCGGAAAAAGCCTCAGCCAGCGTTTCAGCAGGAAATTCACCAGGCCTGTAGATTTATCCAACGTCATAAATATAACAAAGCCCGAAATCATAAAGAACAGCGGCACCCCCAGGTAGCCAAAAGCAAACAGGGGAAAATTTTCGGTGATGGCAACATAGTCCAGCAGACCTGGCCAGCGGGTGTAGGCATGGTAGCCAATAACCAATAGAATGGCCAGGCCACGCATTCCATCCAGGTGCTTGATTCTCATAGTTTTTATCACTTAAGGGGATTTATTGACTGCAACATAACACAATATATTCATCAATACCATAACGGGTCGGGCAGTGGATTTTAACCCATCGGTTGCGGGTTCGATTTCCGCTGGCCGCTCTATTTCGCCTTCCGCTATGTTTACTCTACTTTATCGCTCTCTTTCAGCACCGCCGCGCCTGCGACGATGACCAGAATTACCGTGAATGCCGAAAAAGCATTAAGGCCGTCCGGATAGGAATTAAGATTAAACTTAACAGGAAATAAGAATTATCCGGCCGCTTTCTGTATCGAAACCCGGCTTAAAAAGCGTGGCGAAAATCTCACGTGGTCAAGCGAATTATGTGGTGTTACTGAAAGCGTCTGTAATTTAAATGGTGTCTCTGCCTGTTTTGATATGTTCACTCCAGTAACGGAGACTGGTAAATGATCGATGAAAAGAAAATCAGGGCCATGGCGGCTGAACCGGCTAAAGGCATAAAAACCGAAGCCGACCTCATACTGGATAAGTTTCACAACCCTCACATTAACGTCGTCATAGCCATTTTCACACGTTAAAAGCGTCCCAGATAAGCCTAAAAAACATTAATCGTATCTTTTAACGAGGTTTCGCCAGCGTTTTAACGCTAACACTCCACTCTAACCCTAAAAAATCGCCCTCTTTTCAAAGGGCTATCTGTAAATACACTCCCCAGCGTAACAGCGCTCTGTCAGCAATTTCCTTTTATTAGCGTCCTACTTACAGGCCATCAAATCCGCCAGCTTCTGCTTGTCGGGCATACCGATGATTTGTTGCAGTAAGCGGTCTTTGTTCAGATAGTAAATTGCGGGAGTGCCATTCGCACCCAGTTCATCCATCAACTGCTGGTTGTAGCGGATTTGATGCCTCACCTCCCCGGACGTGGCCTCCGGTAAATCAGGTTTTGTTTTGCCATTGGACATTTCAAAGTCGTGCCAGGCTTTCGCCGGATTTTTTGCTGAAAGCATCGCGGCGGCGTATTGCCCACTCTCCGGACGTAACATCCCCACCAGCAGCGTTTTGGTTTGTATACCTTTCGATTCCAGCTCGGGCTGGATCGCGTGCGAGAATTTTTTACAGTAGGGACAAAAAGCGTCCGCGAATACCACTACCTTACAGGCCGCTTCATCGCTGCCTTCATCAATGCCCTTCGCGGCCGTCAGCCGCTGCCACATCTCCCGTCCGGCCGGGATATAGATCTCGTCATTGATAATTTTCTCACTCAGGTTATTACCTTTATCATCATACATATAACCTGATACGGCATGTTTTTTATCCGGCGTCAGAAAGATGGTTACGCCAGCCCCCTGATATTTACCTAGCCACCCCTCCATACCGCCGGGCGCTTTAAAAGGCTTGATTATCTCAATACCCTGTTTTTCGATCTGTTTTACAGGCTCCGGTAAAGAGGATGTTTCCGCGCTGACGGCGGATGTAAAAAGCAGCGAGGTAACCAACAGTAATTTCATTTTCATCTCATTTCTCTCGTTCATACACAGCCCGTGCAATTCAGAAGATAAAGCGTGCCGCTGGCGTTAACCGACATACGCGGTTTTATGGCGTTTTGTCGTCGGTCAGCGGCGTCAATTTTTTCATCAGTTTTTTTATAACCCTGATGAATCGCGGGTCCAGTAGCGGCAAAACACTACCAGTACAAATTTCCGCATAAGAGTTTGTTGGCTGGATAATCCAGCCCTTTCCGCAGCCTGCATCGCAGACAGACAGAACAACAAAAGCAGGCTTAAAATTAAGTATGATAATTCTCCGTAAGTGATTATCAGAACCGGGAGATGGGTTCTGTCACAGCCGGAAGACACAGTTTTTGAGTTGTATTCGTAACGAAGAAAAAGGAGGGTCGTCGTCAGCCTGCAAGGGTGCGGAGCGGCTGATAAGCCATAATACGATAACCAGGAGAATATCCGGTATGGGCAGCGCTCCATCAAACAGAGAGGGCTGAGCCACTAACAGAGAATGCGCTTCAAGCTGGCACGGCGAAGGGCCTGAGTGAGCGTCGGTGTCATACCCCGGCTGGATGAGCGAGGTGGCCGCAGCGGCTTTAAGCTGAAGCTGATGGATCGCAGCAATACGCTGCATCAGACACACCATCATTATCAGACACGCTAAAGCGAGAAAAGCCAGCGCTTTACGTCGTCTTCTGGAATCTGGGTGCTGGCGGGTAAGTCTTATCATCACGAAAGCATAAGGTGACAGAACAAAATGGCAAGCGGTAGTTTGTCGCGCTTTTTAAACCTTGCCGGATAATAACAATATAATTTATAGGTATTACAGTTCCCCTTCTTATTTCGCTGCTTTTATAAACTAATTTCCCCTTAATGAACCCACTGACCTGTAAAAAAAGCATTTACTGGGCAGATCGACACGGCTTATTAGCAAATAAGCGCTAAAATAGCTGAATGAACCCGATTATTTACGCCGCTTTCGGCTTAACTTGCTGACGCTGAGCGGCAATACGGGTTTCATTCCGCCTTACGGTTTGTTACATTCACGGCTGTTTTTCATGCGTCAGGTAAATTATGAATCAAAGTGAAACGACACCCACGGCTAAACGCAGCCATATAAATCCGCCGGTATTTTACACTTCTGCCGTTCTTATTTTCCTTCTGGTCACCTTTGCGGCACTCTTTCCGGAGCAGGCTGACCAACGGCTCAGCGCGCTTCAAAGCGCCATCTTTACCAACGCGAGCTGGTTTTACATCCTCACCGTCGCCCTGATCCTGTTGACGGTGGCCTATCTTGGCCTGTCGCGCTTTGGCGATATCAAACTTGGACCGGATCACGCTGAACCCGATTTCAGCTACATCTCCTGGTTCGCCATGCTTTTTTCGGCCGGTATGGGTATCGGGCTGATGTTCTTCGGCGTGGCGGAACCCGTCATGCATTACATGGCACCGCCAACCGGGACGCCGGAAACCGTACAGGCAGCCAAAGAGGCGCTTCGTATTACCTTTTTCCACTGGGGTCTGCATGCATGGGCAATTTATGCCATTGTTGCCCTGATCCTGGCGTTTTTCAGCTACCGTCACGGTCTGCCGCTGACCCTGCGTTCGGCGCTTTACCCTATTATCGGTAACCGGATTTATGGTCCGCTGGGCCATGCGGTCGATATTTTCGCCATTATCGGTACCGTTCTGGGCGTGGCAACGTCGCTCGGTTACGGTGTGCTGCAGGTCAACGCCGGTCTGAATCATCTCTTCGGGCTGCCGGTAAATGAAACCATGCAGGTGATGCTGATTGTGATCATTACCGGACTGGCCACGCTGTCGGTCGTTTCCGGTCTTGATAAAGGCATCCGCCTGTTATCAGAGCTTAATCTGGGACTGGCGGTACTGCTGCTGCTGCTGGTCGGAACGCTGGGCCCAACGGTTCTGCTGCTGAAATCCTTCGTGGAAAATACCGGCGGCTATCTCTCCGAGATCGTCACCAAAACGTTTAACCTCTACGCCTACGAGCCGAAGTCCAGCAGCTGGCTGGGCGGCTGGACGCTGTTCTACTGGGGCTGGTGGCTTGCCTGGTCTCCGTTTGTTGGGATGTTTATCGCCCGCGTTTCCCGCGGACGTACTATCCGCGAATTTGTGACCGGCGTGCTGTTTGTTCCTACCGGCTTTACGCTGCTCTGGATGACCTTTTTCGGCAACAGCGCCATCTGGATGATCATGGTCGAGAACGCGCGCGACCTGGCTAACACGGTGCAATCCGACCAGACGCTGGCCCTGTTCAACTTCCTGGAGCATTTCCCGTTCAGTTCGGTGCTCTCCTTTATTGCTATGGCAATGGTTGTGGTCTTTTTTGTGACCTCAGCCGACTCCGGCGCGCTGGTTGTTGATACCCTGGCGTCCGGCGGCAGCGACAAGACGCCGGTCTGGCAGCGTATCTTCTGGGCGGCAATGATGGGCGTTGTTGCCATCACGCTACTGCTCGCGGGCGGTATGAAGGCGCTGCAAACGGCAACCATTGCCAGTGCGCTGCCCTTTGCCGTTATTCTGCTGATGGCCATGTACGGGCTGATTAAAGCCCTGCGGGTTGATGCCTGGAAGCGGGACAGTAAACAGGTCGCCACAATTGCGCCAACGGCGGCAAGAAACCCAATTTCATGGCAGCGGAGATTGCGGAACATCGCTTACTTCCCGAAACGTTCCCAGGTTAAGCGTTTCATTGTTGAAGTGATCTCGCCAGCGATGAAAATGGTTGAGGCTGAACTTGCTAAACAGAGTACAACCTCCTTTACCGATGAGAGCGGCGATGACCGCATTCACTTCGAAGTGGATCTCGGTAATGAGCTGAACTTCGTTTACGAGGTGCGCCTGCGTCCTTATCTTCAGCCGACCTTTGCCCTGGCGGGTATGGGCGGCAACGATAAGGATGAGGAACAAACGTACTACCGTGCTGAGGTCTACCTGAAAGAAGGCGGCCAGGATTATGACGTGATGGGCTGGAATCAGGAACAGATCCTGCACGACATTCTCGATCAGTATGAGAAACACATGCACTTCCTGCACGTGGTTCGTTAAAGACGAGGGTCCGCCTGCTGAGCAGGTGGACCTTTTCTCCGGTTCCGGCAGCCTCCCCTTTCCGCCTCTTTTTTACTCTTCCGTCGCTATTCCCAAAAACATTGTTGCTCTCCAGGGCTGCTTTATCCATAAGTTGGCCTTATCTACTGACGCTTCTCTTATTCACCTGTTCTTCCGTCGCTATGTCACTTTATCTTCACTTTACGCTCATCTTACCGGGGCAAACGATTACCTGCGGGTAAAATGCGCTGCTGCGGCTTAATGAGGAGAGAATGACGCCTCCACCGGCATAACTGTGAAACAGATCACAATTCACTTAAACTGAAATGAAACAAGGTTTGACAAGTGTGAGCGATATCTATTTCCTTAAGCCCGAATCGCGGCACACTGCCGCTGCATTCAAGACGGGTGTTTTCGGCTGTGCGAGCGGCCCCCCATTCCTTTCCTGTTGACGACTTAACAAGACCATCGCAGTGGCTGCTGAAAATGGTCATTAAGCATGTGGTAATAGAATGAAATATAAAATTCTGATGGCTGGCGCCCTGGCAGCGCTCTCTTATAGCGCTTCATCGACAGCGGCAAGCGAAGGCCCTGATTACGCCTCCGACTGGTGGCACCAGAGCGTCAACGTAGTGGGCAGCTATCACACCCGCTTTGGACCTCAGTTCAATAACGACGTCTATCTGGAATATGAAGCTTTCGCCAAAAAAGACTGGTTCGATTTCTACGGTTATCTGGATCTGCCGAACTTCTTCGGCGTGGGTAACTCGAATGCCAACGGCATTTTCGATCACGGCTCCCCAATGTTTATGGAGATTGAGCCGCGCTTCTCAATCGATAAGCTCACCAATACCGACCTGAGCTTTGGTCCATTCAAAGAGTGGTATTTCGCTAATAACTATATCTACGATATGGGCCGTAACAGCGACAATCGCCAGAATACCTGGTATATGGGTCTGGGCACGGATATCGATACCCATTCCGATATCGGTCTGTCGCTGAACGTCTATGCCAAATACCAGTGGGAAAACTACGGCGCGGCGAACGAAAACAGCTGGGATGGCTACCGCTTCAAGGTGAAGTACTTTGTGCCTATCACCACCCTTTGGGGCGGCAACCTTGGCTACGTTGGCTTTACCAACTTTGACTGGGGTTCCGATCTGCGCGACAAAGGGGGCTCATCACGCAGCAGCAACTCTATCGCGTCCAGCCATATTATTTCGCTGGGATATGACCACTGGCACTACTCCATTGTGGCACGTTACTTCCACAACGGCGGTCAGTGGGCCGACGGCAGCGAGCTGAACTTCGGCAGCGGCCCGTTTGAAGTGAAGTCCACCGGCTGGGGCTATTACCTGGTCGCAGGCTACAATTTCTAATCGGGTAAACGCTCACGCAACGCCAGCGTGAAAGTCCATGCTGGCGCTGTTCTCCCCTCCTTCCGTCGTGCCATTTCCCGTCGTCAGTCATATAATCCTTATGCAATACTGCATCCACTAAGGGATTCTATATGTCTGCCATGCCCGCCGCGAATGGCGTGAAGCTTCGCCCCCTGGAGCGCGAAGATCTCCATTTTGTCCACCAGCTTGATAACAACGCCAGCGTCATGCGCTACTGGTTTGAAGAGCCCTACGAGGCATTTGTCGAGCTTTCCGATCTCTACGACAAGCATATCCATGACCAGAGCGAACGCCGTTTTGTTGTGGAGCACGAGGGAGATAAAGCGGGACTGGTAGAGCTGGTCGAGATCAACCACATTCATCGCCGCGCCGAATTTCAGATCATTATCGATCCTGCTCATCAGGGCAAAGGGCTGGCCAGTAAGGCCGCCAGGCTGGCGATGGAGTATGGCTTCTCAGTGCTGAACCTCTACAAGCTCTATCTGATTGTTGATAAAGAGAATGAGAAAGCGATCCATATCTATACCAAGCTCGGATTTGAAATTGAGGGAGAACTGATCCACGAGTTCTTTATTAATGGCGAATACCGCAATACCATCCGCATGTGTATTTTCCAGCATCAGTATCTGGAGAAGAATAAGCCCGCGCACGCGATGGTTCAGCCTACCGCGCAGTAGCGGCAAAGAGAGGGCTTCCGTGAGAGGAAGCCCTTAGGTTTTGTGGTTAACTGCGGGCACCGACCAGACTCATGTTGCTATAGATTCTTGCCGGTTCGATCTTGTACATGCCGCCGTTGAAAGGATCGACGATAAGCCAGCCCGGTATCCCGCCAAGAGGAATATTGCCCAGGATATACCAGAGGTTGGGACTTAGCTCCAGCGGGATCGTTTGCGGCACATAGCCTTCCTGCTCCAGCTGTAGCGTATATTTTTTCTTACCGAAATAGGAGCCATCAGACTTCTGCAGCGACACGGTTTGCGGCGTCACGCCTTTCGCCACCGCCCTGCCCGTTTCATCCTGCACTACAAACCGGACGCCCTGCGGCCAGGTCTGTATCGGCACGTCCTGCGTTTTGCTGCCCACGATGGTGGCGCAGCCGCTCAGAAACCACGCTGAAGCCAGCGCCAGTATCAGCCTTCTCATAATTCATCCTGCATCATTAACGATTTAAAATAGTCTAAGCGCACTGCGGCCACTTTTCATTATCTACGCCCGATAAGTTCGGGCGTTATAAAACAAATTATCAGCAGCTTATTGGCGGCGGGCGCGGCGGGCAATTGCGCTGATATCGGCAGGCGTGGTGCGGCAGCAGCCGCCAATCAGCCGCGCACCGCTTGCCTGCCACTCAGCAAGATTGTCCGTTAACGTGCAGTGGGAGCCTTCACTGTGCCAGGTTTTGCTCGCGGCGTCATACTGCTCACCGGAGTTGGGATAAACCACCAGCGGTTTTGCCGTCAGTGTGGAGAGCGTTTGTAGCGCCGCAGTCACTTTATCAAGCGCGATACAGTTGATGCCCAGCGCCACGGCCTGCGGAGAATCGTCCAGCAGGGCCACCACGTCGCCAAGCGGCGTGCCGTCACTGAGATGCGCATCATCGCGCAGCGTGAAAGAGAACCAGGCCGGCATCTGAGGGAACTCTCTCAGCAGCGTCACCAGCGCCTGAATCTCGGCGAAGGAAGGCAGGGTTTCACAGGCGAGGATATCCGCGCCAGTCTCCGCCAGCGCGCGGATACGCGGCCGATGAAAGGCCATCATCTCCTGCTGCGGCAGAGCGTAATCGCCCCGGTATTCTGAACCGTTCGCCAGAAAAGCCCCATAGGGTCCCACCGAACCCGCAATCAGTAACGGGCCGCTGTCGGGATGTCGGGCAAGGTAATCCGTTCTGGCCTGGGCGGCGAGCGTCACGCTTTTAGCAATCAGCGCCAGGGAGTCAGCCTCATCCAGGCCTCTTTTCGCAAAGCCCTGCGGCGTTGCCTGATAGCTGGCCGTGATGGCGACCTGCGCACCCGCGCTGAAGTAGTCGTAATGCACCTGGTATATCAGGTCGGGATTTTCGATCAGCACCTTTGCGGACCAGAGCGAATCGGTCAGATCGCAGCCGCGTGCCTCGAGCTCGGTCGCCATCGCGCCATCCAGCACGAGGCCCGCCGCCGCCAGCTGTCCGACAGAAAGATTATTCAGTGACATGCAGCGTCTCCTTTGCCTGCTCGCGTTTATTCAGCAGTTGGGTGAAATAGTAAGCCACGTAGCAGAGCGCCACGAAAGGCAGGCCGCAGTATAGCGCGATGCGCTGCGCCGGATCGAACGCCAGCCCAACGCAGGCCAGCAGGCACAGCATAAAACCGAGGATGGGCGTCAGCGGATAGAGCGGCGCCCGGTAGCCAAGCGCGGATAACGGCTTGCCCGCCCGTAAATGCGCACGGCGGAAGAAGTAGTGCGACGCGCAGATGCTCAGCCAGACCGCCACCACCGCAAAGCCGGAGATCGCCGAAAGCGCCACAAAGACGGTATCGGGCGCAATCACGCTGGAGAAAAGCGCCAGCAGCCCGCCCAGCATACTGGCTGAAATCGCCACCAGCGGGATGCCCCGACGCGTCAGGCGCGCAAAGCAGCGCGGCAGGGTTTGCTGGTTGGAGAGCGACCAGAGCATCCGGCCTGAAGCATAAAGCCCCGAGTTCGCGGCTGACAGTATCGCCGTCAGGATCACGAAGTTAAAGATATCAGCCGCATAGGGAATGCCGATTTTTTCGAATACCAGCACAAAGGGGCTTTTCACAATACCAGCCTGATCCATCGGGATCAGCGCGGCGAGGATCAGCACGGTGCCGATAAAGAAAACGATCAGGCGGGCCACCGTGGTGCGGATCGCCAGCGGCAAAACTTTCTGCGGATTTTCCGTTTCGCCGGCGGCAATACCGATAAGCTCCGTGCCGGAGAACGCAAAGTTCACCGCCACCATGGTCATCAGAATCGGTAAACCGCCGTGCGGCAGCCAGCCGGAGGCCGTCAGGTTCTGGAAAAAGGGCGCGCTGCTGCCATCCTTCAGCGGAATAAAGCCGAACATCGCCCCCGCGCCGAGGATGATAAAAGCGAGGATCGTCACCACTTTGATCACCGAGAACCAGAATTCCCCTTCGGCAAAAAAGCGTGTCGAAACCACATTAAGAAAAAATATCAGCAGGCAAAACAGCAGGCACCAGAGCCAGACCGGCGATTCGGGGAACCAGTACTGCATGCAAAATCCCGCCGCGGTAAGGCTGGAGCCGAGCGCCACGGTCCAGGTCAGCCAGTAAAGCCAGGCGACGGTATAGCCGGTCGCCGGACTGAGGTAGCGGGCGGCGTAAATATGAAAGGCCCCCGTTTCCGGCATCGCAACGGAGAGTTCACCCAGGCTGAGCATCACCAGGTAGACCACCAGCGCGCCGATAATGTAGGCCAGTAGCGTTCCTGCCGCGCCGGTAGTGGAAATAATGTAGCCGGTATTAAAAAAGAGGCCGGTGCCAATAACGCCGCCCAGTGAGAGCATCACCAGGTGCCGGGTTTTCATGCTGCGCTTGAATTGCTGGGGCGTATTCTGCTCGGGTTGCTGCATCACTCACTCATCCGTATAGACGTCTAAACTTCCACATGGAGAGCGTTATACTGATTCCGCCCGCTGAATGCAACGGTACTTATCGCAGGGATAATGTGAAGGGGGAGAAAGCGTGGATGCTGACAGAGCGTTCAGCGGCACCTGTCAGGCACACGCTGAAAAACTCACCGGGTAATCAGCCAAACAATTGGTCGATATAGCGCTCAAGGGCCGCTCTGGAGCTGAATCCATGAGGGATACCATAGTGATCGGGGATATCTCCTCCCACACGGATCGGGAACTGTACGTAGTGCTCACTCGTTTTGACGTCCGCAGCGGCATTGGCTAAGGGATGGCTTTTTTCCTTCAGCGTGGGGTGGATGACCAGCGCCGTGCGTCCCAACCGTGCTTCGCGGTTTACATAAACATAGTTTTCACCGCGCCGGTAACCGTAGGATTTTGGCGTTACCACATCCATTTCAAATCCCGCTTTTTCCAGAACGCGGGCAACCTCATCAGGGCGTAAATACATGCATGATCCTCTGAAACTGACAAACCCCGCAACCTTACAACAGCGGGCCGCCGGAGGGCTTTCGGAATAATCCAGAAAGGGGCCGGGCGGCGCGTCCGGGCGCTTAAACCCGCTGAATGGTCTACAGTTAATATCAGGTTTCATTCACAAGGGAGAGAACAATGTTTAACCGGACGAGTAAAAACGAAGACGTTGACATCAATCAGGACGTTAGCCAGCTTGCCGATACCCTTGACGATCTGCTGAAATCTTACGGCAGTAAATCAAAAGATGATTTGGAGAATGCCCGCTCCCGTGCGGAGGCGATGCTTAAAGAGACCCGCGCTAAACTCCACGGCCGCAACAGGGTTACCCAGGTAGCGAAAGATGCCGGCGATCACGTTGATACCTATGTGCGCCATAATCCCTGGCACGGCGTCGGTATCGGCGCGGCAATTGGTGTATTTATCGGTGCGCTGATCGCGACCACCACCCAAAGCCGCGATTAGCCCTGACAGAGCCCGACGCAATCCCCGCAGTTAACCCTGCGGGGATTTTTTTTGCCCCCTCCTGCCCTTCTCCGCCAAGGCTTACGGGCCATGTCCTCTCCTTACCCCCTAAAAGCCCATATATTGCGTGGTTGCAATAAATAACCACTATATCTAGTATTAGGTAATCATTCAGACCCCCAATCTGACCCTGTGCAGCAACTCGAAAAAGGGAACGTTATGCCGGTTCAGCTGGGGCAAAAACCCACCTAAAAGGGAAATACGAATCATGCGCATTATTATTTACACTAAGAATAACTGTGTCCAGTGCAATGCGACGAAAAATGCGATGGATAAGCAGGGCATCCGCTATCAGCTGATCAATCTGGATCAGGAGCCGGAAGCGATTGAAACCCTTAAATCACTGGGCTATCGCGAGGTTCCCGTGGTGATGACCGATCGCGAACGCTGGAGCGGCTTTCGCCCGGACAAAATTGCTGCGCTGAAGCTGGCTGCGACGGTACAGGCCTGACGCCATGTCCATTCTGGTCTATTTCTCCAGCCAGTCAGAAAACACACATCGCTTTGTGCGCCGCACCGGCCTGCCCGCCCGGCGTATTCCTCTGGCGGCCGATGCGCGGCTACGGGTCAGCGAGCCTTATATCCTGGTCGTTCCGAGCTACGGCGGCGGTACTCACCGGGGCGCGGTTCCCCGCCAGGTCATTCAGTTTCTGAATGAGTATGAAAACCGCCAGCTGATCCGCGGCGTGATAGCCGCAGGTAACCGCAATTTTGGCGAAGCGTATTGCCTGGCGGGCAGCATTATCGCGCAGAAATGTCACGTGCCCTGCCTCTACCGGTTTGAACTGCTGGGCACCGCTGAAGACACCGCAAACGTTTATCAGGGAGTAACTGAATTTTGGCAGCGACAGAAACTACACGCATAACCGCCAGCCCCGCCGGGCTGGATTATCATTCGCTGAACGCGATGCTGAATCTCTATGATGATGAAGGCCGGATACAGTTCGACCAGGATCGGGAAGCGACACGGCAATATTTCCTTCAGCATGTGCTGCCTAACAGCGTGCCGTTCAGTTCGGTGAGTGAACGCCTGCGGTTTCTGGTGGCGGAGGGCTATTACGAACCGGCGGTGCTGAACGCTTATCCATTTGATTTCGTCACCGCGATGTTTGAGCAGGCTTATGGCCGCCGCTTCCGCTTTCAGACCTTCCTGGGTGCCTGGAAGTTTTACACCAGCTACACGCTGAAAACCTTTGACGGCAAACGCTATCTGGAAGGGTTCACCGAGCGCGTCTGCATGACGGCGCTGACGCTGGCGAAAGGCGACCAGCCGCTGGCGACCGCCCTGATGGAAGAGATGCTTTCCGGCCGCTTTCAGCCCGCCACGCCGACCTTCCTGAACTGTGGTAAGCAGCAGCGGGGCGAGCTGGTCTCCTGCTTCCTGCTGCGCATAGAGGATAATATGGAGTCGATTGGCCGCGCGGTGAATTCGGCGCTCCAGCTCTCACGGCGTGGCGGCGGCGTGGCCTTACTGCTCTCGAACCTGCGGGAAGCGGGTGCGCCGATCAAACGTATTGAGAACCAGTCCTCCGGCGTCATTCCGGTGATGAAGATGCTGGAGGACGCCTTCTCCTATGCCAATCAGCTGGGCGCCCGTCAGGGTGCCGGGGCCGTCTATCTGCACGCTCACCATCCGGATATTTTGCGCTTTCTGGATACCAAACGTGAAAACGCCGACGAGAAAATCCGCATCAAAACCCTGTCGCTGGGCGTGGTGATCCCGGATGTTACCTTCCAGCTGGCGAAAGCGAATCAGCCGATGGCGCTCTTCTCGCCTTATGACGTTGAGCGTCTCTACGGCCTGCCCTTTGCCGATATCAGCATCAGTGAAAAATATGACGAGCTGCTGGCCGATGAGCGCATCCGCCGGAGCTTTATTAATCCCCGTGAGTTCTTCCAGACGCTGGCCGAGATTCAGTTTGAGTCCGGCTATCCCTATATCATGTTTGAGGATACGGTGAACCGGGCGAATCCGATCCAGGGCCGCATTAATATGAGTAACCTTTGCTCCGAGATCCTTCAGGTCAATACGCCCTCGGACTATCACGAGGATCTCAGCTATCGCCGTATCGGCAAGGATATCTCCTGCAACCTTGGCTCGCTGAATATTGCCCATACGATGGATTCACCGGACCTGGCCCGCACCGTGGAAATCGCCGTCCGTGGCCTGACCGCCGTATCGGATCAAAGCCAGATTGACGCCGTACCCTCCGTGGCGGAAGGCAATGCGCAGTCACACGCAATCGGCCTTGGTCAGATGAATTTGCACGGCTATCTGGCGCGGGAAGGTATTCACTACGGTTCTGAAGCGGCCCTCGACTTCACCAACCTCTACTTCTATACCATGACTTACCATGCGCTGCGCACCTCCTGTCTGATTGCCCGCGAACGCAAGGCACGCTTCGCCGGTTTTGAAACGTCGCGCTACGCCAGCGGTGAGTATTTCAGGCAGTATGTGGAACAACGCTGGACGCCCCGCACGGCGGAAGCGGCTGCGCTGTTTGCCCGGGCGGGCGTGGCGTTACCTACCCAGGCGCAGTGGCAGCAGCTACGGGAGGAGGTGATGGAACACGGCATCTACAACCAGAATTTGCAGGCCATCCCGCCGACGGGATCGATCTCTTATATCAACCATGCCACTTCCAGCATTCACCCGATCGTCTCACGCATTGAGATCCGCAAAGAGGGCAAAACGGGGCGCGTCTATTATCCGGCACCGTTTATGACCAATGAGAATCAGGCGTTTTATCGTGACGCCTACGACATTGGCCCGGAGGCGATCATCGATACCTACGCCGAAGCGACCCGCCATGTCGATCAGGGGCTGTCGCTGACGCTCTTCTTCCGTGATACCGCCACCACGCGGGATATCAACAAGGCGCAGATTTATGCCTGGAAGAAAGGCATCAAAACGCTCTACTACATCCGGCTGCGCCAGATGGCCCTGCTGGGCACCGAAGTGGAAGGCTGCGTCTCCTGCTCGCTCTGACTATTTACCCTGAGGGGCGAAGCCTGCCCCGGTTAAGAAGATCATTATGAAACTACACCGCATTCACGCTATTAACTGGAATCAGATTGAAGATGAAAAAGATCTTGAGGTCTGGAACCGCCTGACCTCAAATTTCTGGCTGCCGGAAAAAGTGCCGCTCTCTAACGATCTCCCCGCCTGGAACGGCCTCAGCGGTGAGGAGCAGCGCCTCACCATCCGCGTATTTACCGGCCTGACGCTGCTGGATACCATTCAGAATAGCGTTGGCGCGCCGGCCCTGATGGCCGATGCCGTGACGCCGCATGAAGAGGCGGTGATGTCCAATATCAGCTTTATGGAAGCCGTACACGCCCGCTCTTACAGCTCCATTTTCTCCACGCTGTGTCACACTACGGATGTGGATGCGGCCTATGCCTGGAGTGAAGAGAACGAACCTCTTCAGCGTAAAGCGGAGATTATTCTGGCGCATTATCATCACGACGATCCGCTGAAGAAAAAAATTGCCAGCGTCTTTCTGGAGTCTTTCCTTTTTTATTCCGGCTTTTACCTGCCTATGTACTGGTCCAGCCGCGGAAAACTGACCAATACCGCCGATCTGATCCGGCTCATCATTAAAGATGAGGCCGTGCACGGCTATTACATCGGCTATAAATACCAGCGCGGTCTGGAAAAAGCGTCCCAGGCGCGCAAGGATGAGCTGCAACAGTTCGCCGTTGAGCTTTTGCTGGCGCTGTACGAAAACGAACTGGCCTACACCGAAGCGCTATATGATGGCGTTGGCTGGACGGAAGAGGTGAAGACGTTTCTGCACTATAACGCCAATAAGGCGCTGATGAACCTGGGCTATGAGGCGCTGTTTCCGGCTGACCTGACCAGCGTTAATCCGGCTATCCTCGCCGCCCTGTCGCCAAACGCCGATGAAAATCACGATTTCTTCTCCGGTTCCGGCTCCTCCTATGTGATGGGAAAAGCGGTGGTTACCGAAGACGAAGACTGGAATTTCTGAATCTGAACGGAGGGGCTGCCCGTTTCCATTCCCTCCGTTTTTTCTGAGATTAATGCTCGCAGATTAATCTGCCGGGAGCGAATAAAAGACGTTAATTAGCGCCATTTTTATTTCGCTAATATCACGCCAACACCGCGCCTGCAAAAACCTTTTTCCGGCCATTTCATCGCGATCCCGCCGCGAAATATCAGATTTTTTTACGCCATGAAAATTCGCCGAAATCCCTTATCCCTGCTGGAATTTCCGGGACGCCGGTCTCAGTTTGCTTTTCAAGAATCTTCCTAAAGGGTTGTCTCAGATTCTGAGTGTGCTAGGGTATAGACCGCTCATATTTAACCAGGACACACCAGAAATATAAGATAATTCACCAACCAGGAAATTAATTAATGCATGGCCATTAAATTAGAAGTAAAGAATTTATATAAAGTATTTGGGGAAAATCCCGACCGTGCCTTTAAGCACATTGAAAAAGGAATAACGAAGGAAGCGCTTCTTGAGAAGACAGGGCTTTCTCTCGGGGTAAAAGATGCCAGTCTGGCCATTGAAGAAGGCGAGATATTTGTGATCATGGGCCTTTCCGGCTCCGGCAAGTCCACCATGGTTCGCCTTCTCAATCGTCTGATAGAACCCACCCGCGGTCAGGTCATCATTGATGGTGTCGATATTGCCAAAATATCTGACAGCGAACTGCGTGAAGTGCGCCGAAATAAAATCAGTATGGTATTCCAGTCCTTTGCACTGATGCCCCACATGACGGTTCTGAATAACGCGGCATTCGGTATGGAATTAGCCGGCATTCCTCAGCAGGAGCGTCAGGAAAAAGCCCTGGATGCGCTGCGTCAGGTTGGCCTGGATAATTACGCCCATGCCTACCCGGATGAATTATCCGGCGGCATGCGCCAGCGTGTTGGATTAGCCCGTGCACTGGCGATCAATCCGGATATATTATTGATGGATGAAGCCTTCTCAGCACTTGATCCTTTGATCCGTACCGAAATGCAGGATGAGCTGGTCAAGCTTCAGTCCCGCCACCAGCGTACTATTGTCTTTATTTCCCACGATCTGGATGAAGCGATGCGTATTGGCGATCGCATTGCCATCATGCAGGGTGGCGAAGTTATTCAGGTCGGCACGCCGGATGAAATTCTTAATAATCCTGCGAACGATTATGTGCGCACCTTCTTCCGCGGCGTGGATATCAGTCACGTCTTCAGCGCGAAGGATATCGCCCGACGTGGCGCCAGCGCGCTGATGCATAAATCCCCCGGCTTCGGCCCGCGGTCGGCGATAAAACTACTCCAGGACCAGGATCGCGAATTTGGTTACGTACTGGATAAGCAGAAGTTTATTGGCGTGGTCTCTACCGATTCGCTGAAGGCCGCGCTGGCTGCCGGTGAAAGCCTTGACCAGGCGATGCTCTCCTCCCCTGCCGCCGTGGATGGTGACACCTCGCTTAACGATTTGCTGTCGCATGTTGCTCAGGCGCCCTGCGCGGTGCCGATCGTTGGTGAAGATAACCAGTACATCGGCATCATTTCCAAGGGCACGTTACTACAGGCATTAGACCGTGAGGGGGCAACCAGTGAGTAAGCAAACTACCGATCCATGGGCGGCAGCTTCTGCTCAGCCTGACACCACCACTCCCGCCGCTGAGGTGGTACATCCTGCCGCCGATGGCGCGCAGGCAGCGGCCAGTAGCGATCCCTGGTCCACAGGCGCGGCCGCGCCTGCCGATGCGGCCCCCGCAGGTGGCGATGCCGCCAGCGCGTGGGGTACCTCGTCGGGCGGTCACGATGCGGCAGCCGCCGGCAGTGACTGGTTAAACAGCGCCCCGGCGCCGCAGGTGGAACATTTCAGCATTCTCGATCCGTTCCACAAAACGCTGATCCCGCTGGACAGCTGGGTGACCACCGGCATCGACTGGATAGTCTCCCATTTCCGCCCGGTGTTTCAGGGTATCCGCGTGCCGGTGGATTATATCCTCAGCGCCTTCCAGCAGATGCTGTTGGGAATGCCTGCGCCGGTAGCGATCGTTATTTTTGCCCTGATCGCCTGGCAGCTTTCCACGCTGAGCATGGGCGTCGCCACGCTGGTGTCGCTGGTGATTATTGGCGCTATTGGCGCCTGGTCACAGGCGATGGTGACGCTGGCGCTGGTTCTGACGGCGCTGCTCTTCTGCATTATTATCGGGCTGCCGCTTGGCATCTGGCTGGCGCGCAGCGAAAGAGCGGCGAAGATTATCCGTCCTCTGCTGGATGCGATGCAAACCACGCCCGCCTTCGTCTATCTGGTGCCGATTGTCATGCTGTTCGGCATCGGCAATGTGCCTGGCGTGGTGGTCACCATCATCTTTGCCCTGCCGCCCATCGTGCGCCTGACCATTCTTGGTATTAAACAGGTGCCCGCCGATCTGATTGAGGCGGCGGAATCTTTCGGTGCGAACCCGCGACAGATGCTGTTCAAGGTTCAGCTACCGCTGGCGATGCCGACCATTATGGCCGGGGTCAACCAGACCCTGATGCTGGCGCTCTCCATGGTCGTGATCGCTTCGATGATCGCGGTCGGCGGACTGGGACAGATGGTACTGCGCGGTATTGGCCGCCTGGATATGGGGCTGGCTACCGTCGGCGGCGTCGGGATCGTCATCCTCGCCATTATTCTGGATCGCTTAACGCAGTCCGTCGGTCGTGACAGCCGCAGCCGGGGCAACCGTCGCTGGTACGCCAGCGGCCCGCTGGGCCTGGTCACCCGTCCGTTTATCAAGTAACCCTTCTGGCGGTGCGTGCCTGACGCGCACCGCCCGCTTCGCACGCAAGATAAATCAAAATAAGGATTCACCATGCGCAAGACAGCACTTTTAGCCGCCGCGTTAACCACGCTGGTCGCCACTCAGGTTTCCGCAGCCGATCTGCCGGGTAAAGGCATTACCGTTAAGCCTGTACAGAGCACCATTTCTGAAGAAACCTTCCAGACGCTGCTGGTCAGCCGTGCGCTGGAAAAGCTGGGCTACACCGTTCAGGAGCCCGGCGAAGTTGACTATAACGTCGCCTACACCACTATCGCCGCTGGCGATGCCACTTTCATCGCCACAAACTGGCGGCCACTCCATGACGATATGTACAAAGCGGCCGGCGGCGATGATAAATTTTACCGCGAAGGTACCTATGTGCAGGGCGCCGCACAGGGTTATCTGATTGATAAAAAAACGGCGGAAAAATATCATATTACCCGTATCGATCAGCTGAAGGATCCCAAACTGGCGAAGCTGTTTGATACCAACGGCGACGGTAAAGCGGACCTGACTGGCTGTACGCCTGGCTGGGGCTGTGAAGCGGTGATTAATCATCAGATCAAGGCCTACGATCTGAGCGGCAGCATCGAGCATAACCAGGGTAACTACTCGGCGATGATCGCCGATACGATTTCACGCTTTAAAGCGGGCAAACCTATCTTCTATTACACCTGGACGCCGTACTGGGTCAGCGACGTGCTGGTGCCGGGCCGCGACACCGTCTGGCTCCAGGTTCCGTTCTCCTCAATGCCGGGCGAACAGAAAGATGTGGATACCAAACTGCCTAACGGCGCCAACTACGGTTTCCCGGTCAACACCATGCATATTGTCGCTAACAAAGCCTGGGCTGAGAAAAACCCGGCGGCAGCGAAGCTGTTTGCTGAAATGAAACTGCCGCTCGCGGATATCAATGCACAGAACTCCCGCATGCATGAAGGTCAGTCTTCTGAAGCCGAGATCAACGCCCACGTTGACGGCTGGATCAAAGCACACCAGGCGCAGTTTGACGGCTGGGTGAACGAAGCAAAGGCTGCGGCTAAATAAGGCCCGCAGATATTTCCCCTGGGGCAGCAGCGATGCTGCCCTTTTTTTTACTGGTTGGGCCTGTCAATTATTCTGAGAGTGAAATAATTTTTTCAGTTACTATTCACTTCACACTCTTTTACTACCTTACTGAGCGCAATGAAATCCCCCCAGCACAGCCTTACGCCCGCCCTCGTTCTCCTGATGTCTCTGGCAACCGGTCTCTCCGTCGCCTGTAACTATTACGTTCAGCCTCTGCTGGAAACCGTGGCCCGTACCTTCGATCTCTCCGTGAACCAGGCCGGGTTTATCGTGACCACCGCCCAGCTGGGCTATGCGGCGGGCTTACTGCTACTGGTGCCGCTGGGCGATATGCTGGAGCGCAGGGGTCTTATCGTCACGATGAGCCTGCTTGCTGCCGGAGGGATGGTGATTACCGCCCTCTCGCCTTCATTACCGCTGATGCTGCTGGGTACGGCGCTGACCGGCCTGTTTTCCGTTGTTGCCCAAATCCTGGTCCCTCTGGCGGCAACGCTGGCCGAGCCGGCAAAACGGGGCAAAGTGGTGGGCACGGTGATGAGTGGGCTGCTGCTGGGGATCCTGCTCGCGCGGACCGTATCCGGCGTACTGGCGGAATTTGGCGGCTGGCGTACCGTTTACTGGGTTGCCAGCGCGCTGATGGTGCTGATGGCGCTGGCGTTATGGCGCTATCTTCCCCGCTATAAACAGTCCGTTTCGCTCAACTATGGGCAGCTGCTCGGCTCCATTTTCACACTCTACTTCACCACGCCGCTGCTCAGAATGCGGGCGGTGATTGGCTGCCTCGCTTTTGCTAACTTCAGCATCCTGTGGACTTCGATGGCCTTTCTGCTCGCCTCACCGCCCTATGGCTATTCGGAGGCCCAGATCGGGCTGCTGGGGCTGGTTGGCGCTGCGGGCGCACTGGCGGCACGTCAGGCGGGCTCGCTGGCCGATAAGGGTAAAGCCAGGCAGACCACGACTTTCGGTCTGGTAATTATGCTGATCTCCTGGCCGGTGACCGCGATTGGCAGTTATTCGCTGCCGGCTTTACTGGTCGGTATTATCCTGCTCGATTTGGCGGTACAGGGCGTTCATATTACGAATCAAAGCGTGATTTACCGGCAGATGCCGGAAGCCCGTAACAGGCTGACCTCCGGTTATATGACCAGCTATTTTATCGGCGGTGCGCTCGGCTCGCTGATTTCCGCCAGCGCCTATCAACACGCCGGATGGCCAGGCGTCTGTGCGGCGGGCGCTATCTTAACTTTACTTAATCTGTTGTGCTGGTGGCGGGGTGCGAAACACGAGTTGCACACTCCTTAGCCGGACTGGGGGAAGTTGACTAAATTTCAGAGGTAGCGCCCTGTTAAGCGGTAACGCAGTCTGATAAGGTTAGTCTGCATTTATTCAGGTTGTTTATTTTATCGCTTGAAACTATTAAGCCCCGGAGGGAATCAGACTGAGCATGGCTACAGGTCTGTCCGCACTAAGCGGAAGCCAGCGGCGGGCTTTCGGTCATGTATGCCAGATCGTCTTGCCCGTTACGCCCAGCTTATTACGCGTTGCTTCTGGTCCTGACCGCATTAATCCGGTTTTCTCTTCCTGCATCCGCGCTCTGTTTCTGCCCTCTGCACTGGCGCCAGAGGTTTCATGCGTTACGTTTAGAACAACCTGAAACCGTTGTTATTTTATTTCTCAGGCTGTTGCCTGATGGTTCGATCTGTTGAGTTATTTTGCGGCATGCTGATGAGGATGCGGCTAAGTCCCCAGGGTTAAGGAGTGACCTGAAAATTATTGATGGTGTCTGACGGCTGTGCGCTCAGAAGCAGGGCCGGAATGAAGCGCTTTTTTAACACCATCGTTACGATACCCGTTGCAACTTATGAGGTCCCAGATGGAAAGTTCGTTTACTCCCATTGAACAGATGCTGAATTTCCGCGCTAACCGTCAGAAAGATTTCCCCCTCCAGGAGATCTTACTGACCCGGCTCTGCATGCACATGCAGAGCAAACTGCTGGAAAACCGCAATAAAATGCTGAAAGCTCAGGGGATTAACGAGACGCTGTTTATGGCATTGATCACGCTGGACGCGCAGGAGAACCACAGTATTCAGCCATCCGAACTCAGCGCCGCGCTGGGGTCATCCCGCACGAACGCGACCCGCATTGCCGATGAGCTGGAAAAGCGTGGCTGGATTGAACGGCGTGAAAGCGATAACGATCGCCGCTGCCTGCATCTGCATCTGACGCCGAAGGGCCACGAGTTTTTACGCCAGCTGCTGCCGCCTCAGCATCAGAGCCTGCAACAATTGTGGTCCGCGCTCAGCGGTACAGAAAAAAGTCAGCTGGAAGGCATTACACGTAAGTTGTTAATGCGTCTGGAAAATATGGAAGAGGAACAGGGGATGGCTTCCCTTTCTCGTTAGGCTGCTCACCAATAGCATAATGTGCGACAACCGGCCTGCCAGGAATCGCTATTTTAGTTCGTTAATTTTATCTCATGCCAGCGCCGAACCGCTGGCATTTTAGACTTCAGGCATGGCGGCCACTGGGCGTCATGCCTGTTTGGTATGGAAAACGTGGAGAAACCCATGAGTGCAAATGCGGAAACGCAAAGCTCGCCGCAGTCAGCGAATAAAAAGAAAAAGCGCAAACGCGCATTACTCTTTCTTACTGCGTTGTTCATTCTGATAGGTGTGGCCTGGCTCGTTTACTGGTTTGTGGTATTACGTCACTTTCAGGAGACGGACGATGCCTACGTGGCCGGCAACCAGGTGCAAATTATGGCCCAGGTACCCGGCAGCGTGAATAAGGTCTGGTTTGAAGATACGGACTATGTCAAAAAAGGCGACGTGCTTGTAACGCTGGATAAAACCGACGCGGAGCAGGCCTTTGAAAAGGCGAAAAATGCGCTGGCCACCAGCGTGCGCCAGACGCACCAGTTGATTATCAACAGCAGGCAGTACCAGGCCAGCATTGAGCTGCAAAAAACGGCGCTGGCGCAGGCGCAGGCCGATCTGAAACGCCGTGAACCGCTGGGCGCCGCCAACCTGATAGGTCGTGAAGACCTTCAGCACGCCCGCGATGCCGTCACGACCGCCAAAGCCCAGCTTGACGTGGCCGAGCAGCAGCTGAACGCGAATCAGGCGATGATCCTGGATACCTCGCTTGAAAATCAGCCCGCGGTGAAACAGAGTGCGGCGGAGCTGCGTGATGCCTGGCTGGCTTTACAGCGCACGGATATCGTCAGCCCGATTAACGGTTTTGTGTCACGACGCAGCGTTCAGGTTGGCGCTCAGATTTCGACCACAACGCCGCTGATGGCTATCGTGCCTGCCAGCAATCTGTGGGTGGACGCTAACTTTAAAGAAACCCAGCTGGCCGGCGTACGCATCGGTCAGCCCGCTACCGTGGTCAGCGATATTTACGGTGACGACGTGGTTTATCACGGCAAAGTGGCGGGGCTTGATATGGGGACAGGCAGCGCGTTCTCTCTTCTGCCTGCGCAAAACGCGACCGGTAACTGGATTAAAGTGGTGCAGCGCCTGCCGGTGCGTATCGAGCTTGATCCGAAGGAAGTCGAGCAGCATCCGCTGCGCATTGGGCTGTCTACGCTGGTTAAGATCGATACCAGTAACGCCGAAGGCGCGGTGCTGGCCACGCAGGTACGGAAAACGCCAGCGTATGAAAGTAACGCGCTGATGCTGGATCTGGCTCCGGCTAACCAGCTTATCACCGATATTATTCGCGCCAATGCGGGCTGAGAAAGCGGGAGGCTGTTGTGGCACAAAAACCGCTTGAGGGCGCGCAGCTGGTTCTGATGACCATCGCGCTGTCGCTGGCCACGTTTATGCAGGTGCTGGACTCCACCATCGCTAACGTGGCGATACCCACCATTGCCGGTAACCTGGGCGCGTCAAACTCCCAGGGGACCTGGGTTATTACCTCGTTTGGCGTGGCTAACGCTATTTCGATCCCCATTACCGGCTGGCTGGCAAAACGCGTCGGCGAGGTGAAGCTGTTCCTCTGGTCAACGGTGGCGTTTGCTGTGGCGTCCTGGCTCTGCGGGATGTCAGACAGCCTTGCCATGCTTATCTTCTTCCGCGTTATCCAGGGCGTGGTGGCTGGCCCGCTGATCCCACTGTCGCAAAGCCTGCTCCTCAGTAACTTTCCGCCGGCAAAGCGCAGTATCGCGCTTTCGCTATGGGCAATGACGGTTATCGTTGCGCCGATCTGCGGTCCGATTCTGGGCGGCTGGATCAGTGATAACTACCACTGGGGATGGATCTTTTTCATCAACGTGCCGATCGGCGTGGTGGTGGTACTGCTGACGCTGCAAACATTGCGTAACCGTGAGACGGCGACCGTGATCCGGCCTATCGATACCGTGGGCCTGGTGCTGCTGGTCGTCGGCATAGGCAGTCTGCAGGTGATGCTGGACCGCGGTAAAGAGCTGGACTGGTTCAGCTCGCAGGAGATCATTATCCTGACGGTGGTCGCCGTGGTCGCGCTGGTATTGCTGCTGGTCTGGGAGCTGACGGACGATCACCCCATCGTCGATTTATCGCTCTTCAAATCGCGGAATTTTACCATCGGCTGCCTGTCGATCAGTCTGGCCTATATGCTCTACTTTGGCTCGATTGTCCTGCTGCCTCAGCTTTTACAGGAGGTCTATGGCTATACCGCCACCTGGGCCGGACTGGCCTCGGCGCCCGTCGGGATATTACCGGTCATCCTGTCGCCGATCATTGGCCGCTTCGCCCACCGGCTGGATATGCGTAAGCTGGTCACCTTCAGCTTTATTATGTACGCCGTCTGCTTCTACTGGCGCGCCTACACCTTTGAGCCCGGCATGGATTTCGCCGCGGCGGCCTGGCCGCAGTTTATCCAGGGGTTCGCCGTGGCCTGCTTCTTTATGCCGCTGACCACCATCACGCTGTCTGGGCTTCCGCCTGAACGGCTGGCGGCGGCATCCAGCCTCTCGAACTTTACGCGTACTCTGGCTGGCTCTATCGGCACATCGATTACCACCACTATGTGGACAAACAGGGAGTCACTGCACCACAGCCAGCTTAGCGAGTCAGTGAATGCTTACAACATTAACTCGCAGGAGATGTACAGCAAGCTGGAAGCGCTGGGAATGAGTCGTGAACAGGCTTCCGCGTGGATTGCCCAGCAGATTACCAATCAGGGTCTGATCATTTCGGCTAACGAAATCTTCTGGGCTTCCGCTGGCGTATTCCTGCTGCTGCTGGTGCTCATCTGGTTCGCCCGTCCGCCTTTCGGGGCAGGCAGCGGTGGCGGCAGCGGCGCCCACTAATCCGCTACGCTACCCCCATAAAAAAACGGCCCTGAAAAGGGCCGTTTGTTTTTATCATCATGCAGCAGGCATCAGGCGTTCTGACGCCACCACTCTGCCAGCAGGACCCCTGTGGCTACCGACACGTTAAGACTTTCAACGTTGCCAGTACCGCCGATGGAGACGCTCATATCGCCCTGTTCCATCGTCGCATCAGAGAGGCCGTCACGCTCCTGGCCTAAAACCAGCACCATTTTTGCCGGCAGTTCAGCCTGAGCCAGCGGCGTTCCCTTATGGCTTGAGGTGGTGACAATGGTATAGCCCGCCTTGCGGAACGCGTTCAGACCGGCAGCAAAGCTTTCACCGCTGATGGCCTGAACATGCTCAGCCCCGCCTTCTGCCGTACGCACGGCAGCACCGGACTCCAGCAGCGAAGCATCATCCACCAGCAACCCTTTTACGCCAAAGTGCGCGCAGCTGCGCATCATGCCGCCCAGGTTATGCGGGTTGCCGATTTGCTCCAGCGCCAGCACACAATCTTTCGTTTCCGCTTTTGCCAGCCATTCGCTGACCGGCATACCGGAACGTTTTTTGATCAGGAAGCAAACGCCACCGTGGTGCTCTGTGCCGGATGCTTTGATCAGTTCGGCTTCATCCACAACGTGATAAGCCTTGCGGTTAGCCGCCATCCACTTCAGCGCATCACGGAAACGCGGCGTGACTTCCTGGATAAACCAGGCGCGCACGATGCAGTCAGGACGGCTCTGGAACAGCGCCTGGCAGGCGTTTTCGCCATAGACACGCGTCTCTTCCATCCGCTGACGGCGGATCTGCTCCGGATCGATATAACTTTTCCCGCTGATGCCGCCGTGATCGGGCTTGCTCTCATCGGTTGCAGAAGGCGCACGAGACACCGTACGCCAGGGCGAGTCACTCGGAAGTGCGTCGCGATCGCGCCCGCCACGCGGTTTGCTTTCTGCGTGACGTGAAGGACGACGACTGTCATCCTGACGAGCGCCACCTTTACCCGTACGGGGGTTTTGCCCGCCTTTCTTACTCTCGTCATCACCGCGGACATACATCACTTTGACTTTACCGCTTTTACCTTTAAATTCGTCGTTCATTTTCCCTCCACCTGGCTGAGCGCGAAGCGCGCAGATTACCTGATGTGGCAGCGCTTAGCTATTAACTTCCAATAAAAGCACAGATTGCCTTTCCCCGCCGGCAATGCCGTCCGGTCGCAGAGTTTGCACCTATTGTACCCATTGAACAAATCTCTTTGTTGTCCCGGGCAATGACTATCATAATTATCGCTACTTTACTCAGACTTGCGGTAAGTAAATGCTTACCTTCGCTCTTCACCGAGGTGATTAAATGAATACGGTTTGTGCATCCTGCCAGGCGACGAATCGCGTGCCCGATGAGCGCGTGAGCGATACCGCAAAATGTGGCCGCTGCGGTAGCGTACTCTTTGAGGGTGAGGTCGTTAACGCAACCTCTGCCACCCTTGATAAATATCTGCAGGACGATCTGCCGGTGGTGATTGATTTCTGGGCGCCCTGGTGTGGTCCCTGCGTTAACTTTGCCCCGGTCTATAAAGAAGTTGCGGCTGAACGCAGCGGTAAAGTCCGCTTTCTTAAAGTGAATACCGAGGCGGAACCCGAGTTGAGCGCCCGCTTCCGTATCCGCAGCATTCCAACCATTATGATCTTCAAACAGGGTCAGATGGTGGATATGCTCAGCGGCGCCATGCCAAAAGCGCCCTTTAACGAATGGCTTGATGAAAATATGTAAGCCCGCCGCCGGGGCTGGCGTTGCCGGCCCCTACTGCAATCTTCCGCTTTCCGCTAGAATGGCGTTTTCATCAGATAATCCGCTATGACTGAAAACGCCGTTCTTCGACTTCGTGCCGAACGTCTGGCCCGCGCCACGCGTCCTTTTCTTGCCCGTGGCAACCGTATTTTGCGCTGTCAGCGCTGTCTGCTTCCCAGGCAACACTGCCTCTGCGCCACGCTGAAGCCCGGACAGGCGCGCAGCCGTTTTTGTCTGGTGATGTTCGATACCGAGCCGATGAAACCCAGCAATACCGGCAGGCTGATCGCCGATATTTTACCGGAGACGCAGGCATTCGGCTGGTCACGAACGCAGCCCGACCCTTCCCTGCTGGATGCCGTAAAAAACCCTGAGATCCAGCCTATGGTGGTGTTCCCACAATCGTATGCCGATGCAGATCGTCCCGTCCTTACCACGCCACCGCGCAGCGGCAAGCCCCCACTCTTTATTATGCTTGATGGGACCTGGACCGAAGCCCGCAAAATGTTCCGGAAAAGCCCCTGGCTTGACGCTCTGCCGGTCATGTCGCTGACGCTGACCAAACCGTCCAACTATCAGCTTCGTGAGGCTCATGCTGAAGGGCAGCACTGCACGGCGGAAGTGGCTGCTGAGCTGCTGATGCAGGCGGGCGATACCGCGGCGGGCATCGCGCTGTCGCAACATTTTGACCTCTTCCGCCAGCGTTACCTGGCAGGAAAACCGCACAGTCCCGTTCTGCCCGCCCGAGAAGAAAACGGCGGCTAACTGTGGTTTGAGAGTGCGTTTCAGGGTGTGCCTCTTTTTCTGTCAACGGCGACAGGCTTGTGCTGATACGGCATTTCTTTACAGGAAAATTAACGACTTCGCTTGCCGGGTACGGTTTATCTCGCTGAAAGCGTTTAGAATCAGTGAGGGATTCCTTCAGGAGCAGGACATGAGCCAACGTGGATTAGAAGCGCTGTTGAAACCGGGGTCGATTGCGGTCATTGGCGCCTCAGTGCGGCCCGGCCGGGCGGGTTACCTGATGATGCGTAACCTGCTCGCCGGGAGCTTCAGCGGCGCGGTACTGCCCGTCACGCCGAAATACAAAGCGGTATGCGGCGTGCTCGCCTGGCCGGACGTCGCCAGCCTTCCCGTTTCGCCCGACCTCGCCGTTATCTGTACGCATGCCAGCCGCAACCTCGACCTTTTGCAGGCGCTCGGCGAGCGTGGCTGTAAGGCCTGCATTATCCTTTCCGCGCCGGAGAGCCAGCTTGATGCCCTGCGGCAGTGCGCCAGCCAGTGGCAGATCCGTCTGCTCGGCCCCAACAGCCTTGGCCTTCTCGCGCCGTGGCAGGGACTGAACGCCAGTTTTTCACCGGTGCCCATCGTGCCGGGCAAGCTGGCTTTTATCTCCCAGTCCGCCGCCGTCTCTAACACTATCCTTGACTGGGCGCAGCAGCGAAAGCTGGGGTTCTCCTGGTTTATCGCGCTGGGTGACAGCCTGGACATTGACGCCGATGACCTGCTTGACTTCCTGGCTCGCGACGGCAAAACCAGCGCGATACTGCTTTATCTGGAGCACATCAGCGACGCCCGCCGGTTTGTGTCAGCGGCCCGGAGCGCCGCCCGTAATAAACCGATTCTGGTGATCAAGAGCGGGCGGAGCCAGCAGGCGCAGAAACTTCTGAAGACGCACGCTGGCCTCGACGCCGCCTGGGATGCCGCGATTCAGCGTGCCGGCATGCTGCGCGTGCAGGATACCCATGAACTCTTCTCCGCCGTTGAAACGCTCAGCCATATGCGTCCCCTGCGGGGAGAGCGCCTGATGATTGTCAGCAACGGCGGTGCGCCGGCTGCGCTGGCGCTGGACGCCCTGGAGGCCCGCAACGGCAAGCTCGCCAGCCTGAGTGAGGAAGTCCTTACTGACCTTCGTGAGCTGCTGCCCGATGGCGTTAACGCCGGTAATCCCCTGGATCTCAGAGACGATGCTACCGCAGAACGCTATCTGCAAACGGTGCTCCGCCTGCTCGATAGTCAGGATCTTGATGCGCTGATGATTATTCACTCTCCCAGCGCCGTTGCGCCAGCGACGCCTACCGCGCAGAAATTACTGGATGCGATTAAAGCGCACCCAAGGGCGAAGCAGGTGACGTTGCTCAGCAACTGGTGCGGGGAATTCTCCTCTCAGGAAGCGAGAAGGCTCTTCAGCGATGCAGGGATTCCTACCTACCGTACGCCGGAAGGCACCGTCACCGCCTTTATGCATATGGTTGAGTACCGGCGCAACCAGAAGCAGCTGCGCGAAACGCCCGCCCTGCCCGCGAATCTGACCGCCAATACGGCAGATGCCCACCGGCTGATCCGTCAGGCGCTGGATGAGGGCGCAACCACGCTGGATACCCACGAGGTTCGGGAGATCCTCCAGGCCTATGGGCTGAGCACCCTGCCCACCTGGATCGCCAGCGACAGCGCGGAAGCCGTCCATATTGCCGGTCAGATTGGCTATCCCGTCGCCCTGAAGCTTCGGTCCCCCGATATTCCGCACAAATCGGAAGTTCAGGGCGTCATGCTCTATCTTCGTACCGCCGGCGAGGTGCAGCAGGCGGCTGAAGCTATTTTTGATCGCGTTAAGTTTGCCTGGCCTCAGGCGAATATTCACGGTTTGCTGGTGCAAAGTATGGCCAACCGGGCCGGGGCGCAGGAGCTGCGGATTGTCGTCGAGCAGGATCCGGTTTTCGGCCCGTTAATCATGCTTGGCGAAGGCGGAATTGAGTGGCAGGCGGATAAGCAGGCCGTTGTCGCGCTGCCACCGCTGAATATGACGCTGGCCCGCTATCTGGTCATCCAGGCGATCAAAAGCGGAAAAATTCGTGGCCGTAGCGCGCTTCGTCCGCTGGATGTTGCCGGAATCAGCCAGGTTCTGGTACAGGTTTCCAACCTTATTGTGGATTGTCCCGAAATTGTGCGGCTGGATATTCACCCGCTGCTCGCCTCCGGCAGTGAGTTCTCTCTGCTGGACGTCACCCTGCAACTGGCCGACTTCCAGGGCGATCCTGAAGCCCGGCTGGCGATCCGGCCCTATCCTCACGCGCTTGAAGAACCGGTACAGCTGAAAAACGGTCAGCGCTGTCTTTTCCGGCCGATCCTGCCGGAGGATGAACCGCAGCTGAGAGAATTTATTGCGCAGGTGACCAAAGAAGATCTGTATTATCGCTACTTTAGCGAGATCAACGAGTTCTCCCATGATGATTTGGCTAACATGACCCAGATCGACTACGATCGGGAAATGGCCTTTGTCGCTGTTCGCCAGCAGGCAGGTAAAGAAGAGATTATCGGCGTGACGAGAGCCATCTCCGATGCGGATAATATTGATGCGGAGTTTTCGGTACTGGTACGATCCGATCTGAAAGGACTGGGCTTGGGGCGACGACTGCTGGAAAAGATGATTATCTATACCCGCCAACACGGCCTCGACCGTCTCAACGGCATTACTATGCCGGGCAACCGGGGCATGATCGCGCTGGCGCGCAAGCTCGGATTCGCGGTCGATATTCAGCTGGAGGATGGCATCGTCAGCCTGTCACTTCCCCTTACGCCGCCGCACCGATAATGTCTGGAAACGTAAAACTGGTCCCCTCAGCGTGAACTAATGGTAATATTAGCGGTTAGGGTGATGATTTTAAGGCAAAAGGCCATTCCATGAACAGAGAAGATACGCATTGTGATGTTGTCCAAATTTAAACGCAATAAACACCAACAGCACCTTGCGCAACTGCCCAAACTGTCTCAGTCGGTTGCTGATTTCACCACGCTGTATTCACCTGCGGAGTTCCGGCAGACGCTGCTGGAGAAAATCGCGGGTGCGGAACGGCGTATCTGTATCGTTGCGCTTTATCTGGAAAACGATGATGGTGGACGTGCCATACTGTCGGCGCTTTATGAAGCCAAACGTCGGCGACCGGCGCTGGATATCTGCATTCTGGTTGACTGGCATCGTGCGCAACGTGGCCGCATCGGCGCGGCGCAAGGAGCGACGAACGCTGACTGGTATTGCGAAATGGCCGATCGGGATCCTGAATTAGCCATTCCGGTTTATGGCGTACCGGTAAATACCCGCGAGGCATTAGGCGTGCTGCATCTCAAAGGCTCGATTGTCGATGATACGCTGCTCTATACCGGCGCCAGCCTGAACGATGTCTACCTTCATCAGCATGATAAATACCGCTACGACCGCTATCAGCTAATCACCAACCCCAAGCTGGCTGATACGCTACTTCACTGGATCGATAAAAATCTTATTCAGGCAGACGCCGTACATCGTCTGGATAAACATGAACGGCCAAAAAGTCCGGAAATCAAAAATGAAACCCGCCAGTTCCGCCAGGATCTTCGCGGCTTCGATTATGAATTTCACGGCAATGCGACCAACGAACAGCTGGCCGTCACGCCGCTGGTAGGCCTGGGCAAGCGCAGCCTTCTGAATAAGACCATATTCCATCTGATGCCCTGCGCCGAGCAGAAGCTGACGCTCTGTACGCCCTATTTTAATATGCCTGCCATTCTGGCCCGCAATATTATCTGGCTACTGCGACGCGGCAAGGCCGTGGAGATCATCGTCGGTGATAAAACCGCCAATGACTTTTATATTCCGGAAGATCAGCCGTTCAAGATCATCGGCGCGCTTCCCTATCTGTATGAGATCAATCTCCGCCGTTTCCTGAGCCGGCTGCAATATTATGTCACCAACGGGCAGCTAACGGTGCGCCTCTGGAAGGATGGCGAAAACAGTTATCATCTCAAAGGGATGTGGGTCGATAATGAATGGATGTTGATCACCGGGAATAACCTGAACCCCCGCGCCTGGCGACTCGATCTTGAGAATGCGATCCTGATCCACGATCCTCTTGGGCAGCTTGCCGATCAAAGTGAGAAGGAGCTGGCGCTGATCCGTGAACATACGACGGTTGTCAGCCACTTCAGGGAGCTTGAAAGCATTGCGGATTACCCGTTAAAAGTTCGCAAGCTTATTCGTCGCCTGCGCCGAATCCGCATAGACAGGCTAATCAGCCGTATCCTGTAGTTCGCTTTTTTGTTATTTCAGGCCTTGCGGTATACGCAGGGCCTTTTTACAGGAAAGAACGATGCGCACTATTTTGCTTCTCGCCACGCTGTGCTGCACGGGCTGTACCCATATGGCCGGGGATAAATGGACAGGGCCGGATAAGGCTCAGCATTTTATCGCTTCAGCTTTCGTCGCCGCATCGGGTAACGCATGGGGTGAACAGCAAGGCTGGCGTGACCGGCACAGCGGCAGTTTCGGCCTGATGTTTTCCATCACTTTGGGTGTCGCAAAAGAGCTGTATGACAGCCGTGAAGCCGGATCGGGCTGGAGCTGGAAAGATCTCAGCTGGGATGTAGCCGGTGCTGCCACCGGCTACGCATTATGGAATATCGGGCAGTAATCAGAGCCGTACGCCCTTCCCTTTCCGGTGCAGCATAAGCGAGACCAGGAAGGCGACCGCCCCCATCGCAGAAACGTACCAGAAGAAGCTGGTTTCATTTCCCATCCCCTTGAGCAGCAGGGCTACATATTCCGCCGATCCGCCAAAGAGTGCATTCGCTACCGCATAAGAAAGCCCCACGCCCATCGCCCTGACTTCCGGGGGGAACATTTCGGCCTTGAGAATACCGCTGATAGAGGTGTAAAAGCTGGTAATAATCAGTGACGTCATTACCAGCGCGAAGGCGATAACGGGACTTGATACGTCTTGCAATAATGTCAGAACGGGCACGGTACAGATTGCGGCCAGTCCCCCAAAAATCAGCATAGCGCTGCGGCGACCAATCTTATCTGAAAGTCCGCCGATGACCGGCTGGATCAGCATAAAAACGAAAAGCGCCGCGGTCATCAGGCCGCTGGCGGTTTTCGTTTCCATTCCGGCAGTATTGACCAGGTACTTTTGCATATAGGTAGTGAAAGTATAAAAGCTTAGCGAGCCGCCAGCGGTAAACCCCAACACCATGATAAAAGCGCGGCGATGCTTCCACAGCCCTTTCAGCGAACCGGCATCTTTATGTTCACGCGTAGCCCGATCGGAAGTTTCATTCAGGGAGCGGCGAAGAAAAAGCGCCACCACCGCCAGCACCGCGCCGAGCGCAAAGGGGATCCGCCATCCCCAGGCCCTGAGCTCGCTATCTGAAAGGATATGCTGAAGCACAACGACGGTCAGTAACGCCATCAGCTGTCCGCCGATTAGCGTGACGTACTGGAATGAGGCATAGAATCCTTTCTTACCTTCTGCCGCCACTTCACTCATATAAGTGGCGCTGGTGCCATATTCCCCACCGACGGATAATCCCTGGAACAGGCGGGCCAGCAGCAGCAATACAGGTGCCCATAAGCCTATCGCGTTGTAGCCAGGCAGGCAGGCGATCACCAGCGATCCGAAGCACATCATGCAAACGGAAATCAGCATAGATGTTTTACGACCATGCTTATCCCCTATGTAGCCGAACAGCCAGCCGCCAATCGGGCGCATCAGAAAACCTGCCGCAAAAATGCCCGCCGTTTGCAGCAGCTGAGTATTAGGGTTATCTGAGGGGAAAAAAACATGCGCGAAATAGAGGGAGCAAAATGAATAAACGTAAAAGTCGAACCACTCAACCAGATTACCTGAAGAAGCGCCAACGATAGCCCGGATCCTTTGACCTGTTGTGATCGCGACGGGCGAGTCTTCTGACGGATGCCCGGTATTTATATCTGCCATATCTCCCTCTCAATGTTTATTCGTTATTATCATCAGCCTGTTAACTGAAGAGTAACACGGCATATAACAATTCAGAAAGATATCTATAAGCCTGGCTAATGGTTTGTTGCGCAGGCTGGTAAACAGGTGAAAAGAAAGGGGGCAGGCTGAAAGCGGTAACTTTTTGCTGACGGGCTGGCGGGCTGACGGAAATAATGCTGAAGAATTTGCCTTAAGTAAGAGTAATAAAGGGTGGATTTCCATCACTGAACGCAGGATGAAGCGCTCGATTTCCCCGATCGCTACTCTGGCAGACAGAAAATTACCAAAATATGGATACAGTGGCGGGGAAAGAGTGAAAACCTGACCGCGACAGCAAAATTCCGGAGCGGATACAGTACCGGCGTGGCGCAGGCAGGTTCAACGTGCACACGGATGGCCCTCTCCTGCCGCCCCGTAACGCAAAAAAACCTGACCGTCAGATGACGCTTAAGGATTTGCCGGAGGAGGTAACGGTATGGGCGGCGAGAGCTTACCGTTACAGGCCAGATTTATCTGCTGTTAGGCTCAGGGTTTCGCAGGAATACCGGGGATGGGAGGAGTACAGTACCGGCGTGGCGCGGGCAGGTTCAACGTGCACACGGATGGCCGTGTTC
>NZ_JBCHVB010000007.1:0-222150 GCF_039023475.1 Erwinia psychrophila
GTTATCGGCAGCTGACAAGGCTTAATCATAAAAAACTTACCAACCGCTCACTTTTCAAACCAAATGGGCTAAAAACGCTATTTTTTGCCTGGTTTATAAACAAAAATGGGCCCGAAGGCCCATTTTTTTATAACGCCGGCTTACTGATGCGCGGTAATGACGCCATCCTTCACGTCCATTTCTATCGTTTTACCCGGCACAAGCGCGCCAGAGAGGATTTGCTGCGCCAGCGGGTTTTCAATCTGCTGCTGGATTGCCCGTTTCAACGGCCTTGCGCCATATACCGGATCATAGCCGTTCTGACCAAGCAGCTGTAAAGCGGCTTCCGAAATGTGCAGCTGGTAACCGCGATCTTCCAGGCGGTCGTAAAGCCGCTGCAGCTGGATTTTAGCAATTGAAGCAATGTGCTGTTCACCCAGCGGATGGAAGACCACCAGCTCATCAATACGATTAATGAACTCAGGGCGGAAATGCTGTCCCACCACGGTCATCACCACTTCTTTCATTTCCGCATAGCTGAGGACACCAAAACGCTCCTGAATCAGATCCGAGCCAAGGTTCGACGTCATAATGATTACCGTATTGCGGAAATCCACGGTTCGACCCTGTCCATCAGTCAGGCGACCATCGTCCAGCACCTGCAACAGGATATTGAATACGTCCGGATGCGCCTTCTCAATCTCATCCAGCAATATCACAGAATAAGGACGACGACGGACAGCCTCCGTCAGATAACCGCCTTCTTCATAACCGACATAGCCGGGAGGCGCGCCGACGAGACGTGATACCGAATGTTTCTCCATGAATTCGGACATATCAAGCCGGACCATCGCATCGTCACTGTCGAACATAAAGTTCGCGAGCGCTTTACAGAGTTCGGTCTTACCAACCCCTGTTGGCCCCAGGAACAAAAACGACCCGATAGGTCTGTTTGGATCGGCCAGACCGGCGCGGCTGCGGCGAATCGCATTCGATACGGCTTCTACCGATTCATCCTGGCCAATCACGCGCTGATGCAGCTCCTGTTCCATCCGCAGCAGCTTGTCACGTTCACCTTCCATCATGCGGTCGACAGGAATACCTGTCCAGCGGGCCAGCACATCGGCGATTTCAACATCGGTTACCCGGTTACGCAGCAGCCGCATGGTTTTTCCTTCCGACTGCGTGGCCAGGGCGAGCTGTTTTTCCAGCGCTGGAATTTTCCCGTACTGCAGTTCAGACATCTGGGCCAGGTCGCCTGAACGGCGTGCCTGCTCCATCGCCAGCTTCGCCTGTTCCAGCTCAGCTTTCACCGTCTGGGTGCCGGAGAGCGAGGCTTTTTCTGCCTTCCACTCCTCTTCCAGCTCAGAGTATTCACGCTCTTTCTGCCCCAGCTCCTCTTCCAGCATGTCGAGACGTTTGATACTGGCATCATCAGCCTCTTTTTTCAGCGCCTGCTGTTCCAGCTTCAGCTGGATGATCCGGCGCTCGAGGCGGTCGAGCGATTCGGGTTTGGAGTCGATCTGCATACGAATGCTGGATGCCGCCTCGTCAATCAGGTCAATCGCTTTGTCCGGCAGCTGGCGATCGGCGATATAACGATGCGATAACGTTGCCGCTGCGACAATAGCCGGATCGGTGATCTGCACATGGTGATGCAGCTCGTAACGTTCCTTCAGGCCACGGAGGATGGCAATAGTATCTTCCACGCTCGGTTCAGCCACATAGACTTTCTGGAAACGGCGCTCAAGTGCGGCATCTTTTTCAATATACTGACGATACTCATCCAGGGTAGTGGCCCCTACGCAGTGCAACTCACCGCGTGCCAGCGCAGGTTTGAGCATATTACCGGCGTCCATTGCGCCATCGGCTTTACCTGCCCCGACCATGGTGTGCAATTCGTCAATAAACAGAATGACATTGCCTTCCTGTTTGGAAAGATCGTTAAGCACTCCTTTCAACCGCTCTTCAAACTCGCCGCGATATTTCGCGCCTGCCACCAGAGAACCCATATCCAGCGCCAGTACCCGACGCCCTTTCAGCCCTTCCGGCACTTCGCCATTAATAATACGCTGTGCGAGTCCTTCAACAATCGCGGTTTTACCCACCCCTGGCTCACCAATCAGAACAGGGTTGTTTTTCGTCCGGCGTTGCAGCACCTGAATAGTGCGGCGGATCTCTTCATCACGGCCAATCACTGGATCGAGTTTTCCCTGTTCGGCGCGTTCAGTCAGATCAATGGTGTATTTCTTTAAAGCCTGGCGCTGATCTTCCGCCCCTTGATCGTTCACGGTTTCTCCTCCACGCATCTGGTCAATCGCCTTCGTCAGCTTTTCACTGGTCGCGCCAGCAGACTTTAGTAAGTCCGCCAGCGAACCGCGAGAGTCGAGCGCGGCGAGGACAAAGAGTTCAGATGAAATGAAATTATCGGCGCGCTTCTGCGCCAGTTTGTCGCACAGATTCAGTACCCGCACGAGATCGGCAGAAGGCTGAACGTCGCCGTCGGTGCCCTCCACCTGCGGCAAGCGGCCGATCGCCTGCTCCACGCCATTACGCAAAGTGGCAACATCCACACCGGCGGTGGTCAGTAAAGGACGCACGGAACCGCCTTCCTGATTGAGCAAGGCGCTCATCAGATGCAGAGGTTCGATAAATTGATTGTCGCGTCCCAGTGCGGAAGACTGGGCATCGGCGAGAGCAAGCTGGAATTTGTTAGTAAGACGATCCAGACGCATAATTCCCCCTTTCAGGTCAAATTGCTACTGGAGATTAAATGAGGTCATACCTCAAATTTTCAAGTTTAATGACCCAAAATATTTGGTGAAATATACATCAACCTGGATCGTCTTATGCCGCTAGGTTATATCAGCCAGATCAAACTTGCCATACGTCCCGTTGCAGGTTCGCGCCGGTAAGAGAAGAATTGTTCTGGTTCAGAAAAGGTACATAGCCCGCCGCCCGTGATGTGGCGTACGCCTTTTTGCCTCAGGCGCCGCTGGGCCAGCTGCCAGATATCGGCAAAATATTTTTCTCCTGCCGGTCGAAAAGCATTGCAATCATGCTGGTCCACCGCCAAAAAGGCCTCTCTGACTTCGGGACCCACTTCAAAAGCAGCGGGTCCTATAGCGGGCCCCAGCCAGACCAGAATCTCTTCTGGCGGGACGATGAAAGCTTCAAGCGTCGCTTCAAGAACGCCTGCGCACAGTCCACGCCATCCGGCATGGGCCGCCGCCACTTCCTGACCATCAAGCGAAGCAAACAGCACCGGCAAACAGTCAGCGGTCATCACCGCGCAGACCTTACCCCGCTGGCGCGTGTAGGCCGCATCAGCCCGCAAAGAGAGTGGCGTTTTACCGGTCAGATGAAGCACCTCGGTACCATGAACCTGATCCAGCCAGCAAGGCGGAGAAGGCATGCCGGCCAGCGCAACCAGATGGTCGCGATTCGCCTGCACGCTTTCCGGAGAATCTCCGACATGCGTCCCGAGATTCAGCGAATCCCAGGGCGCCCGGCTGAAGCCTCCCCGGCGCGTTGTGGAGCAGGCCTTGACGCCAGCCGGAGCAGCCCACTGCGGCGTAATAAGACTCATTACCAGTCCATCTGCTCTTTAAACTCTTCCGTATCCACCTTCAGGGCGTTGATCAAATCAACCATGTCCTGTGGTAAAGGCGCATGCCACTCCATCTCTATGCCGGTGATCGGATGGTAGAGACGAAGCATGGTGGCATGAAGAGCCTGGCGATCAAATTTACGCAGTGTGCCAATGAAGGCTTCAGAAGCCCCTTTAGGTGGACGCGGCCGACCGCCATAAAGCTGGTCGCCCACCAGCGGATGAGCAATGTGGGACATATGCACACGGATCTGGTGGGTACGACCGGTTTCAAGACGCAAACGCAGGCGGGTGTGGGCGCGAAAATGCTCCATGATCCGGTAGTGCGTGGTTGCAGGTTTCCCCATAGGGTGGACGGCCATATGGGTACGCTTAGTCGAGTGACGACTAATAGGTTCATCTACCGTTCCGCCCGCCGTCATCCGGCCAATGGCGACAGCTTCATATTCACGCGTGATTTCCCGCAGTTGCAGGGATTCCACCAGGTGAGTCTGGGCGGGAACGGTTTTGGCGACCACCATCAGACCAGTGGTGTCTTTATCCAGGCGGTGTACAATTCCCGCCCGGGGCACATCAGCGATAGCAGGGAAATAATGCAGTAGGGCATTCAGCACCGTGCCATCAGGGTTGCCAGCACCGGGATGCACAACCAGGTCGCGCGGTTTATTGATCACCAGGATATCGTCATCCTCATAAACAATCGTCAGAGGAATATCCTGCGCTTCCCAGCGCGCTTCCTCTTCAATTTCCGCGTCGATAGCGATTTGTTCGCCGCCGAGGACTTTTTCTTTGGGTTTGTCGATGATTACGCCATTTACGCTGGCGCGACGGTCGAGAATCCACTCTTTTATACGAGATCGGGAATAATCAGGGAACAATTCGGCCAAAGCCTGATCTAAGCGTTGTCCGAGTTGCGATTCGGAGACCGTTGCGTTGAGTTTTACTTGTTGTGCCATAAACAGCTTCTTCGTTAACGTTGGGTTTTCACGGCGATGCCGTTTAATATAATGTGCTATTGTACCTGGTCACTATCGGGGGCTACATGGACAGCTTCCTGAATAACACTCTGAGGATAATCAAATCGTCATGACGCGTATGAAATATCTGGTGGCTGCAGCCACGTTGAGCCTGGCATTAGCGGGTTGTTCCGGCTCGAAGGATACGGTGCCCGATAGCCCGCCTTCTGAGATCTATGCCACAGCCCAGCAAAAACTGCAGGACGGTAACTTTAAAGGAGCGATAACGCAACTGGAAGCGCTTGATAATCGCTACCCGTTCGGGCCTTACTCCCAGCAAGTTCAGCTGGACCTGATCTACGCTTACTATAAAAATGCCGATTTGCCGCTGGCGCAGGCTGCCATCGACCGTTTTATGCGTCTGAATCCCACCCATCCGAACATTGATTACGTCATTTATATGCGTGGTCTGACGGATATGGCACTGGATGACAGCGCGCTGCAGGGCTTCTTCGGCATCGATCGTTCCGATCGCGATCCGACACATGCGCGCGATGCCTTCCACGACTTCTCTCAGCTACTGCGCGGTTACCCGAACAGCCAGTATGCCACCGATGCCAGAAAGCGTCTGGTGTACCTGAAAGATCGTCTGGCGAAATATGAACTCGCCGTGGCGCAATTCTACACTAAGCGCGAAGCTTATGTCGCAGTAGTTAACCGCGTTGAGCAAATGATGAAAGACTACCCGGATACGCAGGCGACCCGCACGGCGCTGCCGCTGATGGAAAACGCCTACCGTAAGCTACAGCTGAATGCGCAGGCCGATAAAGTCGCGAAGATCATCGCGACCAATCAGGCTTAAGCGTCAGAAACAAAAAATGGCAGCCTTAAAAGGGCTGCCATTTTTTTTGCATCGCTTTCTACCAGTATCTGTTACTGCGTTAACTTATCAATCCTGCCCGGCTCAGAACAACTTCTCAACCCCTGAATGCCGGATTATCAGGCTGCCTCACAGAATTTTCAAACCTGACAAAAAGTGACAAAAAAACATGACCTGAATCACGCAATCCCCCCCTTTTCAGGGTATGCTGAACTTACACTCGACGGAAATGACTAGAGGTAAATACTATGGTTATCAACATTACCAGTAAGCACATGGAGATCACCCCGGCTATCCGCCAACATGTCGAAGACCGTCTCGCCAAACTGGAAAAGTGGCAAACCCATCTGATTAATCCTCATATTGTTCTCTCCAGAGAACCGAAAGAATTCGTTGCCGATGCGACTATCAACACGCCCAATGGCCCTCTGATTGCCAGCGCGAAACACGATGATATGTATGCGGCCATAAACGAACTGATTAACAAGCTTGAGCGCCAGCTGAACAAGGTTCAGCACAAGGGCGAAGCCCGCCGCGCTAACGCCAGCGTCAAAGACTTCAGCATTGTCGATGAAGAGCTATGACCGATATGAACGCGCCTCAGGGCGCGTTTTTTATTGACAGAAAGAAATTAGCGGTTACTTTAACCTCTTCCCGGTTACGGACATCATCATGAAAAAACGGCTGTTCTTCTTCGCATTCTTTTTTACCTTCCCCTGAACGGGAGGCCATTCGTCGTGAAAGAATAAATGCGAAGACGAACAATAAAGCCTCCCCAGCGGGAGGCTTTTTTTTATGGACATCTGACAGGTAGAACTATGACCGCTGAAAATCCACTGCTGAGCCTGCGCCACAAAATCAGTGCTCTGGACGAAGAACTGCTGGGCCTGCTGGCGCAGCGCAGGGCGCTGGCGATAGAAGTTGCCACGGCAAAAATGGCAACGCACCGCCCCGTCCGCGACATCGATCGCGAGCGCGATTTGCTTGAACATCTCATCACGCTTGGGAAAAATCACAAGCTGGATGCCCATTACATCACCCGCCTTTTTCAGCTGATTATTGAAGACTCCGTGCTGACTCAGCAGGCGCTGCTGCAAAAACATCTTAATCAAACCAGTGCACAGTCGGCCCGCGTTGCCTTTCTGGGGCCAAAAGGCTCCTACTCTCACCTCGCTGCACGACATTATGCCGCCCGCCACTTCGATACCTTTATTGAAAGCGGCTGCCTGAAATTTCAGGAAATTTTTAATCAGGTGGAAACCGGCCAGGCCGATTATGCCGTGCTGCCGATTGAGAATACCAGCTCGGGCTCCATCAACGACGTTTACGATCTCCTTCAGCAAACCAGCCTGTCGGTTGTAGGCGAGATGACCATTCCGATCGATCACTGTGTACTGGTAACGGGAAGTACCGATCTGCAGCAGGTCGAAACGGTCTACAGCCATCCTCAGCCTTTCCAGCAGTGCAGCCAGTTTATTAACCGCTTCCCACACTGGAAAATTGAGTATACCGAAAGCACCGCAGCAGCGATGGAGAAGGTCGCGGCCCTTAATTCACCGAAAGCGGCGGCGCTCGGCAGCGAGGCAGGCGGTGAACTTTACGGTCTTCAGGTGCTGGAGCGTAACCTGGCGAATCAGCAGCAGAATATCACCCGCTTTATTATTCTGGCCCGTAAACCGGTTGAGGTGTCGCTGCAGGTCCCGGCCAAAACCACCCTGATTATGGCCACCGGACAGCAGGCTGGTGCGCTGGTAGAAGCGCTGTTAGTACTGCGTCAGCACAATCTGGTGATGAGCAAGCTGGAATCGCGCCCTATTAACGGCAATCCATGGGAAGAGATGTTTTACATCGATTTTCAGGGCAACCTTCGCTCGGAAGAGGTGCAGCAGGCGCTGCGCGAACTGACGCCTATCACCCGCTCGCTGAAGGTGCTCGGCTGCTACCCAAGCGAAAATATCGTGCCGGTTATGCCTGAGTAATTCATCACCACGCCAGCCATCTTAGCGGATGGCTGTTTCCTGCCCTTTCCTCTGTTTCCTTCCCCTCTGCCGGAAGCCTCAGGCTGGTCTGGCCATCATTGATGACCACTTTCGCAGAACGGTTCCCTATTCTGGCGCAGCCGCTGGCGGCGTTTTTACTTTCAGCAAGGGCGCAGGAGATCCTTCAGGAAGAGGGGTTCAGCCACTAAGAAAGGCCGTTGCCGGCCTTTCAGATGCTCTGTTACTGGCGATTATCGTTCGCCTGGCGCAGCAGCGTACGGCTTTCCAGCATAAAGCGCTGGGCGTAGTCACCAAACCAGTGCTCCACTTTGCGGAAGCTGTCGATAAAGGCCTGTTTATCTCCCTGCTCAAGCAGTTTGATTGCCTCACCGAAGCGCTGGTAATAGCGCTTAATCAGCGCCACATTACTTTCTGAAGACATAATAATGTCTGCATATAACTGTGGATCCTGAGCAAACAGGCGACCGACCATGGCGAGTTCCAGCCGGTAAATAGGCGATGAAAGCGCCAGCAGCTGGTCCAGCTGCACGTTCTCCTCTGCCAGATGCAACCCATAGGCGAAGGTGGCAAAGTGGCGCAGCGCCTGGATAAAGGCCATATTCTGGTCGTGCTCAACCGCGCTGGTGCGGTGCAGACGCGCACCCCATACCTGAATCTGTTCAAGGAACCACTGATAGGCTTCCGGCTGCCGCCCGTCACACCAGACGACCACCTGCTTCGCCAGGCTGCCGCTGTCCGGGCCAAACATTGGATGGAGGCCCAGCACCGGCCCGCTGTGCGCGGCCAGCATCGCCTGCAGCGGGCTGTTTTTCACCGAGGATAAATCTACCAGAATGCAGTCTTCCGGCAGCGACGGCAGTTCAGCAATCACCTCTTCGGTCAGATGAATAGGCACACTGATAATCACCATACCGGCATCTGATAACAGGCTTTCAGACTGTGGCCACTCCTCCTTGTCGAGGATTCTGACCTGATAGCCTGAGAGCGTGAGCATTTTTTCAAACAGGCGGCCCATCTGCCCTTTACCGCCAACGATCACCACCGGACGCAGCGTCGGACAGAGCGTTTTAAAGCCTTTGTCATTCTCACTCGAATAGGACTCACGCATCACGCGGCGCAGGATGTCCTCTATCAGATCCGGCGGCACGCCGAGCCGCTCAGCCTCCTGACGCCTTGAGGCCAGCATTGAGGTTTCGCGTTCCGGCACATAAATAGGCAGGCCATACCGGCTTTTTACTTCACCCACTTCAGCAACCAGATCCAGTCGCTTAGCCAGCAGATCGAGCAGCGCTTTATCTACCTCATCAATTTTATCGCGTAGCGCCGTCAGTTCAGCGACCATAATTAATCCTCTTGTGACAGACGCGCCGTCAGCACGCCGTCTAAATCCCGATGCATTTCACGCAGCAGTTCTTCCGTCGTTTCCCAGTTAATGCAGGCATCGGTCACGGAGACGCCGTAGCGCATTTCACTGCGGGGCTGCTCGGAAGACTGATTGCCTTCATGAAGATGGCTTTCCAGCATCAGCCCAATAATGGAGCGGTTACCGTCTTTAATCTGCGCAACGGCCGATTCGGCCACGCCAGACTGACGACGGAAGTCCTTGTTCGAATTGCCATGACTGCAATCTATCATCAGGGAGGGGCGGAGTCCTGCCTGTTGCATCTCTTTTTCACACTGCGCGACGTCTTCCGGGCCGTAGTTAGGTTTTTTCCCGCCGCGCAGAATGACGTGGCCATCCGGGTTACCCTGCGTTTGCAGCAGGCAGACCTGGCCGCTCTGGTTGATCCCTACGAAGCGGTGCGGCATCGCTGCCGCGCGCATGGCGTTAATCGCCGTGCCCAGGCTGCCATCCGTGCCGTTTTTAAAGCCGACCGGCATGGAGAGGCCGGAGGCCATTTCGCGGTGGGTCTGCGATTCGGTAGTGCGGGCACCAATGGCGGACCAGCTGAACAGATCGCCGAGATATTGCGGACTGTTAGGATCCAGCGCTTCCGTAGCCAGCGGCAATCCCATCCCGGCCAGATCGAGCAGCAGACGACGCGCAATATGCAGCCCGGCTTCCATATCGAAAGAGTTGTCCATGTAGGGATCGTTGATTAATCCCTTCCAGCCGACGGTGGTGCGAGGTTTTTCAAAATAGACGCGCATAACGATATACAGCTGATCCTTCAGCTGCTCAGAGAGCGTTTTCAGGTGACGGGCATAATCGAGCGCGGCTTCGGTATCATGGATTGAACAGGGGCCGCACACCACCAGCAGACGGTGATCTTTACCGCTGATAATATCGGAAATTGTCTGGCGGGAAGCGGCGATCTGGCTCTCAAGCGCTTCCGTCAGCGGGAACTGTTTTTTCAGCTCTTCCGGGGTAATTAAGATCTGTTCGTCGGCGATATGGACGTTGTTCAGCGCGTCTTTTTGCATGGTCGTTATCCTGTTTGTTTCGCTATGCGTCGGTCACTGCTCAAGAAGTAACGGTTAATGTATCAGATTAGGTACATAACTCAATGCCAACATGTACACTTTATATTACTACTCTCCATCAATACTCAGAAATAAAGATATAATCAATTGATTTATAATGAAATATAAAACCAAATGCCCCACGCTACAGCAAACCTGATTGTAATCATAACTTTACAGTACTGAGTGTTCATTCTTATTATGCTGGTCCGGTTTACTGAATTGTGCGCTGTTATAAACGCCTGTGCATAAGCATCTTTATTCAGCACGCCCATTGCCTATGCACAGCCCGGGATGACAGGGCCCTTTCTCATGTTTTCCTTTTTCTCCATGAGCAGGATTATCCTGCCCCCGCCTGTCAGGCTATCTGCCGCCTGGTGATTCTGGATATCTGTCTCAGCGGCTGGCTGCTGACTGAGGCCGCCAGCGCTGTCCGGTTTCGCCATCCATTCTTAAAAAGCGTTTTATCAACGTTCCGGCTTAGGTTATACAGAAAAGAGACAACCTTAACCGCCCTGACAGGATGATAAGGAGAGTGACGTTGGATATGCAGTTTCGCCCTTTCAGAAAAGAAGATGCTCCGGCTTTTGCCGCCGCAGTAAACAACTCCCTGGACACCCTTTTGCCCTGGCTGACATGGCCCCATGCGGGATTTAGCGAGGAGGAAGCCCGTGGCTGGTTTGCCGTGACTCACCTGATGCGGGAGAAAGGCAGCGCAAATGAACTGGGGATTTTTGCCGGAGATGGTCGCCTGCTCGGCGGTGCCGGACTGCGCTACTCCAGCGAACAAAGCAATCTCTGCTCCATTGGCTACTGGGTGCCGACCTGCGAGCAGCGTCAGGGGGTTGCCAGCCAGGCAGTACGCTATTTTCTTGAAATGGCCTGGCAAAGCCCGGAAAGAGATACGGTGGAAATTCTGGCCGTCGAAGATAATATCGCCAGCCGGAGTGTGGCAATGCGCTGCGGGGCTGAGTTCAAGGGGATTCAGTACGGTCTGGTGGTGCTGGATAGTGGACCAGTTAATACGGCGGTTTATCATTTTTACCGACCTTAACCGCGAATATTAACGACCCGTGCTTAACAGCATAAACGTCATACTTCTGACACTGTCGCACCGTTGCTGCGGTGTAACTTCGCGGCTGTCCCACCTCAACAGATTGTTGCCGCAATGTTATTTTTGCTATAGCCTCTTCCTTTCCCTGCAAAGGATGCCGCTATGAAATCCCCTGTCCGTATTGCGCTGGTGGGTGATTATCGCCCCACAGCTGTTGCTCATCAGGCCATTCCTCCCGCTATCGACCTTGCCGCTGCTTCACTGAATCTGCCGGTGACTGCTGAATGGGTGGCGACCGATACCCTGACCCATCCCGCCTTATTGGAAAATTTCGATGCTATCTGGGTGGTTCCCGGAAGCCCCTACAAAAACGATCGGGGTGCCTGGCTGGCTATCACTTATGCGCGCCAAAATAATCTGCCGTTTCTCGGCTCCTGTGGCGGCTTTCAGTATGCCCTGATTGAGTATGCCCGTAACGTCATGGGCTGGAGCGATGCTGCTCATGCTGAAACGGATACCAGCGGCCGTATGGTAATAGCACCGCTCAGCTGCTCGCTGCTCGAAAAGATGGGCGATATCGTGCTTGAGCCTGGCTCGCTTATCGCCAGCGCCTATGGCAGGCTGGAAACGCACGAAGGCTATCACTGTAATTTTGGCGTTAACCCGGACTTTGTTCAGGCACTTTCTGATTTCCCACTGCGCATTACGGCATGGGATCGGGAAGGGGACGTGCGGGGTGTGGAGCTGCCCGGGCATAAGTTCTTTATCGCCACGCTATTCCAGTCAGAGCGCGCTGCATTGCGCAATGCCCTTTCGCCGCTGGTTGTGGCGCTAATCAACGCTGCCCGGCGCTAACCGCAGGCAAAAAAAAGGGCCGACCTTCCGGTCAGCCCCTTGTTCACTATTAACTTAGGATGCTGCTTTAGCGCCCAGACGTTCTTTGATACGTGCAGACTTACCGGTACGCTCACGCAGGTAGTACAGTTTGGCTTTACGCACGGCGCCACGGCGTTTCACAGCAATGCTGTCAATAACAGGTGAGTGAGTCTGGAATACACGCTCAACACCTTCGCCGTTAGAAATTTTACGAACAGTGAATGCAGAGTGCAGACCGCGGTTACGAATTGCGATAACCACGCCCTCGAATGCCTGCAGACGTTTCTTTGAACCTTCAACGACCCATACTTTCACTTCCACGGAATCACCCGGACGGAATGAAGGTACGTCCTGTTTCATCTGCTCTTCTTCGATTTGCTTGATAATGTTGCTCATAATTAAATCTCTTATCCTGGGTAAACTGATATTCAGGCGCTGCGGCTTCCGCCAGCATGCCCATCATCGTTATGTTGCTGGGCGAAGTCCTTTTGGAACTCCTTCAGCAACTTTGCTTGCTCTTCAGTCAGAGCCAGGTTTTCCAGAAGTTCAGGTCTTCTTAGCCAGGTACGGCCCAGCGACTGTTTCAGGCGCCACCGGCGAATCTCGGCATGGTTGCCCGACAGTAATACTGGCGGCACTTCCATCCCTTCTAACACTTCAGGTCGGGTATAGTGCGGGCAGTCCAGCAGGCCATCAGAGAACGAATCCTCATCGGCCGACGCCTGCTTTCCCAGTACGCCGGGTATAAACCGGGCGACTGAGTCAATCAGCGTCATTGCTGGCAGCTCCCCACCGCTGAGAACATAATCGCCAATCGACCATTCTTCGTCGATTTCGGTTTTGATTACGCGCTCATCAATCCCTTCATAGCGACCGCAAACCAGAATTAACTTCTCGTTTGTTGCCAGCTCGCAAACTCCATCTTGATCGAGTTTGCGCCCCTGAGGTGAAAGATAAATCACCTTTGCGCCCTCTCCCGCCGCTGCTTTCGCTGCGTGGATGGCGTCCCGTAAGGGCTGAACCATCATCAGCATTCCCGGTCCGCCGCCGTAAGGACGTTCGTCCACGGTACGGTGCCGGTCATGAGCAAAGTCACGAGGACTCCAGCTCTGAATGCTGAGCAGGCCGTTTTTTACTGCCCGGCCGGTTACTCCATAATCGGTAATCGCGTTAAACATCTCAGGGAACAGGCTGATTATGCCAATCCACATCGACTGCGCAGGCGTTTTACCGTCTCGTACGGAGCTCAAAAACCAGGATCCCAATCGACTTCAATCTTGCCGGTAGTGAGATCGACATTCTTGATAACCTGTCCATCAAGGAACGGAATCAGCCGCTCCTTCGCACCAAATGCATCCTTCAGGTTTGCTTTCACGACGAGAACGTCGTTCGAACCGGTTTCCATCAGCTCTGTGACTTTGCCCAGTTCGTAGCCCTGAGTGGTAACCACCTGGCAACCGATAAGGTCTTTCCAGTAGTAGTCACCGCTTTCAAGCTCCGGCAGCTGCCCGGGATCCACGACAATTTCGCAATTAGTCAGTAAACCTGCAGCATCACGATCGTCAATGCCTTTGACTTTGATGATCATGTCCTGATTGTGGCGCTTCCAGCCTTCCAGCTCGATAAGCTGCCATTGACCCGCCCGCTGGATAAACCACGGCTGATAGTCAAAAATGCTTTCGGCATCTTCGGTGGAGGAAAACACTTTGAGCCAACCACGGATACCATAGGCCGACCCCATCTTACCCAGTATTAATGGGTTTGCTGGGGGCTGCGCGGCGAGTTGCTTGCTCATGTTGACCACCGTGACAGATTAAGCTGCTTTCTTAGCTTCTTTGATCAGCGCACCAACGCGATCGGAAACAGTCGCGCCCTGGCCAACCCAGTGCTCAATGCGGTCCAGATCCAGACGCAGTGCTTCAGCCTGACCAGATGCGATCGGGTTGAAGAAACCAACGCGCTCGATGAAGCGACCGTTGCGAGCATTACGGCTGTCAGTAACGACTACCTGATAGAACGGACGCTTTTTAGCGCCGTGACGTGCCAAACGAATTGTTACCATAACATCCTCTTTAGTGAATAAAACAACCGGGCCCCATTGAGGGAACGGGGCCCGGGTGCAATATAAAAAGCCCGAAAATTTTACTCATTTTGGCGCAAAAAGCAATCTAATTCGCCCGAGTCTCTTTCCGGCTGATTTAGCGACCTGGGAAGCCCGGCGGCATCATACCTTTCATGCCGCGCATCATCTTCGCCATTCCGCCCTTTTTCATCTTCTTCATCATGCGCTGCATGTCGTCAAACTGCTTCAGCAAGCGGTTAACGTCCTGCACCTGCATACCTGAACCTGTTGCAATACGGCGTTTGCGGGAACCCTTAATGATTTCCGGCTTTTCGCGCTCTTTGCGCGTCATGGAGTTGATCATCGCCTCCATCCGCACCAGCACTTTGTCATCCATCTGCGACTTCACGTTATCCGGCAGCTGGCCCATGCCGGGCAGCTTACCCATCAGGCTGGCCATGCCGCCCATATTACGCATCTGCTTAAGCTGATCGAGGAAGTCGTTCAGATCGAAGCCGTCGCCTTTCTTCATTTTGGTGGCCAGCTTTTCAGCCTGCGCACGGTCAACTTTGCTTTCGATATCCTCAATCAGCGACAGCACGTCGCCCATACCCAGAATACGCGAGGCGATGCGCTCCGGGTAAAATGGTTCCAGCGCCTCGGTCTTCTCACCGACACCCATGAACTTGATAGGCTTACCGGTGATATGACGAATCGACAGCGCCGCGCCGCCGCGCGCATCACCATCCACTTTGGTCAGGACCACGCCGGTCAGCGGCAACGCTTCGTTAAACGCCTTCGCGGTGTTGGCGGCATCCTGGCCCGTCATCGCATCGACCACAAACAGGGTTTCTACCGGATTAATCGCGGCGTGAATCTGTTTGATCTCGTCCATCATCGCTTCGTCAACGTGCAAACGGCCGGCGGTATCCACCAGCAGCACATCGTAGAATTTCAGCTTCGCCTGCTGGAGAGCATTATTGACGATATCGACCGGTTTCTGGCTGAGATCGGAAGGGCAGAAATCAACGCCAACCTGCTCGGCCAGCGTCTCCAGCTGCCTGATCGCCGCCGGACGATAAACGTCAGCCGAGACGACCAGCACTTTTTTCTTGTGCTTTTCGCGCAGGAATTTACCCAGCTTACCGACGCTGGTGGTTTTACCCGCACCTTGCAGGCCAGCCATTAACACCACGGCCGGCGGCTGGGCCGCCAGGTTGAGGGTATTATTCTCTGCCCCCATCGCGGTAACCAGTTCGCCCTGCACTATTTTGACGAACTCCTGACCCGGCGTCAGGCTTTTATTAACATCATGTCCTACCGCCCGCTCTTTAACGCGGCTGATAAAATCACGCACTACCGGCAGCGCAACGTCCGCTTCAAGCAGTGCCATGCGCACTTCGCGCAGGGTATCTTTAATATTGTCTTCGGTCAGCCGTCCACGGCCGCTGATATTGCGCAGGGTTTGCGACAATCTGTCGGTTAAATTATCAAACATCGTCTCTCGCTCGCGTAATGAGAGGTCGCCAGGCGACACAATTGCGCGGATTATAACATGAAGCTGTGGCGATCTCAGCCATCAGCGATGAGATCGTTTGGAGCCAGAAGCCGCTGGCGCTATACTGGTTTTTTTCTTATCTGGTCGGTACCTGACACTTCTTATGTCCGTTTTTTCGATTCTGGCGCTTCTCGCCTACTCTTGCAGCCTTGCACTGATCGTTCCGAGCCTGTTACGCAAGCAGAGCGGCTGGCGACGGCTGGCGGTTATGTCGGCAATCGTTGCGCTGGTTTGTCACGCTGTTGCCCTGCAGCAGCGCATTTTTGCCTTCGACGACGGCCAGAACCTGAGCCTGCTGAATATCGGCTCGCTGGTCAGCCTGCTGATTTGCGCCATTATGACCCTTGTCGCCTCCCGCAACCGTGGCTGGATCCTGCTGCCGATTGTTTACAGCTTCGCGCTGATCAATCTCGCCTTCGCGACCTTCGTCCCTAATGCATTTATCACGCATCTGGAAACGACGCCGGGCATGATGGTGCATATCGGCCTGGCGCTGTTTGCCTATGCTACGCTGATTATTGCCGCGCTTTATGCGCTACAACTGGCGTGGATCGACTATCTTCTTAAGAATAAGAAGCTGGCATTCAGTCAGGATATTCCTCCGCTGATGACCATCGAACGTAAAATGTTCCATATTACGCAGGTTGGCGTCGTCCTTCTGACGCTGGTACTCTGCACCGGATTGTTTTATATGGATAACTTATTCAGCCGCGAGAATATTGATAAGGCCGTTCTCTCTATTCTTGCCTGGTTTGTCTATATCGTTCTGCTCTGGGGTCACTATCATGAAGGCTGGCGGGGACGCCGCGTCGCCTGGTTCAACTGCGGCGGAGCCTTTTTGCTGACCATGGCCTACTTTGGTAGCCGGATGCTGCAGCACTTTCTGACCACCTGATCCTAAACTTTAAGGAATTCCCTCGTTGGAACAAGTTTCGACCACCACGCTTATCATTACGCTGGTTATCATGATTGTGGTTTCCGCCTACTTCTCAGGCTCGGAAACCGGCATGATGACGCTCAACCGCTACAAACTGCGGCACCTCGCCAAAAACGGCAATCGCGGCGCCCGTCGCGTTGAAAAACTGCTGCGCCGTCCTGACCGGCTGATAAGCCTGGTGCTGATTGGTAATAACCTGGTCAATATCCTGGCGTCGGCGCTGGCGACAATTGTCGGCATGCGCCTCTATGGCGATGCGGGTGTGGCGATAGCGACCGGTATTCTGACTTTTGTCGTGCTGATTTTTGCTGAGGTGCTGCCTAAAACCATCGCCGCGCTCTATCCGGAAAAAGTCGCCTTCCCGAGCAGCGTCTTATTGGCCCCGCTGCAAATTGTGATGATGCCGCTGGTCTGGCTGCTGAATACCATCACCCGCCTTTTAATGCGTATGGTGGGGATTCAGGCCGATGGCGCAATGAGCGCTGCGCTGAGCAAGGAGGAGCTGCGCACTATCGTTTACGAGTCCCGCTCGCTGATGTCACGCCGCAACCAGGACATGCTGCTGTCGGTACTCGATCTGGAAAAGGTCAACGTTGACGATATTATGGTGCCGCGTAACGAAATCGTCGGCATCAACATCAACGACGACTGGAAGTCGATCGTACGTCAGCTGACCCACTCTCCTCATGGCCGCATCGTGCTCTATCGCGACTCGCTTGATGACACCATCAGCATGCTGCGCTTGCGGGAAGCCTACCGGTTGATGACCGAGAAGAAAGAGTTCACCAAAGAGGTAATGCTCCGCGCGGCGGACGAAATTTACTATGTGCCTGAAGGCACACCGCTTAACGTGCAGCTGATAAAATTCCAGCGCAACAAAAAGAAAGTGGGCCTGGTTGTTGACGAGTACGGCGATATTAAAGGGCTGATCACCATTGAGGACATTCTCGAAGAGATCGTCGGTGACTTTACCACTTCCATGTCCCCTTCTCTGGCGGAAGAAGTGATGCCTCAGAATGATGGCTCAGTGCTGATTGAGGGTAGTGCTAACGTGCGTGAACTGAATAAAGCGTTCAACTGGACGCTGCCTGAAGAGGAGGCGCGCACGGTTAACGGTATGGTGCTGGAAGCGCTGGAAGATATTCCCCTGCCGGAGACAACGGTGCAGATTGGCAACTATGCGATAGATATTCTCGACGTGCAGGAGAACATGATCAAGCAGGTCAGAATCCGTCCGCAGCAGTCGTTAAAGGAATCGGTAGGATCCTAGAAACAGACAGGGGCGGAAAATATTCCGCCCCTGCGTCGCGCAACGTCCTGGGGCATCAGCAGCGCCCCGCCCGGACTAGATATGCAGCTCTTTCAGCTTTTCTTTCGGCAGTGCCAGTTCGTCGTTATGGTTAACGCGAATATCATTCTCAATGATGTGGCGCGCAATGTCCTGCGCCTCGTCCAGCGAGTGCATTTCATAGGTGCCGCACTGATACTCGTTCAGCTCCGGGATGGTACGCTGGTCGGTCACTTTCAGTACGTCCTGCATGGCGGCTTTCCACGCAGTTGCCACACGCTGCTCATCCGGCGCGCCAATCAGGCTCATATAGAAACCGGTGCGGCAGCCCATCGGGGAGATATCAATGATCTCCACGCCATCACCATTCAGGTGATTACGCATAAACCCGGCGAAGAGGTGCTCCAGCGTATGGATTCCGCGCTCCGGCATCACCTCTTTATTCGGCTTGCAGAAGCGCAGGTCGAACACGGTCAGCGTATCGCCATGAGGTGTGGTCATGGTTTTGGCAACGCGTACCGCAGGTGCCGCCATAATCGTATGATCGACGGTAAAGCTATCCAACAATGGCATATTGTTACCTCAACTGATGAAATTATTTATAGAACGTTGAAACTTTCTCTGTCGTACCCGGTCTTAATCTGTGAAAGACGCGCATTTTGTTATCATCATCCCTGACAACAGAGATGTTATTTTGGCCACAGTGATGTGGCCTTTTTCTTTGGTGCTAACTGCGGCTCTTCAGAAAATCCTCAAAGCTAAGCGTATCACTTTCTTCGATTTCCTGCTGGCTAACCTGCGAACGCGCAGCTTCCTCTGCAAAGCGATCTTCGCTCAGGATGGCCAGAGGCTCCTCTGCCAGCTGATGGCGATACTGTTCCGCCAGCGCCAGCCCCGTTCCGCTGATGCCGTTCTCTTTCATCGTTTTCAGAATGCGGGCCGAGTAGGTCAGCTCCGGATCGTCAAAACAGGCGACCAGACGATCGCAAACTTCCTGATACTGATGATTGCCGTGCTGGCTGTCCAGCGTCTGCGCCACGCGGCGAAGATCGCTGAAAAGCGTTTTGCCAACTTCCGCCAGCGGGCTTTGCGCTTCGCCGCAGCCAATGCCCAGCATCAGGCCCGGCTTGCGCCCTTCCAGAATCACCCGGTTCCAGTTTGCCCGCGTGCACTGCAGCTCATCGCTGCTCATCTCTGGCGCTTCCGCCAGCGTGCACCAGATCAGGAAAAGATCGAGGAAGCGGACCTGGTTGGCATCCACGCCGGTTGGCGAGAATGGGTTAATATCCAGCGAGCGCACTTCAATATATTCAATACCGCCGCGCAGCAGGGCATCAGAGGGATTTTCGCCGGGGCGCGTCACGCGCTTAGGACGAATGGGCGCATACAGCTCATTCTCAATTTGCAGAACGTTAGTGTTGAGCTGAAGCCAGTTGCCCTGCTCATCCTTCGTTCCCATCCGCGCATACTCTTCTGAAGGCGTTTTAATCGCCGCCTTCAGCGCTTTCACATAATCGGGCAGATTATTGAAGGTGATGCCCAGTCCGCTCTGAGACTTATTGGTATAGCCCAGATCGCTCAGCCGTAACGAGGTCGCATAAGGCAGATAAAGCATTCCTTTGTCGGTACGCTCAAAAGGCAGCTTCGTCTCTTTTCCCTGCAGGAAAGAGGAGCAGATCGCCGGCGAAGCGCCAAACAGGAAAGGAATGATCCAGCCAAACCGATAATAGTTACGGATCAGGCGCAGATAACCGTCTGAAATCGCCTCATGACCGCTCTGCTCATCCACAACCCCCGCTCTCGCCTGCCAGAAGCTCATCGGCAGAGAGAAGTTGTAATGAACGCCTGAAATTACCTGCATCAGGGCGCCATAGCGATTTTTCAGTCCCTGACGGTAGAGCGTTTTCATCCGGCCAATGTTGGAAGTGCCGTACTGAGCCAGTTCTATCTCACTACTGTCTTCAATCAGGCACGGCATACTCATTGGCCACATGCGCTCCTCGCCTAAGTCGCGGGCGACGTGGCGATGAATGTCACGCAGAAAAGCCAGCAGACGATCGATATCGTCATGCACCGGCGTAATAAATTCCAGCAGCGTTTCCGCAAAGTCAGTGGTAATCCACTTATGCGTTAAAGCGGAGCCAAGAGATTGGGGGTGCCCGGTAGTGGCCAGGTGCCCATCGGGTCTGACGCGTAGCGTCTCGCGTTCAATACCGCGACCAATGCCTTTGAGTGCGTCAGGATGAGCTTCCAGCCAGGAAAGCGCCTGTGATACATCCGGGATCAAATTGACCTCCCGCTCGGAGAAATTTTTATTGTTTAGCATAATGTTAACCGCAGCGCCGATTATTCGCGAATCAGTGCCACCATTCCATGCCCTGTAATGTTGCGAAAGCCAGCGCAACGTAACGTAAGGTCTTGCCGACGGCGAGAAAAATCACCGAAGGTAGCCAGGCGAAACGAAGCCAGCCGGCGAGAACGCACAGCAGGTCGCCCATTACGGGTAACCAGCTGAGGAGTAATGCAGCAGGCCCCCATCGGTGCAGCCACGCTGTTGCTGTGTCATGCCATCGCCCCTGCCCTTTTACCGGCAGACAGCGACCAAGGATAATATTTGTCAGGCCACCAAGTGTATTACCAAGTGCGGCAATCAGGATAATGGCGCTGATTGAGACTTTTCCGTTTATCAGCAGGCCCGCCAGCAGCACTTCCGAACTGCCAGGCAGCAGCGTGGCGCTCAGGAAACTGCTGGCGAACATTGAACCGTAGGTCAGCCACTCGCTCACAGCAGACGAACGTCAACAAAATCCATCCCCGCCGCCTTCGCCGCCTGAATGCCGAAATCAGCATCTTCAAAAACGACGCAGCGAGTAGGCTCCACGTTCATCAACTCGGCGCAGCGCAGAAAAGTATCAGGTTCCGGTTTGTGGCGGGTGACATCATCTGCCCCGACGATGGCATCAAAATAGTCACGCAGCCCCAGATGCTGGAGAAGCGCTTCCGCCATGGCATGTTCGCTGCCCGTGCCCACGGCCATAGGACGCTGCCCTTTCCAGGCCTTAACCACCTCAATCAGCGGTAGCGGACGAACGGTATCGAACAGCATCGTCCTGAGCGCGGCGGTTTTCTCTTGTGCCAGGGTAACAGGATCGAGATCGCTCTGATGGCTGGCGATAATGACCTCCGCGATACGCCAGCTGGGCGAGCCGTTGAGGCCCGTTATCGTGCGCTCGTCAAAGGTCAGCCCGTGACGGGCCAGAACGGTTTGCCAGGCTTTACGGTGCGTCGGTTCAGTATCCAGAATGGTGCCATCCATATCGAATATCAAACCTTCATATTGACCGTACATACTCACCCCTAACCCCGATTAACCGAACGGTTACTTTAGCGCAAAGCTCTCTACTTGTCGCTGTCGGCATGGATCCGCAAATGCCTTGAAATAATTGAGGATTTTCATTATCAGAATTTGTCGTTGGGGAAAATCCAGCCGGCTGAACGTTATAAAAACTGGATAATCAGCGAGATAAGCGAAAATCAGATGACAGAAGCCTTTATCTGCAATGGTCACGTTACCGAAACGAGTAAAATGGTAAGCGCTGAACGCGATAAAGATTAACGGGATAAGTAACAGGGATGGTAAGCGTAACGACGGGAAGTGGTGAAGCAGAAATGGTGCATCCGGGAGGATTCGAACCTCCGACCGCTCGGTTCGTAGCCGAGTACTCTATCCAGCTGAGCTACGGATGCATCGGGTAATACAGGGGAACTGCCGCATCGAGGCGTTAAAGACCCAACTCAGTGCGTTTTGAATAATGGTGCATCCGGGAGGATTCGAACCTCCGACCGCTCGGTTCGTAGCCGAGTACTCTATCCAGCTGAGCTACGGATGCATCGGATAATACAGGGGGAGATAACGTGACAAGCCTGAGGAGATACTGAAGAAACTGACACTCCACTTTACGCCGTACGGGGATAAGCCCTTTCGGTATAAAATGGTGCATCCGGGAGGATTCGAACCTCCGACCGCTCGGTTCGTAGCCGAGTACTCTATCCAGCTGAGCTACGGATGCATTGCAAATTCTGGTATAACGCAGGGTGCTAACGACTCACCTTGATACAGGCTGCTAACACCGTATCCTGAAACTAAAACAGGTTGTGTCCGTTCTGAACGAGAAGGCTTAACATCTCCATCTTCATTCCTGTTCTGCCTGGGCCAGTGCTGCAGCTGACAGTTCAGTGGAACAACATGCTCTTCTAAAGTGGTGCATCCGGGAGGATTCGAACCTCCGACCGCTCGGTTCGTAGCCGAGTACTCTATCCAGCTGAGCTACGGATGCAAATGGCGGTGAGGCGGGGATTCGAACCCCGGATGCAGCTTTTGACCGCATACTCCCTTAGCAGGGGAGCGCCTTCAGCCTCTCGGCCACCTCACCATACGCACTCTTGCGAGTTGTGCTTCAGAACGTTGTATCTGCTCATCGGCACTGCGTGGCGCACATATTACTTTGGCGGACTTATAAGTCAAACAATTTTTCCCCTTCCGTGTTTAATTGCACAATTCCCACGCAATAAGGGCATTTTGACGGCAAAAAGAGTGAATTATCAACAAAGAGGATATTGCCGCGCGCTAAAAAAACGGCATAAGCAAATCAGAGGGAAAAGAAAGAAAAGGAAAGGCTGAGGGAGGAAAGCGTGAAGAAACCGGTAGCGCCTCGCTGCAGATAGCGAGGCGCTGGATCCGTTAGTAACTCGTTTGCTGAGTTTTTTCGGCCTGGATACGCTGATAGATCTCTTCACGATGGACCGATACTTCTTTAGGGGCGTTCACACCGATGCGAACCTGGTTCCCTTTCACTCCCAGCACCGTTACAGTCACCTCATCGCCAATCATGAGGGTTTCACCAACTCGACGAGTTAGAATAAGCATTCTTTGCTCCTTGAAAGATTAAAAGAGTCGGGTCAACTGTCTCCCGGCATATCCATCGTATTACGCTAAATGTAGACCATGACAAATACATCACAAGCACATCATCATACCAATACATTCTGCTGATACTAAGTTTAGCCGAAATACACGCTATCAACCCGACTTTATGATTTTATGGGCGCACCTGACAGAAAACGCTGCCTCAACCTGCCACAACGCTTTCTGAGATGCATTTTTTTAAGGGCTTACAGTTTTTCTGCAACCCATGATTCAACGCCACCCAGCGCAGCAGGCAGCGCCTGAGCGTCCGTGCCTCCAGCCTGAGCCATATCCGGTCGTCCGCCACCTTTACCGCCAACCTGCTGAGCCAGGGTGCCCACCAGCTCGCCAGCCTTGACGCGGTCAGTCAGATCTTTGGTCACCCCGGCGATCAGGGAGACTTTGCCATCGGAAACCGTTGCCAGCACGATAATCGCGGATTTGAGCTGATTTTTCAGCTCGTCAACCATCGTACGCAGCATTTTGGGCTCCACGTTAGCCAATTCGCTTACCAGCAGCTTCGCCCCTTTCACATCAATGGCCTTGCTGCTCAGCGAGGCGCTTTCCTGGGCCGCCTGCTGATCTTTCAACTGCTGTAGTTCCCGTTCCAGCGCGCGCGCATGATCGATCACCCCACGCACTTTCTCACTCAGATTACTGCTGTTCGCCTTCACCAGCTGAGCAATATCCTGCAGCTGCTCACTCTGTGCATAAACCTGATTCAGCGCCCTCTCGCCGGTAACCGCCTCAATACGGCGAATGCCTGCGGCGGTGCCGGACTCAGTGAGAATGCGGAACAGGCCAATATCGCCCGTGCGGCTGGCGTGTGTCCCGCCGCACAGCTCGGTAGAGAAGTCGCCCATCGACAATACGCGCACGCGATCGTCATATTTCTCGCCGAACAGCGCCATTGCGCCGTGCGCTTTGGCTGCCTCAAGATCCATAATGTTGGTCTCAATGGCCAGATTGCGGCGCACCTGAGCATTGACGATCTCTTCAACCTGGCGGATTTCCTGCGGCTTCATCGCCTCAAAATGAGAGAAGTCGAAGCGCAGATATTTATCATTAACCAGTGAGCCCTTCTGCGCCACATGATGGCCCAGAACCTGACGCAGCGCAGCATGAAGCAGGTGCGTTGCCGAATGGTTCAGGCGAATGCGGGCACGGCGCGCCTCATCCACGTGGGCAGCCAGACGGTCCCCTACGCGCACCTGGCCCGAGGCCAGCTTGCCGATATGACCAATCGCCTGACCATATTTCTGGGTGTCGGTGACGGCAAACAGCGCGGCATCGCTTTTCAGCTCGCCGGTATCGCCGACCTGGCCGCCAGACTCACCGTAGAACGGCGTCTCGTCCAGAACAATCACCCCTTCCTGGCCTGCGGTAATGGCCGTGGCGGGCTGACCGTCCACGAAAATCGCCTTAACGGCGGCGCTCAGCGCCAGCTGCTCGTAGCCTTTGAAGCTTGAGGCTTCATCAATGCGGATCACATTGTTGTAATCGGTGCCGAAACCACTGGCTTCACGGGCACGCTGACGCTGCTGCTCCATCGCCCGCTCAAAGCCAGCTTCATCGATTTTCAGATTACGCTCACGGCAGACATCCGCCGTCAGATCGACCGGGAAGCCGAAGGTGTCGTAAAGGCGGAAGACCGTTTCGCCATCCAGCGTATCGCCCTGCACTTTTTCCAGCTCTTCATCCAGCAGCGCCAGCCCACGCTCAAGCGTTTTGGCAAACTGCTCTTCTTCGGTTCGCAGGATCTGCTCGACCTGTGCCTGCTGCTCCGCCAGCGCCTCACCTGCCGCGCCCATCACCTCAATCAGGGGCGCAACCAGCTTCCAGAAGAAGGTGCCCTGCGCGCCCAGCATATTGCCGTGACGGACAGCGCGACGAATAATGCGGCGCAGCACGTAGCCACGGTTTTCGTTAGAAGGTGTGACGCCGTCAGAGACGAGGAAGGCACAGGAGCGGATATGGTCAGCAATCACGCGCAGTGATTTACTGGAGAGATCGGTAGCGCCCGTCACTTCCGCAACGGATTTGATCAGCTTCTGGAACAGATCGATTTCGTAGTTGGAATTCACATGCTGCAGAACGGCCGTAATACGCTCAAGTCCCATGCCGGTATCGACGGAAGGTTTCGGCAGCGGCAGCATGGTACCGTCAGACTGGCGGTTGAACTGCATAAAGACGATGTTCCAGATTTCGATAAAACGATCGCCATCTTCTTCCGGGCTTCCCGGCGGGCCACCCCAGATATGCTCGCCATGATCGAAGAAAATCTCCGAGCAAGGGCCGCACGGGCCGGTATCACCCATCTGCCAGAAGTTATCTGACGCATAAGCGCTGCCCTTGTTATCCCCGATGCGGATGATGCGCTCACGCGGCACCCCCACTTCTTTTTCCCAGATATCGAAGGCTTCGTCGTCAGTCTCGTAAACGGTGACCCACAGCTTCTCTTTCGGCAGGTTAAACCACTGCTCGCCGGTAAGGAGTTCCCAGGCAAAGCCGATCGCTTCGCGCTTGAAGTAATCACCAAAGCTGAAGTTGCCCAGCATTTCAAAGAAAGTGTGGTGACGCGCCGTGTAGCCCACGTTTTCTAAATCGTTGTGCTTGCCGCCCGCACGCACGCAGCGCTGGGAGGTGGTGGCGCGGGAATAGTTGCGCTTATCCCCGCCCAGGAAAACGTCTTTGAACTGGTTCATGCCGGCGTTGGTAAAAAGCAGCGTCGGGTCATTGGTCGGAACAAGGGAGCTGCTGGCTACAACCTGATGTCCCTTGCTCTGGAAAAAGTCGAGAAACGCCTGGCGAATCTCCGCAGTGCTCTTGCTCATAATTATCCTGGAATCACGCTTGCGAATATTTCGTGGGTTGTTTCACCGGCAGGGAGGCCCTTTTCCCGGCAACGCACGAACAAAAAGTGATGAATAAGATAAATTTTCTTCGGGGGGAAGTAAAATCCCATCGCAGGTCATTCGTCAAAATTAGAGAAAATCCCACGAATATCTTCTGAAAAGAAGCCTTTGGTCATCAGATAGCGCTGTACTTTGGCTTTTTCCTTCCAGTCGGTGGGCAGTGGCAGACCAAACTTGCGTACCGCCACTTCATAAGCCTCTCTTTGCCAGTCGATATCGGCTCCGGCGAGCGCTTCATCCGTCAGGGATTTATCCACGCCCTTCTGCCCCAGCTCCATGCGGATACGCTGCGGGCCATAGCCTTTCCGGCTGCGGCTCGCCACGAAGCGCCCGGCAAAGTGGGCATCATCCAGATAGCGATTCTCATAACACCAGGCCACCACGCGGTCGATCTGCTCCGGCGTGATAATTTCCGGCTCCTGGGCTTTATTTTTAGCAAACATGGCTGCGCGTTCAGCCGACAGCGACAGCTTGCGGCGTAATTCCGTCTCGCTGTGGTCGCGCATCGCCAGGATGCGCATCGCCCTGTCAAGCAGGCGCGTAAACTGGTTACGTTCAGTGGCGTCAGACATCTTACTCCACGGGGTTTTCAGGTAAATGGTGCGGTCAGGCTAAGGGTAGCGGTGAACGTGCAAAGAAACAAAGGTGTTTAGCGGAGGCATCGGGAGGTAAAGCTTAAGCATAAAAAAAGAGCGGCTGTTAAGCCGCTCTTAGATGTTCAGTCTGGCCCCGGTAGAAAATATACCGCCGGGAGCTGAGGATCAGAATTTCTCGCTGGCTTCGCTGGCATCGTCAGCTTCCGCTGCCGTTGGCGTAAAATCAGGCTTGTCGTCCGGATTGCTCAGCAGCGTGGCACGCAGCTTCGCATCAATCTCGTTAGCAATGGCCGGGTTTTCCTTCAGAAAGTTACCGGCGTTCGCTTTACCCTGACCAATTTTATCGCCGTTATAGCTGTACCAGGCACCCGCTTTTTCGATCAGCTTGTGCTTCACGCCCAGGTCAACCAGCTCGCCGTAAATGTTGATGCCTTCGCCATACATAATCTGGAACTCGGCCTGCTTGAACGGGGCGGCAACTTTGTTTTTCACCACCTTCACGCGGGTTTCACTCCCGACCACTTCATCGCCCTCTTTGATGGCGCCGATGCGGCGGATGTCCAGGCGAACAGAGGCATAGAACTTCAGCGCGTTACCGCCGGTCGTGGTTTCGGGGTTACCGAACATCACGCCGATTTTCATACGGATCTGGTTGATGAAGATCAGCAGGGTGCCGGAGTTTTTCAGGTTGCCTGCCAGCTTACGCATCGCCTGACTCATCATACGCGCCGCCAGGCCCATGTGAGAATCACCGATTTCACCTTCGATCTCCGCTTTCGGCGTCAGTGCCGCCACGGAGTCAACGATGATGACGTCAACCGCACCGGAACGCGCCAGCGCATCGCAGATTTCCAGCGCCTGCTCACCGGTATCCGGCTGCGAGCAGAGCAGATTATCGATATCCACGCCCAGCTTTTTCGCATAGACCGGATCAAGGGCGTGTTCCGCATCGATAAAGGCACAGGTTTTTCCTTTGCGCTGTGCAGAGGCAATCACCTGCAGCGTCAGCGTGGTTTTCCCTGAGGATTCTGGTCCGTAAATTTCGACAATACGTCCCATTGGCAGACCGCCCGCGCCCAGCGCGATATCCAGCGACAGGGAACCGGTAGAGATGGTTTCCACGTCCATGGTACGGTCTTCACCCAGGCGCATGATGGAGCCTTTACCAAACTGTTTTTCAATCTGGCCCAGCGCTGCTGCCAGTGCTTTTTGTTTGTTTTCGTCAATAGCCATTTCAACTCCTAATCATGCGGGGTAAAGACGCGCTTGGCGGCTTTGCTCATGTTCAATACGGGGATAATTATACTGTATAGTCATACAGTATCAAGTTTATTTTTTGAGAAAATACGTACGGAGGTTCAGCAGCGCGCAGGCCGTGGCCTGACGACGAACGGCCTCGCGATCGCCGCTAAAAACCTCCCGCAGCGCCAGCGTCGGCTCTCCCTGGGCGGCGAAGCCGAACCAGACAGTACCCACCGGTTTTTCATCGGAACCGCCGTCAGGCCCGGCAATACCGCTTACGGAAAGGGCGAATTGCGCCTTCGCTGCTGCTCTTGCCCCTTCAGCCATCTCTTTGACCACCTGCTCGCTGACGGCGCCCGCCTGCTCAAGCGACGCCGTCGTGACGCCCACCAGCTCCTGTTTCGCCTCGTTGCTGTAGGTTACAAAGCCGCGTTCAAACCACTGCGAGCTACCGGCGATATCGGTCAGCACTTTTGCTATCCAGCCGCCGGTGCAGGACTCCGCCGTGGTCAGGGTGGCGCCAAGATCCCTCAGGCGCTCGCCCACATCGGCGCTCAACTGCGCCAGTTCCTTATCCGTCATCATCATTCAGAGGCTCCCTTAGCGAAATGATCGTCAGATTAACATTATTCCAGGTCGTCACGCTCGGAAATGGCCGGCTATGCGATCGCCTTTCCAGTCGCAGCGGCGGCTTGCGAAACCGTCACCGGCGTTCAGCTTTTCTTCGCCACCATAAACAGCCGCGGATAGGGCATCAGCACGCTACCATCCTGGCGGGGCTGATAAGCGGCCGTAAGTTCTGCGAGGTAGTGCGCAAGATAGGCCGCCTGTTCCTCTTCTTGCAGCGGCGAAAGAAAAGGCCGCAGCCCGGTGGATCTTAGCCACTCAACCATCGCAGAATGAGAAGACATGACGTGATAGTAGGTGGTTCGCCAGATATCCACCGTGCAACCCGCCGAACTCAGCAAATCATAGTAGGCTTCCGTCGTTAGCAGGCGTTTCCGGTGGCCAGGATCGTGATTAATTTTATCCTGCCAGGGTCCGTTTTCAGCCACTTTGCGCATCAGGCTATGGGTGGGTTGATCGAGGTTATCCGGCATCTGCACCGCCAGCACGCCCCCTTTGGCCAGTTGTTCAACCAGTGACGGCAGCAGCGTGTCATGATCGCTCAGCCACTGTAATGATGCGTTGGCATAAATAAGGTCCTGCGGCGAACTGGCTTGCCAGGCCTGGATATCCGCCTGCTCGAACCGACAGTCGGGAAGACGCTGAAGCGCCTGTTCCAGCATAGCCTGCGAACTGTCCAGGCCGGTGATGCGCGCCTGCGGCCAGGTCTGATGAAGCAGCGCGGTACTGTTGCCCGGGCCACAGCCCAGATCGGTGATATGCTGTACGTCACGTAGCGGGATCCGGGTAACTAGCTCTTTTGCCGGCCGGGTCCGCTCAGCTTCAAACTGCCGGTAGAGATCGGGGTTCCAGTCTGTCATCTTTTTCTCTTATTTAAGATCGACTCTGCCTGATTAACTTTAGAAGCTCTTTGCGTCAGGGCAAAGGCGCAATTACCGCAGAACGCCTTTTCATCACGCTGAGCGGGCCCAGCCCACTTCAGATTCACGCATTACTGGAACAGGGAAATGCAGGAAAATGCGTACGGCCTCACTCTATTTTTCTTTTTTGATCATGCTGATGCTGGCAGGTTGCTCCGGCTCTCCGCCAGCATTACCGCCCTCCGGCCAGATCACTTTCGCGCAATATCAGCATGACATCACGAGCTGGGTGCAGCAGCACAGACAGTTTCAGAGCCAGGACAGGCAAACGGAACTTCGCTGGAACACGCCACAGGAGTGGCGCCCGGACGGCCCGGCGAAAAAGGGCATACTGCTGATCCACGGTCTGGGCGACGCCCCCGGTTCCTTTACGGATATTGCGCCCGAACTGGCAAAGCAGGGTTTTCTGGTACGCAGCGTACTGTTGCCCGGACATGGCACGCAGCCAAAAGATTTGAGCGCCATCTCCGTGAATGACTGGCGACGCGTGGTCAATGAGCAGGCGGCGATTCTGCAAAAGGATTCAGGTAAAATCTGGCTGGGCGGTTTTTCCACCGGGGCTAATCTGGCGATTGAATATGCCTACCGTAATCCTGAGGTTCAGGGGATGGTTCTGTTTTCCCCCGCCGTCAGGGCCAACGAACCGCTGGTCGCTCTGACGCCTTTCATCGTGCCTTTCCGTCAGTGGCTGAAGGCGCCACGCGACGGTTACCCTCAACAGCGCGCCACGCGCTATATGAGGGTGCCGACCAACGGGTTTGCCCAGTTCTGGTACTCCAGCCGTGCAGCGCAGGCGGTGCTGAACCGTCATGCTTATGATAAACCGGTGCTGATGGTCATGACTGAACATGATTCGGTGCTGGATACGCCGGGACTGCTGAAAGATTTTGACCGCCAGTTTACCTCGCCGCGAAGCCGCCTGATCTGGTACGGCAATCCCCAACCCGAGCGGGTGCTGTCACGGCGGGTGCTGGTGCGGCCGGATACCCTCCCCCGTCAGCACATCAGTCAGTTTTCGCATATGTCGGTGCTGTTTTCTCCGCAAAACCCGGTTTACGGCATTAGCGGAAGCGATCGGATGTGTGAGAATGGGCAGCGCGACGAGGATTATCTTGCCTGTCGTCAGGGGGCGGAAGTGTGGTTTTCGGCCTGGGGCTATCGGGAAAGCGGGAAAATTCACGCCCGGCTGACCTGGAACCCCTGGTTTAGCTGGCAAAACGGCGTAATGGACCAGGTCGTGAACGGAGAAGAGGCTAAGCCGGATGCAGAATAGCTCGCTGTGAAAAAGACCGGCCTGGCTGGCCGGTCACTGTAGCGACGACAACGGCCGTAAAGCCGTTACAGACCGCCTCTGGCATCGCGTACCGCCAGGCCCAGCTGCCAGACGGCCATTGCGTAATGGGTACTGTGGTTATAGCGGGTAATGGTGTAGAAGTTCGGCAGACCGAACCAGTACTGATAGCTTTTACCCATATCAAACCGCAGCAGGCTCACCTGCTGGTTATCATCCAGCCGGACTTCCGACCTGTAGCCCGCCGCAGCGAGGAATGAGACAGAGTAACGGGCGTTAAAGCCGGTCTTCAGTTCGCTGTCGCTCTCGCTGACCGGCAGCGCTACCGTGCCATCCTTCAGCCAGCCATGCGCGCTGAAATAGTGCGCGACGCTGCCGATAGCATCGACCGGATCCCAGAGGTTGATGTGCCCATCACCGTTAAAATCCACCGCGTAACTTTTGAACGAGGAGGGCATAAACTGGCCGTAGCCCATCGCGCCGGCATAAGAGCCCCGCAGATCCAGCGGATCGTCACCTTCCTCACGCGCCATCAGCAGAAAGGTTTCCAGCTCGCTGCTGAAAAAGGCGGCCCGGCGCGGATAGTTAAACGCCAGCGTGGCGAGCGCATCAATAATACGCGTTTTACCCATCACGCGTCCCCAGCGGGTCTCCACGCCGATAATGCCCACAATGATTTCCGGCGGTACGCCGTAGGTTTGATAAGCACGCTGAAGCGCGTCCTGGTACTGATTCCAGAATGCCACACCGTTCTGCACGTTCGAGGGCGTGATGAATTTCGCACGGTAGCGTATCCAGGCACCGTTAGGCCCGGTGGGGCCCTGCGTTGTTGGTGCCTGGCGATCCATCAGCCGGATCACCCAGTCCAGATTTTTGGTCTGCGCCAGCACGTTATGCAGCTGCTGACGGTCAAAGTTATGTTCGCGCACCATTTTATCGATAAACGCCTGCGCGGCCGGACTGGTGGCAAAGTCGCCATTCAGCGGAGCCACATTGTGCGAAGGGTCTAACAGGAAACGGTCGCCGCCCTGAAAAGGGTTGCCGTGCGGTTCAGGCGGCGGCGCTTTGCTGCTACAGGCGGACAACAGAAGCAGCGCAGGTAAAAATGTGGCCAGATGACGCATTCAATATCCAGTTTGGAGAGCGGAACAGTAGCACTTATGTTAGAGCATCGCCCTCAAACTTGAAAACAGATGTTATGTAAATCTCCCCCTGCATTTGCCCTTTGTTTGGATCGCTTTCACGGCCAGAAACCCATTGACACTCTAAAAATAAAACGCTATTTCATTTATTGGGAAATTTGCGTTTAATCAGGAGGAGTAATGAGCAAACAGGCTGCTGTGCTGCTGGCCCCGGGCTTTGAAGAGGCGGAGGCATTTATTCTGATCGACGTGCTGAACCGTCTGCACGTTAAGGTAACGACCGTTGCCTGCCACGATTCCCGCGAGGTGCTCAGCTACCATGCCGTACCGGTGGTAGCCGATGTGCTGCTGGCGGGGCTGGAGCGGGAATTTGATGCCGTGGTCATCCCTGGCGGCCCGGAAGGGACCGTCAACCTGGCGGCGAACCCGCTGGTCACTGACTTTATTCGTCGACACGACGAGGCGGGAAAATGGATCGCGCCCATCTGTTCCGCAGCGGCCCGCGTGCTGGGCGGCCATCACCTGCTGAAAGGACGCCGCTATACCTGTTCCGGCGACCTTTATAAAGGCGTCAGCGATGGCGTCTACACCGGCGAAGATGTGGCGGAGGAGGGTAATCTGATCAGCGGAAAAGGCCTGGGGGTAACCTTTGACTTTGCCTTCCAGCTCGCCTGGCGGCTGACCGGCGACACGGCGACCGCCGATTTCCAGGCAGAGCATATCTATTACGATAACTGGCGCTCCGACAGCGGTATCAACGCCCGGTAGTTATGCCGTCGGCAGGGCTGCCCCGCCGACGCACTTCCTACACCGGAACCAGCGAATCACGGCTGATGTCGGCCACCGATTTGGCACCGGTCAGGGTCATCGCCACGCGCATCTCCTTCTCAATAAGCGTCAGCAAATTCACTACCCCCGCTTCACCCGCCGCCGCTAAAGCGTAAACAAAGGCCCTGCCCAGCAGCACGCTGTCAGCGCCCAGCGCGATCATCCGCACCACGTCCAGTCCGGTACGAATGCCGGAATCCGCCAGAATGGCGATATCGCCTTTTACCGCATCGGCAATGGCGGGCAGCGCGCGGGCGCTCGAGAGCACCCCATCCAGCTGACGACCGCCGTGGTTGGAGACCACAATGCCGTCTGCGCCAAAGCTCACGGCATCCTTCGCATCCTGAGGATCAAGGATGCCTTTGATGATCATCGGGCCTTTCCAGAACTCGCGGATCCACTCAAGATCTTTCCAGGAGATGGAAGGATCGAAGTTGGCGCCCAGCCAGCCGATATAATCTTCCAGCGTGGTGGGCTTACCGCGATAGGCGGAAACGTTGCCCAGATCGTGAGGTTTGCCGTTCAGCCCGACGTCCCAGGCCCACTGCGGATGCATCATCGCCTGAACCATACGCCGCGACGCCGCTTTCGGTCCGCTCATGCCGGAGTGCGCATCACGGTAGCGTGCGCCGGGAACCGGCATATCGACCGTGAAGATCAATGTTTTCACGCCGGCAGCCTGCGCCCGCTCCAGCGCGTTACGCATAAAACCGCGATCTTTCAGCACGTAGAGCTGGAACCACATTGGCCGGTCAATGGCCGGGGCCACCTCTTCGATCGGGCAAACGGAAACGGTAGAAAGGGTAAAAGGGATACCTTTACTGGCGGCGGCGCGGGCCGCCTGCACCTCACCCCGCCGGGCATACATGCCGGTCAGGCCGACCGGTGCCAGGATCACCGGCATCGCCAGTTCTTCGCCGAACAGCGTGGTGTTCAGGCTCAGCTCAGACATGTTTTTCAGGATGCGCTGGCGTAGCGCGATATCGGCGAGGTCGCCGGTATTACGCCACAGGGTATGTTCTCCATAGGCTCCACCATCAATATAGTGAAACAAAAAGGGGGGCAGCCTGCGCTGCGCTGCCGCCCGATAGTCCGTTGATGCAGATATGATCATCTACTCTCCTGCCTGTTAGTGATGCGCTCGCTGCCGGAGTCCGTAAGCCAGTACCACAGCGAAACAAAGTAAGGGTAAAGCATAGGCGACTGCGGTACTGTACCGGTCCGCGACAGCGCCCATCAGGTAAGGCATGATCGCGCCCCCCACAATCGCCATAATCATCAGCGAGCTGGCGCGCTTTGTCTGTTTGCCCATGTTTTTGACACCCATGGCGAACAGCGTGGGGAACATAATCGACATAAAGAAAAATACCGCGACCAGCGCAATCACCGACAGGGTCTCCACCCCCGAGACCACGACGGCGCAGAGCAGAATATTGATGGCGGCGTAGACCACCAGCAGCGTGGCCGGACGCACGCGTCCCATCAGCCAGGTGCTGAAAAAGCGCCCAACCATAAAACTAATCATCGCAACCGAGAGCAGATAAGAGGCGTTCTGGTTAGAGAGGCTCTGCCAGTGCTCGGTAGTGTAGTTGATAAAAAAGGCGCCTACGCCGACCTGGGCCGCAACATAAAAAAATTGTGCGATCACGCCGCCGGTAAAATGGCCATGCTGCCAGAGGCTTTTGCTCTCTCCGCTGCTCTCCTCCGCCTCCTGCGCACGAATATCCGGCAGGCGCGTACGGCCAAACACAAAGGCAATCACCAGCACCAGTACGGCGATGACCACATAGGTGGTTTTTACCGAGGCCAGTCCTTCTGTGGTGGTCCCCTGGGTGGCGGAAAAGAACAGCGAGCCGCCGATCACCGGCCCGATAAACTGCCCCAGGCCGTTAAAAGATTGCGCCAGGTTCAGACGCCGCTCTGCGCCGGAAGGATCGCCCAGCACCGTGGCATAGGGGTTTGCTGCCGTCTCAAGGCATCCGAGGCCGAGTGCGATGACAAACAGCGCTAACAAAAACAGCGTAAAGCTGGCCGCCGCCGCCGCAGGGACAAACAGCAGCGCGCCCAGCGCATAGAGGCAAAGCCCCACCAGCACGCCCGCCTTATAACCGTAACGGTCCATAAAGAAGCCAGCCGGCAGCGCGATCACAAAATAAGCGCCAAAGTAGGCCGCCTGCAGCAGCCCGGACTGCGCCTTGGTGACGTGAAGGACCTCCTGAAAATGTTTATTCAGCACGTCCAGCAGGCCGTAAGATAGCCCCCACAGGAAAAACAGGACGGTGACCAGGGTAAAGGCTACCCGGTAGTTTGAGACGGCGTTCTGCCCGCGCCATGCCGGTGCAGTCGTTTTATTAACGAGCATATTTCGTTCCTCGGTAGCTGTTGCCAGTACAGCGAAAAACACCGGCAGAGAGATTAGGGTTTCTGCACAACGCAGCGATTCAGTAGTCGGACCGGTCCTGCTCCCTGAGGCAAAATATTTTCTCCATCGCCCGCCATTTTTCCCCCGGCGGCGTCCAGGGAGTGGGACGCTGGTACTTCCACATCAGCGCCTCCCACTCGCACACTTTTGGGTCGCGCTCGCTTGCACGGGCGAAGCGTTCGCTGTCGAAACCGGCGGCGGTTTCCATCACCATCACCAGCCGGTTGCCCAGCAGATAAATCTCCATATCGACGATGCCATACTGCCGCAGATGCTGCGTAATCTCGGGCCAGATACGGCGATGATGCTGGCGGTATTCCGCTATCAGCTGCGCATCATCGGCCAGATCCAGCGCCTGGCAATAGCGCCGCCCGCCCTTCACGTTAAGGCCCTGTCGAGGTGGGTGTAGCCGCCGTCAACCATCAGCCACTGCCCGGTGGTATGGGATGCCCGTGCCGAGAGCAGGAAAACGGCGGTATCGGCAATTTCACGCGGCGTGGTCATCCTTCTGCCCAGCGGGATCTGGCTGGCGATCTGCCGCAGCTTCTCATCCGGGCGGTCGAAGCTTTTGATCCAGTTTTCGTAAAGCGGCGTCATCACCTCCGCCGGGATCACCGCGTTAACGCGTATCCCATCCTGAAGCAGCGAGGCGGCCCATTCGCGCGTCAGCGCCAGCACGCCGCCTTTGGCAGAGGCGTAGCCGCTGGTATTGCCCTGCCCGGTCAGCGCCGTTTTCGAACTGATATTGACGATGGCCCCTTTGCTGGCCCGCAGGCTATTAAGGCAGAGATGGGCCATCAGGTAGTAATGCACCAGATTTTTCTCCAGTGAATGCACAAAGGCCTCACGTCCGGCCTCAAGCCCGACGCCATCGTTTACCCCCGCGTTATTGACCAGGCCGTCGATGCGGCCAAACTGCGCCAGTACGGCGTTTACCGCGCTGACGCAGCTGCTTTCGTCCTGTAACTCGGCCAGATGAAACAGCGCGGCGGGCTGCTTTTCGCGCAGCTGTGCCATCAGCTCAGCGGCGGGTTCGCTGTTGCTGACGATGACCGGTATCGCCCCCTCTTCCGCCAGCGTGAGCGAAATCGCCGCGCCGATGCCGGAACCGCCGCCGGTCACGATAAAAACTTTATTCTCAAGATGAAGGTTCATGCCGTTACTCCGTTTATCCCGTAGATGCGGCAGGCATTTTCGCCGAGAATGGCCGCCCGCTCGCTGGCAGAGAGATCCGTAAAAGCCTGTTCGCCAGACTGCCATGCCGCCTCATAGCTTTCCGCCAGCAAACAGACCGGCCAGTCCGACCCCATTAACAAACGCTCGCTGCCGAAGGCCGTCAGCGCGGCATCAATAAAAGGCCGCAGATCGCCAGCGCCACAGCCGGGCGGTCTGGGTTCGGTCAGCAGGCCGGAGATTTTACAGCTGACGTGCGGCAACGCGGCCAGCGGGGCAATCTGCGCAGCCCAGGCTTTCGCGCCTGCGGCAATATTGGGTTTGCCCAGATGATCAAGCACTACCGGCGCGCTGTCGTGGCGCGCGGCAAAGCGCGCGGCTTCAGCCAGATGGCGGTGCGTGACCAGCAGATCGTAAACGTAACCCTGCGTCTGAACCTGTTGCAGCCCGGCGTTCACCTCATCCAGCCTCATCCATCCGTCAGGATCGACCTCATCCTGGATCAGATGGCGAAAGCCGCGCAGCAGCGGTTCCTGTTGGTACGCATCCAGCTGCTGCGGCAGGTCGCGCGCCGTCAGCGCCACCCAGCCCACCACGGCGCGTACCTGCTCACCCCCTTTTGCCTGACCGAGCAGCCAGGCCGTTTCCTCAGCCGTCTGTCTCGCCTGTACCAGCACGGTGCCGTCAATCTGCTGTGCCGCCAGCTGTCCCGTCAGCTGCTCCGGCAAAAAATCGTGCTTCAGTGCCGGCATCTCATCGCTTATCCAGCGATAGTCTTCCGGGCTGTAGCGCCAGAAATGGTGGTGGGCGTCAATTTTCAGCGTCATCAGAGCGGCGCCTGAGTGACAAACCGGTATTGTTCAATCGAGGCCGGGAACATCTCGATGGAGAAACCGGGATGCTCAGGCGGCATGTAGGCCGCGTCTTTGATGACGCACGGATGAATAAAGTGTTCGTGCAGATGGTCGACATATTCAGTCACCCGCCCTTCATGCGTGCCGGCGATGCAGAGATAGTCGATCATCGACAGATGCTGAACGTATTCGCAAAGGCCAACGCCGCCCGCATGTGGGCAGACCGGCAAATCATATTTTGCCGCCATCAGCATGACCGCCAGGATTTCATTGACGCCGCCCATGCGGCAGGCATCTATCTGCACCACGTCAATGGCTTCCCGCATAATGAACTGCTTGAACATGATGCGGTTCTGGCACATCTCCCCGGTAGCCACCTTGACCGGCGCGATATTCTCGCGGATGCGCCGGTGGCCCTCAATATCGTCCGGGCTGGTGGGCTCCTCAATAAACCAGGGCCTGGCAAAGGCCAGCTTATTGACCCAGGCAATCGCCTCACCGGTTTCCCAGACCTGATTGGCATCAATCATCAGCTTGCGATCCGGCCCAATGACTTCGCGGGCGATGGTGACCCGGCGGATATCATCTTCCAGATCCCGGCCCACCTTCAGCTTCAGGTAGTCGAATCCGGCATCCACCGCCTGCTGGCAAAGGTGGCGGAGTTTATCGTCCGGATAGCCCAGCCAGCCCGCTGAGGTGGTGTAGCAGGGATAGCCTTCCTCCAGCAGCGAGGCGAGACGCTGAGCTTTATTATCCGCGCGCTGTTGCAGCAGCGTCAGCGCCTCCTCCGGCGTAATGCAGTCGGTGATGTAGCGGAAATCGACGCAGCGCACCAGCTCTTCGGGGGACATATCCGCCACCAGCCGCCACAGCGGTTTGCCCTCCGCCTTGCTCCATAAGTCCCAGACGGCATTGATCACCGCGCCGGTAGCCAGATGAATAGCCCCTTTATCAGGGCCAATCCAGCGCAGCTGGCTGTCACTGGTAAAATCACGCCAGAACGCGCCCATATTCGCCGCAATGTCCGCCAGGTTACGCCCCACAACCTGATGCGTCAGCGCGCGGATTGCAGCGCAGCAAATATCATTGCCGCGCCCGATGGTAAAGGTCAGGCCATGTCCGCTCAGGGTCGGATTGTCGGTTTCCAGAATCACATAGGCCGCTGAATAGTCGGGATCGGGGTTCATGGCGTCGGAACCATCCAGCGACAGGGAAGTGGGAAAACGCACGTCTTCGACGCGCAGTGCCGTGATCGTTGTCATGAGAGCTTCCTTTAGGGCGGATTCAGGCCTGTCTGGTTAACTGGTGCTGCTCACCCAGTCCTTCGATGCCGAGGCGCATTTCCTGACCGGCGCGCAGATAGACCGGCGGCTTCTGTCCCATTCCGACGCCCGGCGGCGTACCGGTTGAGATGACATCGCCCGGCTGCAGGCTCATAAAGCGGCTGAGATAGCTGATAATTTCCGGAACCTTAAACACCATCGTGCTGGTGTTGCCGTTCTGATAGCGTTTGCCATCGACTTCCAGCCACAGATTCAGGTTGTGCGGATCGGGGATCTCATCCGTGGTCACCAGCCAGGGGCCGAGCGGACCGAAGGTATCGCAGCCTTTGCCCTTATCCCAGGTGCCGCCCCGCTCAATCTGAAACTCACGTTCTGAAACGTCATTGATTACGCAGTAACCGGCAACGTGCGACAGCGCATCGGCCTCGCTGATGTAGCGGCCACCGGTGCCAATCACCACGCCCAGCTCCACTTCCCAGTCGGTTTTCACCGAGTCGCGCGGGATCTCGACCGCATCGTTCGGCCCGACGATAGCGCTGGTCCACTTGCTGAAAATAACCGGTTCTTTCGGGATTTCCGCTCCGGTTTCAGCGGCGTGGTCAGCATAGTTAAGGCCAATGCAGATAAACTTACCGACCTGCCCCACGCAGGCACCGATACGCGGCGAACCGTCCACCAGCGGCAGCGTGTCGGGCGCAATCTGACGAAGTTTATCCAGTGACGCGGGCAGCAGCGCGCCCCCGGCCAGATCGTCAATCACATCTGACAAATCGCGCAGCCTGCCCTGTGCATCAAGCATCGCCGGACGTTCCTGACCAGGCTGGCCGTAGCGTAATAATTTCATGACTTCTCCTCAGATCGGTAAAAGGCTAAAAGGCGGATTAATTGCTCCAGCCGCCGTCAATGATGTGCACCGCACCGGTGGTGTAAGCGCTGGCATCCGAGGCGAGATAGCGGGCAAGTTCGGCGATCTCTTCGGTTCTGCCGATGCGGCCAATCGGCTGCCTCGCCACAAACGCCTGGTAAACTTCTTCTTCGCTGCGCCCTTCCGCCGCCGCCTGCGCCGCGATGCGCTGCTGAAGCGAGGGCGATTCGACCGTACCGGGACAGATCGCGTTACAGCGGATACCCCGGCTGACATAGTCGGCGGCGACCGAGCGCGTCAGGCCGATCACGGCGGCTTTCGAGGTGCTGTAGGCGAAGCGGTTAGGTACCCCTTTTACGCTGGACGCCACCGAAGACATATTGATGATGGAGCCGCTTTGCTGCGCCAGCATGCCGGGGAGAAACGCCCTGATGGTATGGAACATCGCCGTTACGTTCAGATCGAGTGCGAACTGCCACTCCTCTTCTTTGCAGCTAAGAATGTCGCCGCTGTGCACTACGCCGGCACAGTTGAACAGCACATCTATGGTGCCCACTTCTTCAGCCAGCGCCCGGATGGCGGCACTGTCGGTGACGTCCAGCACTCTGCCGGTGATGCCCTGAATATCAGTAAGACGTGAAATATTGATGTCCGTCGCGATAACGTCGGCACCGGAGCGGGCAAATAAAATAGCCGTGTTCAGGCCTATTCCCTGCCCCGCAGCGGTGATAACGACTTTCTTACCTTGAAGATCCATACTGTTTCCTTGCGTTAAAGGACTAATGGTCAGGCCATTAAGGGCGCAAAAAAGCGCTTTAAAGATTGCCCTTTTGCTACGATCATGGGCATATACAGACTTAAAACGCGTTTTATTTAACTAATTCTTCACATTTTAAAAACAAAGCGGCAAGGAAATTTTCCGGTAAATGCTGGCTGAATCGCTTAACTAAAATATCCGCTGGTGGGCTATGCCAATAAAAAAATTAGAGAATCCAAGGATCTACCGACAAATTGCCGATCAGCTTAAACGGCTGATCGAAAGCGGCGAATTCCCGCCCGGCAGTCGCCTGCCCGCCGAGCGCGATCTGGCGAGCCAGCTTCAGGTCAGCCGCGCCTCGGTGCGGGAAGCGCTGATTGCGCTGGAGGTCATCGGCCTGGTTGACGTGCGTGTAGGGAATGGGGTGATTGTCAGGCCACAGCCTGCCAGCCCCACCTCCGGGGAGCCGGTGATGGCGCAGGCAGGGCGTAATCAGTGGGCCGATGTGGATGATGAACTGGCTATTCAGCTCGACTTCAGCGCCGAGCTTCCCCCGTTTTCCCTGCTGCAAACGCGAAGGCTGATCGAGCCTGAAACGGCTGCGCTGGCGGCCCGCTACGCGTCGGATGAAGAACTTGCGCTGATCGTGCAGGCTTTTGAGCAGAACTGTCGTGATAACCGGCAAGGTTCCGCGACGCATCCCGGCGATCGGCTGTTTCATATCCGCATCGCTCAGGCCAGCGGCAATCCGGCCTATGCTTTTATCATCGCCCACCTACTGGGCCACCGTTACGGCACGATGTTTCGCAGCCTGCAACAGTATTATACGCCGCAGGATATGCCCCACCGGTCGGAATCTGAACACCTTGCCATACTGAATGCGCTGCAAGCCCGCGATCCCCGCGCGGCGAAAAAAGCGATGAAGACCCATCTGGATTCGGTGATCGCCATCTTTGGCAGAGGTTGAAACGGAAGCGACGGAAAGCTGGGTGGAAATACGGCGGGCGCGGGGAGATGCCATGCCTGCACTGGGCTGGGCTGGGCTGGGCTGGGCTGGACTGGACTGGACTGGACTGGACAAGTTTACAGGAGCGCTGCTGCAAGCGCGTTTTTTTTCGCTCAACGTACGGGTTTTCTTTCAGTAAGCGGGAAACAAAATAGAGCTATATAGAGCTATCAGGCAGAAAAAAGGCCGGAATATCCGGCCTCAGACTGCTGACAAAAGTAAAGCGAAGGGAACAGGGACGGGGAGTAAAGCGTCCCGCGCCATGGACGGCGCGGGCCGAGCTATCAGGGACGATGCTTTTTGCGTCTTTACAAGCAGGCCCTGTTCCCGGAGCCAGCACTTAGTCATTAGCCTACGGCGCCTCGCTGGAGGTTATCCGCTAGCGACGGTTACGCACCAGCTGATAGCGACGGGTAAGATACTCTACCGGCGCGCTCCAGATATGCACCAGGCGGCAGAACGGGAACAGCAGGAACAGCGTCATGCCCAGCACCATATGCAGGCGGAAAATCGGTGCCACGCCCTCAAGATGCGCTGAGGCGTTCCCCTGGAATGTGACCACGGCCTGCGCCCAGCCCACCAGCTTCATCATCTCACTGCCGTCCATATGCTGGGCGGAGAACGGGATTGTCAGCAGACCCAGGCACACCTGCACCACCAGCAGCGTGATGATCATGATATCGCCAAAGCTGCTGGTGGCCCGCACGCGGGGATTGGTCAGACGGCGTTTAAGCAGCAGCCCGCCGCCCACCAGCGTCATCAGCCCGAAGATCCCTCCGGCAATCATCGCCAGCTTCTGCTTCACGTCGATCGGCAGGAAGGATTCGTACATCCAGTGCGGCGTCAGCATGCCGACGATATGGCCGAAAAAGATGCCGATGATACCGATATGGAACAGGTTAGAGGCCAGACGCATGCCTTTTTTATCGAGCATCTGGCTCGATCCTGCCCGCCAGCTGTACTGACCGTAGTCATAGCGCAGCCAGCTGCCCACCAGGAATACCGTACCGGCAATATAGGGATAAATATCAAAAAAGAACTGTGATAAGAATTGCATGATTAGCTTCCTGTGGATCGCGTTGTGGCCTGGGCCACGTCCAGATACTGAGGCGCAACCGCTCCGGCAAAGCGACGCTGATGCGCGGCCTGCTGCGCCGACGCGCAGCCCTGCTCACCGAGGAACTTAATCTGCTCCTCTTCCCAGACGGCATCCAGCGCTGCCGGGGTGTCATCACGGGCCTCTTTCTCTACCTGCGTTTGCAGGCTCTCCGTCGCCACGTCCGCTCCCGACAGAGAGAGCAGCGCATCAAACAGCACTGCGTACGGGCTTTCACGCTGTTGCAGCCTTGCGGCGAGCAGCGCCAGAATCGGCACGATGTCATTCAGACCTTCGCGCGCGCGGTCAGCGCTGCCGTTCGCCAGATATTCCAGATAGAGCGGCAGGAAATCCGGCAGCTCTCTGGAATCCAGCTCCAGGCCATCAGCGCGGTACTGCTCCAGCAAATCAACCATCGCCTGACCGCGATCGCGCGACTCGCCGTGAACGTGTTCAAACAGCAGCAGCGAGGTGGCCCTGCCGCGATCGAACAGCTCGCAGTATTCGGCCTGCACGTCCAGCAGCGGCCGGGAACAGAGCGTCTGGATAAAAATCACCAGGCGGGCGCTGTGCCGCAGGTTCATTTCGCTTGCCGGCTCCAGCGCTGCAATCAGTTCGGCACGGTGGTTAAATAACGCCTCGTCCGGATAGTCCAGCAGGCGGGCAATCACGCGAAGGGCAATCATGAGGCATCCTCCCGGCGCGCCGTTTTCTGCGATACGTCGATCGCATCGATGCGGCGGCTGTTAAACAGGTTGAACTTGCCGTCGCTGCCGTGGCAGCCGTCGCCGAAGCTGAAACCGCAGCCTTTACTTTCAGGGAAGGCTTCACGCGCCAGCTCGCGGTGGCTGGAAGGGACCACGAAGCGATCCTCGTAGTTGGCGATAGCGAGATAACGGTACATCTCCTGCGCCTGCGCTTCGGTCAGACCCACCTGCTCCAGCGCACGGGTATCGACTTTCCCCTCTACCGTTTCGGCACGCTTATAGTGGCGCATCGCCAGCATACGCTTCAGCGCCAGCAGCACCGGAGCGGTATCGCCAGCGGTCAGCAGGTTAGCGAGATACTTAACCGGAATACGCAGGCTTTCCACATCCGGCAGCACGCCGGTATGGGCCAGCGCGCCAGCATCTGCAGCAGACTGAATCGGCGACAGCGGCGGCACATACCAGACCATCGGCAGCGTGCGGTATTCCGGGTGCAGCGGCAGCGCCAGCTTCCATTCCATCGCCATTTTATAGACCGGCGAACGCTGCGCGGCGTCGATCACGCTCTGCGGAATGCCCGCTTTAAGCGCCTCTTCGATCACCGCTGGATCGTTGGGATCGAGGAAGATATCCATCTGACGCTGGTAAAGATCTTTTTCATGCTCCGTTGATGCCGCTTCTTCAATGCGATCGGCGTCATAGAGCATCACGCCCAGGTAACGGATACGGCCCACGCAGGTTTCCGAGCAGACGGTCGGCTGCCCCGCCTCGATGCGCGGATAGCAGAAGATGCATTTTTCGGACTTGCCGCTTTTCCAGTTAAAGTAGATTTTTTTGTAAGGACAGCCGGTCAGGCACATGCGCCAGCCGCGACATTTATCCTGGTCGATCAGCACGATGCCATCTTCGCCGCGCTTGTAGATCGCCCCGCTCGGACAGGTCGCCACGCACGCCGGATTCAGGCAGTGCTCACACAGGCGCGGCAGATACATCATGAAGGTGTTTTCAAACTGGCCGTACATCTCTTTCTGGATATGATCGAAGTTTTTATCCTTGCTGCGCTTTTCAAACTCGCCGCCGAGGATCTCTTCCCAGTTCGGGCCATTTTCAATCTTTTTCATCCGCTGACCGGTGATCAGCGAGCGTGGACGGGCGATCGGCTGGTGCTTACCCGCCGGGGCGGTGTGCAGATGCTGATAGTCGAAGTCAAACGGCTCGTAGTAGTCATCCAGCGCCGGAACATCCGGGTTGGCAAAAATCTTCGACAGCAGACCCACGCGGTTGCCCATACGCGGTTCCAGCTTACCGTTGATTTTACGGATCCAGCCGCCCTTCCACTTCTCCTGATCTTCCCAGGCCTGGGGATAGCCCACGCCTGGCTTACTTTCAACGTTGTTAAACCAGGCGTACTCCATCCCTTCCCGGCTGGTCCAGACGTTTTTACAGGTAACCGAACAGGTATGGCATCCGATGCATTTGTCCAGGTTCAGCACCATGCCGACTTGCGAACGAATTTTCATTGCTTTTTCTCCTGCTGGCTGCCCTGGCAATCGTCGTTACCTTCGCCGTCTAACCAGTTAATGTTGTTCATCTTTCTGACCACCACGAACTCATCACGGTTAGAGCCGACGGTGCCGTAGTAATTAAAGCCATAGGAAAGCTGCGCGTAGCCGCCGATCATATGGGTCGGTTTCGGACAGGCTCGCGTCACCGAGTTGTGTATCCCGCCACGCTGGCTGGTGATCTCAGAGCCGGGGATATTCACAATGCGTTCCTGGGCGTGATACATCATGGTCATGCCGGCTGGAATACGCTGGCTGACCACTGCGCGGGCGGTCAGCGCGCCGTTGGCGTTGAACGCTTCGATCCAGTCGTTATCCACGATGCCCAGCTCTTTCGCGTCATCTTCACTCATCCAGACGATAGGACCGCCGCGCGACAGCGTCAGCATCAGCAGGTTATCACTGTAGGTGGAGTGGATGCCCCATTTCTGGTGCGGCGTCAGGAAGTTAAGCGCCTTCTCCGGGTTGCCGTTCGGCTTTTTATTCAGCAGCGGTTTGGCCGCATGGGTATCGATCGGCGGACGGTAAACCAGCAGGCTTTCACCAAAGGCGCGCATCCATTCGTGATCCTGATAGATCTGCTGGCGGCCGCTGAGGGTTCGCCACGGGATCAGCTCATGAACGTTGGTATAACAGGCGTTGTAGGAGACATGTTCATCTTCCAGACCTGACCATGTTGGGCTGGAGATAATCTTGCGCGGCTGCGCCTGAATATCGCGGAAGCGGATCTTCTCATCTTCTTTATTCAGCGCCAGGTGAGAGTGATCGCGACCGGTGATGTCACTCAGCGCCTGCCAGGCTTTCACCGCGACCTGACCGTTGGTTTCGGGCGCCAGCGCCAGGATCATCTCCGCCGCATCAATGGCGGTATCGATGTTCGGGCGACCTGCCGCCGGGCCGTCCGCCTTGACGTAGTTAAGTTTTTTCAGGAAATCGACTTCGGTCTGGGTATTCCAGCTGATGCCTTTGCCGCCGTTGCCCAGCTTATCCAGCAGGGGGCCGACGGAGGTAAATCGCTCCCAGGTCGCCGGATAGTCACGCTCCACCGCGATAATGTGCGGCGCGGTTTTACCGGGGATCAGATCGCATTCGCCTTTTTTCCAGTCTTTAACGTCGAACGGCTGCGCCAGCTCTGCCGGTGAATCGTGCTGAACCGGCAGCGTAACGATATCGGTCTCCTGACCGAGGTGGCCCACGCAGACTTCCGAGAAGGCTTTGGCGATACCTTTATAAATTTCCCAGTCGCTTTTCGATTCCCAGGCGGGATCGACGGCTGCGGAAAGCGGATGAATAAACGGATGCATATCCGAGGTATTCATATCGTCCTTCTCATACCAGGTCGCCGTCGGCAGCACGATATCGGAATAGAGGCAGGTGCTGGACATGCGGAAATCGAGCGTCACCACCAGATCCAGCTTGCCTTCGCCGCCGTTATCCAGCCATTCCACCTCTTCCGGCATCACGCCGCCCTGTACGCCCAGATCTTTACCCTGAATGCCGTGCTCGGTGCCCAGCAGGTATTTCAGCATGTACTCATGCCCTTTACCGGAGGAGCCCAGCAGGTTGGAGCGCCAGACAAAGAGGTTACGCGGGAAGTTCTGCGGGTCATCAGGCTGTTCAGCCGCGAAACGAAGCGTGCCCTGCTTCAGGCTTTCAACGGTAAAGTCGACCGGCGACTGACCGGCGGCTTTCGCCTGTGCGGCCAGATGCAGCGGGTTGGTATTAAGCTGAGGCGCAGATGGCAGCCAGCCCATCCGTTCGGAACGCACGTTGAAGTCGATCAGGCTGCCGGTAAAGCGGGTTTTATCCGCCAGCGGCGAGAGCAGATCGCGGGTGGCTACCGTTTCATAGCGCCACTGGCTGGAGTGGTTATAGAAGAATGAGGTGCTGTTCATATGGCGTGGCGGACGCTGCCAGTCCAGGGCAAACGCCAGCGGGGTCCAGCCGGTTTGCGGACGCAGCTTTTCCTGCCCCACATAGTGCGCCCAGCCGCCGCCGCTCTGACCGACGCAGCCGCAGAAGATCAGCATATTGATCAGGCCGCGGTAGTTCATATCCATGTGATACCAGTGGTTCATACCGGCACCAACGATGATCATGGAGCGACCGTGGGTTTTCTCCGCATTTTCCGCAAATTCGCGGGCGATGCGGATAATATTCTGTCGCGATACGCCGGTGATCTGCTCCGCCCAGGCGGGGCTGTAGGCCTTCACATCGTCATAGCTGCCTGCGCAGTTCGCATCATCCAGACCGCGCTCGAGGCCGTAGTTTGCCAGCGTCAGGTCATAAATGCTGGCGACCAGCGCTTCGCTACCGTCAGCAAGCTGGAGCCGTTTAACCGGCAGCTTATGCAGCAGGATCTCTTCCAGCGCCACGCTGTTAAAGTTTTCACTTTCCGTGCCGCCAAAGTAGGGGAAGCCGACGTCGGCGACCGCATCGTGGCTGCCCAGCAGGCTGAGCTGCAGCTCCACTTCCTGCTGCGATTTACCCTCGCGCTGCTCAAGGTTCCATTTGCCCTTCTCACCCCAGCGATAGCCGATGGACCCCTGCGGCGCAACCAGCTCACCATCGGCCTGATTGATGGCGATGGTTTTCCATTCCGGATTATTTTCCTGGCCCAGATTACCGACCAGATCGCTGGCGCGCAGCATACGGCCTGCGGCGTAATGACCGCCTTCACGCGGCTCCAGCAGCACCAGCATCGGCATATCGGTGTAGCGGCGTACGTAGTCGCGGAAATAGCTCACTTCACGATCGAGATGAAACTCTTTCAGCATAACGTGGCCCATCGCCAGCGCCATTGCGCTGTCCGTCCCCTGTTTCGGGTTCAGCCACTGATCGCACAGCTTGGCGACTTCCGCATAGTCTGGCGTGACCGCCACGGTTTTGGTGCCTTTATAACGCACCTCCGTGAAGAAATGGGCATCCGGCGTACGGGTCTGCGGCACGTTAGAGCCCCAAGCCATAATGTAAGAGGAGTTATACCAGTCGGCGGATTCCGGTACGTCAGTCTGTTCGCCCCAGGTCATCGGCGAGGCGGGAGGCAGGTCACAGTACCAGTCATAGAAGCTGAGGCAGGTTCCGCCAATCAGGGAAAGGTAACGTGCCCCGGCGGCGTAGGAGACCATCGACATTGCCGGAATAGGCGAGAAGCCCATAATGCGGTCCGGGCCGAAGGTTTTTGCCGTATAGACGTTGGACGCGGCAATCAGCTCATTCACCTCCTGCCAGCTTGAACGCACGAAGCCGCCGCGCCCGCGGGCGATTTTGTAGCTTTTGGCCTTTTCAGAATCGCTGACGATAGAACCCCAGGCGTCAACAGGATCGCTATGCTGCGCCTTTGCTTCACGCCAGAGCTTAATCAGACGCTTACGCATCAGAGGATACTTCAGGCGGTTGGCGCTGTAGAGGTACCAGGAGTAGCTGGCGCCGCGTGGGCAGCCGCGTGGCTCATGGTTAGGCAGATCGGGGCGGGTACGCGGATAGTCGGTTTGCTGAGTTTCCCAGGTTACCAGGCCGTTTTTTACATAAATCTTCCAGCTGCACGATCCGGTACAGTTCACACCGTGAGTCGAGCGGACAATTTTATCGTGCTGCCAGCGGCTGCGGTAACCATCTTCCCAGTCACGGTTGGCATTAAGGGTCTGGCCATGATTGCCAGAAAAGGGTTCCGCTAACTGTTTGAAATAGCGAAACCGATCGAGAAATTTGCTCATCCGGAATTCTCCTGAAGGCCCTGTAGTGACAGGGATACTCAAATGACATTGCTTAATCTGTGGGCAAGCGTACTGGTCGTGCAGAAGCGGCAGATTGATAGGGATCAACAGAAACCAGAGGAAAAACCGAGGATTTTAGTCAGGATACCACTAAAGAGTTAGCGTAAATCACCCTGTCAATTTACTGATATATAAAACAAAAATCGCTAAACTATCGGTTTCTCAATTACGCCGCGCCACCACCGGCTATTTAGGAGTAGTAGCCATCCGGCGCGCTGCTGAAGCTCAGGCCAGCGCGCCGGTCACGGTCATCAGGCGGCTTTTTTACGTCCGTAAACCAGCCAGGTGATCGCCACACAAACGACGTAGAAAACCAGGAAGACTTTCATGGCGTTAGCCGGAGAACCGGTCATGGCCAGCGACATGCCAAAGGTCTGCGGAATAAAGAATCCCCCCAGCGCGCCAATGGCAGAGATGAAACCCAGCGCCGCAGAGGTTTCCGTCACCGCTTCACGCTGCGCTTTGTCATCGCTGCCGCCTTCAGCCTTCACGCGTTCAAGAGTTTGCTTACGGAAGATCACCGCAATCATCTGGAACGTGGAGCCGCTACCCAGCCCGGCGTTGATAAACAGCACCATAAAGACGGCATAAAAGGCGATAAAGGAGCCAGGCTGACTGCCGTCCGGCAGCGTGAAGAACAGCAGCGCGGTAAAAATGGCCATCACGATAAAATTGAGCAGCGTGACGCGAATCCCGCCGAACTTGTCGGACAGCATTCCCCCCGCCGAGCGGGCCAGCGCCCCCAGCAGCGGACCAAAAAAGGCGTAGCGCAGGATCACCACATCAGGAAACTGGGTTTTTGAGAGCATCGCAAAACCGGCGGAGAAGCCGATAAACGAGCCGAACGTCGCCAGATAAAGCAGGGCCATCACCCACAGATGAGGGCGCTTCAGCACCGGCAGCTGCTCTTTGAGCGACGATTTAGCCGCCGTAAGATCGTTCATACCGAACCAGGCCGCCAGGGTGGCGACCACCAGGAAAGGTACCCACATCCAGGCCGCATTTTCCAGCCAGAGCATCTCACCGTTACCGGCCTGCTGGGCACCGCCGCCGAAGAAGCTGAAAATGCCAAACGAAATCGCCAGCGGCGCGAAGAACTGCATCACGCTGACGCCAAGGTTCCCCAGGCCGCCGTTGATGCCAAGCGCCCCGCCCTGCCGCGCTTTCGGAAAGAAAAAGCTGATGTTGCCCATACTGGAGGCGAAGTTCGCACCGGCAAAACCACACAGAAGCGCAATCAGAATGAAGGTGAAATAAGAGGTGTCGGGATTCTGTACGGCAAAACCGAGCCACAGGCAGGGGATCAGCAGAATACCGGTACTGAAGGCCGTCCAGCGACGCCCCCCGAAAAGGGGAATCACAAAGGAGTAAGGGACACGCAGCAGCGCACCGGAGACGGCAGGCAGCGCGGTCAGCAGGAAGAGCTGGTCTGTTGTAAAATTAAAACCGACCTTATTAAGATTAACGGCCACGGCGCTGAACAACATCCAGACGCAGAATGAAAGCAGCAGGCAGTAGACGGAAATCCAGAGGTTACGGTTGGCAATGCGTTTACCGTATTTTTCCCAGAACTCCGGATTATCGGGTTGCCAGTCCTCAATCACCGGACCGCTGTGCTTAGTGGGTGAAGATGAAATTTGCGACATAATTTTCTCACAGACAAGGTAATATCGCCTCACATCCTGCGCACCGCACCACACCAGCAGGTTGACGTACATCAACGAGACGGCGGGTAATTTAGCGCCATAAATCTTACCCACACCCTTAGTGAGTAGTTGGCACTGTGAATTAAAGACATGCCGCATCAAAGGGTTAAAAACAAAACCTCTTTTATAGCTTCAGCATAACGCCAGTAATGGAAATTGATGATTACCTCTTTAGTAGTATGGGGTTAGCGGGAACAACAGGTAAAATAGCGCTAAATCTGAGTAATTCCTGCCCGGTAAGCCGCGGCACCGACCAAATGGGACCGATCCAAGTGAGAGAAGAAGCCGCCTCCATATTACTGATTGACGATCACCCGATGCTGCGTAACGGCGTAAAACAGCTGATCGGACTGGATGACCGTCTGCAAGTCGTGGCCGAAGCCAGTAATGGCGTACAGGGCGTGGAGCTGGCCGGCCTGCACGATCCCGATCTGATACTGCTTGATTTGAATATGCCCGGGATGAACGGGCTGGATACGCTGGTTCAGCTGCGCACCATCGACCTTTCTGGCCGGATTGTAGTGTTCAGCGTTTCTAATCATGAGGATGACGTAGTGAATGCCCTCAAGCGCGGCGCGGATGGCTACCTGTTGAAGGATATGGAACCGGAAGAGCTGCTGAAGTCACTTCATCAGGCAGCGGCGGGACAGATGGTGCTGAGCGAAACGCTGACCAACGTGCTGGTGGCAAGCCTGCGCGAAAACCGCCCAGCCGAAGAGCGTGATATTGAGCAGCTGACCCGCCGCGAGCGCGACATCCTTAAGCTCATCACGCTGGGGATGACCAATAAAGCGATCGCCCGCAAGCTGTCGATAACGGAAAGTACCGTTAAGGTTCACGTTAAGCATCTGCTGAAGAAGATGAAGCTGAAATCGCGGGTGGAGGCGGCGGTATGGGCGCTACAGAGTGGTCAGGCGTAGATGAAACGGTAATTCGCTGTCTGGCCCAGGCGAGCCAGACAGCGTCAGACATTTATTCCTTCACGGCCTCGACTTTCTGACCGCCACGCAGGTATTCCTGCAGAATGTTGTGTTTCACAATCAGGTAGAAAATCCCCGTACAGATAAACACTTCGGCGATGACCATCGACCATGCTGCGCCGATCGCGCCGTACTGCCAGGCCAGGAAGCAGCAAACGGGAATATTCAGCAGGCCAGCGGCGACGATAATCACCGTACGCTGACGCGACAGCCCGTGCGGGATCAGGATCTGCAGCCCTGCCGGATAGGCGATATTGCCGAACAGGAAGCAAAGCACCAGCACTTTCAGGACGTCCACCGACGGCAGAAAATCTTTGCCCAGCAGGATACGGACAATCTCATCGGCAAAGCACCAGGTAAAGATAACGATAGCCAGGCTCAGCAGGAACGACAGGCTCAGACTCTTGCGGCTGGCGGCGATCGCCGCATTTTTATCACGGCCAAAGAGATAGCTGACGCGCGGGAAAAAGGCGTTGCCGATCTGCTCCGGTACCGAATTTGCCGCTTTGCGCAGCCTGTCCGCTCCGTTGTAAATACCGATAGCATAGTGCGAAGTAAAGATCGCCAGAATCAGTACGTTAATGCTGTTAAACAGATTGGCACCGGCAATGGCGATAAAGATATCGGTACTTTCCGACAGGCGTTTGCGGATTTCAGCAAACTGGAACCGGTAGCGGCCAATAACCTTCATATCGACCACGAATTTCAGCGTGATCAGCGCGCTGATTACCGACGTCAGGCCCGGGATCAGCGCGGCCAGCCAGGTATCTTCCGGACCGTGCACCAGCAGAAAAGTCAGCGGGATGGCGCAGAAATTGCCCAGCGTGGAGATCGTCGCCGTTTTACCCAGCTTTTCGTAGCCCTGCATCAGCCAGCCGAATGAGAACAGCGAGCCAATCAGCGTGGTCGCGTTCGCCAGCACCACCCAGAACAGATAATGCCAGTCAGGGTTAAACCAGGTTACCGCCAGCAGGACGCCGGCCGTCAGCGTAATCAGCATCAGCTTGGCGTTAAACGTCGACCAGAAAATGTTCGTCACCTGCTCTTTATCATCGCGGTAATGAGCAATGCTCTTGGTGGTAAAGACGTTAAAGCCCCAGTCTGCAATCGTACTGCAATAGAGGACGCAGGCAATCGCCAGCGCCAGTACGCCCATCTGGCTGACGCCGAGCGTTCGGGCCAGATAGGGCAGCGTAAGCAGCGGGAACAACATGGAAGTCCCGCGATAGGCTAATAATGAAAATATGTTGATAAGTAAGGACTTATCGAGAACTCTTGCCACATAAACCTCAACGTTAATTTTTTAAGCAGTCAGTAACCCAGGCCGGCTCAGGCGGTCGCCGTGCGTCTCATTTCATTAGCGGTTTTAATTTTCTGTAGCAAAATAAATTGCTTCGGATGCCGTAAAAGAAGCCTCTCTTTCAGATTTTCAGGACGGATATTACGGCCCAGAACGCGAATCGCATCGATCACCGGAGGCGGCACATCGGTACGGTTGTACATCGAGATATAGATCATCAGCCGGAACGAATGCAGCAGATAGTTTCTGCGGATGCGCTGTGACAGCGGGCTGTTGTCCGTGTTGGCGCTCAGCACATCGAGAGATTGGGTAAAGGCATCATAGCGCGCCTGAAAATAGTGGTCCGGTTTATGGCTGTTGGTCAGGGAACCGTTGCGGATACGCTGCCTGTAGTAGGTTTCCTTACTCACCCATGCCTGGCCGGCGTGCAGAAATGCGCCGAGCGTAAAGCAGTGATCCTCATGAACCCGATCGTGGAAGCTCAGCTGATGCTTAATAACCAGCGCTTTTCTGACGATATAGTTCCATGCCGCAGAAGTGTAGCGACCGCTTGCCAGCAGGGAGGAAAGCACCTCGCGGGCCTGCGTCAACCCTGACAGCGTATGCCTGACCTTAAACTGGGTTCTTTCAGGCTGCTCTTCAACGAAGGTTATTGAGTTAAAGCAAAACAGGTCCGTTTCAGGATGGGCGTTGATAACGTCGCTAAACTCGCTGAACATCCCCTCGCACACAATGTCGTCCGGATCGCAGAAAAAGAGATAGTCTCCCTTTGCCGCTGCGATACCAGTATCTCTGGCTAAACCCGCGCCCTGATTCTGGGTGGTGATAACGGTAACCGAGTCGTTAGCGGCGTAATGCTGCTCAACAAGCGTCCCGGTGCCATCCGTGGAACCATCGTTAACCACGATGATTTCGTAAGGAATGGAAACCTGCTCTGTCAGTGAGTCGATACATTCAATTATATACTCACGCACATTGAATGCCGGTATGATCACCGATAACAAGATGGAATTCATTGGCTTACCCTTGATTTCTTAATATAAAGCATAAAATAGATTATCCACTGAAAATGGGAAGTGAAATGAAAAACGTCACTCATGATGGCGAGCAGGAAACCGGCAGCACTATAGGAATATTCTCACCAATGCGCATCCTGCTTACATCATTTACTGAATCAATGAACGCCTTTTCGCGTTTTCACTTCCCCTCGTAAAAAAATCGCTTTTTAACAGAAGCGTTTTGTTATGGTCATAAAAGCACGTATCGTAAATACTCTTTTACTTATGCTGTCGCTTCTGCTTGGTTAAGCTTCCCACGTTGTTCAGGATGCTGCTTCTGACAACCTTAAAAAGGCAGCCTACAGGATCTGCCGATACGTTATTTACTGATAGCGGGAGAAGTCTTAAAAACGGGTTTATGGCCACACCTTTTAAGGCGGTTTTACTCAACCGGGCGAAGCCTGTCCGCTTCCTGAACAAAAGATCGGCATTGGGAGTGCGACTTTTCTTAATACACCTACGCGGCGTCCACGTTGACGCTGGCTGAATTCTGCGTAATGCAATCAATAAAGAATAGTTTTTGATAACAATGGCAGCATTTCTTTCAGGATGAATAGCCGGACATTTGCAGGAAAAATAGCGCCTCCCGTCAAGAATAAAGAATATTCTGATTGCTCTGGCCGCGCTCATTTTTTGGTTTGATACAGATAATTCACCGCTTCCCGCACCGGGAACCCGAGGTATGATATTTGCGGTTTGAATTTTTCTTGCCGCAGGTCCGCTCTCGCAAACGCCAATTATCATATTGCCACCATTTTAATCAGTGTCGCAGTCAGGCCAGTCTTCAGGATACTATGAAAAAGTACCGCAATTATTTGGTGAGGTCTAGCACAATAATTTGAGCCATGCCTTTTAAGAAAAATCTCAGGGCGAGATATTTATAATATATATTTCTATCAGGCTATATCGGATAACTATTTATTCCAAAAATAAACCCTTAAAAAAATTAATTAAAACACTTCACAGTGAATGACATTATTCACGCCACTCCTGTTACGACCTGCCCTGCTGTAAGAACAGCGGCAGACAGGCTTCCGCTCCAAAAACGCCGCCCGGATAACGCCTACCCTACCTATAAATCAGAAAACATAATAAAGTTAATACGATGAAAATCGTAAATTCCGGATTGAAGATATAAACAATGGGCAAACCTTATGTAGCAAGAATTTACAAGCAACTTTTACACAGATATTCCCCTAAATAGCCGATTTGTTATTTAGGAGGTTGCGTTATAAATGCGGCATGGCTCGGTTTTTAAAGAAAAAATAAGACTATAGAAATACGCAGGCCGCTCAGTAGCGGGTAAACTGATGCCACGATCGCGACAGCAGGAAAAAGCGGCGTCTGCGCTGTCGAACTGGCAACTGTAGTGGTATGGCCCATCGGCCGTGAAGTTTACAGGAAATCTCTTTTTACCTGTGACAGCCCGTTACTCGCCAGGCTAATATAGCGGGAGAAAATGCCTGACGCTCCTGCCGGGTAAGCCCCGGCCTTCACCGACGTCTGCGTCCGTCGCCCTCTTTTCTTCTCCCCGGATGACGAGGATTTGCCAGACCCTTTCGCTGTCTGACAGGCGCCTTTCAGGCTACCAGCTGATTAATCAAGCTACAGCCACCCTGCTGCGCTAAATCGACCTGATGTCTGGTGAGAATGATAACATTCATATTTAATTTAAAATTCAATGGACTGGAGAGCTCGACCCGATGAACAACACCGAAAAGCTATCCTCACACACTCCAATGATGCAGCAGTATCTGCGCCTGAAGGCCGAGCATCCGGAAATCCTGCTGTTTTATCGTATGGGGGATTTCTATGAGCTGTTTTACGATGATGCCAAACGTGCTTCTCAGCTGCTTGATATCTCGCTGACTAAACGCGGCGCTTCCGCCGGTGAGCCAATACCGATGGCGGGCGTCCCACATCATGCCGTAGAGAACTATCTTGCCAGGCTGGTCAACCTGGGCGAGTCGGTGGCGATCTGTGAACAGATTGGCGATCCGGCGCTCAGTAAAGGGCCGGTTGAGCGTAAGGTGGTGCGCATCGTGACGCCTGGCACCATCAGCGATGAAGCGCTGCTTCAGGAGCGCCAGGATAATCTGCTGGCGGCGATCTGGCAGGATTCACGCGGCTTTGGCTACGCGACTCTGGATATCAGCTCCGGCCGCTTCCGCCTCGCGGAACCTGGCGACCTTGAAACCATGGCCGCCGAGCTACAGCGTACTAACCCGGCTGAACTGCTCTATGCGGAAGATTTCCCGGCGATGTCGCTGATTGAGAATCGCCGCGGCCTGCGCCGGCGTCCGCTGTGGGAGTTTGAAATTGATACCGCCCGGCAGCAGCTGAATATGCAGTTTGGCACCCGGGATCTGCGCGGCTTTGGCGTTGAAAAGGCGGAGCTGGCGCTGCGGGCAGCGGGCTGTCTGCTGCAATATGCCAAAGACACTCAGCGTACCTCACTGCCCCATATCCGTTCGCTGATGATGGATCGCCAGCAGGACAGCATCATTATGGATGCTGCCACCCGGCGCAACCTGGAGCTTACCCAGAACCTGGCGGGCGGCACGGAGAATACGCTCGCCTCGGTGCTGGACAGAACCGTCACGCCGATGGGCAGCCGTATGCTGAAGCGCTGGCTGCATATGCCGGTTCGCCATCAGGAAACCCTGACGCACCGTCAGCAAAGTATCGGCGCGCTGCAGGATATTTCCGCCGAGCTTGCGCCTCTGCTGCGCCAGGTGGGCGATCTTGAACGTATTCTTGCCAGGCTGGCGCTGCGTACCGCCCGGCCACGCGATCTGGCCCGGATGCGCCATGCCTTCCAGCAGCTGCCTCAGCTCGACGGCCTGCTGGCCGATGCAGAAACGCCGCATCTGCAAAGCCTGCGCAGGCAGATGGGGCAGTTCGACGAACTGCGCGATCTGCTGGAAAAAGCGGTCATTGAAGCACCGCCGGTGCTGGTACGCGACGGCGGCGTAATTGCGCCTGGCTACAATGCAGAGCTGGATGAGTGGCGCGCGCTGGCCGATGGCGCGACGGATTATCTCGATAAATTGGAAATTCGCGAACGCGAGAAGCTGGGGCTGGATACCCTGAAGGTGGGCTTCAACGCCGTACATGGCTACTACATTCAGGTCAGCCGCGGACAGAGCCATCTGGTGCCGATCAATTACGTTCGCCGCCAGACGCTGAAAAATGCCGAGCGCTACATTATTCCCGAGCTGAAAGAGTATGAAGATAAGGTACTGACCTCCAAAGGCAAGGCGCTGTCGCTGGAAAAAGCGCTCTATGAAGAGCTGTTCGACCTCCTGCTGCCACACCTGGAGGCGCTACAGCTTAGCGCCGCTGCCCTTGCGGAACTGGACGTGCTGGCGAACCTCGCCGAACGCGCCTGGACGCTGAACTACACCTGTCCGACGCTGACCGATAAACCGGGCATTAAGCTGACCGGTGGCCGCCATCCGGTGGTTGAACAGGTGCTGAAAGAGCCGTTTATTGCAAACCCGCTCTCGCTCTCGCCTCAGCGACGTATGCTGGTGATCACCGGCCCGAATATGGGCGGCAAAAGCACCTATATGCGTCAGGCGGCGCTGATCGCGCTGATGGCCTATATTGGCAGCTATGTGCCTGCTGAGCAGGCCGTTATCGGGCCGGTCGATCGCATCTTCACCCGCGTGGGAGCCGCAGACGATCTCGCCTCCGGTCGTTCAACCTTTATGGTGGAGATGACCGAAACCGCCAATATTCTGCACAATGCCACCGAGCACAGTCTGGTGCTGATGGATGAAATAGGTCGGGGCACCTCCACTTATGACGGCCTTTCGCTGGCCTGGGCCTGCGCCGAAAGTCTGGCAAACCGCATTAAAGCGATGACGCTCTTTGCCACCCACTATTTTGAACTGACCACCCTGCCGGATAAGATGGAAGGCGTGGCGAATGTGCATCTGGACGCCATCGAGCACGGTGACACCATCGCCTTTATGCACAGCGTGCAGGACGGCGCCGCGAGCAAAAGCTATGGCCTGGCGGTGGCCGCGCTGGCGGGCGTACCTAAAGAGGTGATCAAACGGGCGCGCCAGAAGCTGAAAGAGCTGGAAGCGATGTCGGGTAGTGCTGCGGCAACTCAGGCCGATGGCCCACAGCTGCCCTTGCTGGTAGAGGAAACCTCTCCTGCCGTAGAGGCGCTGGAAGCGCTGGACCCGGATTCGCTCTCTCCACGCCAGGCGCTGGAGTGGATCTACCGGCTCAAATCGCTGGTTTAAAACGCCCCACAGGCCCGTGGAGAGCAGCGGGCCTGCCCTCACTCAATTCAGTTTTTTGCCGTACGTTTACCCTCAGGAAGGTAAAGATCGCTGGCTGGCTGGCTGGCTGGCTGGGACAATATAAAGGGAAGATTCCGGGAACGACAGGCAATAAAAAAGCGGTGGTTTGCACCACCGCTTTTCGCATTAACTACCGAAGTATCTGACGTTTACTCGCGAAACAGGGCTTCAATATTCAGACCCTGCGCCTGGAGGATTTCACGCAGACGACGCAGGCCTTCAACCTGAATCTGACGGACACGTTCGCGGGTCAGACCAATTTCGCGACCCACATCTTCTAACGTGGCCGCTTCATAGCCTAACAGGCCAAAGCGACGAGCCAGTACTTCACGCTGTTTGGCGTTCAGTTCGAACAGCCATTTGACGATGCTCTGCTTCATGTCATCGTCCTGTGTGGTATCTTCCGGACCGTTGTCTTTCTCATCGGCCAGAATATCCAACAGCGCTTTCTCAGAATCCCCGCCCAGCGGCGTATCTACTGAGGTAATGCGTTCGTTGAGGCGCAGCATGCGGCTGACGTCGTCAACAGGCTTATCGAGTTGTTCTGCAATTTCTTCCGCACTGGGTTCATGATCCAGCTTGTGCGCCAGTTCACGTGCGGTGCGCAGATAAACGTTCAGTTCTTTAACAATGTGAATCGGCAGGCGAATGGTACGGGTTTGGTTCATAATAGCCCGTTCAATCGTCTGACGAATCCACCAGGTAGCGTAGGTGGAGAAGCGGAACCCTCTTTCCGGGTCAAACTTTTCTACCGCACGGATTAACCCGAGGTTACCTTCTTCAATCAGATCCAGCAAAGCCAGACCGCGATTGCTGTAACGACGGGCGATCTTCACTACCAGACGCAAGTTACTTTCGATCATGCGGCGGCGTGATGGTACATCACCACGGAGTGCACGACGAGCGAAGAACACTTCTTCCTCTGCCGTTAACAGGGGAGAATAACCGATCTCTCCCAGGTAGAGCTGCGTCGCGTCCAGCACGCGTTGCGTTGCGCCTTGTGACAGCAGCTCTTCTTCAGCTAATTCATTATCAGCAGGTTCATTTCCGACAAGAGCCTTCTCATCAAAAATCTCAGCTCCGTTTTCGTCGAATTCCGCGTCTTCATGTAACTCGTTCACTTTCAGCGTATTCTGGCTCATAAGCGGCTCCTACCCGTGATCCCAGGGCAGAACACCAGGGTTCTGCCGGTTTATCGCTGCGGTAAATAACGCAACGGGTTTACGGATTTCCCCTTGTAACGAATTTCAAAATGCAATCTAACAGAACTTGTTCCTGTGCTCCCCATCGTTGCGATTTTTTGACCCGCTTTGACTTCCTGCTGTTCGCGGACCAACATCGTATCGTTGTGAGCATAGGCACTCAGGTAGTCATCATTATGCTTAATGATGATCAGATTACCGTAACCGCGTAGGGCATTACCGGCATAAACAACCCGCCCGGAAGCGGTTGAGATGACAGCCTGACCTCGCGACCCCGCGATATCAATCCCTTTGTTGCCTCCTTCAGAAGCAGAAAAGTTATCGATAATCTTACCGCTAGTTGGCCAGAGCCAGCTCCCCACCGGGGCTGAACTGGTCGTTGTGCTGCTAACGGTCGGAGCGGTAACCGGCGCTGTTGTCGTCGCAACAGTATTTGTACCGGATGAAGGCAACATCTTGCCCCCACTTGATTTACCTGAATTTCCAGAATACGTAATAACTGGCTGCTGTGCAACCGTTCCGCCTTTAATTTGTGCGCTTCCAGGAGTAGTCGGAACGCCGCCTGCCGAATCATCCGCCGCGGTAATGGCATTGCCACCGGTGAGGGTGCCACCTGAGCTGTTACTAACCTGCAACTGCTGGCCCACATTCAATTCATAAGGCGCAGGAATGTTGTTTCGCTGCGCTAAATCGCGGAAATCATTGCCGGTAATCCAGGCAATATAAAACAGCGTATCGCCGCGTTTGACGGTATAGGACTGACCGCTGTAGCTACCTTTAGGAATATTCCCATACGAACGATTGTAAACAATACGCCCATTTTGCGTCACGACGTTCCCATTCGTTCCCGTACTGCTTGCGGAAGAAGCGTTACCGGAAATGGAGGTGGGGCGATTAATCAAGCCGCCGCCGTTTCCCGCAGTCGCGTCGCTGCGGCTGCCTACGGCGCTGATGGGTGCCTGTGCGTTGTCTGTGCTGGAACAGCCAGCAAGCCAAAAACCAACAAGTGAAACGGCCGCAATCCGGCTCAAATTGAATACTGGGCTTCCCGTGCTCATTTATATCCCCCGCTACGGCAAAACGTTGGCGACTGACCGTGACAAGCGCTGCCGGTCAGTCACCGATGATAACTGATAAAACTAAATGGAGATGGTAACAATATCGCTGACCAGGTGCCATTAACAGATGTATGTAAATGCGTATGGTGCTGGGCGCGGCAAGTCAGGCCAGATCGCCTTTCACCAGCGGCACAAAGCGCACCGGCTCCACCGTTTCGACGCAAAATTCGCCGGCCCGGCGGCGTATACGCTTGAGCTGCTGCTGCTCTTCACCCACCGGCAGCACCAGAATGCCCCCTTCATCCAGCTGGGACATTAGCTCAACCGGGATTTCCGGCGGCGCGGCGGTGACGATAATGGCATCAAAAGGCCCGCGCGACGGCCAGCCCTGCCACCCGTCGCCGTGGCGCGTAGAAACGTTATGCAGATCCAGCTGCTTCAGACGGCGTTTCGCCTGCCACTGTAGTCCCTTGATGCGCTCAACAGAATAGACGTGCTCGACCAGGTGCGCCAGTATCGCGGTTTGATAGCCAGACCCCGTACCAATCTCCAGCACGCGTGAGGCGGGCGTCAGCTCCAGCAGTGAGGTCATTTTTGCCACCATATATGGCTGGGAAATGGTCTGGCCCGAGCCAATTGGCAAAGCCATATTATCCCAGGCTTTGTGCTCAAATGCTTCATCGACGAAACGCTCGCGCGGCACCTCTTCAATGGCTTGCAGCAACTTCTCGTCATTAATGCCCTGCTGGCGAAGCTGCGCCAGAAGCGTATCAATACGTCGGGTTATCATTCGCAGCTGACTCCGGCGCTGGTCAGCCAGTCTGCGACCACAGTTTGTGCGGCGTGCGCCGTCAAATCCACATGCAGCGCCGTCACCGAAACGTAGCCTTCATCAACGGCGGCGAAATCAGTATCGGGACCGGCATCCAGCTTCTCGCCGGGCGGTCCAATCCAGTACATCATATTACCGCGGGGATCCTGCTGAGGAATCACCTGATCGCTGGGATGGCGGCTGCCACAGCGGGTGACCCGGATCCCTTTAATTTCAGAGAGCGGCAGATCGGGCACGTTGATATTGAGGATGCGGCCGGTGCGTAACGGCTCACGCTGAAGCCCACGCAGGATAGAACAGGTTATCGCCGCCGCGGTGTCGTAGTGCTTATGTCCATCCAGCGAGACGGCAAGCGCGGGCAGCCCAAGGTGACGCCCTTCCATTGCCGCCGCCACCGTACCGGAGTAGATAACGTCATCGCCCAGGTTTGGTCCGGCGTTAATACCTGAAACCACGATATCCGGCCCCGGCCGCATCAGCGAATTCACGCCCAGATAGACGCAGTCGGTTGGCGTACCCATCTGCACGGCAATATCGCCGCCGGGGTAGCTGAACGTCCGCAGCGGCGTCTCCAGCGTCAGAGAATTAGAGGCGCCGCTGCGATTGCGATCGGGGGCAACTACCTGCACCTCAGCAAATTCCCGCAGCGCCGCCGCCAGCGTCTGAATGCCTGGCGCATGAATACCGTCATCGTTACTCAGCAATATTCGCATTTTTATCGTAACCCATTGAATATGTTAGAGCAGCCATGATAACCGATAATTTCTTGTCCTGCTGGTTATCCTGTTTTAAGTTTGCTGCTCCGTTTTTGCGATCATCGGCAGCTTTTGAATGGGGGTATTCTAGCCGCTGGGTGGGGTTAGTGGTAGAGGGAAATTCTTTACCTTATATTGTTGGCCGGCCATCAAACACCTGGATGGTTTTCAGCACAACCTTACCGAGGATGATCACCTCGTTCATCAGATCCCCTTCAATGACCTCTCCGTCCGGCGTAACGATGCACCCACCCATAATCTTCCCGAGCTGCTGTTCTCCAAATAACTCGAAGCACATCTCCTGCCCCTGCCCTGGCTGAACCGAAGCATCAACAAAATAGCGCGTGTCGCCATCTTCAAACATCGAGGTGGCGGAAGGGTGCCGGATGAACAGCTCGTTCAGATCCAGGCGAGTTTCCACGTAATCCGTGGCCGATGACGGGAACCCCATATCAGTATCCCCCATTATTCGGGTTAATGAGCATGAACGTCCGCCGCTCTCCCTCTTCGGTCGAAACGTCTTTAAATGATGACTGGTAATGCTCTACCCAGCGGTTAGCCTCCTTCAGCCCCCACTCATGCCCGTACAGTGACAGGTTACGCACGAAATCAGCCGTGCTGACCGTACGCCAACCCTTCTCGCTTATCCTGATGCTCGCCCTGAATGCCGCCGGTATATCGTCTCTGCGCCCCATAATCACCTCCTGTTTTACTGTTTTTATATACAGTATTTTAAGCTGTGGGTTTTATCAAGGCAGCATTGCTTTGGTGGAGCGACAGAGATAGTTTATGATGTGTAAAACTTCCCAGATAAAGGATTGTTATCATGGATAAATTTGAATTACTACGACGCTCGATAGTCATTATTCCAGACGCAGAAATAAAGAAGGAAATATCAAAATTACGATCGGCGTTTCACCGGATAACCAAAGCCCCCAGTACATACACTGAAGGTGGGGATGCCGGATTTTTTGGTGGAAGCTTCTATGAAACAAGCTCCGTATCTGCGGTAACAAAACAACCTGCCTGTGCTTCATTCTCTTTTGTATTCACAGTGTTAAATTCCAGTGATTCACCTCTGTACAATTTCACCGTGCCGATGCAGATCAGAAAGGCTAGCTCTGGAAATGAAGTTTCGGTGAGCGGAATGGATTACCGGAATACAAACGATAAAGAATATGAATATTCCATTATTGATGACATCGTTAGCTTCGCCCTGAAGCAGTGCTGAATAAAAAGGCGGAGTTAACCGCCTAATGTTATGAGTTTTAATTCAGGCCTTTTCAGCCTTACCACTGCTTGCTTTGATGATAATTTGTGAAATTATTTTTTTTAGTTTATCTCTGAGGTGGAACTCTGAATATCGCGATATCAAAAAAGCAATAGCGTTACACATTATAAAAGAAAAAAGGAATCCAATATATTTATTCTGAAAATCACAGGTCCTGACTATAAAGTCAATTATAGAGTAGTGCACAAGATAAAGTGTAAATGAGTAGCTGGCTATAATTCTTATTGATTTATCAAAAACATCAATTCTTATGTAGTTGCACATATTAACAAATGAAACTATTGAGACAGCAACAAGTAATGCGAACTTAAAATCATAGCCATTTATTACGCCAGACTGGACATACACGCATGATAGCAAGGCTGAAGCAAGTATAATGGAATTGCCAGCAAACCCTTTGATAGTCTCCTTGTAGCTAGAATAGCAAAGCATCAACGCCATGCCAAACGTCCAATAGATAGTTAAATGGCCGCCGCGAGATCCGTACAGGTAATGAGCGACAACAAAGCATGAAATTAGAAATAGACCGATATTCGCAAAGGAAAGCTTTTCTTTTTTTATGAGACTAAAGAACAGGACACCAAAAAACATGTATATCCACCACTCTACTGAGATGGTCCAGAAAATTCTGGCAGACCCAAAAGAAGTGTGATTTAGACTTTCAATGCCTATCAGGCTCCATAATGGATAGTCCTGTAGCATTAATATATTATGGAAAAGAGTAGCCAAGTTGAAGGCTGCCTTATAAGCATATCCATCTGCATTAATATAAACAGAGAGGCTATCCAATAAAATAACAAACAAAATAGCTACAAGGTAAGCTGAAAATATTCTGGAGAAACGGTCTGAGAAGAAAGCAGAAAACCCGTAACCAACAGTGGCTGATTTTAGTTTTGTGCTATATGTAATGACAAACCCTGAAAGGATGAAAAAAACAACAACGGCAATATTTTGCATCCATGGGATGTTTGGCTGATGCAAAAATTTAAAAATACCGAAATAACTGATCCCATGCCCTATCACAACAGCCAGTGAGGCAAGAGCCCTGATAAAATCAAGGCCCAAGGACTCTCTTTTGCTCAATTTCATAACATGCCCACAATGCCATCCTTAAAGGTTGGACATAGTATAACATGGGAAATGTTAATCAAGCTTTCCACTGAAACGATATCCGCGTTTTGTGCTTCGGACCTATTCCCCGGCGATATATGTGATAATGGCCTGTATCCTGTCACCTGACAGTGTGGCATTTGTAAGCTGTCCAACCCCAGCAAAAAACCTTGCAGTTTTACCTGATGAACTCACAACCCCCCTGTTCAGGGATAGCTCTGAACTTAACGCGATCAAGATGCCCCCAACAACAGATGAGCTGGAGGCGGAGGTGAAAGGAAGCCCGCTAACCTGGGCAAGGCCTGCACCTGATGTGCTGGGATAAGTTATATCTAAAATGCAGGTGACCACATCCCCGTTTCGGGTATATGTCTGGCTTCCGTTTAGCGTTAATGGAAGGGAGTCAACTGATGAATCAACTGGCGTCCATGTTCCCTGAGCATCATACCGCCTCGCAACACCTGCACTATTCCCGGAATCAAACAGATTTTTAAATTTCCGCCAGCCAGTACGAAGGCCGGTTTCCTGGTTAATTATTTCTGCTAATGCTGAGTTGCTTGCCCCTGCCGCTGGATCACAAATTCCGGCGAGCGTGGCCACACTGAAATTCAGAGTACATTCTATCTTGTGGTTGCCGAACTGAGCGCCGCTCACTCCTTTAAAAATGTAGTCAAGGTTGGCCTGGCATTCGATATCGGAAGTTATATCAGAAACGTGCTCAGCATTGGACGGTGAACCAAACCCGACTGGAGTATGGTCAATAATAGAGACCGCTGAGGAGGTATAAAGTCTCGCTTTATATACCCTCACCCCAAACATAGAGCCGCGGAAAAATGAACCGATTGAGTTATATGACAGGTCATTAGCAACAAAAATACCGTTTACTACTAGACCGCCCCCCCTGTCTGAGCAAATTATCCCTCCAGCCGTTGCCGAACCGAATCCGCTAACAGCTCCGCAGTTGTGCGCCACCACATCCGATGCAAATATGCTCATGGTGGTGGGGTTATTGGTTTCAGGATTATTGTATTGCGCGTACAGCATGAAAGGGATGTTAACGTTTTCGAATTTCGGAGATATCAATTGAATCCATGCGCTGACCTTAGAGCCATTAGGTGCACCCTGCGCCGCAAATCCTATCGATGAGTTTCTGATGACTGGATTTTTTACGATGATATCTTTTGCAATATTCCCTTCGAAATGAAACCCCTTACCACCACCGTTTTCAGATGTGTAAACGCAGTTTTCCATTATCGGGCTGTCTATAACTAAACGCTGAACACCTATGCCGCTAAATGCATTCTCCCCCACAAGAGAAGAGCAGTTCAATTGGGGCCTGATCAAAGATATGTCGGTGACATTTGCAGTATTTAAATCTTTGTCATACCCGCAAAATAGAAACCCACCTACGGCCACCATAGGATTTGATGGCTTATACGTATTGTGGGTTAGTACGAATTTTGCATTGTATGAAAACTCAATGGCAAGATTAGACACTCCAATACAAATGCAGTTATCAAACTCATAGACACCATCTGGCACGTATAATGTTTTGCCAGACGCTGCACATACTGCCATCGCCGTGTGAATGTTCTCGCGGTTTTCTGTTGCGCTGGCACCATCCATGCCGACATATTTCAGCCCCAGATCGAGAGCGCTGATCCGCTCTGCATTAACATCATGCTGAGTGCGCGGAAGGGAACCGGAAACAGGCTGCTTTACGCCTATCAGCGCGTCGCCATCTCCGTCCTCGGTACTGCTTAATCGCCGATCCAGTCGGGCTGGGTCATAATTCAGCACGTTGGGAAAGTAGTGCTCCAGTGACCCATAGGCATCATATACAGCCATGGCGTGGCCGGAAACGGTCACTAGCTTAACGATTTGCCCGCCATATACCGGAAAACCTGCCGCATTGATAATGATGGGCTGAGCAATTGGTACATTACCTCCATCCTCATTTTCAATATAAACCTGAATCTGGTTGGCCGGAATGGTTGGGTCTTTATCGATTACTCCAATAAAGATACGACCATTTGCGAGCGCCTTAAACGATCGCGAAGCAGTAAAGAGCTGTGAAGGCATTGAAACGACAACGTTTGCAGTAATATCTGCCATTATTTTCTCCGTGCAAAAAAATGCCCGCGCAGTGGCGGGCTATGTTTGTGTTTTCCGCGTATTACTGTGAAGCGTTTTCCCTTGCGCCCTGCAATACAGGCAGAGAAATATCATTTACCCGCTGTAGCTGCTGCTCAAACTGCGTTGATCCGGCTGGCGTACCGCTGAGGCGGATTATGGCATTCCTGACTGGCTTACTTTCATAGAGACGCGTCAGTGCGCCGTAACTCAGTGCTGCAGCTGTTCCAGCCCCTCCGGTGCCAATGACGTCGCCCGCCACAGCTGCCGGAGCCGCAAGCTGGAAAAGCTCCTGTCCGTTAGCATTGAGCACTCCGGCTGTTGAAGCCCGTCGCGTTGCTTCCAGATAGTTAGTCAGGCCGTTCAGATACTGCCTGTCGGCACCTTTAAACAAAATTCCGGTCTGAGACGACATGCGGTTAATCTCATTCAGGAATTTATCCGGGCTGCCGCCGGCTTTCTCGTATGCCTTCCCAATCACGGCTGCTCGTGCGGCGTTGCGACCGCGCTGATCTAGGGATGAATACAGTTGCCTCACTTCGCTGGGCTTATTGCTGAACAGCAGGTTATTAGCCACCTCGGGTGTGAGGTCGCCTTTTTGGAGTATGGTTTTCAGCCGGGTGTTGTTAATGGTTTGAGCCTCATTAGCATACGCAGCATTGGCCTGTCGGTAGCGCCGGGCAGTTTCCTCGCCGAGGTTATCCTTAACTGCACTGTCAAGATCATTGGTCAAGGATGAGTAAACGCGATTTACTGATGCCTGAGACTGACTTGGCCACACAACCCGCTCACCTTTGACGTCCTGCCGGAACTGAGTTCGAAGGTCTCGCAGTAAGCCATAATCTGCGCCGCCTGCGAGTTCAGTGCGATAGGCTTCAAGCTTGCTTATCGTCTGTCTGTCAGCCGCCCCTCCCAGCCGGGACAGCCTGTTTATTTCGCTATCGATGGTTGCTATAGCATTAGTAGGTGTGATCGGGCCTGCCGGTTCCATGGCGGAGTTTATTTGCTGCAGTCGCTGCCCTGCCGCATTTTTCACGCGGCTATTAGTACGCTGTAAACTCTGGACGATTTCCTCTGGTGCCGGCGCTGAAAATCTCTCTGAATACTGCTGAACAAGTGCGCTGCGCGCTTCCTGCTGTGCACGTCGAGGTGAGCCGGTGCCCGTCAATGGAATTTTCTCGCCCGCCGCCTGCGCAGACTTACCTACAAACGAGCCCGGCTGAACGACATCACTTGTCATCAAGGGTACGTCATTCTGTTCAGCAAACCGGGACAACTCCGCACCACCTGCCCCAGGAGTGCCACGCAGGCCGCGATAGACAGCGCCAGCCCCCGCAGTTAACCCCCTCACAGCTCCGCTTGTCGCTGCGCCAGCTGCCAGATCTGTTGCCAGATCCTGCGGACTTGAGTTAGTGCCACTATTACTTGCCAGAGCGCCCACGGCATTTTCCGCAACCAATCCGGCCGCACGCGCACCTAATCCAGTAGCCGCCCTACCCGCCGCCGCTGCGGGGTTTGCGAAATACGGAATGGCCTCTGCGGCTACCTGCCCCGCCGTGGTTTTAGGCTGCCAGCTCTCAGGTAATTCAAGGCGTGGCGCGGGATTATAAGTTCCATCGCCCAGCCCTAATTTCTCGCCCGCCCACGTCCCGGCACTGGTTAAAGCGTCTGCCACTGTCGGAACAATATTGCCGATGTTCACTCCGGCCTGAGCGGCGGCCCTACCAGCCTCAGCGACACCCATTGCCGCCTGGTTCAGAAAACCTTCATCACCCGCTGAGTCGGCCTGTGCCGGTAAAGGATAAGCTGAATAAAACGCCTGACGAGCCTGCTCTGCCTGACTGCCAGCCTGTGGAGCCACAACCTCACTGAAATACTGCTGTTGTGCTGCTGCCTGCTGTTCCGGAGGGAGCGCCTGATATTGTGGCGAGGCGATTACCTCGCGCCACGGCTTAGCCATTAATCACCCCATAAATTAGAGAAGCTACCGCCAGCTGCCGTCGTGGGTTGCTGGGCTGGAGTCACGTTCGTGGACTGGCTGGGCGCTTGACTGCTGACGCCGCCGGTTATGTCCCTCTCGTTGGTCTTCATAAAGCGCTTGGCTGCCTGGTTGAATGACTCCCCTTTCTGGATATCCATGCCGAGGATGCTCGTCTCTTTCCGGGACTGGCCGGGGTTACCATTTGCGCTTAGCCATTCGGCTTTGAAATCGTTAAACGCCGCCGCTCTTTTCTCTGTACGTGACATAGCATCAAGCCAGCGGGCAACAACTTCAGGGTTGTCGAATTTGCTTGGGGCGCCCTGCCTTGCAATTTCAATATCGCGATCGGTTGCAGGGCCGGGCGGCAGGAACTTCAGAACCTGAGAGTTAATGAGCGCATTCTGTCGGATCCGCAAATCACGCAGCGTTGAATCTGAGCCCGTAAGCTCCGACATGCGGGTTTGCAGGTTTCCGAATATGCCTGCCGTTGGTTTCTGCGTCCGGAACTGTTCTGCCAGCGCACCCATTGAGGTAGCGCTATTTCGGCTTGAGGTGGCGTCGGTCATGGCCTGATCAATACTTTTTTCCATGTTCACCGATAACTTTGGCGCGCCTTCTATCAGCTGCTGCGCCTTCTGCTGGGCTACCTGCATATCAAGGCCGAACTTATCCTTATCCAGTGCAAGGCGCTGTGAAGCGATATTGTGACCGGTCATTGATGAAGAGTAAGACATATCCTGACCGCGCCGCGTAGTGGCCGCCGATACATCCTGCCCACGCACCTGAATGGCCTCGCCAGCCTGGTTGCTACGGATCGCCTCCTGAAGACGTCCGGCGTCAATCTGTCTTCCCTGCTGCTTATCAACCGTGTCGAAGTAGTCCTTTCCACCCAATGAAGACATTCCGAGGGTGTCAACAAACTGCTGCGCCTGCTGCGGATCGCTAACCCCCATCTGCAAAACAGTATTCGGGTCAGCGCCAACGCGATTCAGGCTGCTGGCATTTTCGTTCACAAACTTACTGAACGCCTGCGGGCCCTGGGAAAGAGATACGCGCATCCCGGCGGCAAGGTTGCCAATGTCAGCTCGCTGCTGCTCATCCAGGTGGGATACAGCCTGCTGAGCCTGCTGTACAAATGCTGGGTTGCTCACCGAAAACTGGCGCAGCTTGTCAGTATTACCCGTCGCCCATGCCTCTGCATGCGCCTGATTGAAAGCTTTTTGCGCATCCTGTTGAGCTGACTGCTGATATGCCTGAGCAATACCACCAATCCCTTGCAGCGCCTGAAGTCCAATATTGTTCGCTCCACTGCGCTCAATGTCGTTATTGTTGCGAATAAGGGCCAGAGCGCCGTTAGCATCATTTACCTGCGGGGCATTGGCATTCATTCCGCCGACCCCCGCCAGCAGGCCGCCAGAGTTTCCCTGCTGCCATGTAGCCATAAGCCCTCCTTAAAAAAGTGAACCAAGAATGCCGAGCCCGCCGCCAATAGCAGCGCCCCACGGGCCACCCAGAGACATTCCCGTGCTTGCGCCGCCCATTCCGCCCGAGATGGCACTGGAAAAACCGGATGGCTGATTTGAGTTAGCTGCTGCCAGGTTGGCCTGTTGCTGATAGAGGGCCCCGGCGTTATTGGCATAGGTCTGCCCGGCGTTAGCCTGGCCCTGCAAAGCACCCAGCCCAATATTCGCCAGGTTCTGTGAGTTTTGCATTTGACCGGAAAGCCAGTTCTGACCCAGAGTCGGAGCGATTGTTGCCAACTGATTGCTGGTCGCTGTTGAACCCAGTCCGCCCGTAGCCTCTGCACCTGCCAGTGACTGATAGCGAGCCTGATTAGCCAGCTGCTTGTACTGGTCAGATCCGTAATAGCTATTGAGTGCTGAATTCTGGCCCTCGAGCGAAGACAGCCCCTGAAGTTGAGACACGTACTGCTGTGCAAGGGGGGTGAATGGGGCCAGGTTATTCATGACCGTCTGCCACTGCTGCTTCTGTAGCTCAGTTGATTTATTCATTGCATCGGCCTGAGCGCCAGCGCCATTATCACCGCCCTTTCCGCCCCCACCCTCTGGATATAAGGGCTCCTCTCTGCGCAGTTTCCTGCCCAGCTTCATTGCATAAAACATGGTTATCTCCCGCGATTCAGGAATTCAGTTAAATCCTGCCGGGTGGCAGAGTAGAAAGTGACGTCATCAACGCCTTTGAAGTATTTCCGAATGGTTCCCACACGCTGAAGGCCGATCATCGCGCAATACATCTGGCCGTGACGAAATTTGCGGGCGGCAAACGAGGTAACGCATTGCACATTGGTGGTTGAAAGGAGCAAGCGCCAGAAGGCCAGGCCAATTTCTTTACTGAATCCACGTATCTCAGGCAAATACATCGCGTGGCAGTCAAAGCTCATTGGCTGGATTTCTTGGTAATAAACGATGCCGCCAAATTCACCATGCACACTGACCTCGAAATAGAGGCATTCAGGCCGGTAATCGTAACCATCGCCGTTATTGCTTCCAGCTATGATTTCTGGGTGATTTCCAACGCCCTCAATCAGGTCGATGTTTCTCGTGGGCTTGAAAGTAATCATCAGTTAATCAACCCGTGCGCCCGTAACGCATCCTCAAGTGCTTTAACGCGCTGCCTCGTTGCTCTCAGGTCATTAGCTATGGCCTGAACTTGTGACTGCGTATAGGTGGCCGAAACGGAGTAGGATGTGTCTGCATTGAAGCCACCTTTATTTGCCGCTCCGGTAGCGGCGGTGAAGCCTGTTTGCCGGGCACCAACCACTTTCGTCCCATTAACTGAAAGAGATGTCTGGATATTAATAGCAGATGAGAGAGACTGACTTTCGCTGGCGCTTTTGGATACATAGTCCCCTTGCAGGGATGTAATAACTCCTTCCGCCGATGACAGCCTTACTTCCTGTGAAGATATGGCGCCTTCTGCAGATTCAAGCCTGGTATTCAGCGCTCCTATTTCTTCACCGTTGGCGATTATCCTTATCTCGTGATCGTCAACTTCTAACCTCAGGGAAACAATTCGGCCTTCATGATCATCAAGGATTAAATCCTGCTCCTGGTTCCTGATGGTCGCCTGATATGCAAGGTCATTCGCGTTATTGGATGCATCCGCAATGTTCTGCATGTCAGTTGTCTGCTGAATCACATAGAGCTTGTATGCCAGCGTGAAGCCTGGCGGAAGGATGGTTGTGTCAATCCTGTTTGATTGCACTATGACTTTTTGTGGTTCAGCCATCATTCAATCCTTATCTGGCAGCCAGAAAGCGTGACAGGCGCAGAGGTAATTACCCGCAACTTGAAACCGATGTTTTTCCTGATGCGCCCAATGCGTCGCCAGAGCACCCTTCGATCGTAAGCAAACGGCTCGTCGCGACTTACCATCTGCTCCCGTCCATAGTTAATTCCATCTGCGGTGGCAGAGATAAATAGCCGGTCAGCCACCTGAACCAACCCCGACGAGGATTCAATCTCAAAATCGAACACGCGGGCGTTATCGGCTTTAAACATTGGCGTGTACAGTAGGTGCTCCTGCTCTTCGCCATATTGTGCCGATGAGGACATGGTGAGGGTACCGGTCGCCGGTGACGACTTATCGCCACAGGTTATGGCACTCCCTTCGTAAATCAGGTCAATACCCCGCCAGGCATTATCAGCCAGGCCTGTTTTCAATATCGACCACTGCGGACCGGACTGAGAAACGGAGCCATCATAGACAAGGACGTGACGCACCAGGTGTATCAGCAGCAGTTCATGAGCCTCAAACCGGGTTGTCTCCATTACTCCGGCGGCCAATTCATCCGCTGTATAGCTCTGGAGTATCCGCTCAACTGATGCAGTAGCAATGGGTGTGGCCTGACCGGAGTTAATGAGGTAGACCGATGGCGCACCGGTTGCAGGGTGACTGATGATTGCATGAGAATCTGCAAATTTGGTCTTGCAGTACGTCCCAGCGATACCCTTTTGAACCATCATTGACGGTTGGGCCGTGTAAAGCGCAGCCCCTACAGCAGTGGATGCCCCCGTGAGTGAGAAATACTCAATGGTGGTGGCACCGAAGCAGATAACGAAGTCTCGCCAGTTATCAATGCCAACAATGCCATCCGGCTGGCTCTCAGCGCGATACTGTGCGCTGTAACGGTCGGGTTTGGACTCATCCTCCAAATCGCTTACGAAGAAAGAATCCGTTCCGTCCTTGCTCCACACATATCTAGATCGGTTTCTGCACAGGTCCCTGAGCCTTCCCAGATCGTACTGAATGTATCCGGTGGATTGGTCCCAGTTAGACAGAGATTTAGTAGTGTTGTCATAGCGGAACAGCATCATTGTGCCGTTTGCGCCCACAGCCTGGCTGTTGTAACTGCATGCCATGCTGACTCGTTTGTTGCCAGAGACTGATCCTATAACCTCTTCACCACGATAAAGCTTTTCGCCACATACGCGATATACCACGCTCTGATTCGAATTGAACATACCCCCTCGTGACGGGCCATCCACTTCCAATTTCTTAGCAATACCGGGGAATGAACGCAGGTATCCATTTGCCCCAAGGACTTCCTTTGGTGTCGCCAGCATGTTTACGGGCAGCAGGTCCACGTAGTCAGTATTTCGGAAATCCTTACCCGTTCCCTTCATCAGGGGTAGTTGCTGAATCGGCATCAGGTATTTCTCCGGGGTAAAAATGAATTTCGTTCAGTGTGACAGCGCGATTACCGCTACCGATTGGCATGCGTGATGGATATGGCGACCGCCGGGCCCGGCCAATCGCGGATGATTTATAAAGCAGTTCTTTGCCATGTCGCGCAGCGAAAACCACTTTAGCCGCGGGCTCTACGGTGTAATCAGGTGCAATACGGACAGCCAGGTTATGCATCACCGCACTGATGGAGCTCGTTCGCATGCCATGCGCATCACCATCAGAAGGCGGAGTATCGAGATCTGAAAACGTGTAACCCGTCAGGATGCCTTTCCCGTCCTGATACCATTCGGCCATCATCATCTCAAGGTCTTCCACTGCATCCTGCACTGACTGCGGCTCTACGTCAGTCAGTGTTGCGTCCGATGCTACGCCCAGCTTTCGCAACGCAGCCCGGACAATGTCACCCTTCGTTGTCAGATTCATCGCTTACCTCTTCTTGAGGTTCTTCCGCCGCCTCTGCGCTGGTTTTGCGCGTACGCTTGATCTTTGCGGTTTCTACTGGCTTTGCATCAACCTCATCTGGGTGCTTGCACCAGCCATCCGCAAGATATGACGCAATATCACTCTCACTCACAACCGTGGTTTTATACTGCTTTCCCCAGACGCGAGTGCCTTTCCCTTCTCTGTAGAGCATTACGCCCATAGTTACCTCCTGCAAAGGTGGGGCCGAAGCCCCAGCCTTATTAGCCTTCGATAGCGGTCGCTACGTCCTGATTAGCCAGGCCAACGCCGATTGCCTCAGGGCGAACAGCTGTTGCTGCATACCACAGAGCAATACGGCACTTGCCGCCCAGAATGTCGATATCACCCTGGAAGGCGATAACGCCATTGAGGCCAGTACCCGGCACACTGAAGCTTTGTGACTTCATGCCCGCAAAGAGATCGTGGTTTAGTGGGATCGGCTGTGACAGCAGGCGGATAGAGTCATCAGCCCAGAACACGTTGGTTGGTGCGGTATCGGTGTTCAGCACGCTGATAGCGGCACCGTCTGCCAGTGAGGTGTTCACGTTTGCATACGCACGTTGCTCAGCGGTCAGGGCTGTGTCATCCAGCGCAACCGGCTTAGGCGTGATTGTCAGGCTGTCACCGTTCACCGCAACCACTGAGAACGTGGCATCCTGTACCAGTACGTTTTTAGCCATCTGAGACAGGAATTTGACGCCCGCAAAGCTGATTTTATCACCGCGTTTGAAGCCAGCACCTGCACTGACCGTCACGGTAGCAAAGCGGTTATCGACGTTTTCACGGTTGCCATCGTTATCTAGTCTCCATGCCTCGGGCTTGAACTTCTGAGCGCCGGCGACAGTGACTCCAGTGACAGAGGAACCAACCAGAGTTGGAAGCTTCGGAGAGCGCAGGACATCATTGAATCCCGCGACCTGCTTCTGAATAACGCCCTTGGAGTAGGCATCATCCTGAATGCGGCCGTAGAAGTCCTTACCAGCCAGATCACGGCCGGCGCCGCGGTAGTCGTTGGCGTTGAAGAAGAATGACAGGCCAGCATCACGATTAAGCTCGCGAGCGAACATCAGGGATTCCGCTTCTGAGATGAAATCCCAGCCGGTATTGGCGTTGCCGATCGGACCGGTACTGGTGACTACCAGAGAGCCCATTTCAGCGGCCTGGCGGGCGATTTCCATTTCAACGTTGTTAGCCAGCTTTTTGGCTGACGCCTGAATGCGGCGGCGGTAAGAGGTTTCATCACGAACGTCATCGGCACGCAGCGCGAAGAAGTCGTTATCCGGCTCATTCATGTTGACCTTGACTGACAGCTCAAGGATATCTGTTTCCTTGTCAGTCAGGTCCCAACCGCGCTGGGTTGGTGCCTCCTGCTCCAGCGGCATCCATACGGTGTTGCCTGAGCGCTGCATAGATGCGCCTGGCGGAGTGTATTTATCAACACGCTCAGCCATAGGGGTGAGGTTCTGAATTGTTTCGATCACTTCGTCTACTGCGTAGGTGACCAACTGACCTTCTGAAAGTGCCATTATTTGATTCCTTGAATTTGTGCTTTAAGTTTGCGGTAGGTTTCCGTGTCGCCTTTGGCGGCCGCCGCTTCCATCTTCTTCTGCAATGAAGCGATGTTCGCCGCTACAACACTGCCCTGCACCGGTTCATCTACCGGCGGGGCTGCTGACACGGATTTGCCGCGAGGCTTGAGAGTTAAACGGTCTGAGAGGCGGGTTAATTCGATAATTACCTGCTGCTCATTCATTGACATCAGCTGTCGGACTTTCTCCGGGTTGCTACCCAGGTGGTAAATCATCGGTGCCGACTTCTCAGGGAAGAGGTTCATAATGGCAACATCCACACCGGCCGGAACCAGTTCGCGGAAAGCGTCCTCTTTGTCCTGATAGTCAGGCAGGTTGAGTTTTTCAGCGGCGTCATAGTGTTTGCGAGCCGCCTCGACATGCTGAGTTGATTGTCGGGTATAGTCCTGAGTCTTCCGGCCCTGCTCCGCCACAGCGTTGCTACGGGCATCCATAGCCTTCATCTGCCATTCGGTATTGGCAGAATTAAAAGCCGCCAGTGCGCGATTGGTGTCGTAATCAAACTTGGCGAGAGCCTCATCTGACAGATACTCATTCACGTCTGGCTGTTTTGGAAGCTCAGGGCTTACCCTGAGGTTTTCCGGAAGCTCACCACGCTGCACCGCTTCCATCTGCTGCTCCAGTTCACGCTGGCGCTTACGCGCAATGCGACGGGCTGCATGCTTGGCATTGGTTTCGTGATCTTGCTTCTGGGTTGTCTCATCGTCGTTCAGGACTACATCGAAGCCCTCATCCCGTCCTTCGGTGTCGGTGGCATTACCGTCAACCTGGCTTTCAACTGATGCCGCAGTCTGATCGCCGGGCAGGGTTGGTTCTTCAGCAGTCTGAATTTCGGTGGTATCGCTCATGTTGTTTAGCTCTCTCACATGGTTCGAGGAATCTCGCCGGGATTGGCGGTAGGGATTTTTTGTTGTTGCTGATTAGCAACCTCGTGCAGCAGTTTGATCGCCTCCATCACAGCCTTTTCGTCGATATTTCTGGCCTGAGCCAGCTTATAGACGGTGTTGGCTTGTGATTCCTGCGCATCCTGCTGAGCGGTGAATGCTTTGATCTGCGTCTGTGCGGTTTCGTTGCGGGCCCGTTCTGCCTCAGCCTGTGCAGCGATAATCTGCGCCTGCGCAATGAGAGCGTTAGGGTCTTGCTGATTCTGCTGCTGTTGCTGCGCTTGCTGTAGCCACTCCTGCTCCTCTGGTGTCTCAGGCTTCTTCAGGCCCATGGTGACAAGCTGACGATTTGCGTACTCGCGCATCATCTCTACGCCCTTGCCGTCGAGCAGCGTGAAGTACTGCAGAAGGAGCATCTGATACTCAGGAGTTCCTGGCTGCACCTTAGACAGCAGATCCAGAATCTCACTGCGGTTTTGCTGCTTCTGAGACTGGAATGACGGCCCGGTATCGGTATAGGTCTCATAGCGACCGCGAATGTCATTGAGAGTTACAGCCTCGCCAGATTGGAAGTCGATAACCTGCGTCATCAACTCCACGTCTTTTTCGCTGCCGTCTTCCAGTGTCATTGAAATGGTGCGTGGAACGTCATAGATATCGTTAACCATCGCTGCGTAGATTTCCCCGTCGCGCCTCATGGCGGTGGCAAGGTTATCCATGAACACGAAGGTTTCGAGATCGGATCGCATGTTCAGCTGATTGACGGTATCGAAAGCTACCTGACCGCCAGCCGCAGCCGCATCCACACCAACATCAGCCACCTCTTTAATGGCCGCTGTCGCCGCTTCAAGCATGTAGGCGTTGGCCTGCGGCACCTCTGGGTTCTCATAGTAACCAAGAGGCTGTACCGGCAAATCACCGTTGTTTTCATCGGTTCGGTTGATCAGGTAGTACGGATAGTCGTCATTACCGTTATACATGTGCTCATAACCGGCAATCTGCTCAGGGAAGAAGAACGGTTTCTTTTTCGGTGTCCGGGCAACGATATCCGCATTGAACGACATAATCATATTGCGCAGGCGCTGGCCGTCCTTGGTGAGGCGAACGACGCCCTCATAGACTTCTTTATCGCCAACAAATGACCACTCACCGAACACCGGCACGATCGGGATATGCTCGCCAGCTATCAGCTCGCGATTCTTGAGGATGCCAGACTGAGTAAGGAGAGTTTTATAAACACGGCGGCGCTTAACCTTGCGCTCACCAATTTTCTCCATGCCTTTATCAGCCAGATCGTCGATAACGTCAGCGATGTCACGTTTGAAGTAACTTGCAGGTTCGCCGGTCAGCGGGTCGCGGTAGATGAATACCAGCTCTTTCTTTTCCTCAACCTCATAGTACTCAGCGATGTAATAAATATCGTTGGTCGCCCAGGGGAATATCCAGTTGGAAGATGGCGACTGAAAGTCAGGTAGGTTTTCGCTATCCACGCCGCACTCTTCGGCGAATGCCTCCCATCCATCCTTACTGAGCGCACTGATGATTGTGCAGTGCTTGGCGTCGCTCTTGTCCATCTGCTTAGCATTGGCATCCCACACGACGTGAGAACATGCCTCATGGATAGGGACGCGGCGGATCACCTGGTTGTTACTGGTAGGTTGCTGGTCTTCGTAGTCAGTTACCAGCCGCCATGCACCCACGCCCGCTTCTATCTGCTCACGAACCGCCACGTTTACGGAGATTTTTGCGGTATTGTGGCGCATATCGGTGCGGTACATGCCCATCAGGATATCTGCTGAATTGGGGTCGGAGCCATCCTTTGGTTTGAACATCACATCAACAGGGTTCTGGCGCATCTCTGCAACCAGTTTCCGCACTACCGGGCGAACCACATCGAACTGCCCGCGATACTGCAACGTGGTGTATTCAGATAGCCAGTCATCCCACTGGCTGACTCGGCTAAAAAAGAGGTCGTTAACTGCCTCTGTTCTGGCCTCATCGCTTGCCGCCCAGTCCCTGTCAAACCGACTGAGAATGGTCTGCAATTTTTCATCTTTGTCGGCCATTATCTACTCCGGGGAATTGGGCGAATGGGCGCCGGTAATTTTTTCTCTTTAACCACACCTATATCCCCGTATCGCTTGGCAAAGCGTCGCATCATGTAGGCGTAGCGCGTGGCATCAAGTAAGTCGTCACGCGTCTTAACAATGCGACCGCGATCGTCACGGTGATAAAAGTTGAATTCTTCGAACCAGTCACGCAGGCCGGCGAACACTTTAAAGCGCCCCGTGCTCATGAGGTCGTGCAGCTCGAACAAACCAGCCTCTACTGAGCGGGAACCATCAGGCCACTGAGCGCAGTCAGGAAGCATCTGGAATCCGGCGTCAGAGTAGTAGGACTTCTGCTGAAGGCCGCTACCCTTCTCCGTCTGTAAGCCATCCTGAGGCCATGCCGTAGGAACTTTGTTAGCCCATGCCTTAGTAGCCCCCCACGCTTCAGCAGGTGAGGTTTTACTGGCCTTCCATGCCTTGGTGACGTAGTAGGTGTCGGAATCCATATCGATCGCCAGTTGGATGCGACTCTGAGGGTGATCCCAACCAAAGTCCATGCCGTCGATTACCATGTAATGCTTCGGTATCGGGAATGGCTCGATGGTGATGTTGTCTTCACTGAAGTCGAATATGCGTCCCTGGCCAAGCATCGGAATGCCTTTTGTTCGCATATCGCGCTGATGAGGCGGATATGACTCCAGCAGGCTTTTCTTTGTCTCTTCGGTTAGGTGCGGCGCGTCATCCCAGCCCACGTTCATGCAGGACTGAGATTCAGCAGGGTCGTCTAAGAGCTTGATAACCAGTTCGGTGCGCCCGTTCTCTGGCGTAAAGGTCAGAATGCCGCGTCCGCCCCGGCCTTTGTCGCCAGTCGCAGTTCGTGTCAGCACCTGTGGGTAAATCGTCTGATCTTCTGGCTCCTCATCGATATGAAACCAGTCGATGTCATCACCCATCAGTGCATGTTGCCCCTGAGTGTATGACCAGAACTGAATTTTGCTCAGGTCTCCGCTGCTGTGGCGGATGTAGGCAGAGCGCACAGCGTTGGGCGTACCGGTCATCGGTTCCGTTGACACAATCCTGTCAGGGGGGACCAGTCCGCCGGTAAACTCTCCATTAACCTTCCGGCCTATGATGGCTGCCTGAAGCAAGTCGCGGCACTTCTCGCCGGAGTATCCAAGGCACCACATCAACGGAGCGTGATCAAACTTATGCCCTTCCCAACCCTCAGGGTACTCACCCAGCAAGTGGATAGCGTCAATGTAGGTAGCAGTGTCTGTCTTTCCAACGCGGTTTGCAGCGATCAGCGCGCACTGGCGGTACTCTGCCGTCTGAGCGATGAACTTGCGTTGCCATGGGTAGCGAGTGTCGAAATAGGTTCTGTAGCGGTTAACAACTGCGCGACGGGACTTCTCTTCCAGCAGGCGAACTAACTCAAGCTTCTCCTCGCGGTTCAGATTGTGCATTAACAAGCCTCGCGAGTTTTGCGTTTAGTTCTTCGTCTGAAAGGGTTTCGATGCTGCCTGAGTGCTCCACTTTGTCAGTGAACAGCTTCAGGTGCTTGCCAAGCAGCTCGTAGCCTCTGAGCGCCGCGGAAGAGTCATAGCGGAACACTGCCGCAACCTCTCCATCCTCTGTTTCGCACATCATCGGCTCGCCATTCGGGTATGTGACTCTCTCACCCTGCTCGCACCGACGGATGTTTTTAATAACGCCCTCGATAACGAACTGCGCGCTCAAGCCCACTGCCTCATTGCGCTCTTTCGCCAATTCTTTAATGCGTGCGCGAATATGCGGTTTTCTCAGGTTTTCACTGGCTATCTGTGCTGCTGACTTTTCACTATAACCAGCCCTTACTGCGGACTGAGTGCCATTGAGATCGACAACGTACTCCTGACAGAAGCGCTCTTGTTGTTCGTTGAGTTCAGCCATCAGGTTTCTCTCTTACTGAAACAGCGGGAGAGCGTCTTTCACACCCTGAATCGCTTTGGTTGTGCGGGATACTGCGGTCGGCTCTGCCTGTGCCAGCGTGTACTGGCGTTTGAATAGTTCGAGCTTGAGCGCGTCGTCAGCAATGAAGTTGATAGCGTCCTGTGCCGCTGCAGTGTCGTTCTGTACCAGGTGGAGTACTTCAAGACGTAGTTGTTGCTGCTGAGTGAGGTCGGTCTGAATTGTTTCGCCCATTGTGATCTCCTGTTTTCATTATCGAGCACCCCAGGAGGTGCTCTGTAATGACTACGCGATTTCAACCCAATCAGTGGCGAGAATGTCTGTTTGTGAAGCCAGCCAGCCAGGTTGCATTTCACCGGTCGCTGTTTTCATATCAATATGAGGGTTGATGTCAACTACGCCATTAGGTGAAACCTTAAGATCCGCGTAAGGAGATCCTTCGTTAGGTTCAATTGACTTACTCCCAGCAACCAGGATTAGGAACATTCCCTTCCCATTCCATCCTTCGCGTGCGACCTTCTTACCGCTCTTGAGGGATTTAAGTGCTGACCCAAAGTCCATTCTTACAACCAGGTTTTTTTCTGTCATGGTCAGCCCTTATTTCATCAGTGAGTATTCGCTGGAGAACTCTTTTGCCTCCATGTACATCGGCTGGCCGTCGATTGACTCAACGTAGTAGCCTCCCTTCTCCGGCTTGTTGATGCTCATGTACTCATGGGAAACATCGAACTCCGGATAGAACTCATCTACCGGCACGATCACACCAGTACCATCAACAGCCTGCTTTACCTCTTTGATTTTAAGAGCCAGCACCTGTGTTTCTTTGCCCTTGTAGCGAGGCAACTCTCTGCGTTTAAGCGCCATTGTTATTTCCTCGTTCGTTAATCATCATCAGGCGCTCTGGTTAGAAAGCGCCTTGTGATGGTCACTTTGAGATGCCAGGCAGTGCAATCTGCCCTTGCTTCTCGATCCGCTCAATTCTCGCCAGAAGTGATGGCTTTTTCACCCTTCCCCAGCGATTAAGGAGGCGACCAGACATGCTGGCTACGTCCTTCTCTTTCATGTACTCAAGCATCACCGCGTTACGCTCTGCCTCATAGCTTTCACTGTGCTTGCGAAGTTCTGCGGTCATCCAGTTGAAGGCATTGATATACGCTTCTTTAACGCGGGCTGCGGCAGGCCCATTAAAGCCCATTACCACCATCACGAAACCACTGAAGTCGAGGCGGTAATACTTTTGCTTCTTATCAAAAATACCTAACTCATTGATTTTCTCGGAAGCCCAAAAGTGGGCCGTCGAGAATTCAGGTGAGCATTGAAGGTTTTCAATAGCTCTGATGACATGTTGGTGTCTTTTTCCAAATGCTTTTGCGATCTGGAACGTGTCTGTCACTGGCTCACCCTCAGCCGCGGTTACCAACTGACGAAAATCAAAATCAGGAGCAGCCTTTAATTCATTCATCGCGATTACCTTTTAGTGAATAAGCCTCGTTGCCCAGATAACCGCCCACAGAGAAGCCGCCGCTTATAACGGTTATCTCCGAAGCTGATTCCTGAAAGGCTCTGTGTTGTTGACTGCGCCGGGCATGGCGCGGAGGTTTACTGCATAAAAAAGCCCCGCACGATGGCGAGGCTCTTGTGATATGGACTTTTGGTTTAGCGGGACGATTCAATCTGCCTGATTGCAGCCCGGTCGATATTGGCCTGACTGAGCGCACCGTATAACTCAGCGCTTAGCTCTACTGCCTGGCCGAACGTCATGCCTTCCGGCACCGGCGGCACATCAATCGGAGTGGTTAACTCAGCGGGGATCGGCAGGTTTGGCTGCTTTACTGTCCGGTACTCCACCTGCGGCTTTTGCTGCGTCGCGCAACCTGTCAGCAGCATCAGCGGGAACAGGAGCAACAGCGCACTTGTCCGCCGCGAGATAGCGTTTAATTTCACCTTGAAGCTTCCTGTTTTGCTGTGCTGTTAATGCCCGTTGCTCAGTGACCTGAGACATGACGGCATTTTGTTTATTCACTGCCGTAACCAGAGCATCAACGCTGGATGCCAGGCCATCGTTCTTGGAACGCAGATCGTTTATCTGATCGTCTTTACTGTTTGCCAGTTGCTCCAGCCGCTCGTTTGTGGCGGTCAACTGGTCATTACGGGTGTTCAGCCCCCACAGAGCGAGGATGAACAGGCCGACAATGATCAGGCCGGTATTGTTTCGGATAATGCTGATTAACTTGAACACAGAACCCCCTTAGCTTGAGTGAGCCGGGCCTTCCTGTCCTGTATTCCGATAGTTCCGCCATTAATAACGCGGGTGATGCGGTCAACATCATCAGCGTCTGCCCTTTCGTTCAGTCCGTGCGTCTTCCACCATGCAGCTGCCGATTCAGCGGCCATTTTGAAGCCGGTCAGCAAATCAGGCTCAGCCACCACATCAACGCCCAGCGGTTTAACCAGTGCGGCATAGTTTGCCCTGCCGGTAATCTGAATAAGCCCACGCCCGCGATAACGGTAGCCGTCACCTGACGCGATATCACCGTTTCCAATCCGGCTGGCATAAATGATGTTGGCGATCATCCGCTTGTTGGCTGGATGCTCTGAGGTTCTGCCATACATCCTTGCCTGCTCTCTGGACATGCGATGGCCGAACATAGCGATCAGAGCTTCATCGCTATAATTCAGGTTCTCTTCGACATAACGAAACCCGCCTGACTCATGCCCTACCTGAGCAAGGAAATGCGCCTGGCGTAGTGGCGTATTGATGTCGTGCTTTTTCATCGCGTCACATACCGGCTGATGCCATGAATTCCTCAGCACATCATTCACGCCGGTAGCGCGCTGGAACTGGTCAGCTGTCAGCATTTGAACCTCCGTTAACCCCGTCCATACCTACCCGCCTGCGAACAGACGAGAAAAGCGCATCGACGCCGATGTAACCGACGAATGCAGAGAACGGCCAGCACAACTCCGGCGGGAAGGTCCAGCCGAAGATCGCACATATAGCCGTGAGTGTTGGCTGAGCAAAGAAACAAAGGATTCCGCACATCGCGGCGCCGGTCAGGCGGTCACGCCATATGGTTTTTTTGTTCCGCGAGGTGGTCAGGATTGACATAACGAATGCCAGGATTGAGTAGCCGACCTCGTTGCGGTGATTTGCCAGCCAGGCGAGCATTGCCGCCAGGTTATCAGGTCTGTCCGGCATACGTTTCATCTCCCACCTCTCTTTCAGGCGGCTGCGTGTGTTATTGAAAGGGAAAAAAGACGCCCGCTACCACACAGGGAAATCGCATGGATCGAAGTTAATTGGCAGGGGCGAAAACGAAAAAAGGCCGCTCTATGGCGACCTTCTGGAGTTATTTTGACTTGCTGTACAACGGAGAGAACACTCAGCGCCTCTGTGGTGTGCCAGGACACCCGCTAAATATTCTCACCGTTGTGCAGGCATAAAAAAAGCCCCAACCGGTTATAGTCAGGGCTTTCTATCGGTGATGCTTCAGCTCAAGACCGTCTATCGAGCGGAATTATATGCGCTGTTTACTTATTTCCTCACTATCACCGCGCTCAGTTCGCTTTACTTCCCGAGCATAGCTGCATTTAGCCAGGTTTCTTGCCCAAAGTCTTTAGCAATTCGTGCTGTCATGCTGCTAATGCAGAATATTCTTTCTCCATTTCACGTTTAACTGCGTAATACAATTCTCCCTCAAGGATATCCTGCGCCCATTCTATTCTGTTCCGGGCCTCTTTTGGTGTTACTCCGGTGAAGTAAATTAACGACTGCGCGATGTTTTGCGCGCTCTTGCACTTACAGTATCGTAATCTGGCTACAGAGCGGATCGGGTTATCCCGTCCAAACGTCTTCACGATTACCGATTCCATGAAGGCAGCATCATCTGATTCTTTGGCGAGAGCGATGATATTGCCAGCTGATGATTGTGGGACAAGGATATCTCTGGCCTTGCGGAGTAATTCATCCCCTCTGTAGCCTTCGCAGTGAAGCTCTGTGACGACTTTCTCTATCTGTCTGGCCTTCTGCTCACTCCATTCACAGCGCATCATGAGGCGGCCAAGGATGTTTATTTGCCCGCGTTCGTACTCATCGCCGGAAAGGTGCTCGCCCCATACAGTGAGCAGATTTCTAATCCACGCCTGCTGCGACCGGTTGATAGTCTTCCAGCCGGTGCCGAATAGTCTGCGCATGTCAGCGGCGGTCCGTACCCCAGCGAGGCGAACGATTTGCTGATAGTCACGCTCTATTCTCATTTCTGGCTCCCATTAGCTTTGCTGTGTTGTGCAGGATTTTGTAATCCAGCATGAAACTGGCTTTGGTGCGGTACATGCGGAGGTGAAGCCACTTGGTTCTGAGGTAATCGGTCATGCAATCCTCCCGTTAATAGAGCTGACCGCTACTGAAAGTCGATAATAATCCCCAGCGTCAAATACGAAGCCCTTCGCGATATTTGACCAGCCGCGTTTAATGGTGTCTCTTGCAAGGCGATCTGCTTCTGCTTGGGCCTGCCTTCTGTTCATCCGCAAAATGTTAAAGTTGGCGTCAGTTAATGGTCCACTTATGCCATATACCGGCTTGATCATGCCGCCTCCTTTTGCTTAATAATTTCCCGCAGCAAAGCCCTGTATTTCGCACGTAGCGCGTCCAGTTCCTCGCGGGTGTATCGGTGAGGGTTGTTGTCAGATTCGAGCGCCTCGACGCGCTGAAGGCCGATTTTCGCTATGAGGTTGAGCCTGTACGGCCCGATGGCTCCAGAGTGATGCACGTTGCAAGATGAACACTGGCTATGACAGTTGTCTTCGTTAAACCTTAACTGTGATGCCGCCGCAGTTGTCCGGTAATGCCCCGCGTGGTAACTCACCGCCGTCGTGCTGCCGCAACTGATACAGATATCCCCGTCCCGCGCCCTGATGTAATCGTTGAATGCCCGCTGGGTCATGTTCATCCAGTGGCTTAACGGCTTCACATCGGCCTTGCGTTTGCTCCATGCGGCGCGCTGCTCTTTTTCCAGGCGCTTTTGCTTGCGCTCGGATAACTGGTTAGCGAGTTGGATGGCACATTTGGGAGAGCAGACTGTTTGCAGGGTGTTGCGGGGGATAAATTTCTCAGGGCAGCATTTGCATTTACGGGGTTTCGGCGGCTTGATGACTGTTGCCATCTTCATCCTCCATCAGGTGATTCGGATCGAGCATTGAGTAAAATGCTGTTCAGTCTGAGCAGCACCACGTTTCATCATCGCTCAAGGCCATACCACAATCCGCGCAGGTCTGTTCTTTTGGCTCAGTCATACCCTGCTCCATATCGGCTGCTGCCACCTGCGTGACGGGACTGGCTCGTATTTGGTTTCAGGCAACAGAGCGCTGACCGTCCATGACTTGAAGTCGGCGGCGAGCTGCTTTTCGGTTTTGATGTTGCGGGATTGGTACTGAAGGATGAGGGCGTTTGCTTCTTCGGTGGTGCAGTTTGAGTGGTGGAACCAGGTCTTATTCGTCATCTGGCTCTCTCCGCAAGTTTCCTGCACGTTCCTACTGAGATTTGAAACCTTTCAGATATCATCTTCCAGGTCAGTCCCTGCTTCTTCAGGATGGATATTCTGTTGGCCTCCTGCTGCCCGTAATGCTCATATCTTCCTCTGCTCATGCTCTCACCCCGCGAAGCTGATCGAATAATTTCATAGCGCCTGGCTTATTCTTTTCGACAAGCTTGCAGCGCGTATGCCTTCCATAACCATAACTGACTACCTCGTCACGATATGCCATGCGAGCTAATGAGCTGTGGCTGCCATTGCGCTTGATTTTATGGTTGCTGCAAACATAATCGTGAATCTGCCCAGAAGGCACATACCCGGTTTGATGCTTGAGAAATTCAAGGATATGTTCACGTGCTGTCATGCTGCTCTCCTGATCAGTCTCGCCCCGAATGCCATCAGCGCATCACGATCGATAACCTTGAATTCACACTGAACTCGTGGCCACGGATGCCAGATGATGAACATCTGCCCTTTGTTATTGCCCGATACTGGCTTGCCGGTTCCTGCATTCAGGAATGCCAGCCTGCCGCCTGTGATAAAGCGGACTTCATGAGCGGTTGCGATCGCGTCCCTGAACCATCCAACTGAGGTGTCGACGTTTAGCAGCATCACGCATCCAATACTGCTCTTTGCGTTCTCTTCTGAAGCCTTGCGAACGAATGGGCCAACGTTGCTGTAAGGCGGGTTTAGCCACACGTATCCAGGCAGATCTGGCATCAGTGCTGCCCAGTCTGTTTCAAGTGTGTTTTGCTGCTCAGTGATGTATCTGGTGCAAAGCGCGTTCTGCACACTGGCTGCTGCATCCAGCACGAAGTTGAATTCAGCATGCAGCGCCTGAAATATCTCCGGTGGCGTCTGCCATGCGTCTTTGTGTTCTGGTGCGGTGTTTGATTTGTCGGTCATCTAAGCCACCTGCTTCTGTCTGAGCTGCATAAACTCAGAGTCGTTAGGGATAACAATGGGTACGCCTTTATCCAGGCACCATTGCTCATGTAGCTCCATCAGGTGGAGCATCCGGCCTTTGTCCATCCTGCTTGTCTTCTCCCGTTCTCCGTTCTCATCACGGCCCAGCCAGTGGCCCACGTAGTAATCGTGTACCTCTTCGTTGGTTATTGGCCTGCTGAGTACCACCACACCGCTACGGCTGCGGATATCCACAACAACGCCACGCGCACGCAGCCATTCGCCTGTGGTTTCTACCCACATTCGCCAGGTGCGATTCATTGGAATTGTTCGGAGGTCACGCCATTCGGTAAATTTGATGCGGTATTTTCTGTCGGTGGAAACGAGGTCGAAGATTAGTTTGGTGAACTGGCCGAGGGTTGTTTTGTGCAAACAGAAGTCCTGCACGGTCTACCTCCCGTTAATCTGCTCCCGATACTGCTGAAGGTCGATTTCCATCTTCTCGGAAATCAGCGCTCTGGTCTGAATGTTATGCCCGCCTGTGCGCTCTAACATTTCCAGAAGAGTCAGGCCAGCCTTCAACTCTTGAAGGTGATCGGGTTGCTTTAGGGGGATTACGTTGTCAGTCATCACTCTTCTCCATCTCAGCGCGGGTGTTCCAGACGGCAACGCAAAGCTCTTCTGACTTTCGCGTAAATTGAACCATCGAGCCGCCTGCTTCACACCAGTGCCTTAAGGTTGCACTTATCAAAACATTGCGCATACCCGTCCAGTGGTGGTTTTTATCAACCCTTGTTTCTCCGCCGCCGCAAAACGGGCACCGCTTTAAATCTTCAGTCATGATTGCTCTCCCGAAACGCAACCGCAGCGCTGGCAGACAAATCCAGAGCGAGGCACGGCATCTTTATTTTTTCCATAGTGATAGATATGCAGGTAAAGGCAGACCTGCCTGACCGTTATATTCATCCCAGGCCCATACTCAGCCCACTGATGCCCGAACAGACGGCCCATGATGCCAGTGCATTTATTCATGATTGCTCTCCTGCTTTGCGCGGCCCATCCATGCTGAGCGCATATCAAGCACAGATGCTTTGGCGTTGATTACCATCTCTTCCTCATCGTCTTCTTCCCACTCAAAGGCAAGTCGGTAAGTCGTACCGTGGTTTTTCTGCAACCAGCGCTCAAACGCCTGCCGCTCAAGCTCATCGTTGTTGTTCATGGTAGCCCCGCGTTGTCGCAGATGATTACGATTCCTGTTATCCCTGAATTTAATTCTCGGTCACCATCCTTGCTTGTAAGCATCCATTTAAAACCGTCGATGTTTTCCATCTGCGATTTTTCGCTAAAGATTTCCAATAGGTCGTCCGCAGTTAACTCAAGCCTGACTGTTCGCCTCGTCTTGTCCTGAATCTCCATCACTCTCCTCCCTTAAGCGCTGGCTGGCCTGCCAAGTAACCTGCTTCCCATATCGCATACGCTTCATCGATACGAAGAGGCCCGTCGTAATGGTTTATGAACCACTGAAAAAATTTAGTTCCGATGCTCATCAAAAGCCCCCTGCTTTTTGCTGTTTTCCATGCTGCTGCTGACGGGAGTCACGTTCCGCGCGCGCCGCTGCCTGGTCCATGTCGTAGATAGCGCCATCCTTCTGCATGCACAGGACGGTGCCGCTGTTGCCGTGACGGTTAAGCCTAAGGATCAGCTCAGTTTCGCTTGGTGGCACAGAATCGTCATAAGCGCCTTCACGGTGGATGCCCACCCAGTAATCACAGTCCTGCTCAATCTGGCCTGTGTCGCGGGAGTCGCTAGGCAGTGGTCGCTTGTTGACGCGCTTCTCCAGCTCACGGTTCAGCTGAGTAAGCAGAACAACTACACACCCCAATTCCTTGGCGAGGTTCTTCAGTCCCTTTGTGATCATCCCGTATGCCAGGTCATTGCGATCTGCTTTCTCAGCGGTCATCAGGGTGAGGTAATCGACCAGAATCATGCCCACGCAGCCTTTCTGCCGCTTCACTTTGCGGGCTTCAGCCACGATGTGAGCCAGAGACAAGCCGGGGGTGTCGTCGATGTACAGCATATCCTGCTCACGCAGACGGTTAGCAGTGGCGATCGCCTTACCAAAGTCCTCGTCATAGTTGCCCTGATAGGCATCATCGGCATGCTCAGTGGCCGGCATGTAGAAAATGCTCGGATTCACGCCGGACTTTTGCCCTACCAACTTCTCCAGGATCTGGTCAGAAGGCATTTCCAGGCTGAACATCAGCGATGGCTTGTTCTCACGGATAGCGCAGTTGATAGCCATCTGGCTGTACAGCGTGGTTTTGCCCATTTTTGGGCGCGCGCCAATGACAAACAGGGAGCCTTTCACCAGTCCTTTCGGTGCCAGCATGCGGTCCAGTGATGGAATGCCGGTACTCAGGCCGCGAGTTTCACCGTTCGGATCGAAGCGCTTCTCCAAATCCACTACCCAGTCATCCATAACCTCGCCAAACGAGCGCAGGCCACGACGATTGCCGGTCTTGGCATAGTCGCTAATCTGGCTGGTCAGGCTGTTAACCGCTTCGAGCTTGTCCGTAGCGCTCAGTGTGCTGCGGGTGTAGAGCATCTCAGTGGCTTCGGTAAGCTTCTGGATGGCGTAGCGCTCCATCGCCCTGTCACGAATGACCAGCGCGTAGTTCACGATGTTTGCAGCCGATGGTGTGTTCTTGCTCATCTCAGCCAGGTAACCGAAGCCGCCGGATTGCTGAAGTGTGGAACGGGACTCAAGTTCATCAGAGAGGGTCAGCAGGTCGATGGGCTGATTTCTCTTCAGCAGGTCACGCATTGCCTCAAAGATGGCTCCGTGCGATTTGTTGTAGAAACTTTCAGGCTTGAGGATTGCCAGCACCTTCTGGCTGCGTTCTTCGCCGCCATCCAGCATCAGGCCACCCAGAACCGCCTGCTCAGCGTCAATGCTGTGTGGGGGTGTCAGGTAATTATCGGTCATCCTTGTCTCCTTCACGAACTTCGAGGTAAAGCTTTGCGCTGAGGAACTGATCGAACTTCATCTTTCGCCAGGTCTTCCCGGACTTCATGTCAGGCCTGTCTTCCAACATCCATCGGCAGTTTTCGCGGATGTAAGTCAGGTATCCACGGAACCCAGCGATGTCCAAAGGCTTACCATCAAGGTCTTTGGCAATCTTGTTGGCTTTCGACCAGAAGGTTCGAATCGCGTTTCGGCGGGTGTCATCCATTGTTCTCCAGCCTCTGGCCTCATGAAGTTCTTCCTTCAGGCATTGCCAGACTTCTTCGCAGGATAATCTTGGTTTCTGCTCAGCCGTTTTAGTGCTGCGAGTTGCACACTCAATATCTTTAGATATTGAGTTAGTATTTAGTAATTCATTGTTTGTGGCACTTTGATGGCAATCTGTTGGCACAACCTCCCCCGCAGCCCTTTCCGGATAAGGGTTTGCGTTGGCACTCTGTTGGCATTCTGTTGGCACAATATTTGGCTGGTAATCATCGTATTTCGTGACTGAAACGCGGGTGAATTTCTTGTTGGAAATGCGACTTATCATGCTCAACTTTTCAAACTTATTGAGCAGGTACTTGATGCGATCACCAGTGATGCCAGTTTCAGATGCCAGCGTGTTTCTGCCGGTAATGAACTCTCCACGCTTTACCAGAATTTCTCCGAACTCAGTCGGCACGGAAGCTGGAGCGTGGTTAGCAGAAAGGATGATGTGAACCCAGAGGTGAACAGCTTGAGAATCCGTCCTGTAGAAAGGTAGCTCCTTGATTTTGCGATGCAGCAAGGCATACCCCTTACCGCCATGTTGCGGCGTCTCCAGAGGCTTTCTGGCCTCTCTTGCTTCAGCTAAACTTCTGACGTTACTCATTTACCATTCCCCTTAGTTTTGTGCTGCTCCAGAATCCATCTCAATTTTTCTGCGATGATTAATGGAAGCGACTTCAGGTACTGGTCACGGGTAATGATTTTATGAGTTCCTGTATAGTCAACATGCTTTCTCATGTATAATGACTCCATTGAAATTGCTGAGATTTCGATATCAGGCGTCGAAGCTGTTAGAGCAGCTCGGCGCTTTTTCTTTTGTCAGTAGCTGCTCTATGCGCAACAGACTTTTCGCCACTTCCGATTCCGGCGACACCACATCCAGATAAGCCATTGCCAGACTCATCATTTGAAAGAAGCTGTGACGTTGCTTTCCAGACGGGCGCTTCATTCTGCTTACAGCTGCCTCATCCAAATCCAATACTTTTGCCAGTGATCCCTGTCCACGTTCAGCCAGTTTGTTCAGTAACTGGCTTTCAATCTCTCTCGCTTTTTTGCGATAACTTGCAATTTCCATAATGTAAAATTCCTTTGTTGGTTAATTATTTGCGTGACTTTGCGGTGAGCTAGTCACTTGTTAATTGGTTAGGGACGAAGCATCCCTGGTCAGATTGTTTAAAGAGCGGTGTTACTTATGCTGCTTTTTCGGGATGCGGGAACAGGTCAGGCAGGTCAGGTCGGATTTCATAACCCTTGACGGCCCCACCAGTGGCTTCTACCAAAGCCTTTACGTTCTCTGGCGCCACCTTTGCCTTTCCGTGCAACCACTTCTGTACGGCGGCCTGGGTGACACCACATGCTTCGGCAAGGCTCTTTTGAGTCCCCACAATTCCGATTGCGGTTTTGATTACAGTATTCATCCTGATCACCTATGTTGTTTTACACTTCCAATATAATACCTCAGTTGTTTTAAAGCAACAACCAAGGTGATTTGACTGGAAATAACTGAGGTTGTATTTTTCCGCCATGGAAATGACATTCGCACAACGGCTCCAACATGCCATGGATACAGCAGGGCTTACCCAAGCAGCTCTTGCAGAAAAATCCGGCGTGTCTCAGGCAGCAATACAAAAGATCACCTCAGGCAAGAGCCAGAGCACTAAAAAGCTTCTGGAAATATCATCTGCCCTTGGCGTCCGGCCTGAATGGCTTGGTAAAGGGGTTGAACCTATGCGTGAGGGTGGTAGGATTCATAGCCAGGAATCAACGATTCCTCCGGAACATGAATGGTCAGCTGTAGACGGTTGGGATGACTCTTCCGAGCTACCAGATGATGAAGTTTACATTCCGCTTTATAAGGATATTGAGTTGGCAGCAGGACACGGCAGCTTATCCAGCGGGGATCACAACAGCTATATGCTCAGGTTCTCAAAGGCAACGCTACGGCGTTATGGAGCGCAGAAAGAGAACGTGGTTTGCTTTCCGGTTCATGGCGACAGCATGTCACCCGTGATGCCAGAGAGAACCACAGTGACGGTAGATACAGGCAATAAAAAAATTGTCGATGGCGGAATTTATGCTATCTGCCAAGATGGTCTATGTCGCCTGAAGTTGCTTTATCGCCTGCCTGGCAACAGGGTCAGCATCCGGAGCTATAACAAAGAAGAATTCCCAGACGAAGATGCCGATCTCAGTTCCGTTGAAATCATAGGCCGAGTCATTAACTGGTCCGTGATGGCCTACTAACCCACCCGCTAAAAACATTAAGCCGCCTACGGGCGGTTTTTTTGTGCTCCTAATATTCTCTGCGTAATTTTTTTTAAATTAAAACTCCTTAAATCTCAATAAATTAACACCTTTGTTTTAATTATTACAACCTTGGTTGTTGACACCAATACAACCTAGGTATTACTCTTATCCCATCAGCAGGACGCTGAAGCAGCACGACATGGAACGCAGTCACTTTAACAATCGGGATTTGGGGATGATTCGTCCCCACCAAAGAGCAGTTGGCTTTGGGATGCAGGCAGAAGCCAACCTCTTCGGCGGAGGCGCTTGGCAATGAGTACGCGACCGGAGTTAGTCGTCCGGCTGTCTGCATCACCTAAGCCAATTACCGGAGGTAAGCATGAAAGCAAGAGAGATCAGGAAGCTTAACCGGGCTAAAGAGCACCGCGTTGAAGTTCGCAAGGATGTGCAGCTGGAGAAGGCGGTAGGTATCGCGCTTTCTGGTTGCAGCATCAATGTACTCACAGCAGTAACAGCGGCACCGAACTGGCGCGTTAAGCCAGAGCCAGAATTTGTGACAAAAGAGAACCCTGAGTACCGGAAGGTGAATAACCCTTACGGCCAGCTCACAAATGCGCGTCAAAAGATGCGCGGGTGCAGCATTCCTTTAATTTAACAGCGTTACGCCGCTCTGGAGAAATAATGAGTTGGATTAAACCTGATGATCAACTGCCAAGTTATGGTCTTGATTGCCACGTAGTAAGAAAACATCGCGATGGTTCGCTTCATACAACAACAGCGAAAAGAAACAGCAGAGAGCCACTGACAATTTCTGAAGATGCCTCAATAAATTGTTGGTGGTTTAACACCTCCGGACGTGACAGTTACTTCTCCGACTCAACTGTTGTGGCATGGCAGGAAATAATCATTAAGGCTCCTGCATACAATGGTGAATTCCTTCCTGTTGAGCCGATTGAAATTGATGAACCCGAATGGGGCGAAGATAGCTAAACAGCGGCGCTGCCGTATGGAGATAGAGATGAAAGCAGAGAAAGGCTTGAAAGTGGAAATTGATGTGAAGCGAATTAAGACCTGCATCAAAGTATGCGACCGATTTACTGCGCAGGTGATCGATGCGGATGGTGTGGCTATCCGCTCTCTCGAAAACGAATATGTACCAGATTGCTTCCCCGGGCAGCATTACGGGGATTATCTGGAACTCGATATCGACATTGAAACGGGCCAAATCCTCAATTGGGAAAAGCCCACAACACAGCAACTCGCGCAGTTAATAGGCGAGGAAGACGACGAATAACAGGCTGCCAACAGGTGGCCTTTTTTATGCCCGGAGCAAACATGATTCAGGTGAATGGCGAGAAGAAGAGCGTAGTGAGAATGGCATGCGGCTACTTGTTTCGCCTCAAGCCTGAATCTGATGGCTCGGGTAAAACAATCAACCGTGACCAGCTCAGAGCAGCGGTCAGGAAGCATTATCTGGAGGGGAAATGAGCGAAGAGGATTATATGGCGATAGAAGCGGCGAGTCACAGCCGGGAAATGGCAACAGATGCAACCATCCGTGATTACTTCGCGGTTAAGGCGATGCAGGGTTATTTAGCAAATCCATGGCAGGCAGAGCAGCTTGAATCACTTGGTGAAAGCGCAGGAGAGCAGATGGCTACTGTCGCTGAAATTTCATATTGCATGGCAGACGCGATGCTAAGCGCTCGGGGCCAATAAACCTGAGTGACACCGCAATGCCCTTTCATGTAGAGGGCATGACGATGACACCCAGTCATCACAACGCGCTTTAGAGATAAGGTGGGTTGGATAAACAACGTGAATTGTCCTGAATCACTTGCCCTCTCCGGAGGGCTTTTTTATGCCCACAGGAGAGGAATATGAGCGAAACAACGGATATCGCAGTACTCGAAATTAAGCCGGATCAGGCGCCGGCTGTTTATGTACCAAATGGACTCGACCAGTACATTGAGCAGATTAAGCAGGCTGTGAACGAAGTGCCTGACCTCACCACGGCAAAGGGACGCGCTCGCGTAGCTTCACTGGCCGCTCAGGTATCGCGCAGCAAGACAGCTATTGAAAAGCCCGGTCGTGAGTATCTGAAGCGCCTTAAAGAAGCTGTGAAGCCAGCTGAAGCAGAAATCAAACGGTTCGTTGACGCATGTGACGAGCTGCGAGATGCCACTCGCCTACCGCTGACAGAATGGGAAGCTGAACAGGAAAGGCTTGCTGCTGAAAAATCCGCTGAGGAAGAACGCCAGCGTATCGCAGCAGAAGAGCTGGCAGCTGCTGAAGCGCTTAAAAAACAAATCGAATCCGATCACGAGATCGCCCTTCTCCTGAATGACAAATACGACCGTGACGCAGCTGAAGAGAAAGCCGAAGCCGAGCGGCAACGGATTGCCCAAGAAGAAGAATTAAAGCGTCAGGCAGTCGAGCTGGCCAAGCATGAAGCTGAAGTAGTGGCGCAGCGCGAACGTGAAGCCTCAGCCAGACGTGAAGCAGATTTAAAGGCCGCCGCTGAGCTGGCAGAGCGTAACCGCATCGAAGCACAGGAACGGTCAGAGCGTGAAGCCAGAGAGGCTAAGGAGAAGGCTGAAAGGGAGAAGCAGAAGGCCATTGAAGCTGAGCAGCTAAAGGCCCGTCAGGAAGCCGATCGCATCAAGCGCGAAGCTGATCAGAAAGAAGCTGCCCGCCTGGCTGAAGAGAAACGCATTGCCGATGAAGCTGCTGACCGCGCAGCTGACATTGAGCACCGCAAGACAGTAAACAACAACGCTCTGCTTTGCCTTGTTGCTGCCGGGCTTACGGAAGAAGCCGCCAAAATCGCAATCAACGCTATCGCAAAAGGCGCAGTCAGCGCTATCCGCATCACTTACTAATAACCCATTTAAGGAAACGCCATGCAACTCGCTATTGCAGGGTGGCCGGTTGCTGGCCGCTCTGAATCACTTTTAGAAACTATCACCCGCCGCCTCCGCACTGGCTGGCGATCGCTTATCGACGCATTAACCAGCCCAGGTAAACCCTAATGAAATCATCTTTCTTTCTTAAAGCTCAGGAGCTGTGCCGCGAAGCTCAACTCTATGGCGACAAAGTTAAGTGGGCTATGGCAATGCGGTTACTTCGCCGGGCGGTTAAGCCATGAGCCAGCCAGATAAGCAAACAGTTCGCAACATGGTGATGCTGGCCGTTGCGAAGAACGATAACGATATGCGTGTAGCAGCAAAGAAAATGTACTGGGAGGTGGCCTTATGAAGCTCACATTCAAAGACCGACAGGAAATCGAAAGCATCATCAAAGGGTTTGGAGAAACGGAGCACGAGCAGGTTTACGCGATGGTTGAGCAGACTGTTGAGCCGCTAAAGCACAGCCCTGTGGAAGCCGCCATGACGGTTTTCTTCTCGAAGCAAGGCGATGATATGGAAATGGTTGGCCGCGCTCAGGATGCATTAGACGCGCAGGATATGGCGCATAAATTCATGTGGGATTATGTGACTAAGGTCGAGCAGCAGCGGCTGGCTGAAAAAATATGGAAGCACCGGCATTCATACCGGGAGGTGGCGTGATGGAACCCGGCATCTATTACGACCTCAGCAATGAGAATTACCACGCAGGCGCCGGGGTAAGTAAATCACAGCTGGACGACATCCTCATTAACCCGGCGATTTTCAAATGGCGAAAGGATGCGCCGGTAGATACGGAAAAGCTCAAGGCGCTGGATATGGGTACGGCGCTGCACTGCCTGCTGTTGGAGCCGGAAGAGTTCGATAAGCGCTTCATCGTGGCACCGGAATTTAACCGCCGGAGCACGGCAGGCAAGGAAGAGGAAAAGCGATTCCTGAAGGATTGCGAAGGCAATGGCATGACGGTAATGGATGCAGAACAGGGCAGGAAACTTAAGCTGATGCGCGAAAGTGCGCTGGCCCATCCGGCCGCCCGGTGGCTGCTTGAAGCAGATGGACACTGCGAAGCGTCCATTTACTGGAATGACGAAGAGACTGGCGAGCTTTGCCGGTTCCGGCCGGACAAGTTCCTGAACGAGCAGCCAGTAGTTATCGATGTGAAGAAGGTGGCCGATATGGATCGCTTCCCGCGCCACGTCGAAGAGTTCCGGTATCACCTTCAAGATGCCATGTACCGCGAGGGCTTTTACCGGCACTTCAACGAATACCCGATGTTTATTTTCATCGCCATCAGCGAAACCATCGACTGCGGCCGCTACCCAGTCCGTGTTTACCAGCTCACTGAAGAAGACACCGCCGCAGGGTTTGAGCTGTTCCGCCGCAGCCTGGACACCTATCACGAATGCCGTACAACCGATAACTGGGGCGGCATTGAAGAAATCACCCGCCCTGCCTGGGCGAAGAAAAAGGATCAATCATGAGCACTGAAATTGTCCACGCTAACCACGGCGAGGCCGACACGAAAGCCGCCATCTTCAGCCCGTCCGGCCTGCAAAAGCTTCAGGCATTTGCTGATGTTATGGCCCAGGGTAAATCAACAGTTCCCGCACATCTGGCCGGTAAACCTGCTGACTGTCTGGCTGTAGCTCTTCAGGCGGCTCAGTGGGGTATGAACCCTTTCGCTGTGGCGCAGAAGACGCATTTGGTAAACGGTACACTGGGCTACGAGGCCCAACTGGTTAACGCCGTTGTTACCAGCTCTACCGCCGTTCAGGGGCGCTTCAAATACGAATACGACGGAAACTGGGATGCGTTCCGGCCGGGAGATAAAAACCCGAATGCAGAGAAGGGTCTTTGTGTACGCGTCGGTGCCGTGCTGCGAGGTGAGACGGAAATCACCTGGGGTGAGCCGCTCTATATGGAGTTCGTCACTACACGCAATTCCCCACTATGGAAGACAGCACCAAAGCAGCAGCTCGCATATCTTGCTGTTAAATACTGGGCCCGCCTCTACTGCCCGGACGTGATCCTCGGCGTCTACACCCCGGACGAGTTTGAGCAGAAAGAGCGGGTTGAGCGCGACGTCACCCCGGCCCGCACCCGGCAGGATTTGAACAACCTTATCAATCAGAAGCCAGCCGAAACCGATCACGTTGAGCGCGCCCAGGCGGACGAACGCACTCCGGATGAGCTTCTGAAGGACTTCACCGAAGCGGCCAGTAAGGCATCCAGTGCGGTCGAACTGGACAGGTTATACAAATACGCAGCCCGGGCGCTGGTATCCGCTCAGGAAAAGCTGGATATCGCCACCGACATTTACTCCATCCGTCGTGATGAAATGGCCGAAGCAGCGCAATAACCCTCCCCAGCTGGATTACGCTGGCCGACATCACGGAGCTATGAAATGACCCCAGAACAAATCCAGAAAATGGCAGAAGGATTCCCGCCATCATCAATCGGAAAGGATCACGAGGAAGTTATTGTTTGGCTGGCAGAGCAGCACGTGGCGCTGCAAGAGCAGGTGCAGAAGCTGGCGGCTTTAGCTGAAGAGCGAAGAGTATTTATCGTAAACGGCGCAGAGATGGGCTACATCCAATTGCCAGTCCTCGACGGTGACCCAGTAACTGCGACATACCAGCGCTGCCTTCTGAAGCCTAAATTCGCAGCCGACGCCGTGATCCGCGAGATTGGCGCTAAGGCGGTTGATGGGTTTATTTCCCATTGCCAATACCAGTTGAACGCCGGAAATTATACCAAGGCTGAACGCGATAAATTTAAAGGCGGCATTGATACGGCAGCACCTTACGCCGCCCAACTCCGTGCGGGGGAAGTTTCATGAGCTACTTAAATCATCTTAGAAGGCTGGCCCAATTCGGGGGTTTGGTGGAAATCAGGTCAGAGGTTGTCACCACCCTGATTGATCAACTGGAAGCCGCCAATGAGCTAAATAAACACCTTGATTTAGCAGTTAGAAAGGCCGAGGGATGCAGCGAGGCGCTGAGAAGAAGATCAGAAGCCGCAGAGAAGCGCATAGCAGAGCTTGAGGAAGATTCCCACAATTACGCAAAACTTGCTGGAGCCAATGCGGCGAGGGCTCAAAAAGCAGAGGCGCAGCTTGCTGAACTTGCGGCGCAGGAGCCGGTAGCCTTTAAAAAACGCTTAGTTAACCATCGCAGCGGAGTCGAACATCATTGGACATACGGTGAAAAAGCCAGTCCATCCCATGGGGATATATTCCGCGTTGAAGTGGTGCCGCTCTACACCCGCGCCGCGCCGCCAGCGCCTATCGTTGTTAAGTTGCCGAGTAAGGAGCATATCCCCGCAGGATGTGATACGCAGCAAATGACCATTCTGTTGACGCACAATGCCGCAATAGATGGATGCGCAGAAGCCTGTGCCGCCGCTGGCATCAAATTGCAGATAGAGGGGGAGTGAGATGTCAGAGCAAACAATTTTAGATATGTGCTGTGGTTCAAGGATGTTTTGGCTTGATAAGCAGGACAGTAGAGCCATTTATTCAGATATCCGCAAAGAGGAACATATCCTTTGCGATGGCCGGTTATTAAATATCTCTCCAGACGTTATAGCTGACTTCCGCTCGTTACCCTTCGCGGATAATACCTTTTCACAGGTTGTCTTCGATCCCCCTCACCTTGAGCGGGCAGGTGAAAATGGTTGGATGCGGAAAAAGTATGGCGCACTCAAGGAAGGTTGGCGTGACGACATTCGTGCGGGTTTTACAGAGGCTTTTCGGGTATTGCGGCCACAAGGAACTTTGGTTTTTAAATGGAATGAAACTCAGGTGCCGGTTAGCCAGGTTATCGCGCTGACTGACCAGAAGCCAACTATCTGGCAGCGCACCGGCAAAGGCGATAAGACCCACTGGATACTCTTTCTCAAACCGTGATAACCCTTCCCCACCTTCTTATCGCAATAGCATTCGTGATCGCCGTATGGGCGATATTCAAAATACTCTGAACGAGGTTAACTATGGAAAAGCTACTCAGCGTCAAAGCTGTGTGCTCGGTGCTGGATATGCACCGGGCAACCCTGTATCGAAAAATTAAGGCCGGAGAAATACCCCAGCCATTGAAAGACGGCCCGCGCTCTAAGTGGCCAGAGTCAGAAATTCAACCGTACATCGAACGGCTCAAGAATCAACGGGCGGCATGAAGCCGCAAAGCCATTCGTCATACGCCTGCATCATCTCCCTTCTCTCATTCAGATACTCGGCGTGGTTGTAAGCAGCTACGGTGCGGTTGTGTTCCGCATGTGCTAATTGCTTTTCCACAACTTCACGCCGATAACCCATTTCATAAAGCGTTGTCGATGCCGTGGCACGGAAGTCATGGCATGTTATCAGGGAAGATTCGAAGCCAAGATAGGTGATCGCCCTGTTGAGGGTGTTGCTGTCCAGGTGCTTCCTCGGGTTCTTTATGCTTGGCACCATAAGTCCCGTTTTGCCGGTGGCGGCATGAAGCTCTCTTAGCAGGGTGAGGGCTGTTTTCGAGATTGGCACACTGTGAGCGCGGCGCATTTTCATTCTGCTGCCGGGAATAACCCATAGCGCATTATCGAAATCGACCTCAGACCATAGCCCTTGCCTCAGTTCAACCTGCCGGACGAAAAAGAAGGGAAGTAGCAGCAGTGCATATTTTGTCTGTGGATAGCCGGTATACTCGCTGGCCCGGCCGAAATACTCACGCAGTTCATCTCCGGTCAGGCAGCGGGAGTGCATTGTCTTATTCGGGATAATGGCGCCCTTTAGTGCGGCAGCCGGATCTGAGTCAGCCCTTAGCGTGGATACGGCATAGCAGAATATGGCAGAGCACCATTGCCTCACCTTTAACGCTGAAGATACTGATCCGCGCTTTTCCATCTCACGCAGAACGGCAAGGATTTCATGAGCCGTCACTTCCCTGATGGGTTTACTGCCGAAAGCGGGATAACAGTTTATCGCCAGGAAGTTTTCAGTCTGCGCGGTTGTGCTGGCTACCCAGTGCGGCCGCTTCTTTTCGATCCACTCCCGGGCGACAAGTTCGAAGGTATTGGCGGACTCTGCCAGGTTGTGCTGCTTCTCCTGCTTTCTGACGTCCGTAGGGTTTCGCCCCAGCTTTACCTGCTCCCTTGCCCATTCTCTTTCGCGCCTTGCGTCAGATAGCGATACGGCTGGATACTCCCCTATGGTATAGCGTCCATCTTTTGAGGAGGTCAGCCAGTAACGATAGCGCCAGAACTTAGATCCGGATGGGCGGACTTCGAGATAAAGCCCCTGGCCATCCTGCAATGTGTATGGTTTTTCCTGCGGGCGGGAATTTTTAACTTTGGTGTCTGTGAGAGGCATACCGGATAACACTGGTTGTGATAAATGTTATCCGGCAGGTTGTCCGGTTTATGGTGCGCTGTCAATATTCATCATGCGACAACATGAGATCGCACATTGAGCATCAACAGGCATTGTGGCGGGATTTTGCGACAGTAAGCGAAACAGTGCGCCAGCGATGTAGGTTACTCAGCAATATTCGCATCGTCACCTTCCTGTTCCAGAATTTCACGCACCACGCTGGTGGCAAAGCTGCCCGCCGGCAGCCAGAACGTCAGCCCGAGAGTATGATCGTCCGACCACGTCCAGCGCAGATCGCGCGGGATAACCAGCAGCGCCCGTCGTGCTGCCTCCACCCGCTCGCGCTCAAGCAGCGTAATCAATTCGGCTTCCGCCGCCAGGCTTTGTTGTTCAAAGGCCAGCGCCTCTTCTTTACTGCCCCACTCTCCGCTGCCGGGAAGCGGTGCAGTCACCCGCAGTTCATGATTATTGACGCGGGTCTGGAGCGTCTCAAGCTCCGCTGCATCCGCCACAAACCAGCTGCCGCGTCCGGTCAGCTGTAATGCATCACCGGGCATTACGACGTTTAGCGAGCCCTGTGCAGCCAGCCGATCGCTGGCGACCTGATTAAACAGAGCGCTGCGGGCGGCGGAGAGCAAAAAGCTGCGTTTGCTGCGCTCTTTGACGCGTATCGCGTTTGCTGCCCAGCGCCGGGCAAGGGTCAGGTTACTGCCCTGATGACCAAAGCGCTGTTCGCCGAAATAGTTAGGCACGCCGGAGAGAGCCACCTGCTGCAGGCGCGCTTCTACCGCCGCACGATCGGAGATCTGCCGTAAAACCAGCGTAAAGGCGTTGCCCTGCAGCGCGCCTGTACGCAGTTTACGACGATGGCGGGCACTTTCCAGTACCTCGCAGCCTTCCAGGGTAAATGCAGAAAAATCTGGCGTGGTTTTACCCGGTACCCGCAGGCAAAACCACTGTTCGGTTACCGCATGGCGATCCTTCATGCCGGCAAAGCTGACGTCGCGCGCAGGGACGCCGGCGAATTTCGCCAGCGCTTCCGCCACAAAGCGGGTATTGCAGCCATTCTTGCGAACGCGAACCAGCACCTGCTCACCGTCACCGTCTGGCCGGTAGCCCAGATCTTCAATGACGACAAAATCTTCCGGACTGGCTTTAAGGACGCCCGTCGCGGCAGGTTTGCCGTGCAGCCAGTTCAGCGCTTCCGGGCCCATCAGGCTTGAACCCGGGTCAGCAGGGCCACCGCCTCACAGGCGATACCTTCACCGCGACCGGTAAAGCCGAGCTTTTCGGTGGTGGTGGCTTTGACGTTAACGTCATCCATATGGATGCCAAGGTCTTCCGCAATATTGATGCGCATTTGCGGCACATGCGGCAGCATTTTAGGGGCCTGAGCGATGATCGTGACGTCAACGTTACCTATCGCGTAGCCTTTTTTAGCGATCTGCCGCCATGCTTCGCGCAGCAGTTCACGGCTGTCCGCCCCTTTATAGGCCGCATCGGTATCCGGAAACAGCTTGCCGATATCGCCGAGCGCAGCGGCGCCCAGCAGCGCATCGGTCAGCGCATGCAGCGCCACGTCGCCATCGGAGTGCGCCAGCAGCCCTTTTTCATAAGGAATACGCACGCCGCCGATAATCAACGGGCCTTCGCCGCCAAACGCGTGTACGTCAAAACCGTGGCCGATACGCATTATGCGCTCTCCTTATTTTTTAATTGAGTGAGGTAGAAAGCGGCCAGCGCCAGATCTTCCGGCCGCGTAACCTTAATATTGTCGCTGCGTCCGACGATCAGTTCAGGATGATAACCGCAGTATTCCAGCGCCGAGGCCTCATCGGTAATGGTCGCCCCCTCCTCCAGCGCCCGCTGTAAGCAGCTACGCAGCAGCACAAGAGGGAAGAGCTGAGGCGTCAGCGCATGCCACAGATCTTCGCGATCGACGGTATGCACTATTGCTTCGCTGCCTGCCCCGCCCCGCTTCATCGTATCCCGCACCGGCGCGGCGAGAATGCCGCCGACGCTGCTGGTCGAGGTGATCGCCAGCAGTCGCGTCAGATCGTCAAGATGCAGACAGGGACGCGCCGCGTCGTGCACCAGCGCCCAGCTGGCAGAAGGCGCCGCCTGAAGCCCGGCAAGAACGGAATCGGCCCGCTCTTTGCCGCCTTTGACCACCGTAATACGCGGATCCCGGGCCACGGGCAGGCTGGCGAACAGCGGATCGTCCGGGCTGATGGCCACAATAATCTGGCCAATCACCGGATGTGCCAGCAGACTGGCAAGCGTATGCTCCAGAATGGTTTTATCGCCGATGGTGAGATATTGCTTCGGGCATTCAGACTGCATCCGGCTGCCGATACCCGCAGCGGGCACGACAGCAATGACGTCCGGAAAGGATGTTGCGATGTTCATGATTTATCGTAGCTGGCTGTTTGAAGCACCCTGCTGCGCGTTTCGTCTGTTTTGATCCGGCACAAGGCGATAGAAGGTCTCACCGGGTTTAATCATCCCGAGTTCGTTACGTGCGCGCTCCTCGATCGCTTCAGAACCGCCGTTAAGGTCGTCGATTTCCGCAAACAGCCGATCGTTTCGTGCTTTAAGCTTGCCGTTACTGGCCTGTTGCTGCGCAACATCGTCATTAACGCGCGTATAGTCATGTATGCCGTTCTTGCCCAGCCAGAGCGAATATTGCAGCCAGCCCAGTAGTACAAGTAACAGCAGCGTCAGTTTACCCATCCCCGCCCCCTGAAAAACGGCTCAATCATCCCACAACTTTCCCTCTGACTCCACCCTGGCAGTGAAATAGCCGTGGATTGCGGTTCAGGTGAGCAAACCGCCGGCGTGGGGCTGGTGAAGAAAGAAATGAAATGGCGGTAAGACGCCGCTTACCAGCCGGTCAGCAGGCTGAAAAGCAGCCAGAACAGGCAGATGACACTGAGTGCAGTAAGCAGCAGCGTCAGCAGAAGATGACCGCGCAGCAGCACGCTGGTCGCAATACCAACCAGTACGGAAACCGGCAGGAGGGCAAGGAAAAAAGGCCAGGTATAGAGGAAGAAAAACAGGGTATTGGAGCCATACAGGATGAAAGGGATCGCCAGCGCGATCCACCAGGAGGCGAATCCAGCCAGGCCACCGGGAAATGGCCAGGCACTCTCTTCCCGTTCTCGATCTTCTTTGCGGGCCAGCAAGGGCGTAACGTTATGCATAAGTATCCTGTTGACGCGTGACACGACCTGCTCTGAGGCATTTTCGCCGTGGCTTCTTAGTCAAAGATAATATCGTGCTCAGGCAGCAGATCTAACACTTGAACCCGCGATTTTGTTACTAATTGTTCGCTTTTTGCCGACGGACAGCGGGTATCCCGCCGCATCAGGCATGACTGTCTGGTTACAAAAGCGTTTTTTCTTAAGAGTATGACTGAAAAACTTTCTGACGCGCTGTGCGGGCAATAGCCTGTGCTGTTCTGCGTCACAAAAATGAACGCATTTCCATTTTCAGTACCACCTTAATACCAGGCGGTTCAGGAACCGGGAAAAATACGCACTAACAGCAGAAACCCCCGGAAGCGCTTTGACATGCTATGAAAGAAAATAACCAACGAAGCAGAGATATAAACGCGATAACGGCGCGCTTCAGAAGAAGCGCGAACCGTTGTCGTCAGGAGGTTACCGTTACGGAACGCAGGATTATCCTGTCCAGCCGGGAATAATCTGCCGGCTTTGCAGTACGGCGGCGATCTGTTCACACAGCGCGTCAACCGTCTCTTCGCCGTTCAGCACAATCTCCGCCCGCTCCGGCGCTTCATAAACCGCGTCAATGCCGGTGAAATTACGCAACTCCCCCGCACGGGCCTTTTTGTAGAGGCCTTTAGGATCGCGCGCTTCGCAGATGGCTAACGGCGTATCGACAAAAACCTCAATGAAGCGCCCTTCTCCCAGTAAATCGCGCACCATCTCCCGTTCGGCGCGATGCGGAGAGATAAAGGCGCTCAGGACCACCAGCCCCGCATCCACCATCAGCTTCGCCACTTCGCCCACGCGGCGAATATTCTCTTTCCGATCCGCATCGCTGAAGCCGAGGTCGCGACAGAGGCCGTGCCGCACATTGTCGCCATCCAGCAGATAGGTAGAAACCCCCGTCTGGTGCAGTCCCTGCTCCAGCGCGCCCGCCACCGTGGACTTGCCCGAGCCGGAGAGCCCGGTAAACCACAAAAGGACGCCCTGGTGACCATGCTGCGCCTCACGTTCGGCACGCGTTACCGCGTGCGGATGCCAGACGACGTTCTCATCATGTTCGGCGCCCATCTTACTGACCGCCCAGCAGGTCGCGCGCGCCCCAGTGCGGGAAGTGGCGACGAACCAGCTCGTTCAGCTCCAGTTCAAACGCGCTGAAGTTGCCCTGCGCCTGTGCTTTCTCCTCCAGCGGCTCACGGATCATGCCGGCACCGACGGTAACATTACTTAACCGATCGATGAATATCATGCCGCCTGTCACCGGATTCTGCTGATAATTGTCCAGCACCATCGGTTCGTCAAACGTCACTTCGACCAGGCCGATGCCGTTCAGCGGCAGGTTTTCCACGCTGTGCCGGGTCAGGTTATTGATCTCGACCTGGTGCTCGATGCGCTCAACGCGGGCGCGGGTTTTCTTACCGGCAATTTTCACGTCGAAGCTTTGTCCCGGTGACAGCGGCTGCTCGGCCATCCACACCACATCGACGCTGGCGGCCTGCACCGGCTTCAGCGTCGCGCTGGCGTCCACCAGCAGATCGCCCCGGCTGATATCAATTTCATCCTTCAGCACCAGGGTGATCGCCTCACCCGCCTGCGCTTCCTGAAGGTCGCCGTCAAAGGTGACGATGCGTGCAATGCTCGATTCAACGCCCGAAGGCAGAGCCTTCACGCGCTGCCCGACCTGCACCGCGCCGGAAGCCAGCGTCCCGGCGTAGCCGCGGAAATCCAGGTTCGGACGGTTGACGTACTGCACCGGAAAACGCATTGGCTGCTGCTCAACGATGCGCTTTATCTCGACGGTTTCCAGCACATCCAGCAATGTCGGGCCGCTGTACCAGCTCATCGCCTCACTCGGCGACGCCACGTTTTCTCCTTCCAGCGCGGAGAGCGGCACAAAACGGATATCCAGATCGGCCGGCAGCTGCGTGGCAAAATCAAGATAATCCTGTTTGATCTGTTCGAAGGTCGCTTCGCTGTATTCCACCAGATCCATCTTGTTGATTGCCACAATCAGATGCTTGATGCCCAGCAAGGTGGAAATAAAGCTATGGCGGCGCGTCTGGTCCAGCACGCCTTTACGGGCGTCAATCAGCAGAATCGCCAGGTCGCAGGTTGAGGCGCCGGTAGCCATATTGCGCGTGTACTGCTCGTGCCCCGGCGTGTCTGCGATAATGAATTTACGCTTCTCGGTCGAAAAATAACGATAAGCCACATCAATGGTGATGCCCTGCTCACGTTCGGCCTGCAGGCCATCAACCAGCAGCGCCAGGTCGAGCTTTTCGCCCTGCGTGCCGTGGCGCTTGCTGTCGTTATGGAGCGAAGAGAGCTGATCTTCATAAATCTGACGGGTGTCGTGCAGCAGGCGGCCGATCAGCGTGCTCTTGCCATCGTCGACGCTGCCGCAGGTCAGAAAACGCAGCAGGCTTTTATGCTGCTGCGCATGTAGCCAGGCTTCCACGCCGCCCTGGTCGGCAATTTGTTGTGCAATGACGGTATTCATCTCGGCTCCTCAGAAATAACCCTGGCGTTTCTTCAGCTCCATCGAGCCGGACTGATCGCGGTCAATGACGCGTCCCTGACGTTCGCTGGTCGTGGAGACCAGCATCTCTTCAATAATCTCCGGCAGCGTCTTCGCTTCAGACTCTACCGCGCCGGTCAGCGGCCAGCAGCCCAGCGTGCGGAAACGCACCATCCGCTGCTGGATCATTTCGCCAGGCTGGAGATCGATACGATCGTCATCCACCATCATCATCATGCCGTCGCGCTCCAGCACCGGGCGCGGCGCCGCCAGATAAAGCGGCACAATGTCGATATTTTCCAGAAAGATGTACTGCCAGATATCAAGCTCGGTCCAGTTGGAGAGCGGGAAAACGCGGATGCTTTCGCCTTTATTAATCTGGCCGTTGTAGTTATGCCACAGCTCAGGACGCTGGTTTTTTGGATCCCAGCGGTGAAAGCGATCGCGGAAAGAGTAGATGCGCTCTTTGGCGCGCGATTTCTCTTCATCGCGGCGGGCACCGCCAAATGCGGCATCGAAGCCGTACTTGTTCAGCGCCTGTTTCAGGCCTTCGGTTTTCATGATATCCGTATGCTTGGCGCTGCCGTGTACGAATGGGTTGATGCCCATCGCCACGCCTTCCGGGTTGCGGTGTACCAGCAACTCGGCACCGATCGCTTTCACGGTACGGTCGCGAAATTCATACATTTCGCGGAATTTCCAGCCGGTATCCACATGTAATAGCGGGAATGGCAGGGTTCCGGGATAAAAAGCCTTACGCGCCAGATGCAGCATCACGGAAGAATCTTTGCCGATCGAATACATCATGACCGGATTACCAAACTCCGCCGCCACTTCGCGGATGATATGGATACTTTCCGCTTCCAGTTGACGCAGATGGGTGAGTCGTTTCTGATCCATAACTTTTCCTCAAGCCAAATTCACAACGGCGGACTGACGTCCGGCCTGCTGCGCTGAATGTTGAAACCACGCCAGCTGCTGATGCAGGTTGACGACTTCGCCAATGACTAGCAGGGCGGGGCTGGGTGCGTGTTGCGCCAGGGCGTCGAGATTTTCCAGCGTGCCGGTCAGCACCTGCTGATCCTGACGCGTTCCGCGTCCAATAACCGCAACCGGCGTCTGCGCATCACGCCCGTGGGCGATAAGCTGCGCGGAGATATCGGCCGCCTTGACCGTGCCCATATAGATAGCCAGCGTCTGGCGGGCGCGGGCCAGCGAAGGCCAGTCCAGCCCGTCGCCGTCGGCGCGGCAGTGGCCGGTGATAAACAGGACGCTCTGCGCATAGTCGCGGTGAGTCAGGGGAATACCGGCGTAGGCGGTCGCGCCGGCGGCAGCCGTGACGCCCGGCACCACCTGAAACGGGATGCCCGCGTCTACCGCCGCCTGAAGCTCTTCGCCGCCGCGGCCAAAGATAAAGGGATCGCCGCCTTTGAGACGTACCACGCATTTCCCTTTCTTTGCCAGCGACACCAGCAGCTGGTTAGTCTCTTCCTGCGGCACGGTATGCGCGTGAGCGCGTTTGCCGACGCAGATGCGATCGGCATCGCGCCGGACTAAATCGAGAATTTCATCGCTGACCAGATGGTCATACAGCACCACATCCGCCTGCTGCATCACCTGCAAACCGCGCAGCGTCAGCAGACCCGGATCGCCCGGCCCTGCCCCCACCAGAATAATTTCGCCCTGGTTCTCCTGCGGCGCGTCCAGCTGCTCATCCAGCGTCTTTTTCGCGCCTTCAACGTTGCCGGAGGCGACCTGGCTGGCAAAAAGGCCGTTAAAGGCGGTTTCCCAGAAGCGGCGGCGGTCAGACATCTTGCTAAAGCGCGCTTTAACCTTACCGCGCCACTGACCCGCGATAGCGGCCATATTTCCCAGATTCGCCGGCAGCAGCGCTTCGAGTTTCTCGCGCAGCAGGCGGGCAAGCACCGGGGCCGTGCCGCTGGAGGAGATGGCGACCACCAGCGGGGAGCGATCCACAATAGAAGGGAAAATAAAGGAGCATTTAGGCTGATCGTCCACCACGTTTGCCAGCAGGTGCCGGGCGCTGGCATCGTCAAATACGCGGGCGTTCAGGTCGGTATCGTCGGTGGCGGCGATGACCAGAAAAACGCTCTCCAGCAGTTCGCTTTGATAGGCTTCAGCCCGCCAGACGACCAGGCCCTCTTTATGCAGCGCAGCCAGCTCATCGCATAACGCAATCGAGGCGATCTGCACCTGCGCACCTGCGCGTCGCAGCAGCTCAATCTTACGCGCGGCTATGTCGCCGCCGCCGACAACCAGCACCGGTTTGTTCCGGATATCAGCAAATATTGGGAGATAGTCCACGTCAGCCTTGTCGTAAATAACAAATAGTTAACGCGACTATACGACCCGCGCCGGAGGCTTATGAAATTACTAATTGGAATGAGTAGTTACCGAATGGAATAACGTCATGGTAAAGCGCGGTCAAAGATGCGCTTAACGAATGATATTGCGGGCATTTCAGCCCGACAGCAATTGTGCAACGCCGGTCGGGATCCCATAATAAAGAGGTAAAATAAACCCGCAGACTCACCGGATGTTGCTGTTCCGCTGAGCCGACAACCCGGCAGACACCTCCCCTGACAGGAGTACTTATGTACATTGTTTTCCTGAATTACACCCGCCCGCTTGATGAAGTGGAAGCCGTACTGGATGCGCATCTCCTCTGGCTGGACAAATATTTCGATGCGGGCGTCTTTATCAGCGCCGGCCGGAAAGAGCCACGCACCGGCGGCATGATCATGGTTAAAGATATCGATCGCGATCGGCTGAACACCATTCTGGACGAAGATCCGTTTCAGGCCGTGGCGGACTATGAAGTTACAAAAGTAAACGTCACCCGCGCCGCTGGCGACTTCACCTCGTTAACGGACATTTAGCAGGCCGGCGGGGCAAACAGAGGATAAGGCGAATTTCAGACCGCCTGAATGAAAAAACGGAAAACAGTTAGCCTGTTTTCCGTTTTGTCGGCAACGCTATGCCGGGAGTTACTGCCTGAGCAGAATCCGGCCTATTCGTGCAGTCCGCATTCGCGCTTCAGGCCGAAAAAGCGGGTCTCTTCTTCCGCCATTCCCGGTTCCCATTTACGCGTGGTGTGGGTATCGCCCACTGAAAGGTAACCCTGATCCCGGAGCGGATGGTAATCCAGGCTATTCTCTTTGAGATACTGATAAACCTGACGGTCATCCCAGTCGATAATCGGCAGAACCTTAAAGACGCCGCGCTGCACGGCCAGCACCGGCAGATGGGCCCGGCTGCTGGACTGATCGCGCCGCAGGCCGGCAAACCAGGTCTGACCGTTGAGCGTTTGCAGCGCGCGGTTCATCGGCTCCACTTTGTTAATCTGGTTGTAGCGCTCAATCCCTTCCACGCCCTGCTCCCAGAGCTTGCCGTAGCGCGCCTCCTGCCATGCCGCACTCTGCTCAGCGCGGAATACCTTCAGATTCAGATCGAGCTTCTCCGTCAGCGCATCGATAAACTGGTAGGTTTCCGGAAACAGATAGCCGGTATCGGTCAGAATAACCGGAATACCTGGTTTCACCTTATTGACCAGATGCAGGCTGACCGCGGCCTGAATACCAAAGCTTGACGAGAGCACAGCCTCGCCGGGCAGGTTCTCCAGCGCCCAGAGTACCCGCTCCTGCGCGGAAAGTTTATCCAGCTGATTATTCACCTCCGCCAGCGCCATAATGCGCTCGACTTTCGGTAACTCATTCAGTACTGCAAGATCGGGTAGCGCCATATCAAACCTCCGTTATTGCCAAAAATCGCGGGCCGGATCGAGGACCGGTTCGACAACGCCGGCACGGAGGGTAAAGTCGCCAAAACCTTCCCCCGCCTCACGCTCTGTTGCCCAGCGTCCCAGCAATTCATCCAGGTGAGAAAGAATTTCATCTTCGGTGATATTTTCGCGATACATCCGCGGAATGCGTGTACCGGTGCGGTTACCACCAAGATAAAGGTTATAACGGCCCGGCGCTTTGCCTATCAGGCCGACTTCAGCCAGCAGCGCGCGACCACAGCCGTTTGGACAGCCGGTTACGCGCAGGACAATGTGCTCGTCGCCCACGCCGTGCCGGTGCATGGTCTCTTCCACGCGGGTGACGAAAGCGGGCAGGAAACGCTCGGCTTCCGCCATCGCCAGGGGACAGGTCGGGAACGCGACGCAGGCCATAGAGTTTTCACGCTGGGCGGTCACGCTTTCCATCAGGCCGTGCTCGCGGGCCAGCGCTTCAATACGGGGTTTCTCCGCTTCCGGCACGCCCGCCACAATCAGGTTCTGGTTGGCGGTCAGGCGGAAATCGCCCTGGTGGATTTTGGCAATTTCCGCCAGGCCGGTTTTCAGCGGCCTTCCCGGATAATCGAGCAGGCGTCCGTTCTCGATAAACAGCGTCAGGTGCCATTTCTCATCAATGCCTTTCACCCAGCCGAAGCGATCGCCACGGGTGGTGAATTCGTAAGGGCGGATGGGTTCAAACTTGATGCCCGCACGACGTTCAACCTCTTCTTTAAAGGTCTCTACGCCCACGCGCTCCAGGGTGTATTTGGTCTTGGCATTTTTACGATCGGTACGGTTGCCCCAGTCGCGCTGGGTGGTCACCACCGCTTCTGCCACCGCCAGCGTTTTGTCCAGCGGCAGGTAGCCAAACTCGCTGGCGGTACGGGCGTAGGTCGCTTTATTCCCATGCTCAATGGAGAGCCCGCCGCCGACCAGCAGGTTAAAGCCGATCAGCTTGCCGTTCTCGGCAATAGCGATGAAGTTCATATCGTTTGCATGCAGATCCACATCGTTATGCGGCGGCACGACGACGGTCGTTTTGAATTTACGCGGCAGATAGGTTTCGCCCAGGATCGGCTCTTCGTCGGTGGTGGCGACCTTCTCCTGATCCAGCCAGATTTCCGCATAGGCGCGGGTCTGCGGCAGCAGATGCTCAGAGAGCTTCTTCGCCCACTCGTAGGCTTCCTGATGCAGTTCGGATTCAACCGGGTTCGAGCTGCACAGCACGTTACGGTTGACGTCATTCGCGGTCGCCAGCGCGTCCAGCCCCACCGCATGCAGCATCTGGTGCGCGGGCTTGACGTCGCCCTTCAGCAGGCCGTGATACTGGAACGTCTGGCGGTTGGTCAGACGGATACTGCCGTAAATCGTATGCTCTTCCGCAAACTTATCCACGCTCAGCCACTGCTGGGGCGTCATAATGCCGCCCGGCAGGCGACAGCGCAGCATCATGGCATGGCGCGGCTCCAGCTTCTGCTCCGCGCGCTCGGCACGGATGTCGCGGTCATCCTGCTGATACATGCCGTGAAAGCGGATCAGTAAAAAGTTATCGCCGTTAAAGCCGCCGGTCAGACCGTCGTCCAGATCTTCAGTAATCGTGCCGCGCAGATAGTTGCTCTGCTTTTTCAGGCGCTCGGCATCGGTCAGTTTGCCTTCAACCACCAGCGGGCCGGGATGTTTTTCGTTAGTCATGAGGCTCTGTCTCTCAATTGTTCGTCTGTGCCGCTGGCGGTCAGTCCGCACCAGCTGGGCAGCATGGGATGCAGTTCGGCTGGTAAGAGCCCTAGTACACGTCCCGCTGGTAACGGCGCTCAATGCGCAGCTCGCTCAGGAATTCGTCGGCGGTCTCCGTATCCATGCCGCCATGCTCTGCGACCACTTCCAGCAGCGCATGCTCCACATCTTTCGCCATTCTGTTTGCGTCGCCGCAGACGTAGATATGCGCCCCCTCGTTAATCCAGCGCCATACCTCCGCTCCGTTCGCGCGGATTTTGTCCTGCACGTAAACTTTGTGCAGCTGATCGCGCGACCAGGCCAGATCGATACGGGTCAGCAGGCCATCTTTAACATAGCGCTGCCACTCAACCTGGTAGAGAAAATCTTCCGTAAAGTGCGGATTGCCGAAGAAGAGCCAGTTCTTTCCGGCGGCGCCGTCGTTATCACGCTGCTGCATAAAGGCGCGGAAAGGCGCAATGCCGGTGCCCGGACCGATCATGATGACCGGCGTTTCGGGGTTGGCAGGCAGACGGAAATTATCGTTATGTTCAATAAATACGCGCACCTCGCCATCTTCGTCAAGGCGATCCGCCAGATAGCTGGAGGCGCCGCCCGCCCGCGGACGGCCATCAATTTCATAGCGAACCGCGCCCACCGTAATGTGGACTTCGGTGTCACTTTCCGCCTGCGAAGAGGCAATGGAGTAGAGACGCGGCGTCAGCGGACGCAACAGTGCGATCAGCTGCTCCGGATTGAGCTCCACCGGGGCCTGGCGAACCATATCAACAATCGGCGTGTTTTGCGCATAGTACTGGAGTTTGGTTTTTTCACCGAGCAGCGCCAGCAGTCGTTCATCACGGCAGAGACGGCCATACTGCTCAACGATCTGCGGCGTATTGACCGTCAGTTCGAAATGCTTTTGCAGGGCTTCGCTCAGCGTCAGCGTCAGGTCGTTAACCTGTACGCTTTCATCACCTTTCAGCCAGACCAGCCCGATCAGCTCTTCAACCAGAGCGGGATCGTTCTCATACCAGACGCCCAGCGCATCACCGGGGCGATAGCGCAGGCCGGAGTCGCCAAGATCGATTTCGATATGACGCACGTCCTTATCTGAGTCGCGGCCGGTAATTTTCTGGTTAACCGCAAAGCTGGCGGTCAGCGGCGCTTCTTTGGTGTAAGGCGTACTGAACACTTCATTGACGCTGCCCGCTGCGCTCGCTACCGCCTGAGCGGAGGAAGCATCCGGTATGCGGGCTTTCAGGATTTGTACAATCTGTTTGCGCCACGCTTCAGCTTCTGCCGCATATTCGACGTCAGCATCCACGCGATCCAGCAGGCGCTCACCGCCCAGCTCGCCCAGCTTGCTGTCGAAGTCTTTGCCCGCCTGGCTGAAATATTCGTAAGAGGTGTCGCCAAGGCCGAATACCGCAAAGGCGGTACCGTCAAGTTTTGGCGCTTTCTTCGACATCAGGAATTTATGCAGCGCCACGGCCTCTTCCGGCGGCTCGCCCTCTCCCTGCGTGGAGGTGACGACGATGAGCAGTTTTTCCTGCGCGATCTGCTTAAATTTGTAGTCACCGGCGTTAACCAGATTAACGTTCAGCTTTTCGGCCAGCAGCTCATCGCGCAGCTGCTCGGCCAGACGGCGGGCGTTCCCCGTTTGGGAGGCGGAAAGCAGGGTTACCGAAGGTGCTTCAGCCTGAGCCGGTGCGGGCGTGGTGGCCGCGCCAGGGGTCTGATTGACCATGCCCCAGAAATAGCCGGAGAGCCAGGCCAGCTGGGCCGTCGAAAAATCACCGGTGGCCGCCTGCAAGCGGGCAAGCTGTTCCGGATTAAGCGGAAGCAGTGAACCTGGGGGTACCTGAGTCGTCATTGCGTTGAGAATTCCAGTATCGGGAGCCGGGCCGTCAAGACAGCATAGTAAGCGTAGGGTAACGACTCGCCTGATAACCCTTAAATAAGGGTTGGTCATATTAAATAACCAAAAGAACTAAACGGTTTTCCGGGTAATATCTAGCGGGTAAACAGATTCATTATTAACTTAAATATCAAGTGGTTATATTTTGAAGCACTTTAACCGGCCGGGCGATGCCGCAGCGATGGGGGAAACGGATGCGTAAAAAAGGATTTTCCGGTAGACTTCGCCAGCTTTTTCCAGGAAATAAAGACTGAGACCGTCATATGGCTACCACGCTGTTTAAAGATTTTATGTTTGAGGCTGCTCACCATCTGCCTAACGTTCCCGCCGGCCACAAATGCGGTCGTCTGCACGGGCACTCCTTTCTGGTACGGCTTGAAATTACCGGCGAAGTAGATGCGCATACCGGCTGGATCATGGACTTTGCCGAGCTGAAAGCAGCTTTTAAGCCGGTGTATGACAGCCTGGATCACTACTATCTCAATGAGATCCCCGGCCTTGAAAATCCGACCAGTGAAGTGCTGGCAAAATGGATTTGGGATCGGATGAAACCGGCGCTGCCGCTGCTCAGCGCGGTGACGATCAAAGAAACCTGTACCGCTGGCTGCGTCTATAAAGGCTAAGCCCTCTCAGGATCGGCCTGGCCGATCCGCTTTCTCCGCTGTCATCTTGCTGTCATCCCGCTTCACTACGTTGTTGGCTCCTTCATTAAAGATCAAGAGAATCAACAATGAATCTGGTTAAAAAACTGACGACTGCCGCCCTGCTTATTGCCGCCTGTACGCAGGCCAGCGCCATGAATATTCTGGACTTCCCTCAGCCTGAAAATAACCCTGACGAATTCTATGCGCTGACGGAGATCCCGGCAGGCAGCATGATTAAATATGAAACCGACGCCGATACGGGCTTTATCGTGGCTGACCGTTTTCAGTCCATGCCGGTCGCTTATCCGGCGAACTATGGTTCCATCACGCAGTCTCTGGGCGGGGATAACGATCCGCTGGATGTGATCTTTTACACTCGCGCTCCACTGGCGCCGGGCACGCTGATCAAACTGCGTCCGGTTGGCGTGCTGAAGATGATCGATGGCGGGGAGTCAGACGACAAGATCGTTGCCGTTCCGGCCAGCAAAATCGACCCAACGTATGATGATATTCAGTCGCTTGACGATCTGCCGAAGATGGAAATAAAACGCCTTGAAGCCTTTTTCCGCGTCTATAAGCAGCTGCCGGAAGGCCGTAAACAAGTTGAACTGAACGGCTTTAGCGACGCCGCCGCCGCTAAAACCGAAATCAAATCCGCCTATGACGCCTGGAGAGCAAAATCGGGTAAGCCGCAGTAATCAGGCGATATTCAGATATTTGTGCGTCTGCATCGACAGACGCCAGTTGTACCTGATGCAGGTTTCGATACAGAGTCGGGTGGCGTCGTCTTTCTGACTGATCGGCTGTAGCGCAATAATCCGCGCCTTGTCATCTTCCAGCGTCTCCAGCAGCGCCTGTAGCGCCTCAATATCACGCTGGCGGGCGACGGGGTGCTTCACCTCATCGGCGCGCACCAGCGCCTGATTCAGCACATCATAGCCGCCGCGCATATTCACTTTCGGGGAAACGGTCACCCAGGTTTTCTCACTGCAACGCACCTCGTGCGTACCGCTGGTCTCAATCTGGCAGCTGAAACCGTGCTGCTCCAGCGCCTGCGTAAGGGGGACCAGATCGTAGATGGAAGGCTCACCGCCGGTGATGACCACGTGGCGCGCCGTCCAGCCGTTGCTGCGGATAGTCGCCAGCAGCGCATCCGCATCCGCACTTCCCCAGGCATCGGTTTCAACAGTTTTCAGCAGAATATCGCCCAGCGACGTCTCCCGATCGGCCAGCTTATCCCAGGTGTGTTTGGTGTCACACCAGCTACAGCCCACCGGGCATCCCTGCAGGCGGATAAATATTGCCGGGACGCCGGTATAAAACCCTTCGCCCTGCAACGTCTGGAACATTTCATTAATCGGGTACTGCATCACTTTCTCGACTGGGAGTTAAATTAAGGGCGCAGAGTATGGCAGATTGGGAAAGCATTACCAAATCGCTTTGTGCGCAGGCTGAAAGGGAAATAGTGCCGGTCAGCCTGCAATTCTGCACAAGGCTAATTGCTAGCAATCAGTAATCCTCTATGCTGGTCACTCTCTCCGTCACCGTAATAAAGGAACTACCGTGCACAATCCCTCTGAACAAAGTCGCAGACGCTTTCTCTCTCACAGCGCCAGAATAACGGCCGGCGGCGCGCTTCTCGCTTCTGGTATAGCCGGTGCTGTTGATGTCAGCGCCAGCGACCCCGCCTGCAAGGATGCGCGTCAGGTTACGTCCATTACGGAGCCGCGCTATCAGTTACGCAACGTTCGCCTGGAAGAAGGCTTTGAACGTGAGGACGGGATTGTGATCGCGACCAAAACCGCGCTTTACGATCTGGAAATCAGTCAGGGTAAAATTACCGCCATCCAGCCGGTGAAAAACCGCGTTGCCAGCTCCCTTCCGGCCTTTGATGCTCAGGAATTGCTGCTGTTGCCCGCCACCCGCGATATGCATATTCATCTGGATAAAACCTTTTACGGCGGCCCATGGGAAGCGCCGCGGCCGAGGAAGGGCAAAACCATTATGGATATGATCGCCCGCGAGCAGACGATCATACCCCGGCTGCTGCCGGATTCCGTCCAGCATGCGGAAGCCCTGATCGCCCTCTTGCAGGCGAAAGGCACCACCGTTGCCCGCAGCCACTGCAATATCGACCCGGTCAGCGGGCTGAAAAGCCTTGAGCATTTACAGACGGCCCTGGCAAAACATCAGCAGGATTTCAGCTGTGAGATCGTGGCGTTTCCACAGCATGGTCTGCTGCATTCAAAAGTGGACGCTCTGATGCGGGAAGCGATGCAGATGGGCGTTCAGTATGTCGGCGGGCTCGATCCGACCAACGTGGACGGCGCGATGGAAGCGTCGCTGGATGCGATGTTCGCTATCGCGCTGGACACCCACAAAGGTGTGGATATTCATCTGCACGAAAGCACGCCCGCCGGTATCGCCGCCATTAAGTATATGATTAAGACCGTGCAGCAGAATCCGCAGCTGAAAGGCAACGTTACGCTAAGCCACGGCTTTGCCCTGTCGGTAATGCAAGGCGATGAGCTGGCAGAGGTGATTGACGGACTGGCAGAGCAGCAGTTCTCGGTAGCGTCCACGGTCCCGATTGGGAAGCGGTCAATGCCGCTGCCGCAGCTGAGTGAAAAAGGGATCTTTGTGATGACCGGCACTGACAGCGTTATCGATCACTGGTCGCCCTTTGGCACGGGCAGTATGCTGGAGAAAGCGAACCTGTACGCCCAGCTCTATGGCAATCCCGATGAGTATGGTCTCACCCGATCGCTGGCGATCGCCACCGGTAATATTCTGCCACTCAGCGAGGCCGGAGAGCGTCAGTGGCCCGTGCTGAATACGGATGCGGAGATGATGCTGGTCGCCGCCAGCTGTTCTGCCGAAGCGGTAGCCCGCGTGCCGGAGGTCATTGCCACTTTCCGTCAGGGCCGGCTGGTCGCAGGGGCGGTGCAGAAGGCATAAAAAAAGCCAGGCCCGGATAATCCGGAGCCTGGCTTTCTGTCAGCGAGGATTTTCAGGCCTTAACAGGCCGGAAGATCGGGCTGTTACTGACCTTTGACTTCTTTCAGGCCGTTGAATGGCGCACGGCTTCCCAGCGCTTCTTCGATGCGGATCAGCTGGTTATATTTAGCAACGCGATCGGAACGGCTCATTGAACCGGTTTTGATCTGGCCAGCCGCCGTACCTACCGCCAGATCGGCGATGGTGGCATCTTCAGTTTCGCCTGAACGGTGAGAGATCACAGCAGTATAGCCCGCGTCTTTCGCCATTTTGATCGCCGCCAGCGTTTCGGTCAGAGAACCGATCTGGTTGAATTTGATCAGAATGGAGTTAGCGATACCTTTGTCGATACCCTCTTTCAGGATTTTGGTGTTGGTTACGAACAGATCGTCACCAACCAGCTGGATTTTGTCGCCCAGCACTTTGGTCTGGTAAGCAAAACCATCCCAGTCAGACTCATCCAGGCCATCTTCGATAGAAACGATAGGATACTGTTTGGTCAGATCTTCCAGGAAGTGGGTGAACTCTTCTGAAGTGAAGGCTTTGTTACCTTCACCCGCCAGCACATATTTGCCGTCTTTGTAGAATTCAGAAGCCGCGCAGTCCATCGCCAGGGTGATGTCTTTGCCCAGCTCATAGCCTGCTGCTTTTACCGCTTCAGCGATAACAGCCAGCGCTTCGGCGTTGGAACCCAGGTTTGGCGCGTAGCCACCTTCGTCGCCCACTGCGGTGCCCATACCTTTGGACTTCAGCACTTTCGCCAGGGTGTGGAACACTTCAGAACCCATACGGATGGCTTCTTTCAGCGTTTTTGCGCCAACAGGCTGAATCATGAATTCCTGGATATCAACGTTGTTATCCGCGTGCTCGCCGCCGTTGATGATGTTCATCATTGGCAGAGGCATAGAGAATTTGCCTGGGGTACCGTTCAGCTCAGCAATGTGCTCATACAGCGGCATGCCTTTTGCTGCCGCAGCGGCTTTGGCGGCTGCCAGAGAGACGGCCAGAATGGCGTTAGCGCCGAACTTGGATTTGTTCTCAGTGCCGTCAAGATCGATCATGATCTTGTCGATGTTTGCCTGATCTTTCGCGTCCTTACCGGTTACCGCGTCAGCGATAGGACCGTTAACGGCGGCAACGGCTTTAGTAACGCCTTTGCCCAGGAAGCGCGATTTGTCACCGTCACGCAGTTCCAGCGCTTCGCGAGAGCCGGTAGAGGCGCCAGAAGGTGCCGCAGCCATACCGACGAAACCGCCTTCCAGATGGACTTCTGCTTCAACGGTTGGGTTTCCGCGAGAGTCGATGATTTCACGACCGATGACTTTAACGATTTTGGACATTAGTTTTTCCTCAGTACAAGTTATCTATAAACTCAGACAAACAACGCCCGTTATCCTTTCTCTTTCAGAGTGCAGCCGTGTTGGCTGCTCTCTCACCCCTGTCACTTACCGGAGTAAGCTCCCGGGAACCCTTTCAGTTGCCGCCTTGCGCAACGTGAAATCTGAAGAATAAAGTCAGGCGCCGTTATGAAAATACTTAGTTTGCCAAACGCTTCTGGTACTCGCTGGCGGCTTTTACAAAGCCGGCAAACAGCGGGTGACCGTCTCGGGGCGTTGAGGTGAATTCCGGGTGGAACTGACACGCAACAAACCATGGGTGGTCAGGGATTTCAATAATCTCTACCAGCTGGTCATCCCCTGAGCGGCCTGCCACACGCAAACCAGCCGCTTCAATCTGCTTCAGCAGCATATTGTTGACTTCGTAACGGTGACGGTGGCGCTCAACGATGGTGTCGGAGCCGTACATCTGATGGACCAGGCTGTCTTTGGTCAGCTGGCACTGCTGGCTGCCCAGACGCATGGTGCCGCCCAAATCGCTCTGCTCAGTACGCACTTCAACATTGCCTTCTTCATCACGCCATTCGGTGATCAGCGCCACCACCGGATACTTACAGTCTGGCACAAATTCAGTCGAGTTTGCGCCCGGCATTCCGGCCACGTTACGGGCGAACTCCATCAGCGCCACCTGCATACCTAAACAGATGCCCAGATAAGGGATATTGTGCTCACGCGCGTAGCGGGCTGTCAGCAGTTTGCCTTCCACACCCCGGTAGCCAAAGCCGCCCGGGATCAGGATAGCATCCAAATCTTTCAGCATTTCGACACCGCGGCTTTCCACATCCTGCGAGTCGATCAGCTTGATGTTGACGGTCACGCGGTTTTTCAGTCCGCCATGCTTCAGCGCTTCAATCACCGACTTATAGGCATCCGGCAGTTCAACGTATTTGCCGACCATGCCGATAGTCACTTCGCCGCCCGGATTGGCTTCTTCGTAGATCACCTGTTCCCATTCGGACAGGTTAGCTTCCGGCGCGTTCAGGCTAAAGCGCTTACAGATATAATCGTCGAGTCCCTGGGATTTTAACATACCAGGAATCTTATAAATGGAATCAACGTCTTTCAGCGAAATGACCGCTTTTTCCGGCACGTTACAGAACAGCGCGATTTTCGCCCGTTCGTTGGCCGGTACGGCGCGGTCAGAACGGCAGATCAGCACATCCGGCTGAATACCGATAGAGAGCAGCTCTTTCACCGAGTGCTGGGTCGGCTTGGTTTTGACCTCACCGGCCGCCGCCATATAAGGCACCAGCGTCAGGTGCATATACATGGTGTGCTCGCGGCCAACGTCTACGGCCATCTGGCGGATCGCTTCCAAAAACGGCAGGGATTCGATGTCGCCGACGGTACCGCCGATCTCAACCAGCACCACGTCGTGGCCTTCGCCGCCAGCGATGATGCGCTCTTTGATCGCGTTAGTGATGTGTGGAATAACCTGAATGGTGGCACCCAGGTAGTCGCCGCGACGCTCTTTGCGCAGGACGTCTGAATAGATGCGGCCAGTGGTGAAGTTGTTACGGCGGCTCATTTTGGTACGGATGAAGCGCTCGTAGTGGCCCAAATCCAGATCGGTTTCCGCGCCGTCATCGGTGACGAACACTTCGCCGTGCTGAGTGGGGCTCATGGTGCCCGGATCCACGTTGATATACGGGTCCAGCTTCATGATGGTCACATTCAGACCACGTGCTTCAAGAATGGCGGCCAGGGAGGCTGCGGCAATGCCTTTACCCAGAGAGGATACGACCCCGCCGGTCACAAAAATATAGTTCGTTGTCATGCTGAACCTGAGAAAGTAGGTTTAAAGACGATGGAATAACCAGGACGGGAAAACAGTATACGGGAATCCCCTCCGTGCCACAATTAATCGTTTCTGGTTCTGCGCCTTCCATCGCACTGACCGGCCAGAGCCTACCGGAATCTGACGGCTATGAGGTTGATGCATGTCACATTTTTGTTGAATCGAGTCAGCTTTTTATTCTTGTTCTGTGCATTATGCGCGCTGGTTAAGCTCCCCAGGCGCAGTTTACGGCACTGAACCTGTTCGCTACCGGTCGGTAAAAAGCGGCGGATTATCAGATCTTTTTATGTCGATAATCCGCCCGGTGCGCCACGGATAGCCCGCCGCCTGCGCATAGCGCCGGTCAGCTGCCCTTCTCTTCCGATTTAACCTGCTGCCAGGCCTCTTCCATCTGTTCGAGCGTCGCCTGCTTCATCTCCAGTCCCTGCGCGGCGATAATCCGCTCAACTTCGCGGAAACGGCGCTCAAACTTATCATTGGCTTTTTGTAACGCAGTTTCGGCCTTGCTGCCAAGATGACGTGAAAGGTTAACCGTCGCAAACAGCAGATCGCCGATCTCTTCCTCCAGCTTGTGCGGATCGATAACCGCCTGCTGCGCTTCGTGCATCACCTCGTCGATTTCCTCGTGCACTTTGTCCAGTACCGGGCCGAGAGTGGTCCAGTCAAAACCGACATTACTGCATCGCTTCTGGATTTTATGGGCGCGCATCAGCGCGGGAAGCGCCCGCGGAATATCATCCAGCGCGGAATGCTGATCTTTTTCCGCCCGTTCGCTGCGCTTAATCTGCTCCCAGTTCACCAGCACTTCAGCGCTGTCGCTGACCGTCGCATCGCCAAAAATATGGGGATGGCGGCGCTCAAGTTTGTCGCTGATGGTGTGGCAGATATCGTCAAAATTAAAGCGTCCTTCCTCATTCGCCATCTGCGCATAAAACACCACCTGAAAGAGCAGATCGCCAAGCTCACCGCGCAGATCGTCAAAATCCTCACGGCTTATGGCATCCAGTACTTCATAGGTTTCCTCAAGGGTGTAGGGCGCAATGGAGGCGAAGGTCTGCTCGCGATCCCACGGACAGCCCCGCTGTGGATCGCGCAGGGTGGTCATAATGCCCAGCAGGCGATCAAGTGCGTTCATAGCGTTTTCCATTTTCTGAGTCATAAGTGCGAAGAGGTAAATATACGGCAAGGAAATAAGTCATTCATTGCCGGAGTAGAGGTGAGTTTCGGCATAAGGATTGGGTCATCAGCAGGCAACGTCGTGGCGTTACTGGCGCACTCAATTTGTGGCCGGCCAGCGCGCAATCTCCTGGGCGCATACTTGAGTATGTGACCAGGGGTGAGCACTGCCCGAACGCAAAGTGACAAGCAAAGTAGCCACTCCACAGATCAATGCAATCTTTTAGCATCAATGATATCGGGCACCTGATTCAATCGCGCCAGCACGCGGCCCAGCACCTGATGATTATAGATTTCAATATCCATATCAATCGTGGCCAGCTGCTTTTTGGTCTCGCTGCGGCTGGAAACGCCCAGCACATTCACCTTTTCATTGGCGAGGATGGTGGTGATATCCCGCAGCAGCCCACTGCGATCGTTGGCCGTCACGCGCACCACCAGCGAATAGCCACTGGAGTAGCTTTCCCCCCAGACGGCATCGACGATGCGCTCCGGCGCATGGGAAATCAGTTCGCTGAGCTGATCGCAGTCGGCCCGGTGAATGGAGATCCCCCGTCCCTGAGTGATAAAGCCAACAATGTTATCGCCGGGGATCGGCTGGCAGCAGCGGGCAATATGGTGCATCAGGTTGCCCACGCCCTCCACCACCACGCGACCACTCTCTTTACTGCGCGGTGCGGCGGATTTCTGGGTCAGCTGGCGCAGGGCCTCACGATCTTCCTCTTCCGCGCTGGGTTTATTCAGCTTCGACTGCAGGAAGTTGATCATCTGATTAAGACGGATATCCCCACCGCCAATCGCCGCCAGCAGTTCGTCGAGCGAGTTGACGTTATAGCGCGGCAGCAGCAGCTTTTCCGCCTCTTTGAGGCTGATATCCAGCTGGTCCAGCTCGCTGTCGAGGATCTGCCGGCCGGCCGCGATATTTTTGTCGCGGTCCTGCTTGCGGAACCAGGCGTGGATTTTTGAGCGTCCGCGGCTGGTCGTGATGTAGCCGAGATTGGGGTTCAGCCAGTCGCGGCTGGGGTTAGGCTGCTTCTGGGTAATGATATCGATCTGATCGCCCATCTGGAGCTGATAGGTAAAGGGCACAATGCGGCCGCCAACCTTGGCGCCAATGCAGCGGTGACCGATATCGCTGTGAATATGGTAAGCGAAGTCGAGCGGCGTTGAGCCGGCGGGCAGGTCAACCACGTCGCCTTTCGGCGTAAACACGTAGACGCGATCGTCAAAGACCTGGCTGCGCACCTCATCCAGCATTTCGCCAGAGTCGGCCATCTCTTCCTGCCAGGCGATCAGCTTACGCAGCCAGGCGATGCGCTCTTCGTGACCCGACGCGCCGCGGGCGCTGCCGCTGGTATTGCCCTCTTTGTATTTCCAGTGCGCGGCCACGCCCAGTTCCGCATCTTCATGCATCTGGCGGGTACGGATCTGGATCTCAACGGTTTTCCCGGCCGGGCCGAGCACCACGGTGTGAATCGACTGATAGCCGTTCGGCTTCGGATTCGCCACGTAGTCATCAAATTCGCTGGGCAGATGGCGGTAGAGCGTATGAACGGTGCCGAGCGCGCCGTAACAGTCCTGGAGCCGCTCGGCCACAATGCGCACCGCCCGCACGTCAAAAAGCTCATCAAACGACAGCGCTTTTTTCTGCATTTTGCGCCAGATGCTGTAGATATGTTTGGGCCGGCCATAAACTTCCGCCTTCACGCCCTCTTTCGCCATTTCGGTACGCAACGACTGAACGAAGGTATCAATGTACTCTTCGCGATCGATGCGCCGCTCATGCAGCAGTTTGGCGATGCGCTTGTATTCATCGGGATGCAGATAGCGAAAGCAGAAGTCTTCCAGCTCCCACTTAAGCTGGCCGATACCGAGCCGGTTCGCCAGCGGCGCGTAGATATTGGTACATTCCTTTGCCGCCAGCACGCGCTCATCTTCCGGCGCATCTTTCACTTCACGCAGGTGGGCAATCCGTTCAGCCAGCTTGATGACCACGCAGCGGAAATCTTCCACCATCGCCAACAGCATACGCCTGACGTTATCGACCTGCTCGGAGGCCATGGAATCATTATGGGTGGCTTTCAGCTGCCGGATGGCGTCCATATCGCGCACGCCGTGAACCAGCGAGACGATAGCACTGCCGAACTTCTCTTCCAGCACCGCTTCCGAGGTAACGCCTGCGTCGGCGAGGGGGAAAATCAGCGCCGCGCGCAGGCTTTCGCTGTCCATGCTGAGCATGGAGAGGATTTCGACCATCTCCACGCCGCGCCAAAGCAGCAGTGCGGCGTCAGGATGGTGCTGCGTCGCCGCTTCACAATAGCGCCAGGTGTCGGCCAGTCGTTCACATGACTGCGGGTTTGAGATCCCCAAACTGCTGATCCATTGGTCGAGCGCAAACTCGCCAGCCGTATTCATATGTGCACTTCTTACCGCAACCATAACCTCTCCTGGCCTGGCTCCCGCAACGGGGAACTATATTTGGCTAAACAGCACCATGGACTCCACATGCCCGGTATGAGGAAACATATCAAGCAGCGCGGACCTTTCCAACCGGTAGCCGGATGACAAAAGTTTCTGCGCATCCCGGGCAAGTGTAGTGGGATTACAGGAAACATAGACCACGCGTTCAGGCGCAAGTTTACTGATATGCGCCATAACGCCCGCCGCCCCCGCCCGTGCCGGATCCAGTAATACCTTATTAAACCCTTCTGCGGCCCATGGCTGAAGGGTGACATCCTCTTCCAGATTGGCCTGAAAAAAGGCCACATTATTAAGATTATTCTGCGCAGCATTATACGCACCCTTTTCCGCTAATGCTGTAACGCCCTCCACACCTGTGACGCTTTTAACGCATTTTCCTGCCGGCAGCGTGAAGTTCCCCATACCGCAAAACAGATCGAGCACCCGATCGGACGGCTGGAGATCGAGCCAGCTTAGCGCTGTGCTCACCATTTGCTGATTCAGCGCCGCGTTTACCTGAATAAAATCACGCGGGCTGAAGGCAAGCTTCAGGCCCTCAATCTGGTAGTAAGGCGCCTCGCCGCTCACCTGCACCAGGGTGTCACTGTCCGGGGCCAGATACAAGGCGACCTGGTGCTTATGCGAAAAGCGTTCCAGTTCTTGCCGATCGCTGGCGCTTAAGGCGTCGAGATGGCGTAAAACCAGCTGCGGGCCGTTATCCGCCTGCACCAGCTCAACGTGGCCGAGTCGCCGGACCGCCTGCAGGCGGCTCAGCATCTGGTGCAGCGGCTGGATAAGCGCATTCAGTTCGGGCACCAGAATGGGGCATTCGGTCAGGGTGACCAGATCGTTACTGCCCGCCTGGCGAAAGCCCATTTGCAGCGTCTGGCTACGCAGATGATAGTTCAGGCCCAGTCGGGCACGGCGCCGGTAGCCATAAGGCTCTCCCGCAATAATCGTCTCAATACTGACCGGCTGTCCGGTTTCCTGCGTCAGCAGTCGCGCCAGCGCCTTCGCTTTGCTCTGCTGCTGTAATGCCGGCGAGACGTGCTGCTGCTGGCAGCCGCCGCACTGATAAAAATGTACGCACCGGGGCTGCACGCGCTCAGGGCTGGCGGTGAGGATGCGTTTCGCCTTGCCGCGGGCGTAACCGCGTTTCTCTTCGGTAATCTCTACCTCTGCCTGCTCGCCGGGCAGTGCGCCGCTGACAAAAAGGGCTTTGCCGTTATGCCGGGCGACGCCCTGCCCCAGCCCGTCGAGGTCATTTATCGTCACCATCACCTTCTGACGGGTCGTCACGCGCCGTTTTGCAGAGTAGAATTGCGCCATTATTCAGTTTCCGAAAGTAGTTAGCGAAAAAACGTGCGTAGCCTACACCAGCAGCTGGATTAATTCGACCCGCGTTACGCGCCGCCGGTTGCCTACCCGTTTCAGGAAGAATATGACCAAATATAGCCTGCGGGCCCGCATGATGATTTTGATTCTGGCGCCGACGCTGATGATTGGACTGCTGCTGAGCACCTTTTTTGTGGTGCATCGCTTCAACGAGCTACAGCGCCAGCTGGTGGATGCCGGCGTCAATATTATCGAGCCGCTGGCCGTTGCCAGCGAATACGGCATGACCTTTAACAACCGCGAATCGGTTCGTCAGTTAGTCAGTCTGCTGCACCGGCGCCACTCTGACATCGTGCGGGCGATTACCGTATTTGATACGCAGAATCAGCTCTTTGTAACCTCCAATTACCATATTAATTCGGCAAGCCTTCGCCTGCCGGACGGCGCAAAGCTGCCTGACAGTTTTACCTCTGAACGAAAAGGTAATTCAGTGATCCTGCGTACGCCGATCGTGTCGGAAAGCTATTACGCGGATCAAACGCCGCCGAACAATGCTGAGCCCAGCGGCAACACCCTGGGCTATATTGCGATTGAACTGGATCTTCAGTCGGTCAGACTGCAACAGTATAAAGAGGTGTTTATCTCCACCCTGCTGCTGCTGTTCTGCCTCTGTATAGCCATGCTGTTCGCTTATCGCCTGATGCGCGACGTGACCGGCCCAATCCGCGACATGGTCAGCACCGTTGACCGTATCCGCCGGGGCCAGCTGGACAGCCGCGTCTCCGGGCATATGCTCGGCGAGCTTGATATGCTGAAGAACGGCATCAACTCGATGGCGATGTCGCTGACCGCTTATCATGAAGAGATGCAGCAGAACATTGACCAGGCAACCTCCGACCTGCGGGAAACGCTGGAACAGATGGAGATCCAGAACGTCGAGCTGGATCTGGCGAAAAAGCGTGCCCAGGAAGCAGCACGCATTAAGTCTGAATTCCTGGCTAATATGTCGCACGAGCTGCGCACGCCGCTAAACGGCGTCATCGGTTTTACCCGGCAAACGCTGAAAACCTCGCTGAATATCACCCAGCGCGATTACCTGCATACCATTGAGCGATCGGCGAATAACCTGTTAAGCATCATCAATGACGTGCTGGATTTCTCCAAGCTGGAAGCGGGCAAGCTGGTGCTGGAAACCATTCCGTTCCCGCTGCGGGCCACGCTTGATGAAGTGGTGGTGCTGCTGGCTCAGTCAGCCCATGAAAAAGGGCTGGAGCTGACGCTGAGCATTCAGCATGACGTCCCGGATAACGCCATCGGCGATCCGCTGCGCATTCAGCAGATTGTGGTTAACCTGCTGGGCAACGCTATTAAATTCACCGAGCGCGGCAATATTGATATCCGCGTTGAGAAACGGTCGCAGAGCAATAACCGGGTCGATCTGGAAGTGCAGATCCACGATACCGGTATCGGCATCTCAGAAAAGCAGCAGTCTCAGCTGTTTCAGGCCTTTCGTCAGGCCGACGCCAGCATCTCGCGCCGTCACGGCGGTACCGGTCTCGGTCTGGTCATTACCCAGAAGCTGGTCAATGAGATGGGCGGGGAAATCTCGTTCCACAGCCGTGTGAACCATGGCTCGACGTTCTGGTTCCACGTCAATCTGGCGCTGAATCCGAATGCGGCCAGCGATCCGCGGGCCACGGACTGTCTGCTGGGCAAACGGCTGGCCTACGTGGAAGCTAATGAAAGCGCGGCCAGAGCGACGCTGGATATGCTGGGCGCCACGCAGATGACGGTGAGCTACAGCAGCACGCTCGACGGCCTCCCCGAGGCGTATTACGATGCGCTGCTGATGGGCCTGCCCGTTACGCGGCAGCAGGAAAAAGAGATCCCGAATGAGCAGCTGTTGCCGGCTCTCCAGCGCGCCGATAATGTGATTATGGCGCTGCCCTGCCAGATGCAGGTTTATGCGGAAGAGCTTAAGGCGCGCGGCGTAAGCGCCTGCCTGATTAAACCGGTTTCGCTTACCCGACTGCTGCCGATCCTGATCGATCATCACACCCGCGAAGGCGAATATCTTCCGCGCCGTCAGCGGCTGCCGCTCAGGGTGATGGCGGTGGATGATAATCCGGCCAACCTGAAGCTGATCGGCGCGCTGCTGGAAGAGCAGGTGGAAACCATCATCCTCTGTGACAGCGGCGAGGCGGCCATCCAGCAGGCAAAAAATCATCAGCTGGATATCATCCTGATGGATATTCAGATGCCGGAAATCGATGGTATTCGCGCCAGTGAAATTATCCGCGAATATCCGCAACACGCCTCCACGCCGATCATTGCCGTCACCGCTCATGCGCTGGACGGCGAGCGGGAGCAGCTGATCAAAGCCGGCATGAACGACTATCTTGCCAAGCCGATTGACGAAGTAAAGCTGGGCCAGCTGCTGGCGTGTTATACGCCGGGCATCAGCCGGGCGGTGACAAAAACTCCCGGGCTCTCCCCTTCGCTTGACTGGCAGCTTGCGCTCCGTCAGGCGGCCAATAAGCCCGACCTGGCCCGCGATCTGCTACAAATGCTGGTGGACTTTCTGCCGGAGGTCACCCGGCTGGTGGAGAGATTTATGGCCGAAGACAATCTGCCGGAACTGCGTGATATTATTCACAAGCTCCACGGTAGCGCCAGCTATAGCGGCGTACCCCGGCTGAAGCAGCTCTGCCAGCAGCTTGATAAAAGCCTCCGCGCCCACAGCAGCATTGCTGACGTCGAGCCGGAACTGTTTGAGCTGCTTGATGAGATGGAAAACGTGGCGAGGCTGGCGAAAGAGAAGCTGACGCAGTCGCGGTAGACAGCGCCTCATCCCGCAAGCTGATAAGAAAAAAGGCTCCAGCCTGATACGGCGGGAGCCTGATTTCAGTCGCGCGGCATCTGTTGTCCGATGGCCAGCGAAGCGGCGATATTGCGTGCCGTCATCCGCACATTTTCCGCCGCGTTATCCAGCGCCTCCTCAAGCGTACAGATGCTGTAAAGTACGCTGAAGACCGCATCCAGCCCGTGCTGATGCACAACGCTAACATCCTCGGTCAGGCTGCCGGCAATGCCAATCACCGGCTTGTTATAACGCTTCGCGACTTTCGCCACGCCAATCGGGACCTTGCCGTGAATGGTCTGGCTGTCGATGCGCCCTTCGCCGGTGATCACCAGCGTCGCCTCTTTTACCAGTTCGTCCAGCCCCAGCGCTTCGGTCACGATCTCAATGCCGCGCCGCAGCTCCGCCTGACAGAACGCATGCAGCGCCACGCCCATACCGCCTGCCGCGCCGCCGCCGGGCACAGAGAGTACATCAATACCCAGATCGCGCAGAATAATCCCGGCATAGTGCGCCAGCGCGTTATCCAGCTGCGTCACCAGTTCAGGGGTGGCGCCTTTCTGGGGCCCGAAGACGGCCGATGCGCCCTCTTTACCCAGCAGCGGGTTGGTCACATCGCAGGCCACTTCAAACCGGCAGTGCTGGATGCGCGCATCGAATTCACGCATATCAATGCTGTCGATGCTGGAGAGCTCACCGCCGCCAAAACCGATTTGCTCTCCCCGTTTATCCAGCAGCTTCGCGCCGAGCGCCTGCACCATGCCGGCGCCGCCATCATTGGTCGCACTGCCGCCGATGCCGATAATAAAATGCTCCACGCCCTTATCCAGCGCGTTACGGATCAGCTCGCCGGTTCCCCAGGAGGTGGTGATCAGCGGATCACGCTTCGCGGCGGGCACCAGCTCCAGGCCGCTGGCGGCCGCCATCTCAATATAGGCACAGCTCCCGTCACCGGAGAGACCATAAAAAGCCGGCACGCTCTCCCCCAGCGGCCCGGTGACGTCCAGCCGGACAATATGCCCGTCCGTGGCGGCCACCATCGCCTCGACCGTTCCTTCGCCACCGTCTGCTACCGGCAGCTTAACGTAATGGGCATCGGGAAAGATTTCACGAAAACCCAACTCGATCTGCGTCGCTACCTGCTGAGCAGACAGGCTCTCTTTGTATGAATCCGGTGCGATTACTATTTTCATTCGTTATCCGGGCGCTGTTGAACCGGCCGGAGCCGGCGGTGCGGATCCCGGCTCTGCAACGAGCCGGATTGGGAACTATTTAGTGATTTCCACTTTCGCTAACTTTTCATAATAGCAAGCCAGCGCGCTGTGATCGGCGGTGCCAAGCCCATCAGCGCGTAACGCCTGCATCATCTCCATCACGGCAGCGGTCAGCGGCAGCTGGCTGCCCACGTCGTGCGAGGTTTCCAGCGCGTTAGCTAAGTCTTTGATATGAAGGTCGATGCGGAATCCAGGCTTGAAGTTGCGATCCATCACCATAGGCGCTTTCGCATCCAGCACGGTGCTGCCCGCCAGGCCGCCGCGAATCGCCTGATATACCAGATCCGGATTCACCCCGGCTTTCGTCGCCAGCGTTAACGCTTCCGACATGGCCGCAATGTTCAGCGCCACGATCACCTGATTTGCCAGCTTGGTGACGTTACCGGCGCCGATATCGCCCGTATGCACCACCGACCCCGCCATCGCTTTCATGATGTCGTAGCATTTGTCGAACAGCTCTTTATCGCCGCCCACCATCACTGACAGCGTTCCCTCTATCGCCTTCGGCTCGCCGCCGCTGACCGGGGCGTCCAGCAGCGCGATGCCTTTTTTCGCCAGCGCCTCGTGAATTTCGCGGCTGGCCAGCGGCGCAATGGAGCTCATATCGATCACGATGGTGCCGGACTTCGCGCCCTGGATTACGCTCTCCTCACCCAGCAGCGCTTCCTTCACATGCGGCGAGTTGGGGAGCATGGTGATAATCACATCGCTCTGCTCAGCGACCGCTTTAGCGCTCGGGGCGGAAGTCGCGCCCAGGCCAATCAGTTCCGCTTCGTTCTCCTGATGAGAGTCACGAACCACCAGCGAATAGCCAGCTTTCAGCAGATTTTTGCTCATGGGTTTGCCCATGATGCCAAGACCAATAAATCCAATTTTCATGCTGTTTCTCCTGAACGACGGGTTATTTTTTAAAGCGATCGCAAAGTGCCTGGGTGGCGCCACGGAACACGCCAACATCACTGCCTACGGCGACAAATCCGGCGCCCCATTCAAGGTAGCGGCGCGCATCGGCTTCCACCGGTGCCAGAATCCCGCTCGGCTTCCCGGCGGCCTTCGCACGATCGAAAATATATTTAATGACCTTAAGGACTTCCGGGTGGGCGGGCTGGCCCAGATAACCGAGTGCTGCGGAGAGATCGCCCGGCCCGACAAAGATCCCATCCACACCCTCGACGGCCGCGATGGCGTCAATATTGTCCACCGCCTGCTGAGTCTCGATCTGCACCAGCAGCGTGATGTTATCGTTGACGGTGGTGTTGTACTCCGGCACCGTGCCGTACATGTTGCTGCGGTGAGAGACGGAAACGCCCCGGATCCCCAGCGGGGGATAGCGCGTGGAGGCCACGGCCCGCACCGCTTCTTCTTCGGTCTCCACAAAAGGGATCAAAAAGTTTGAGAAGCCAATATCCAGCAGGCGCTTAATGATCACCGGCTCATTGCACGGCGGACGCACCACCGGCGCGCTGACGCTGCCTTTCAGGGCCATCAGCTGAGGCACAAAAGTTGTAATGTCGTTAGGCGCGTGCTCGCCATCAAGCACCAGCCAGTCAAAACCAGCCAGGCCTAGTATTTCGGTAGTAACAGGGTTGGCCAGCGCGCACCAGCTACCGATCAGCGTTTCGCCGGCCAGCAGGCGCTGGCGGAAGCTGTTTGGGTTACTTACATAGCTCATCAGTTTCTCCAGAAAGTAGTATTAGCGCACCAGGCAGGGGCGTTTGTTATCGAAGGTCCAGTCCGGCACCAGGAACTGCATAGCCTGCGCATCATCCCGCGCGCCCAGTCCATGTTTCTGGTAAAGCTCGTGAGCTTTCATCACCTGATCCATATCCAGCTCAACGCCCAGTCCTGGCTGCGCTGGCACCTCCACCATGCCGCCTTTGATCTGCAGCGGTGCTTTGGTCAGGCGCTGATTCCCTTCCTGCCAGATCCAGTGGGTATCAATGGCGGTGACGTTGCCCGGCGCAGCCGCCGCGACATGGGTAAACATTGCCAGTGAAATATCAAAATGGTTATTGGAGTGAGAGCCCCAGGTGAGGCCAAATTCATGACACATTTGCGCCACGCGAACGGAGCCCTGCATGGTCCAGAAGTGAGGGTCCGCCAGCGGAATATCGACGGATTGCAGCGATAAGGTATGCCCCATCTGCCGCCAGTCGGTGGCGATCATATTGGTGGCGGTCGGCAGGCCGGTTGCCCGACGGAATTCCGCCATCACTTCACGCCCTGAATAGCCCTGTTCCGCACCGCAAGGATCTTCCGCATAGGCCAGTACATCTTTCAGCTGCTTGCCAAGCGCAATCGCCTCATTCAGTGACCAGGCACCGTTAGGATCGAGGGTGATACGGGCTTCCGGGAAGCGCTTCGCCAGCGCCGTCACGGCTTCCGCCTCTTCACTGCCCGCCAGCACGCCGCCCTTCAGTTTGAAATCATTGAAGCCATATTTCTCATAGGCCGCTTCGGCCAGCCTGACCACGCTCTCCGGGGTCAGCGCCTCTTCATGCCGCAGGCGATACCAGTCGCACTGCTCGTCGGGCTGGCTCTGGTAATCCAGCGAGGTTTTGCGGCGATCGCCGATGTAGAAGAGATAACCGAGCATTTCGACCCGGTCACGCTGCTGCCCGTCGCCGAGGAGGGAGGCGACGTTCACCCCCAGATGCTGTCCGAGTAAATCCAGCAGGGCGGCTTCAATGCCGGTCACCACATGTATTGTGGTACGCAAGTCGAAAGTCTGGTTGCCCCGCCCAGCGGCATCGCGATCGGCAAACGTCTGGCGTACCTTGCTGAGCAGGTTTTTATACTCACCCAGGCCCTGGCCGACAATCAGCGCGGCGGCATCTTCCAGCGTCTTACGGATTTTCTCGCCGCCGGGAATTTCACCGACGCCGGTATGGCCGGAGTTATCCTTGATGATAACGATATTACGGGTGAAATAAGGCGCATGGGCACCGCTGAGATTAAGCAGCATACTGTCATGCCCGGCCACCGGAATGACCTGCATCTCCGTTACCCGCGGGGTTGAGTGAACTTGACTCATCATATTGTCCTTATAGCTTGTAGAATTCAGCGCCCGAAGGCGGGACGTTTGCGATCGAATGTCCAGCCGGGGATAAGGTACTGCATCGCCGTGGCGTCATTGCGCGAGCCGCCTGGCAGGGTTTTATAGAGCTGATGCGCTTTTTCAACCTGCGCCCAGTCCAGCTCCACACCCAGCCCGGGAGCGTCCGGGACGGCGATTTTCCCCTGGCGGATTTGCAGCGGCGCTTTGGTCAGACGCTGATCGCCCTCCTGCCAGATCCAGTGCGTGTCGATAGCGGTTGGCTTGCCGGGTGCCGCCGCGCCGACGTGGGTAAACATCGCCAGCGAAATATCAAAATGGTTGTTGGAGTGGCAGCCCCAGGTAAGGCCCCACTCGTCGCACAGTTGAGCAACCCGCACCGCACCGCTCAGCGTCCAGAAGTGCGGATCGGCCAGCGGGATATCCACGGCATTGAGCATCACGGCGTGATTCAGCTCGCGCCAGTTGGTGGCGATCATATTGGTGGCGACCGGCAGCCCGGTAGCGCGTCGGAACTCCGCCATCACCTCACGGCCCGAGTACCCCTGTTCCGCGCCGCAGGGATCTTCAGCATAGGTCAGCGTGCCCTGCATCTCCTTACAGAGCGCGATCGCCTCATCCAGATACCAGGCGCCGTTAGGATCAACGGTAATGCGCGCCTCCGGAAACCGCTTTTTCATGGCTTTAACCGCGTCAATTTCCTGCTCGCCCGGCAGCACGCCGCCCTTCAGCTTGAAATCTTTAAAGCCGTACTTATCCTGCGCGGCCTCGGCCAGCCTGACCACGGCGTCGCTGTCCATCGCTTTCTGGTGGCGCAGGTGATACCAGTCATGGCCTCCCTTCCCGCCGGGCAGATAAGGCAAATCAGTTTGCTCACGGTCGCCGATATAAAACAGATAGCCCAGCACCGTTACTTCATCACGCTGCTTGCCCGGCCCCAACAGTTCCGCAACCGGCACGTTCAGGCACTGACCCAGCAGGTCAAGCAGCGCCGCTTCCAGCGCGGCAACCGCATTGACGCGCAGCTCGAAAGTCCAGGCGCCTTTACCAAAGGTGTCGAAGTCGGCGGACTGATTGCCCAGGTGCACTTCCTGCACCAGGCGGTTCATTCTTGCCACCTCTTTCCCTTTCACCTGGGGAATAGCCTCCACCAGCGTCTGGTAAATCGTCTCTCCGCCCGGCGCTTCACCAACGCCGGTATGTCCGGCGCTGTCGGTCAGCACCACGATGTTGCGGGTGAAGTAGGCACCGTGGGCGCCGCCGATATTCAGCAGCATGCTGTCATGCCCTGCCACCGGAATAACCTTCATATCGGTGACGACCGGGCTGCTTTGCGTATTCATAACGCACCCTGATAAGGTTTTAATTCGATACGCTTGATGTCACGCACCAGCACCAGATAGCTCAGCACGGCGACAAAGGCATGGATACCGACGTAAATCAGCGCGCCGTTGTAAGATCCCGTGGTGGCGATGATGTAGCCGATAGCGATTGGCGTGATGATGCCGGAAGCGTTACCGAACATATTGAACAGACCGCCGCTCAGGCCGCTGATCTCTTTCGGTGCCGTATCGGCCATCACCGCCCAGCCCAGCGCACCCACGCCCTTGCCGAAGAATGCCAGCGCCATAAAGAACACGACCAGCCACTCGGTTTCAACGTAGTTACAGACCACCATCGAAATCGACAGCATCATGCCCAGCACAATCGGCGTTTTACGGGCGATATTCAGGGAACCGGTTTTGCGCATCAGCCAGTCGGAGATAACGCCGCCCAGCACGCCGCCGATGAACCCGCAAATCGCCGGAACAGAAGCGATGATCCCCGCTTTAAGGATGGACATCCCACGGTCCTGCACCAGATAAACCGGGAACCAGGTGATAAAGAAATAGGTCAGGGCGTTAATGCAGTATTGCCCCAGATAGATCCCCATCATCATCCGCGAGCTGACCAGCTGTTTAATCTGGTTAAGCTTGACGCTCCAGGGAACTTTGCGCTCGTCGGTTTTACGCTGATCCATATTGATCAACGCCCCGCCCTGCTCCATATACTCCAGCTCGGCTTTGTTCACGCCCGGATGATCGTTCGGATCGTGAATCACCTTCAGCCAGATAAAGCTGATGATGATGCCCAGCCCGCCCATGAACCAGAACACGTGTGCCCAGCCCACTTCGGAAGTCAGCCAGCCCATGATTGGTGCAAAGATAACCGTGGCGAAGTACTGCGCGGAGTTGAAGATGGCAACAGCGGTGCCGCGCTCCTGAGCGGGGAACCAGGCGGCAACGATGCGGCTGTTACCGGGGAAGGAAGGCGCTTCGGCAAGCCCCACCATAAATCGCAGCAGGAACAGCGCAGCAATGATGGTGAAGCCGCTAAACAGATCGACAAATCCCTGCAGCAGCGTAAACAGCGACCAGAGGAAAATACTCCAGAAGTAGACGCGTTTGGAGCCGAAGCGGTCCAGCAGCCAGCCGCCAGGGATCTGACCAATCACGTACGCCCATGAGAAGGCGGAGAAGATATAGCCAAGCCCGACAGGATCGAGGCCGATGTCTTTGGACATTGCGGAACCGGCGATAGCGATAGTCGCGCGGTCACCATAGTTAAAGGAGGTAACGATAAACAGCATCACTACTATCCAATAGCGGGCATTAGTTCTTTTTTGCACGGTGCCTGCTGTGCTACTGACTGAATTCATGGTGCACTCCTGAAATATAGCGGTCAGGCAAACTCACTCTGGACGGCATACACATCGCGTTGGGTATCAGAATGATGTTAGGTTTAACATAGCGATTATTTAGCAGAATAGTCGTACGCCAATTTAAATAGCTCATCGTCCTGTTCGCTAAAAAGTATAGGAACCGTGCAACCGGAACACATCGGGTAAATGCCCTACATAATGATTTAATATTCGCTTTTTCTGTGGCGCTTGCACAATCTCCTGCGGGCTGGCTCACGCTTCGTTGGCGTTATGAGGCCTCAGTCACACTCCGCTGCAAATGACCTTATCTTTGTGAGCCCTCTCACTGATATCTGTTCTTATGCCTGAAAAGCTGGCGTGATCTGCGCCATGATGTCGGACATATGCATAATGTGTTTCCCCTGGCCCGCTTCTATACTGGTTCCCAGCAGAATAGCGACTGGCGTCAGAAATGATTAAAAAAGGATGCACCTTCGTTCGGAAGAGAGAACTCTCCTTTACTACTATTTGATTCAGGACGTGTTGAGCAATGAACATTCCCTTAAACGATCGGCCTCTTTATATAAAAGTGCACGAAAACGATAACGTTGCCATTGTGGTAAATAATAATGGCCTGAAAGCGGGCACTGAATTTCCATGCGGATTAATCTTAAAAGAACATATTCCCCAGGGACATAAAGTTGCGCTGAGCGAAATAGCTCAGGGCGGAAATATTGTTCGTTACGGCGAGGTAATCGGCTACGCCCTGCGGGATATTCCTCGCGGCAGCTGGATCGATGAATCCCTGGTGGTCCTACCCGAAGCGCCGGCGCTCGCCAGCCTGCCGCTGGCCAATGCCGTTCCACCTGCCTTACCGCCGCTGGAAGGCTATACCTTTGAGGGGTATCGCAACGCTGACGGCAGCGTGGGCACCCGCAATCTGCTGGCAATCACCACCAGCGTCCACTGCGTCGCGGGCGTGGTCGATTATGTGGTCAATATTATTGAGCGTCAGCTGCTGCCTAACTATCCCAACGTGGACGGCGTAGTGGCGCTAAACCATCTGTACGGCTGCGGCGTGGCGATTAACGCCCCGGCGGCGGTGATACCGATCCGCACCATCCATAATCTGGCCCTGAACCCTAACTTTGGCGGAGAGGTGATGGTTGTCGGTCTCGGCTGCGAAAAACTCCAGCCCGAGCGGCTGCTGGAGGGCACGCCGGACGTTCAGGCGATCTCGCTGGGTGAGGAAGATGTGGTCAGGTTGCAGGATGAAAAGCACGTTGGTTTTGAATCGATGGTTGACGATATCTTGCAGGTCGCCGAGCGCCACCTTCAGCGGCTTAATCAGCGCCAGCGCGAGACGGTTCCGGCCTCGGAGCTGGTGGTAGGCATGCAGTGTGGCGGTAGCGATGCGTTTTCCGGCGTGACCGCCAATCCGGCCGTTGGCTTCGCCTCCGATCTGCTGGTGCGCTGCGGCGCGACGGTGATGTTTTCTGAAGTGACTGAAGTCCGCGACGCGGTGCATCTGTTAACGCCAAGAGTGGCGGATGAAGAAGTGGGTAAACGTCTGCTGGAGGAGATGGCCTGGTACGATGACTATCTCAATATGGGGAAAACCGATCGCAGCGCCAACCCTTCTCCGGGCAACAAAAAAGGCGGACTGGCCAACGTAGTGGAAAAAGCGCTGGGCTCCATTGCCAAATCGGGACGCAGCGCTATCGCGGAAGTGCTCTCTCCAGGACAGCGCCCTACCCGGCGGGGTCTGATCTACGCCGCCACGCCGGCCAGCGATTTCGTCTGCGGCACCCAGCAGATGGCCTCAGGCATCACGCTTCAGGTTTTCACCACGGGGCGGGGAACGCCCTACGGGCTGGCGGCCATTCCGGTTATCAAAATGGCAACGCGTAACGCGCTGGCGGATCGCTGGCACGATTTAATGGATATTAACGCGGGTACCATTGCAACGGGAGAAGAGAGTATTGAGCAGGTCGGCTGGCGGCTGTTTGAGCTGATTCTGGATATTGCGAGCGGACGCAAAGAAACCTGGTCCGATCGCTGGGGCATTCGTAATTCGCTGGCCGTATTTAACCCGGCGCCGGTAACCTGACGGCAACGCCCCTGTCGTCTGGACAGGGGCACATTCAGCGGGTCAGCCTAGTTGCCTGGCCCACGTCTCTACCCAGGGTGAGGCAATCTCTTCTGGTTCAGGATGCTCTGAAGCATCAATCATCAGCACATCCCCCACGCGCGTGGCGCCATGCTCCTGTAACAGCGCGTCAAATTTCTTGCCGCCGCCGCAGAAATCATCATAGCTGCTGTCCCCCAGCGCAATAAGGCCGTAGCGCAAGGCTGGCTGATGGCCCAGCTTCGCTTTCATCTCGCGATAGAGCGGTGCGATGCTGTCCGGTAATTCCCCCTGCCCGGTCGTGGAGGTCACGATCAGCACGACGTGATCAGCATAACGCTGCCAGTCGTCGAGGCCAGGATCTTCAAAAATTTTTACCTGGTGACCTTCATCAGTCAGTAAAGGCTCCGCTTCTTCAGCAACCAGCAGCGAGTTGCCGTACATCGTCCCTACAAAAATGCCTACCTGAGCCATATTTTTCTCCATTAGCCTGGGCTTACGTCAGGGAACTATCCTGAAGGCTTGCCGCAGGAAACTCAACCCTGGGAACCTCAGGGAGACAATCCTGCCAGCCGAACTGCATCATCATCTCCTGCCAGACGTTATCCAGGCCAGCCCGTAACAGCAGGGGTTCGCCGGTGACGGGGTGCGTCAGACTGAGTTCGCTGGCATGAAGCATCAGACGCCGCATGCCGAAATTGGCCGCTGCGCTGCGGTTTTGCTTCAGATCGCCATGCGCGCTGTCCCCGATGATCGGATGGCGCAGATGCGTCATATGGCGACGCAGCTGATGCTTGCGCCCCGTTTCAGGCAGCAGTTCGACAAGCGTATAGCGCGAAGTGTCATAACGGCTTACCGGAACAGGCAGCTCGGCGGTCGCCATAGCGCGCCAGTGCGTGACAGCGGGCTGTGGCGCTTTTTCCGGATTGCTGAACTTATCGGCAATTTTATCGAGTTCTTCGGTCAGCGGATAATCCAGCGTTGCTTCTCCTTCAAGCCAGCCACGCACAACGGCATGGTAGCGCTTCTGCAGCTGATGCTGTTCGAACTGCTGTGAAAGGAGGCGGCCCACCTCGCTGGAGAGCCCCATCAACAGGACGCCCGAGGTGGGCCGGTCAAGACGGTGCACGGTAAAAACATGCTGACCGATCTGATCGCGTACCGTTTGCATAACAAACACTTTCTCATGGCGATCAAGCCAGCTGCGGTGCACCAGCCAGCCAGCTGGCTTGTTCACCGCGACCAGCCATTCATCCTGATAAATAATCTCCAGCATCAGTTATCATGACCAAACAGCTGATCAAGCTGATTAAGCGCATGCAGTAATCTTGCGCGTCCCGGCAGGGCACCTTCCAGCGCGACCTCATAATAAGGCGCAATGGCCAGCTTTTCGGGCAGCGGCGATCCGGCATCAAGCAGCGCCTGCATACGCGGCAGGAACACCCACTGCAGCCACTGCTCCGGGGTCATGGTATCCATGCAAAAGGGCTCCTGGCTTTCAAAGGCCTGCGTAGTGGGCGCGCATGTTTGCCAGAGGCCTGCCTCATGTAACTCTTCTACTATCGCCGTGAGGTGGATCTGAACCTGCTGTTCATGTTCCATCAGCGGTCTCCTGTCATTCAGTATGATAAAAGGCCGCAAGCATAACATTCGCATGCGGGTCAGTAAGAAGTATGCACGAAAAAAAGGGAGCACTGTAAAAACAGTGCTCCCGGTTCGTTTGCAGCCATCCCGCTACGGTTGTGCTCCCTGCTCGTCCCTGATAACTAGGTCCTTGGTGTATTCCCTACTTATTCACCTTCACTGGTGATTGTCCTTTGCGTCCCCGCACGCTACCTATACTGGCAGCTCACATTCTTCATCCTGAAGGTGTCCCTTATCTCACTCCTGAGATATCCTCGCTTCGTCCTGAAGCCTTTCCGTGAAGCATCTTCCCGATGTGTCCTGACTCATTCCATAAGTCACGGAATCCTTTCCGATATGGCACAGTGTGCCCGAATATCAAAAGTTAACAATATGGCTAGCGCTGGATGAGCGGGCTGCGATCAATATTTGCGGTTGAGATAATTAACAACTGGTTGATTTCGCTCATTATCAGCGAAGCAGCATGCGTTATATTCATCAGCTTAAAAGCGATCTCGCACATGATATGTAAGAGATCTCTCACAATAACACTTCGTCATTCTCTTACAAATCGCGTACCGGGGTCAGGTTTTCAATAAAAAGCTCAAGCGTAGGCGCCAGCAATGTCCGTTGCGTCGTGCCTAACTGCTCAATAAACACTTCGCCGCTCAGGTTGCAGACGGAGACAATTTCCAGCTCAGAAGCCGTGGTCGCCACAAACAGCGTGGGTGAATGCTTAAGCCGCCGTTTCATTATCAGGTGACCAATCAGGTTTTCCTGCACGCGTAAAAAATCTTCTTCGCTCCAGGTCTGTAAAAGGGTAATAGATTTTCCGTCGATGCGGGCAGACATGTCCCCGGCAAACTGCGCCGTATACCAGGCCACCACCGATGGCTGAATACGTAGCTCCAGCGCCCGTTCCACCGCATCCAGGTTTTTCGCCAGCGTAAAGGGCTGAGGCAGCCAGTAAATCTCATCCTGCACGGTTTGCTGAGTGCAGGGAGAAGGCACGCCGGTCAGTTCACTGCTTGCCGGTGGATGGCCGCATTCGCGCTCCCACAGATCGCAGTAGCGGCGGGTAAATTCGGTTAGCGCCAGGGTGGTTTCTTCAATCATTGTTTTTTCACTCTCTACTGCCTGAGTTACACTAAGGCTATTATGTCTGCCGGGGTCGGGGGCTTCCCCGTCTTCCCTTTTCATCGGGCTTGAGCCGTAAATGAACGGATTTATTTGCGATGCTGCCCGTACGCACAAGTTATAAGGTAATTACGATGTCTTTACAGGATCCGCACCAGGCGTTAAACGGCCTGACTCTGGGGAAACCAACAGAATATCACGATCGCTACGATCCCTCTTTACTCCAGGCGGTACCGCGGAGCATGAATCGTGAACCGCTGGGGCTCTATCCTGACAGCCTTCCCTTTCACGGTGCCGACATCTGGACACTTTACGAGCTCTCCTGGCTGAACGCAAAAGGCCTGCCGCAGGTGGCCGTAGGGGAAGTGACCCTTAACGCCAGCAGCCTCAACCTGATTGAGTCGAAAAGCTTCAAGCTTTACCTCAATAGCTTCAACCAGACCCGTTTTGCCGACTGGGGAGAAGTCCGTGCCACGCTTGAGCGCGATCTCAGCGCCTGCGCCGTGGGTGACGTCAGCGTTTCGTTATTCCGTTTGCAGGAAATTGAGGGACAGCCGATTGGGCAATTTGCCGGTTACTGCATCGATGAACAGGATATCGCAATTGATAACTATCAGTTCACGCCAGATTATCTGCATCAGGCAACGCTGCCGGAAATCGTGGAAGAGCAGCTGGTGAGCCACCTGCTGAAATCGAACTGCCTGATCACCAACCAGCCGGACTGGGGTTCGGTACAGATTAGCTATCGCGGTCCACGCATTCAGCGTGAGGCGCTGTTGCGCTACCTGGTCTCCTTCCGCCATCACAATGAGTTTCACGAGCAGTGCGTTGAACGCATTTTTAATGACATTCACCGTTTTTGCCAGCCGGAAAGCCTGAGCGTTTACGCCCGCTATACGCGGCGCGGCGGGCTGGATATCAATCCCTGGCGCAGTAACGGTGACTGGAAGCCTGGCCATTCCCGTCTGGTGCGTCAGTAATCAGTAAGATTTGCGTGCCGCTGCGCAGATGTACAGGTTGCCCTATTGTTAAAGCCGTGCTGACGGGGCTACTCTGTGAAGGGGCGAAGGGAAAGCAATTCGCCCGGGGACATTTTATTTTCGCGGCGTTTTTCCCGGCGTAGCCGGATTTGTCAGCGTTTATCGGGGAGTGACCACCACCCGGACGGGTGTAAAGGAGTGAATTTGATCACACATATCAGCCCTCTTGGCTCAATGGATCTGCTGTCCCAGCTTGAAGTCGATATGCTGAAGCAAACGGCCAGCAGCGATCTTTACCAACTGTTTCGTAACTGTTCCCTTGCGGTCCTTAACTCCGGAAGCCAGACGGACAGCAGTCACGAGCTGCTGGCGCGCTTTGAAAGTTTTGATATTAACGTCCTGCGCCGCGAACGCGGCGTAAAGCTGGAGTTGATTAATCCGCCGGAAGAAGCCTTTGTGGATGGCCGGATTATTCGCTCGCTTCAGGCCAATCTGTTCGCGGTATTGCGCGACATCCTGTTTGTGAACGGCCAGGTCGATAACGCAGGCCATTTTCAGAACCCGAAGATCGAAGATTCCGTTCAGATAACTAATCTGGTCTTCTCCCTTCTGCGCAACGCCCGGGCGCTGCATGTCGGTGAGGAGCCGAATACCGTCGTATGCTGGGGCGGCCACTCCATCAACGCCGTCGAATATCAGTACTGCCGCAACGTCGGTTCACAGCTGGGCCTGCGGGAGCTGAATATCTGCACCGGCTGCGGACCGGGCGTCATGGAAGCCCCAATGAAAGGCGCCGCCGTGGGCCACGCGCAGCAGCGTTATAAAGAGGGGCGTTTTATTGGCCTGACGGAGCCGTCGATCATCGCTGCCGAACCGCCTAATCCGCTGGTTAACGAGCTGATCATTATGCCGGACATTGAAAAACGTCTTGAGGCGTTTGTCCGCATTGCGCACGGCATTATTATCTTTCCGGGCGGCGTGGGCACGGCGGAGGAGCTGCTCTATCTGCTGGGGATCCTGATGAATCCGCAAAACCAGGAGCAGGTGCTGCCGCTGATCCTGACCGGCCCTAAAGAGAGCGCCGACTATTTCCGCGTCATGGATGAATTCATCGTCAGCACGCTGGGCGAAGCGGCGCGTAAGCATTACACCATCATCATTGACGATGCCGCCGAGGTGGCGCGCCAGATGAAGAAAGCGATGCCGAAAGTGAAAGAGTACCGTCGCGAAACGGGCGATGCCTACAGCTTCAACTGGGCGATCCGCATCGCGCCGAACCTTCAGGTGCCCTTTGTGCCCACGCATGAAAATATGGCTAACCTCAATCTCTATCCCGATCAGCCAGCGGAAGAGCTTGCCGCTTCGCTGCGCCGGGCGTTTTCCGGCATCGTTGCCGGTAACGTGAAGGATGTGGGCATTCGCGCGATCAAAGAGAAAGGACCGTACAAGCTGAAGGGCGATCGGGAGATGATGCGCCGCATGGATGATCTGTTACAGGGATTTGTTGCTCAGCACCGCATGAAGCTGCCCGGTACTGCCTATATTCCCTGCTACGAAATCATTAAGTAATCCATCCGGAGCGGCGCACAGGCCGCTCCCACTTTATGTGTAACCTATGACGATTCACTTACTGATTGTTGATGCCCTCAATCTAATCCGCCGCATTCATGCGGTACAGGGATCGCCGTGCCGGGAAGCCTGCCTGCATGCCCTCCAGCAGCTGATCGTTCACTCTCAGCCGACGCATGCCGTGGCAGTATTTGATGATGATGAGCGTCACGAAGGCTGGCGTCACCAGCTGCTGCCGGAGTATAAGGCTGGCCGGGCGCCGATGCCGGAAACGCTACAGCAGGAGATGCCGTTACTCCGCGCCGCCTTTCAACAGGCGGGCGTTGCCTGCTGGCAGGCGGCGGGTGAAGAGGCTGACGATCTGGCCGCCACGCTGGCCACGAAAGTGGCTGAAAACGGCTGTCAGGCCACCATCGTCTCCACCGATAAGGGCTATTGTCAGCTGCTGGCGCCCCGTATTCTGATCCGCGACTATTTTCAGAAGCGCTGGCTGGATGTGCCCTTTATCGACAGCGAATTTGGCGTTGCCCCCGCCCAGCTCACCGACTACTGGGGTCTGGCCGGGATCGGCAGCAGCAAGATCCCGGGCGTGGCGGGCATTGGCGCGAAAAGCGCCACGCAGCTGCTGAAAACCTTTGGCTCACTGGATGCCATTTACCAGAACCTGCACGACGTTCCCGACAAATGGCGGAAAAAACTGGAGGAGCATCAGACTATCGCCGACATCAGCCGCCAGGTGGCGACGCTGAAAACCGATCTGGTACTGGAGGGGAATCTGAAAGCGTTAAGGCTGCCGGAACAGCAGCGCGGAATAGGCGTGTCCAGCCCGTAGGAATAGAGGCTTGCGAGGTGGGCTGCTATCAGCCCGCCCCGCAATCAGGATCGTTATTCAGGCCGTTCCGCCTTAGCGCTCATCACGCCGGCCCGGCGTCGCCCCCCAGACGCGGCGGATATGAACCGTCACCTCTTCACGGTCGTGATAAAGCTGACGCGCCCGGATCTGCGCATTGATGCCGTTGGCCCTGAGCTTTTCATCGATCATCGCCAGGTTCTGCGACACCTCTTCATAGCGCTTCTTCATCGGCAGCTTGAGGTTGAAAATGGCTTCGCGGCACCAGCCGTTCACCAGCCAGTCCGCCATCAGGTTCGCCACCCGCACCGGTTTTTCCACCATATCGCACACCAGCCAGTAAATGTTGCTGCGGGTGGGGCGATATTTAAAGCCGTCCTCACGGTGATGGAACACCTGCCCGGTATCCATCAGGCTCTGGGCCATCGGGCCATTATCCACCGAATGTACCATCATGCTGCGTTTAACCAGCTGGTAAGTCCAGCCGCCGGGGCAGGCGCCCAGGTCGACGGCGTAGAGGCCGCTGCCCAGTCGCTCATCCCACTCATCGGCCGGCACGAAAACATGAAAGGCTTCTTCCAGCTTGAGCGTTGAGCGGCTTGGCGCATCTGCCGGGAACTTCAGGCGAGGGATGCCCATAAAGAACGGCGAGTTGTTCTCCGGTAGCGAGTAGCCTACATAGCAATAACCCGGCGCAATAAAGAAGACGTGCACGACCGGCCGCTTCGCGCTTTCAAATTTCAGCAAAATGCCTGCGGCACGCAGGCTGGCCCGTAGGGGAACGGTGAACTTACGGCAAAACTTCAGCAGCTCTTTGCTTTCGTTGGTATCCGGCACTTCAACCCGCAGTTCGCCGCCCTTTTCAACCACACCGGTCAGCATGCCCGTAACGGGCGTCACGCGATCCTCCTGCGGTAAATCCCGCAGCAGCTCACCAACCACAATCATCTGGCGGGAGAAGATCAGCTCGCTGAAGGGGAGTTCTTTGATCAGCTTTTCCGCCTCTTCCGGCTGGTAGCACTCAAACAGCACGTAGCCGGAATCCTCTTTTACCCGCGCAAAACCGAAAACCTGGCGCTCCGCCGCTTTAGCGGTAATTTCCGCCGCACACTCTTTCTCAAAGCCCTGACGGCAATAGAGTAAAACTTTATTCATGGCGTTCTGCCCTTTTTTTCAGACGCAGTGCGCCAACCAACATCAGTATCCAGCCAATCAGGAAGCAGGTGCCTCCAACCGGCGTAATATAAACCCACATCTTAAGATGGGAGAGCGCCAGACAATATAAGCTGCCGCTGAACAGGAGCGTACCCAGCGCCAGAAACGCGCTGCTCCAGTAAAACCAGATATTCGCCCGGCGCAGCATCGCCGTTGCCAGCCCCAGAATCGCCAGCGTATGAAAAGCCTGATACTCCAGCCCCGTTTTCATCCAGGCCATCTCCGCAGGCCCGAGCGAGTGACTCAATACATGGGCGCCAAACGCCCCCAGAAGAACAAACATAAAACCGCTGATGGCGGCAAATATCAGCATTGCACGACTCGACATTAACGCTCTCCTCGGAGTTGCACGGGCCGCCGTGGCGGCGCGTCACAAAATAAAATCTCAGTGATCGTAGCGAAAGCGAAATTTTTCTTGTTCGCTGGCGGCTTTCGCCAGGATCCACTGCCGGAAGGCGGCTATTTTACCCAGTTCTGCCTGACTGTCATGACAAACCAGATAAAAAGCATTTTTACTGACCAGCACATCGTTAAAGGGGCAGACCAGCCGGCCGGCCTCAATCTCGGTTTGCGCCATCACATTATTGGCCAGCGCCACGCCCTGACCATGAATAGCCGCCTGTAAAACCATTGCGCTGTGGCTGAAGATCGGTCCCTGCTGCACGTTAATGTGCGCGACGCCGAGCTGGCGCGTATAGGACTGCCAGTCCCGCCGGGAAGCGTCATGCAGTAAGGTATGATGCATCAGGTCCGCCGGCGTCTTGAGCGGACGCTCGCCGGTCAGCAGCAGCGGAGAGCAGACCGGAAGCAGGTATTCAGCATAAAGTTTCTCAACCCGCAGTCCGGGCCAGTTGCCCCGCCCGTAGAAAATCGCCACGTCCACATCATCGGCAAGCTTCTCTTCCTCACGATCCACCGCCTGGATACGCACATCGATCCCCGGATAAGCTGAGTTAAAGCTTGAGAGCCTCGGCACCAGCCACTGAATAGCGAAGCTGGGCAGCAGGCTCACCGTTAACGCTCCCTTGGCGCTGCGCGCCTGGAGCTTGCGCGTGGCTTCATTCAGCGAGGTGAAAATTTCTTTAATATCCAGGTAATAGCTTTGCCCCTCCTCCGTCAGCAGCAGAGAGCGGTTGCGCCGCCGGAACAGCTTCAGGCCAAGGAAATCCTCCAGGGATTTGATCTGGTGGCTGACGGCAGCCTGGGTGACAAAGAGCTCTTCAGCCGCTTTGGTAAAGCTGAGATGACGAGCGGCGGCATCAAAAACCCGCAGTGCATTTAAGGGGGGAAGACGTTTAGACATGGTTACCGGATACAGTGTGACAGCAACGGGACGAGAGGATCCTGACGGAACCTTACGTATTAGTTTTTTTTATCCGAGGCATTATAAATTGTCCGTTGAGGATGCACCAGCAAATACCTATAGTTGCCGCACTTCCTGAGCCGGAACGAAAAGCAGTTTGAAATTTGGGCGAATACGCAGAGTTTTGAAAGGCTTTTGGCTTGTGGTCGTGATGTTGTGTTTGCAATTGGTCTGACGATTTTCAGACCGGTAGCCTGGCTACCATTTATTCCTGTAGATTTACCCTGTCTGTCCAAAGTCATTTATAGCACCGCAATTTGCGGTGCTTTTTTTTACCTGAGACTTACTGCCCCATTTCAACCATCTCTTTAACGTCTGAGCGGTTAATCTGCTGCTTGTTCCCGTTAGCATCCTGATAGCTAATCATGCCGGTATCATCATCGACCACGGGCTTGCCGTCGGCAACAATGGTACGACCATCATTTGTGTGCATTACGTAGTTGCTGGAACAGGCGGCCAGAGTAAAAGTCATGGCGCAGGCGGCCATAATAGCAGCGAATTTTTTCATCTTTATTTCTCCTTGCAGATTGTAATGCGATAAACCACCCGAAGAGCACGACCTGAAAGCAAAAAGCGCGTAAATTGCCTGCCGGTAGCGCTCATATTTGCGGGTAATAGTTTAAACCTTGCATAATCCAGCATAACGCGCTTTTCCAACATTGCCAGAAAACGGCCTAAAATTCAGTCTCGTCTCAGACGGGATGATGCACAGTCGGGGAGATTATGACGACATTTAACCCTGTTCAGTTTCGCCAGCAATTTCCGGCCCTGAAAGATGCCGGCGTCTACCTCGATAGCGCTGCGACGACGCTCAAGCCGCAGGCGGTGATTGAAGCGACACGTCAGTTTTACAGCCTCAGCGCGGGTACGGTGCACCGCAGCCAGTTTGCCGCCGCGCGCGCGCTGACGGAGCGCTATGAAGAGGCGCGGACGTCGGTCGCCCGCCTGCTGAATGCGCCTGATGGAAGAAATATTGTCTGGACGAAAGGCACCACCGAGGCGATAAACCTGGTGGCACAGAGCTATTTTCGTCCGCGACTGCAGCCCGGCGATGAGATTATCGTCAGCGAAGCGGAACATCACGCTAACCTGGTCCCCTGGCTGATGGTCGCGGCCCAGACCGGCGCAGAGATCGTCAAGTGGCCGCTGGGCGACGATCTCCTGCCGGATATGGCGCTGCTGCCAGACTTACTGACCGCCCGCACCCGCCTGCTGGCGCTGGGACAGATGTCCAATGTTACCGGCGGCGCGCCCGATATCGCGCACGCCATCCGGCTGGCGCATGATGCCGGCGCTAAAGTGATGATTGATGGTGCGCAGGGCGTGGTGCACGCGCCGCCGGATGTCACCGCGCTGGATATCGACTTCTATGCGTTTTCCGCCCATAAGCTTTATGGCCCGATGGGCATCGGCGCGCTCTTCGGCAAAACCGATCTTCTGGAAGCGATGCCCGCCTGGCAGGGGGGCGGCAAGATGTTAAGCAAAGTAAGCTTTGAGGGCTTCACGCCTCAGCCGGTGCCCTGGCGATTTGAGGCCGGGACGCCGAACGTGGCGGGCGTGATCGGCCTGAGCGCGGCGCTGAAATGGCTGGAAGATCTCGATATTGCTGCGGCAGAAAGCTGGAGCTGCGGGCTGGCCAATGTTGCTGAAGAGCGTCTCGCCGCTCTGCCCGGCTTTCGCAGCTTTCGCGCCAGCCGTTCCAGCCTGCTCTCTTTTGACATCGCCGGCCTGCATCACAGCGATGTGGTGACGCTGCTGGCGGAAAGCGGTATTGCGGTCAGAGCCGGCCAGCACTGCGCACAGCCCCTTGTTGAGCGGCTTGGCGTAAGCGGCACGCTGCGCGCCTCGTTTGCCCCTTATAATACGCTTAACGACGTCGACGCGCTGGTAACCAGCCTCGCGACCGCCATTGACCTTTTAGCGGACTGATTATGACAACTTTACTTGCCCCCCATCCCTTTGGCGATCTCATTACCGCTGAGGGTCTGAAACAGCAGTTTTCCGCCTTTACCCAGTGGGAAGAGCGCTACCGCCAGCTGATCCTGTTAGGCAAACAGCTGCCCGTCCTGCCCGAGGCGCTGAAAACACCAGAGATTGAACTGAGCGGCTGTGAAAACCGCGTCTGGCTGGGGCACCAGCAACGGGAGGATGGCAGCCTGCATTTTTATGGCGAGAGCGAGGGACGTATCGTGCGGGGACTGCTGGCGGTACTGCTGACGGCGGTCGAAGGACAAACGCCTGACGCATTGCAAAGCAGCGATCCCCTGGCGCTGTTTGAGACGCTGGGGCTGCGCAACCAGCTCAGCGCCTCGCGTAGCGCCGGGCTCAGCGCGCTGGCCGAAGCCGTACGCAAGGCCGCGATAAGCTAACCGCGCCGCCAGTCCGGCGCGGCGCGCCTCAGCTAGCGTCGTGCGGCCTTTGCCATCATCTTTTTCAGGACGTGAGAGACGGCAACAAAGCCAAACGTTGCCGTTACCATGGTGGCAGCACCAAACCCCGAGGCGCAGTCCATTCGTTTCGGTCCTTCCGCCGTGCTGCGTGAAGCGCAGACCGAGCCGTCAGGCTGTGGATACATCAACGCCTCGGTGGAAAATACGCAGTCAATACCCAGCTTACCTTTGCTGTTTTTCACGATATTGAAATCGTGCTTCAGCCGCTCGCGCAGCTTCGCCGCCAGCGGGTCCTGAATGGTTTTTGCCAGATCGGCGACCTGAATTTGCGTCGGATCGATTTGCCCGCCGGCCCCGCCCGTGGTAACCAGCGGGATTTTATTACGCCGGCACCACGCCAGCAGCGCCGCTTTCGGCCTCACGCTGTCTATCGCATCTATAACATAGCTGAAACCGGCGCTCATCAGCTCAGCAGTGTTATCTGCCGTAATAAAATCGTCGATGCAGGTGACGTTACACTCCGGATTGATCGCCAGAATGCGCTCCGCCATCACTTCGGTTTTCGCCTGACCCACCGTTCCCTTCATCGCATGGATTTGGCGGTTGGTATTGGTGATACAGACATCATCCATATCAATCAGGGTGATAGCCCCTATGCCGGTCCTGGCTAACGCTTCCGCAGCCCAGGAGCCGACGCCGCCAATACCCACCACGCAGACATGCGCGTCGGCAAAGAGTTGCAGCGCGGGCTGACCATAGAGACGCGCAGTTCCACCAAAGCGCTGAAGCCAGGCGTCAGAAAGAGAAGTCATGCTTTACCTCAGAATGAAAAAAGGGCTGGCGATCCAGCCCGCAGGGAAAAAGCTACTGGGTAACCAGCGCCGTTTTACCCGTACTGTTTTGTGCAGAAGAGAACAGCGGTTCGCCCGTACCGGGCGCGGTTTTCAATACCCATACCCGGCCATAATGGTTAAACCAGCCGGCCATATGGCCCGCCTCCTCGCCAATCCCCTGATAGATATCAAAGTGCTGTCCTTTAATGGCGCCACCGACGTCAAGCGAGACCATCATTCGCATCTCATATTTTCCGGTAAATTTACCGTTATTGTCCAGCAGCGGGATTTCCGCCAGCAAAGCGGTTCCCGGCGGGATCAGCGAGCGATCGGATGCGACAGACGCTTTGGCGATCAGCGGTACGGCGCTGGCGCCGCGCACCGGCGCAAAGTTTTCAGGCTTAAAGAATACGAATGAAGGGTTCTGCTCAAGAAGTTCCCTCACCTCGGCCGGACTGTGCTCTTCGCCCCACTTGCGGATAGCCTGCATAGACATATCTTCGCGTTTGACTTCGCCGCGATCGATCAGCACCTTGCCGATACTGTGGTAGGCATGACCGTTTTTCCCGCCGTAGCCGAAAAACATCAGTGGACGACCATCACCGAAGTTGACGTAGCCGCTGCCCTGGACATCCATAATGAAATTATCCATCAGCGAGTTGCTGTAACCGATGATGTAGCGATCGTCCAGCGCGCCGCTGTAGATTTGCGCGCGGCTGGGCAGACGTCCTTTATGGCGTGGCGGCAAACGGTAAAGCGGATACTGGAACTCCCCCTGCCGGGTGTAGCGGGCCTCGATCACGGGCGTGTAATAGCCGGTGAACTGGACGTTGCCGTAATTGTCTGTGCCTTCCATCTGATAAGCATTCAGGCCAAACTGGCGCAGCTGTCGCGTGTCGCCGCCCGCCATCAGCCAGCCTCTGATGGCGCTGTAAATTCCCGCCTGGCGTGAGAACATCGCCGGTGAGGCGTACTGCACTTCATTAACCTGATCGCTGAAGTCTTTACCGTTGACCGGACGGCCTTTGGCATTCGGCTGATTTACCAGCGCCAGCGGCACCTCAAGCTTGCCATCTTTATACTGCTGCCCGCGATCGGTCGGTTTTGAGGAACATCCCGCCAGCAGGGCGATAAATGCCCCGGTCACTGCATACTTTATCCAACGTCCTTTCATTGTTCTCTCTTACTATTAAGCGGAATTCCTGGCCGAAGATAGCAAAGCGCCCAGCAGATTTAAACGTGCTGCCGGAAAAGTTTCTGCCATGCCGGTGCAATAATTCAACATGATGAGGATAAATTAAGCAGTAAGGCGCATTTTCCTGACTTTATTGAAAAAGGGGGTTGCATCAAAAGCCATCCAGCGTATAGTGCGCTTCCACGGACGCGGGATGGAGCAGCCTGGTAGCTCGTCGGGCTCATAACCCGAAGGTCGTCGGTTCAAATCCGGCTCCCGCAACCAATTCTCCTCTGGAGAAAAAGCAGTAAACTGTCGTGACGGAAGCGACAGGTGTAGTATACGGACGCGGGATGGAGCAGCCTGGTAGCTCGTCGGGCTCATAACCCGAAGGTCGTCGGTTCAAATCCGGCTCCCGCAACCACTTCTCCTCTGGAGAAGAAAAGTGAGAAAGAACTGTCGTGACGGAAGCGACAGGTGTATTATACGGACGCGGGATGGAGCAGCCTGGTAGCTCGTCGGGCTCATAACCCGAAGGTCGTCGGTTCAAATCCGGCTCCCGCAACCAACACCCTTCTGGGTGTTTTTTTGTTTCTGGCATTCGCCAGTTTCCCCCTGAATCACAACGGATGGCCTCCTCTGCCACCCGCTTCCCCGGTTATTTTCTTGGTGCCAGCGGCGCGCCGTTAGCGAAATAGGCTTTAATACCCGCCAGAATAGAGTTCGCCACCTGCTGCTGAAACTTCCCCGTGCGCAGCTTACGCTCTTCTTCCAGATTACTGATAAACGCCGTTTCGACCAGAATGGAAGGAATATCCGGCGCTTTAAGTACCGCAAAGCCCGCCTGGTCTACCGTCTTTTTATGCAGATGGTTGATCCTGCCCATGCGGGAAAGCACTTCCTTGCCGAATTTGAGGCTGTCGTTAATGGTCAGGCTCTGCACCATATCGAACATGGTGTGATCGAGGTAGCGGTCTCCGCTCATGCTGACGCCCCCGATAAGATCGGATTCATTCTGCGTGCGGGCGAGATAGCGGGCGGCGGTGCTGGTCGCACCACTGGTTGAGAGCGCAAAAACAGAGGATCCCCGCGCTAACCGGCTGGTAAAGGCGTCGGCGTGAATAGAAATGAACAGATCGGCGCGCTGCTTGCGGGCCTTCGCCACCCTCACCTTCAGCGGAATAAAAACATCCTCATTACGCGTCATATAGGCGCGCATATTCGGCTCTTTGTCGATTAGCGCTTTCAGCCTGCGCGCGATCTTCAGCACGATATCCTTTTCGCGGGTTTTGTGTTTGCCGATCGCGCCGGGATCTTCGCCGCCATGTCCCGGATCGAGCATAACTACGATGGGACGATCCCTGCCAGCCTTGCCGGGTCGCGGCGCGGCAGCCGGCTGGTTCTGCTCAAGGTTGCCCTTATTGTAATCTTCCAGCAGCGCCAGCAGCGGATCGTCCTCATACTGCCTGCTGCTGGCGCTGGCAGGATAAAGATCCAGCACAAGACGGTTCTTAATGCCCGCCACGGGATCGAGAGTGAAAACCTTGGGCGTGACGTTCTGCTTGAGCTCAAGCACCAGCCGCACGGTGTTTTTATCAAACTGACCCACGCGGGCATTCTTTATATAGGGATCGTCACTGCGAACCAGGTTGCCCACTTTCTTCAATACCGGATTAAGGTGAATATTTTCGATATCCACCACCACTCGTTCCGGGTTACTCAGCGCAAACTGTTTATATTTCAGCGGCGAACTGGATTCCAGCGTGACGCGGGAATAGGTCGAGGAAGGCCAGATGCGAATGGCCACCATGTGGCTGCTGGCGGCCAGGCCAATTTTGCTGACGCTGAGAAGCCAGACCGCGCCCGCGCTCTTTAACCACCGGCGACGGCCGGGGGACTGTAAATCGGTCATGCCACTCCAGTCTGCTGTACTGTATAAAAAAAAGCCAAATGACTACCAAGGTGAAAAACTTTAACTAATCCGTCTGGCGGTGTCACCCATAAAAGCACCACATCGTCGCCTGTTGGTCCGGACCTGCCGTCCGGGCCAGTTAAAAATCGAACCAATTGCCGCTTGCACAAGACCGCCAAAAGAATAAAAATACAGTTTTAGCGAATAATAATTCATAGAGGTTTGCCGTGAAGGAACGGAGTACCGAGCTGGTTCAGGGGTTTCGTCATACCGTCCCCTATATCAATGCCCACCGTGGTAAGACCTTTGTCATCATGCTGGGAGGGGAAGCCATAGAGCATGAGAACTTCTCCAGTATCGTCAATGATATTGGCCTGTTGCACAGTCTTGGCATCCGGCTGGTGGTTGTCTATGGCGCCAGACCGCAGATTGATGCCAGTCTCGCCACGCAGCAGCTGGAACCGCTTTACCATAAGTATACCCGCGTGACGGATGCGCCGGCGCTTGAGCTGGTGAAGCAGGCGGCGGGCCGGCTGCAGCTGGATATTACCGCCCGCCTCTCTATGAGCCTGAACAATACGCCGTTACAGGGCGCGCATATTAATGTCGTCAGCGGCAACTTTATTATCGCCCAGCCGCTGGGCGTGGATGACGGCGTGGACTACTGCCACAGCGGACGCATCCGCCGCATTGATGAAGAGGCTATTCATCGCCAGCTCGACAGCGGCGCGATTGTGCTGCTGGGTCCGGTTGCGGTCTCCGTGACCGGCGAAAGCTTCAACCTCACTTCAGAAGAAGTTGCCACGCAGCTGGCGATTAAACTGAAAGCGGAGAAAATGATCGGCTTCTGTTCAGAGCAGGGCGTCAATGACAGCGAAGGGAAGGTCATTTCTGAACTCTTTCCGGACGAAGCGCAGAAGCGTATTGAGGAGCTGGAGAATGAAGATGATTACCTCTCCGGCACGGTACGCTTCCTGCGCGGCGCCGTTAAGGCGTGCCGTAGCGGCGTACGCCGCAGCCATCTGATTAGCTACCAGGAGGATGGCGCACTGTTGCAGGAGCTGTTTTCACGTGATGGTATCGGTACGCAGATCGTCATGGAAAGCGCCGAGAAAATTCGCCGCGCCAACATCAATGATATCGGCGGCATCCTTGAGCTGATCCGCCCGCTGGAGCAGCAGGGGATTCTGGTACGCCGCTCCCGCGAGCAGCTGGAGATGGAAATTGATAAATTCACCATTATCGAGCGGGACAATCTGACCATCGGCTGTGCGGCCCTTTATCCCTTCCCCGAAGAGGAGATTGGAGAGATGGCCTGCGTGGCCGTGCACCCCGATTACCGCAGCTCGGCACGCGGAGAGGAGCTGCTGGAGCGGGTCGCGCTGCAGGCCCGCCAGATGGGCCTGAAAAAGCTGTTTGTGCTGACAACCCGCAGCATCCACTGGTTTCAGGAGCGCGGCTTTATGCCGGTGGATATTGAGCTGCTGCCGGAAAGCAAAAAGGAGATGTATAACTATCAGCGTCGCTCCAAAGTGCTGATGGCGGACCTCCGCCACGCCCGGCAGGTTTAGCCGCCGCCTGCCCCGATCCGCCGGGGCGGCCGCCCGCACCGTTTTATCCCGCTCCGCCGGCGCCGGCGCGCCGCTTTAGCCTGCTGCGACGGCGCCCTCGCCCAGCCGCTCAACCAGCCCGCTTCGCCTGCTGGTGCGCATTTTCACCGCGCTGTGGAAGACGCCGCGATCCGCGTAGAGTGAAAGACGCTGCTTCGCGCGGGTAATCGCGGTGTAGACCAGTTCCCGCGTCAGCACCGGAGTGAACTGGTTCGGGAGTACCAGCAGCGTATGCTCAAATTCCGACCCCTGTGATTTATGCACCGTCATGGCAAACGCCGTGTCGTGCGGCGGCAACCGGCTGGGCTGAACGGCCTTAATGGTGCCGTCGGGCCGGGGGAAAAAGACCTTCAGTGACGCTTCCTCGTCACGCATCGCAATCCCGATATCGCCGTTAAAAAGCCCCAGCGAGCTGTCGTTACGGGCAATCATCACTGGCCGTCCGGCATACCATTTTCCCGCCGGGCCCGGCGCGCGATGCAGCAGCCTTTTCTGATGAAGGGCAGCCTCGATGCGCTCGTTCAGGCCCGTCACGCCAAAAGGCCCCTCGCGCAGCGCGCAGAGCAGCTGAAAACGGCCAAAGGCTTCAATTACCGCCTGCGGCTCTGTGCCACGGGCGATCAGCTGCAGATAAGCGCCATATCCTTCCACGCAGGCGTCAAGCAGCTGCTGATATTCCGGGCCGCTGCTCAGCGGAAAGCGGGCGATGTCGGTAAAATCCGCGCTAAACACTTTCTCTGCCTGGCGGGTATCACCCGCGTTCACGGAGAGCGCCAGCTGCCCGATGCCCGAAGAGGCGTCAAAGCGGTAGCTCTTACGCAGCAGACAGAGGCTGTCGCGCACCTCCGGCGCATGCTCTCCTTCCCCTGCCATCACCTCGCAGCCGGTAAGACGCGCCAGTTCCGCTGCACGGATGCTGCTGTATCCCGCCTCCGCGCAGCGGCAGATATCGCCCAGTATCGCCCCCGCCTCAACCGACGCCAGCTGGTCGCGGTCGCCCAGAAAAATGACTTTTGCCTGCTGCGGCAGCGCAGCAATCAGATTCGCCATCATCGGCAAATCAACCATTGAGGCTTCGTCCACCACCAGCAAATCCAGATGGAGCGGATTGCCCGCGTGATAACGTAGCCGCTGGCTGCCCGGCACCGCCCCGAGCAGGCGGTGCAGCGTGGTGGCCTCGGCAGGAAAGCGTCGTTTCTCTTCCTCGCTGACCTCAATACGCTGTAGCGCTTTCCCGAGAGACTCGGTCAGGCGGGCGGCCGCTTTCCCGGTAGGCGCTGCCAGCCGGATACGAAAGTTACCGTCCGAGAGTTCAAGCAGCGAGGCCAGCAGTTTGGCAACGGTAGTGGTTTTTCCGGTGCCGGGGCCGCCGGAGATAATGGAGATCTGCCGGGTAATCGCCACCGCGGCCGCAATTTTCTGCCAGTTGTCCGGCTCCAGGCCGAAGTGCCTGTCCAGCGCGGCCCGCAGTTTCTGCTCGGCAAAGGGGATCTGCGCGGCTTCACGGCGGATAAACTGGGCGACCAGGCCCTCCGACTGCCACATCCGGTGCAGATAAAGGCGCTGCTGATGCAGCACCAGCGGCGTGGCCGTGGTGCCGTCGCCCACCGCCTCTTCCGCGACCAGCAGTTTCTCCCACACCGGTTCACCCGCCGCCTGCCAGAGCTGTCGCGCCAGCTCCGGCTGCCGTCCGCCAAACAGCATCTGTTCGGTAAAACCCGCCAGCGGCAGACAAACGTGCCCTTCTCCCGCTTCGGCGCTGACGCAGGCCGCTGCCAGCATCAGCCAGGGGCGCTCTTCCGTCGCGACCATCAGGGCAAACTGCACGTCCAGCGAGCGCAGCAGGTTTTGCTGACATGCGGTCATCAGCAGCTGTGAGATATTACTCATACTTCCTCCCCGGACTGGCCGGCAAACAGGGCGTCCAGTGCGTTAACAAAAGCCACTTCTGGCCGCGTGCGGTAAAGTCCGTTGTCGCTGGACGTCCCGTCCACCCCGCGCAAAAAGAGATAAATAACGCCACCGAAATGCTGCTCATAATCATAATCCGCCAGGCGGTGACGCAGATAACGGTGCAGCGCCAGCGTATACAACTGATACTGCAAGTCGTAGCGGTGTGCCTGCATCGCCAGCGCCATCGCCTCTGGCGTATAGGCTTCCCCCGCCTCGCCGAGCCAGTTCGACTTGTAATCGAGCAGGTAATATTTATCCTGCCAGCAGAAAACCAGATCGATAAAGCCCTTCAGCATCCCCTGCACCTGATGAAAATTGAGCGGCGGGCAGCCCGCTGAAAGCGGATCGTAACGGCGGATCAGCCGGTCGAGCCGCTCCGCGTTCAGCATCTGCGCGATGGGTAAGTAAAATTGCAGCTCAACCTGCCGCTTATCGGGGCTCAGCTGGCTGAGGGTGACGCCGGTCTCATTCAGCGGCGTTTGCAGTACGCGAGTCAGCCACTGCGTCATAACCGGCAGCCACGCCTCACCATGCCCCTGAGCGGCCAGCTGTTCGGCCAGCCAGCTCTCGTCGAGCGGTCGGGTGAAATCGATGTTCTCGAATAGCCCGTGCAGAAAAGTGCCGGGTGAAGCGCCGCGTGGGAAGGTATGCGGCGTCAGCAGCGCCGCCTGCTGCGCCCGGGCCTCACCCGCAGCGTCAACGTCCAGCCGGGGCAGCAGCTCAAAAGTGGCGGAATGACCGTGCTGCTGAAGGCCGGAATAGCTGGTCACGCGCCATTCATCTCGCAGCTGCCGGGCCATATGCTGACTGCTCAGCGCCAGAGAGGGCGAAGGCTCTGGCTGCCAGGGATGCGCTTCTGGGGCTTCAGGAAGGATGAGCGCCATGGTCTCATTCTGCATCGCCGACAGCTGCTCACGCAGCGCGGAGGCGTCAGCGGCCTCCCCTTGCTGTATCAGGTAGCCGATCGCACTTTTATGCAGATCGCTGTTACCCTCTTTTTTACGGTTCCCTTTGACCAGCGGCGCAATGCCCAGGCTACAGTGCCAGACGGACCGGGTGAGCGCGACGTAGAGCAGGCGCAGATCCTCCGCCAGCCTCTCCTGCTCAGCCAGCGCAACACTTTCCTCGTCATCCCGCAAATCGAGCAGCGTCTGAAAGCTTTCCCTGTCATGATAAATGCCCTGGCCCGCTTCACGATAATTCGCAATAAACGGCAGCCAGACCAGCGGATACTGTAACCCTTTCGATTTATGGATGGTGACAATCTGCACCAGATGCCGGTCGCTTTCCAGGCGGAGCTGCTGGCTGGCGGACTGTCCGTTGGGCTGGGCGATCTGCTGGGCGAGCCAGCGCACCAGCGCATATTCGCTGTCTGTCTGGGCGGAGGCCTCCTGCAACAGCTCCCCCAGATGCAGTAAATCCGTTAACCGGCGTTCGCCGTTCTCCGAGGCCAGCAGGTTTTCCGCAATCTGCCGGGCGATCATCAGCTCGCGCAGCATGGGCAGTACGCCCCGCTTCAGCCAGCGCTGCCGGTAGCGGTCAAACTCATCGACGAGCGCATCCCAGGCGCGCTCGTTCTGACTCAGCGCGTCCAGCGTCAGGGCATCCAGCCCAAAGATACTGGTCGCGAGCGCGCTTCGCAGTATACGCTCCTGTTCCGGCGCCAGTACGGCCTGCAGCAGCCAGAGCATTTCCCGCGCTTCCTGGGTGGCGAAAACGCTGTCGCGGTTGGAAAGATAGACGGAGGGGATATTCAGCCCGTTAAGGGCCTCCCGGATCACGGCGGCCTCACCACGGCTGCGCACCAGCACGGTGATATCCGAAGCTTCAACCGGCCGTTGCCGATCGCCTTTACCGAGGAGGGCCGTTCCCTGCTGTCCGGCGGTGAGCCAGCGGCAGATATCGCTGGCGCACTGGCGGGCCATAAACTGCTGATAATCACTGACGCCCACCCCCTCGCCGGGCTGCAGAAACAGCGAAAGCGCGGGCTGTTCCTGTCCCTCTATGGTAAAGCTCAGCGAGGCGTTAGGCCCGGCGGAGTGGATGTCAATAAAGGGGATCTGGCTGAACAGGAAGGGATTTTCCAGCCGTGAGAACAGCTGATTCACGCTGCTCACCATCGCTGGCGATGAACGCCAGTTGGTATCAAGCGTATAGTGGGCGCTAACTTCACTCCGCGCTTTCATATAGGTAAAAATATCCGCGCCGCGAAACGCATAAATCGCCTGCTTTGGATCGCCGATCAGCAGCAGGGCCGCCTCAGGCTGCTGATGATAGAGCGTGCGGAAGATGCGGTACTGCTGCGGGTCGGTATCCTGAAATTCATCGATCAGCGCGACCGGATAGCGGGTGCGTATCGCCAGCGCCAGCGCGTCGCCCCCCGGCTGCTGCAGCGCTGCATCCAGCCGTCCCAGCAGGTCGTCAAAGCCCAGCAGCGCATTGAGGCGCTTCTCTTTTTGCGTCGCTTGCCGGATTTCGCTCAGGGCGCGGGCAATCACCAAATCGCGCAGCGACAGCGGCTCGGCCAGAAAACGGTCGATATCGCCAAACAGCGCATGGTGGGGCGGTTCCCCTTTTTTGGTTTTTTCCAGCAGCACCGCCTGCCCGAAGCGCTCCAGCTCCTTCGGAAACGTATAATCTTCCGTCGGTGCGGCGGCCCACTGGCTGATTTTCTCCAGCCAGTTAGGTAAGTGCTTACTACTGTAACTACGCTTATCCACGCCGGAGGCTGCGATCAGATCGTGCAGGTTTCCCGCGGCAAGCCATGCGGCCTTCAGCGCGTCAAGACGGGCTAACAGTTTTTCATGCCGCGCCTCAAAGCTCTCATTCAGATCGGGCGGGTACTTGAGCGCGGGCGCCTCGCCGTTCAGCCAGGGGGAGAGTGTGGCAAGGAGCTGCTCCGGCCCCTGCCACATCTGTGTCATAACGCGCGCCAGGGGCAGGGATAGCGGATAGCAGTGTCGCCGCCAGAAATCGGCTGCGGCCTGGCGGCGAAGCGGAAATTCATCCTCAATCAGCGTCTGCTCGAAAAGCATGCCCGACTCAAACGCGTTGAGGTTCAGCATTCGCTGACAGAAGCCGTGGATGGTAAAAATCCCGGCGTCGTCCATCTGACGCTCGGCGGCCAGCAGCCTCGCCGCCGCCTGGGGAAGATCCTCTATCTGCGCCAGAAGCTGAGCGAGCACTGGATCGGTGGCGTGCCCGCGCACGCAGGCGATCCGCAATTCATGAATATTGGCCCGGATGCGCCCGCGCAGCTCTGCCGTCGCCGCCTCGGTAAAGGTCACCACCAGGATCTCTTCAACCGACAGCGGCCGGTGATAAGCAGCCTCTTCCCCAAGGCCCAGCAGCAGCCGCAGATAGAGTAATCCGATGGTGAATGTTTTGCCCGTTCCCGCCGAGGCTTCAATCAGCCTCTCTCCCCGCAAAGGAAGCGTTAGCGGGTCCAGGCGCTCAACAACCTGCTTCATGACTTATCGCTTTTTACCGGAAATGACTGTTGTAACTTTGAGACTTCCTGCCAGGTGGTGAAACCCTCAGGCGTCGCGTAATCCGCCTTGCCGTGCTGACTGCCTGAAATTTGCGACAGCAGAGTCAGCCCCTGTGGCGCAATGACCGCGTTATGGAAAAAGGTTGCCAGCGCGTCGGGCGTCAGCGCCTGAATCTGGGCAATCACCTTCTCCCGCGTGTCGAAGCGGTAATTCCCCCGGTCGAAATCCTTATTAAAGCGGCCAGCCTCTTCATCGAGCGTCTGAGGCCGCTGCTTAAGTTCGTTGACCATCGCCGCCTGATACTGGGCAAAATCCTCTTTGCTCATCTCACGCAGCCGTTTTTCCGCCGCCGGATAGAATGCCCGGAAGCGGCTCAGCAGGTAAGCAGGCTGCTTCACGTTGCTTTGCAGCAGGAAACCGATCCCCCACTGGCGGCCAACCGGCATCTGGAAGGAGAAAACCGCATAGCCTAACTGCTCTTCGGTGCGCAGCTGGTTATAGAACCAGGGCTGAATAATCTGGCTCAGCATCGCGCTATTGGCCATGCTTTCATGCTCCTCATAGCCCAGCGGAACGTACAGGGCGGCCAGCGCGGAATCGGTACTGCTTCCCTCCTGCTCAAGGTTAGCGGCGCGCTTATTATTTACGGCGATATAGCGGCTTCGCCATCCGCTTTGACCTTCGCAGCTGAGCTGCTTTTTCAGCGCCTCTGCCAGAGTTGTGGTCTCCTGCGCCGTCATATTGCCGACAACCATCAGCTCAGGCAGGGACTTCTCCAGCAGCATTTTGCGGTAGGCGTTAAGCTCGTTCAGGGTAAGGCCAGCCACCAGGCTCCGCCGCTCGCTGCGCTGGGTATAAGGCAGCTGCGACAGCATCTGGGCCGGCTGGATCGCCAGCTCAAACGCTTTGCCCTTCTCTGCCGCATCCAGTCGCTCCAGATACCAGGATTTGGCCTGCTCCAGCTGCTGCTGGGTTGGCTGATAGGTGGCATACTGCTTCAGCAGCGCCTTCATCAACTCAGGTAAATGCTGCGTAAAGCCGCTGGCATTGAAGGTTACCCCATCATCCCCGCTGGTGGAGAAGCTGATACCACCAACCGATGCCTGAGAGCTCAGCTCATCCAGCGCCAGACCGGCCAGATAGTCATTGAGCGCAAAGAGCACCTGATGCTTCGCCGTGCTCATCGCCGCTTCGTTGCGCAGCGCAAGCGTGATCGTCGCTTTTGGCTCGCTGGTATAATAGCGGCTCGGCATATAGAAAACCCGCAGGCCCGGCCGATCCACCAGCTGCTGGGGATGCTTATACTCTTTCTCCGGCTTAATGAGCGAGAAGTCATCCGGGATCCAGGGGTTGAGTACCGGCAGCGAAAGATCGATTTTTTCACTTTCCGCACGCCAGGCGGCGAAGCGTTGCGGGGGTATAGTCTCCACCTGGTAAGGTGCCTCAACAAAGTAGGCCACTTTATTATGCGGTTCACTGGGGCTGATAAACCAGATGCGGGCCGCTTCGGGCGTCATCCCGTCGAGACGAGCTTTGATCGCCGCCGGATCGTAGCGGTCAGCAATATATGACGCATCCAGCGTATGTTCGACCGGGACGCGCAGCATGGTGTCCACCAGCCATTCGATGTAGTCCATATCACGGGTGATGGACGGATAGCGGAAATCCAGGTTCAGCACATGGGCCACTTCATCAAAGTAGCGTTTATCGATGCCCTCGTTACGCAGTTTGTTCAGATAGCTGAACACGGCAGCGATCACCCGATCGCGGTTGGCCTGGCCTTTATCCGTCAGCGACAGGGAGATGGAGAACACCCCGCCGTTGCGGTCAATAACCGGATCGGCGCCCGCCGTAACCGAATCGGCGAGCCCGTTATTCTGCAACCAGTCAGCAAGCGTGTTTTTGCTGCGGTTGCCGATCAGATAGGCGATGAGCGTATCGGTTTTACTGCGGAACTTATCGCTGTTGTTTTCAATGCGGAATTCAATTTTCAGCTGCTTGCGCGGCTGGGCAGGCACGTAATGAATGATGATGCCTTTCTGTTTATCCGTCGCCACCGGCACGGTGATAGCCGGCACCGTCGCATGGCGGTTTTCCACACGGCCAAAGGTGCTGACGGCAATTTTTTGCAGCTCTTCCATAGGTTTGCTGCTGTAGATCACCGCTTTCATCAGGTTTGCCGAATAGTAGCGATGGTAGAACGCCTTCAGCGCATCGTGCAGCTTGCTGTCAGGTTTATCCTTCAGGGTTTCCAGATTGCCGCCGGCAAAAAGCGAGCTTGGGTGCGCCGGATTAAGCGTTTCCGCGCCAACCTGCGACATACGCAGGCCGTCACGGGAGCGCGCCATGGTCAGCTCGGCATTAACCGCATGCCGCTCACGGTCGGCATTAACCGGGTCCAGCAGCGGCTCGGCGATGGCATCCGCCAGGCGATCTGCCGCCGGCTGGAGCGCCGCGTTCTCCACCTCCAGATAGAAAGCGGTACGGTAAGAGGCGGTGCTGGCGTTGTGGCTGCCGCCATGTTTTTTCAGAAACTCTGCAAGGTTATCCGGCTCGGGATACCGTTTCGACCCCATCAGCACCATGTGCTCAAGGTAGTGCGCCAGGCCCTGCTGGTTGCGGGGGTTTTCCAGCGAGCCTACCGGCAGCGTCAGCGCGGCGAGCGACTTTGTCGCCAGCGGATCCGACACCAGCAGCACCGTCATGCCGTTATCAAGTTTGATCGCCTGATAGTGACGGGGATCTTTTTCACTTTTACGGATGGTTTCAGGAATGGGCTGCCAGCCTTGCTGCGCCTGACTTAACGGGCTCCATAGGGAAAACAGCAGAAAAAGCGAGGTGAACCAGACTGCATAACGACGCATTCAAACTCCTTGACGATCTTATGTTCTCTTCTTTATGCGTTTAAGACCGCCATAAAGAAGAGATAAAAGCCCTGCAAAATGCCCTTCCGGCTGTGCACAAAGGCAGACATAAATCAGCACTAAAAATGGTTATAAAATAACACTACAGGATGAGATACCCCTTGTCTCTAACGTTACATCAGCGAGTTCCCCTACGCTGGCTGACGGCTCAGTCGTTGCCGGAAGATTTATCATTCATCTGTAGCAGCGGCAGCAGCCAGGCTTCAGCGCTACGGCTAATCTCCTGCATCTGCTCCTCGTCCAGCGTTCTGAAAAGCCGCGCCAGGTAGGGATCGCTGCCCTCCCCCTCAATCTGATAATTGCCCTGCCAGGCCAGCAACATTTTTATCCGCGCCTTCGCCTGGGAGCTTTCATCACGCAGCAGCACGCCATTTTTTTCGTCATAGCTGGCATCAAGCCAGGCACCACCCGTTTTTGGCAGCAGCAGCAGCGGCGCACTCATCCCCTGCAGATAGCCGGAGACGTAATGCTCAAGCCAGCCCTGGGCCCGATCCGTGGTGAGCGCAGGAAAACGCCACTGGCTCTCTTTGCGGCCATACATTCTGCTGGTACCGCCGCCTCCCAGCGTGCAGTAAACCAGATGCTCCAGCCATAACGCCAGTCCGTCGGTGTAGTTGAGATGCCCGGGCCGCCAGCGGAGCAGGCCATCTTCCTGAACCTGCGGCAGCCAGCCCGTCAGCTGAATCCCGCCGACGGAGAAATTGATTTCCCGGCTGGCAGAATCTCTTCGCTGTTCACGCACCCGGTCGGCCAGCCCGGTCATTTCATCAAGCTGCTCCTGCCAGAAGAGCTCGCCGTAGGCGCCATAGGGCAGATTGCCGGCGGCGCGCTGGCGCGCATAAAGCGGTTCGCTCGGCTCCCCCTCAATCAGCGTGTTCAGCAACAGCGTATTGACCTGGTAACGGCTGAGGTTATCCAGCGTGAAAGGTTCTGCATCGGGTAACTCCGTCTCCTCAAGCCGGAAGCTGACGCCCAGGCGCTGGCTGAAGAAGGCGCGAACCGGATGCCGCCAGAAGCGCACGAGCTGGTCGAGGTTAAGCTCTTCGATCGCCAGCGGAGGCAGCGGCTGCATAAAAGGCGGATGCGCCACGCCGCTCGCTTTGGCAGCAGGTAGCCATTCAGCGGCATAGCTTTGATATTCAGCCTCCGATGTGAAGTTCTCTGCCGCAAACGGCATCCGGCTGTGGAGATGCTTCAGGTGGGCTGCCACCGCTCTGGCGCTGCTGTCCACGTCACGATCCCGATCTTGCGGCAGGCAGAAACTCTGGCTGATGTATTCCACCAGTTCACTGACCAGTACCGAGGGAAAACGTTCCGAATTGTCCTGAATTGTCCGGCCAATGTAGCTGATATAGAGCTGCTGCTGCGCAGAATTCAGCGCTTCAAGGAAGAGATAACGATCGTCGTCGCGGCGGCTTCGGTCCCCTTTTTTCGGCTGCTGGCTCATCAGGTCAAAGCCCAGCGGCGGCAGCGTACGCGGATAGACACCATCGTTCATGCCGAGCAGGCAGACTACTTTAAATGGAATGGACCGCATCGGCATCAGCGTACAGAAGTTAATGGGCCCGGCTAAAAAGCGCTGGCTGATCCGCTCCTGATCCAGCCGGGAAGCGAGCTCATCGCGCAGCAGCGACAGCGGAACCGCCTGCTGGTAACCTGCCTGAATCCCATAGTTAATGGCCTGCTGCCACTGCTCTTCTATCAGCGCCAGCGCCACCTCGGTGTCGGCATCGCCAGCAAAGAAATCCTGAAGCAGCTCGCGGCAGAGCGGCAGCCACGCCTCCAGCGAACGGGCGAGAGAAAGCTGTTCACGCCAGCGGCGCATCTGCATCAGCAGTTCGGCCAGATTCCCCGCCAGCTCCGCGATCAGCCCGCTGGATTCGTCGTAGGGCAGAACGCCCTGCCAGTCGCCGGCGTCGCTGTTCATCGCATAGCCCAGCAGCATCCGGGTCAGGCCGAAATGCCAGGTATGCTGCCCGGTCGGCGGCAGATCCAGATTGCGTACGGTCTCATCATCCAGTCCCCAGCGGATGCCCGCTTCGCCCACCCAGTAGCGCAGACGCTTGAGCCCCTCTTCATCAATCATAAAGCGCTCAGCCACCGCCGGTACTTCCAGCAGCGCCAGCACCTCTTCACAGGGAAAGCGGCTGTCCGGCAGGCTCAGTAGCGCGAGAAAGGCCTGAAGCGCCGGGTGGGCCTGGCTGGCACGGCGATCGGAAATGGCAAAGGGGAGATAGCGTTCGCCCGGCGCATTGCCGAAGACGGCCTGAATAAACGGCGTATAGGCGTCAATATCCGCCACCATTACGATAATATCGCGGGGAGAGATCCCGGGATCGTTCTCCATGATCTTCAGCAGGCGATCCTGCAACACCTCTACCTCGCGCTGGGGACTGTGGCAAAGGTGCAGGCTGACCGATCTGTCTTCGGGATCCAGTACGCGTTTATGCCTGCTGCTCTGCCACTCTTCCGCCCTGAGCCCGATCACGGCGTTATCTTCCAGCTCAAGCAGATCGCGCTGAAGATTTTGCAGCAGCGTGACCGGCTCGATATCGACAAAGGCATCGATTTCCCGGCTTTCCATCTGCGCCAGTAAAAAGAGGTTGTCCCGGCCCAGCTTACCCCACGAGGCGAGGAGCGGATTGCTGAGTTCCTGCTCGCCCGCGTCGTTAAAGAGGCTGGCGGCGTCATCCTGCCGAAACAGGCCGCTTTCCCGTTTATGCTCAAAATGCTGCCGTCTGCGGTTCTGCAGCTTCGCCAGAAACGCATAATCCTGAATATCACCCCAGTAGTGGCGGCACGGATTGGTGAACAGCAGATGGATATCAATGTGCCGGCCCAGCGCCTGAAGCGCCTGGAGATAGACCGGAGGCAGCGCCGAAATGCCGCAGATGAAAACGCGGTCCGGCAGGCCCGGCGGGCGCCCGGTGCTGTTCTCCAGCGTCGAGATAAAGCGGGCGTAAAGATTGGCGCGGTGCCACTCCGGCTGCCCCAGCTCGTGAGTATACGCCACCAGCGCGGCCCAGAGCGGCGCCTGCCACAGCTGTGCCTCGCCCAGCCCGTCGATGCTGTGCCCTTTTTCCCACGCGTTCAGCCACGCCGGGCGGTAGACCAGGTACTGGTCATAAAGATCGGCCACGCGGGACGCCAGCTGGAAGAGTTTGCGGCTGTCGCCATCGTCGGTCAGGTAGTGCTGTAGCATGGCGAATTCGGGATGCGTGAGCATCTCTGGCAGAATCGCCATCAGCTTCCAGCTCATGCTGGCTTTGTTGAAGGCGCTTTCTTTCGGAATATCGGGCAGCACGCGAACGAACATGTCCCAGATAAAGCTCGCCGGCAGCGGAAAGTCGATATTGGCGGCAATGCCGAACTGCGCAGCCAGAGACATCTGTAACCATTGCGCCATGCCGGGGCTTTGCACCAGCACGACTTCCGACTGGAACGGATCGCGCAGTGGCTGGTTTTCAATTTGCCAGGCCGCCAGCGTTTTCAGCAAATCCAGCTGGTTTGAATGGTATACCGTAAACATGTCTGCTCCTTCTTCTGGCGTAATGCCGGACTCGCGCACACTTTACTCTCTCTCACCCTCGTTGCAAAACGGCGAACACTCACTTTACCGCGCCGCAGGCGCACAGCGTAGCAGCGTCAGGATGGCGCTTCGCCCCGCCGGCCCGGTTGCCTGAGAGGAGAGCAGCTTACAGCCGGCGGGCCCGGACTCCTCGCGCAGCGTGCCGCGCCAGCCGGATGACAGCTCGCCTTCAAAACGCTGCCAGGCCTGACGCCAGGCTTCCCGCTGCTCTGCCTGAAGCTGAAAGCCCTTTCCCAGCGCCAGCTGATACTGCATCATCGCCGTCGCGCCGGTGGCAAACAGCAGCAATGCCACCAGGGCTTCGGGCAGGCTGAATCCCTTCTGTTTATTCATCTCTGTTGCACCTTTCCGGCGGCGTAAGGGGGCAAAAATCAATCCAGCCGTGAGGCGCAGGCACCAGCCTTTCCGCTTTATCCTCTGCTTCCAGCCACTGATAGTGGGTCAGCGTCCCGGCACCGCTATCCCCGCTCAGGAGAGAACGCTGCGCCGTTACGCTGCTTATGCAGGCTCGCCAGCCATAGTGCAGGTTAGTTTTGCACTGCCAGTCCTCCTCCTGCCGGGACCAGACTTGCCGCCTGCCCCAGGCGAGCGCGGACTCCGCCTGGCTGTACTGCCGGATAAACTGCCGCTCGTCGGCAACCAGCCTCAGCGAGGCGTCAAGCTGCCGCCGTGTAGCGTTCAGAAGCGCCGCCGACATCGCCAGCAGCAGCAGCACGCCGATCAGCGCCCCGCCGCCCTGATAGTGGAAGTTCACAGGTTCACCGCCGTTACCCGGCGCGTAAGTGTGACGGGAGAGGAAGTAAAGGCGCGGGCAGTTCCTGTCAGAACCAGACGGAACTGATTCGCTTGCTGCACGATCTGAAAACCCCCGATGACGATTGTCGCCGGATCGTTAAGCTTCTCCCAGCCCCCTCCCTGGCAATTATCCACGCCTCGCTGCGTTTCAAGATTCCCTTCGCGCAGGCGAAAGCCATATTTTTCACTTTCCGTGGCACCGGCACCTTCCCATTTGCCGTTACTGTTATCATCCCAGCTGACCAGCAGGCAGGTTTCCACCGTGCTGCGCAGCGTGAGTGCCGTTCCTTCACAGGCGCCATTGCAGTAACCGGCCCGTCGTACCGCTTTTTCCAGTATGCTCATGATCTGCTGCATCTCTTCATGAAGTTGAAATCGCATCAGGTTGCGGAGATTGTGCTGCTGTATCTGCGGCAGCATCCGCGCCGTACCAAGGAGCAGAATGCTGCCGATCGCCATAGCGACAAGCATTTCCACCAGGCTGAATCCAGCCTGTCTCACTGGCAAAGCGCTTTTTCAGGCTGGCAAATCCGTACCCTTCCCCGGGAAGAGATAAGAATATGCCGCTCACCCACCTGCCCGGCAATAATGACACGGCCCGGTTTCGCCACGCTGCGACGACCATAAAATCCGGTCTCCGGCGTCAGCGACAGTAGCTGAATACCGCCGCCCGGTCCGCGAAAGGCGAGCCGGTTTTTCGGATCGCAAACCTGAGCGACCGGCCCGCTGCCCAGGCAGCCCGCGCCACCGGGCAGTAGCCAGAGCAGGCGCGGCACGTTGTGCCAGTTTGCCTCACTCCGGAGCCGCATCAGGAACAGCTGAACCTGACGGGCAGTGTCATTCAGCCGCTGCTGCTGCTGCCAGCGCTGCCAGCCGCTCACGGCAGAGGCCGACAGAATGCCGGCAATCACCATCACGATAAGAACCTCCCCCAGCGTAAAACCCTGCATCTTTTTCATCACTGCACTCTCCCGCATTGCCCGGATAGCGTCCATTGGTGAAAACGAGCGCTGCGCACACTCTTCAGATAAAACGGATGCGCTGAGCGGATTGGGCAAAAATTTTGCGGACTGATACGCAAAAAGCAGTGAGGGATTGGCGCGGACAAGAGCTGTTTTCAGCGACCGGAGAGGGAAAACGGGCGGGAAGCAAATGTGAGTCGCGGGCAATGAGTCGCGGCAAAAATACAGAAAAGCGGGAGCGGAATATTTCCGCTCCCGGTAAGGATCAGATAGCCACCGGCGCTTTGATGGGCGGATGCGGATCGTAACCTTCAATGTCGAAATCATCAAAACGATAGTCAAACAGCGAAGCGGGTTTGCGCTTGATGACCAGCTTCGGCAGCGGACGGGGTTCACGCGTCAGCTGAAGGTTAGTCTGTTCGAGGTGGTTGCTGTAGAGATGCGTATCACCGCCGGTCCAGACAAAATCGCCTACTTCCAGGTCGCACTGCTGCGCCATCATATGGACCAGTAACGCGTAGCTGGCAATATTAAACGGCAGGCCGAGGAACACGTCGCACGAGCGCTGATAGAGCTGGCAGGAAAGCTTTCCCTGCGCCACATAGAACTGGAAGAAGGCGTGACAGGGCGCCAGCGCCATTTGATCAAGTTCGCCCACGTTCCAGGCGGAAACGATAATCCGGCGCGAATCCGGATCGGTTTTCAGCTGCTGGATCACCTTTGCCAGCTGGTCGATCTGCTGCCCGTCCGGTGCCCCCCAGCTGCGCCACTGCTTGCCGTAGACCGGGCCGAGATCGCCGTTTTCGTCGGCCCACTCGTCCCAGATCGTCACTTTATTTTCTTTCAGGTAGGCGGTGTTGGTATCACCATTCAAAAACCACAGCAGCTCATGAATAATCGAGCGAAGGTGGCATTTTTTGGTGGTGACCAGCGGGAAGCCTTCCTGCAAATTGAAACGCATCTGATGGCCAAAAATCGACAGCGTACCCGTTCCGGTACGGTCATTTTTCGGCGTGCCCTCGTGGAGCACTTTCTGCATTAGTTCCAGATACTGTTTCATTTTTCCTCACGTAGTTGCTGCACGGAACGGCGGCGATAAGCCCAAATCATCATAATGATGCCCGCGATAATCATCGGCGTCGAAAGAATTTGTCCCATGCTGATAAAGTTGTCGAACAGGCCCAGCTGCGCGTCCGGCTGACGGAAATATTCGACGATAAAGCGAAAAACGCCATAGCCGATCAGGAATAAACCTGAAACCGCGCCCATCGGACGATTTTTGCGGATAAAGATATTCAGAATAATAAACAGCACGATCCCTTCCAGCAGCAGTTCATAGAGCTGGGACGGGTGGCGCGGCAGCACGCCATAGGTCGCGAGCAGCGACTGCCATTCAGGATGGGTAGCCACCAGTGCGACGTCTTCGCTGCGCGAGCTTGGGAAGAGCATCGCCCAGGATACATCGGGCGCCACACGGCCCCAAAGTTCACCGTTGATAAAATTGCCGAGACGCCCTGCACCCAGCCCGAACGGGATCAGCGGCGCAATAAAATCAGCTACCTGGAAGAAGTGGCGTTTGGTTCGCCGTGCAAACCACAGCATGACGCAGATCACACCAATCAGGCCGCCGTGGAACGACATGCCGCCATCCCAGACCTTAAACAGATAGAGCGGGTTATCCAGAAACAGCGGGAAGTTATAGAAAAGCACGTAGCCGATACGGCCACCGAGGAAAACGCCGAGGAAGCCCGCATAAAGCAGGTTCTCAACTTCGTCTTTTTTCCAGCCGCTGCCCGGTTTATTGGCGCGGCGTACGGCAAGCCACATGGCAAAAAGGAAACCGACCAGATACATCAGGCCGTACCAGTGCAGAGCGATCGGCCCGATGGAAAAAATCACCGGATCAAACTGAGGAAAAGCCAGATAGCCGTTAGTCATCTTTCACCCTTTATTACGTCTCTCCTGACTTGCAGGCGACAAGGAGTTAGCCAGTGCGCGCAGGGCGCTGCATTAAGCCGCGCATGATAGCACAGCAGGAATTAGGGTAGTTTGCCGGAACTGTAAACTTTATTAAGAGGCTTAGCGGCCGCCGCGGATCAGGCCGCCGAGCCCGCGCTGCTCCATAAAGAGCGCCACCCGTTGCCGGACTTCCACGGCCAGTTCAGCCTCAAGGCTCTGCTCCGCCAGCTTTTGCGCTGCTTCATAATCGAGGTGATTGAGCAGATACTTCACTCTCGCCACGTTACGTCCGTTCATGCTGAGATGATGGAAGCCCAGGCCAATAAGCAGCGGCACGCACATCGGGTCGCCCGCCATTTCGCCGCAGAGGCAGAGCTCAACGCCTGCCCGCTCCGCTTCCTGCGCAATCATTTGCAGCGCGCGCAGCACCGAAGGATGCAGGCTGTCATAGAGGCTGGCCACCCGCGTGTTGTTGCGATCGACCGCGAGCAGATACTGGGTCAGATCGTTGGTGCCGACGGAGATAAAATCGACCCGCTGCGCCAGATGGCCCATCATAAAGATCATCGACGGCACTTCGATCATCACGCCGATGCGCGGTCTGGGTATGGCATATCCCAGCATCTCCTCAACCTCAAGCGCGGCGCGATCGATCAGCCGTTTAGCTTCATCGATCTCCTCAATCCCGGTGATCATCGGCAGCAGAATGCTGAGGTTATTACTGGCAACGTTGGCGCGAAGCATCGCCCTGAGCTGAACCATAAATATCTCTGGCTGATCCAGCGTCAGGCGGATTCCGCGCCAGCCAAGGCAGGGGTTCTCTTCACTGATGGGCATATAGGGAAGCTGCTTATCGGCGCCGATATCCAGCGTGCGCAGCGTGACCGGCTTATCCAGAAACAGCTGTAGCATCCCCTGATACTGGGCGACCTGCTCCTCTTCTGAAGGGAAGCCGTTCTGCAACATGAAGGGAATTTCCGTGCGGTAAAGCCCGACCCCATCCACTCGGCTTCCCAGCGTTTTTTCATGTTCCGCGCTAAGACCGGCGTTAAGCATCACCTTCACTGGCTGGCCGCTGCTCAGCCGCGCCGGACGATCCACCACGTCTTCAGCCAGCTTGCTCAGCTCATTCTCTTCGCTGATCAGCCGCTGATATTCCTGCACCAGAACGGGCTCAGGGTCGACCAGCAGCTCGCCGCGGTAGCCGTCAACGATCAGCAGATGGCCGTTCAGCAGTTCGGGCTGAATGTCCGCGCCCATGACGGTGGGGATGCCCATCGCCCTGACCATAATAGCCGCATGGGAGTTAGAGGCACCGTCTCTGACCACCACACCGGCGAGGCGATCGTGCGGCAGCTCGGCCAGCGTCGTGGCCGTCAGCTCATCCGCCACCAGCACGAAGCGTTCCGGCCAGGTGTTGGTGCCCTGGATGGTGTCATCAAGGTGGAAAACCAGCCGCTGCCCCAGCACGCGCAAATCACCCGCGCGTTCGCGCAGATAGCTGTCCTGCAGGCTGGCAAACTGGGCGGCAAATTTCTCAATGACTTTCTTCACCGCCCACTCGGCTACCGATCCGGCGTCAATCTCCGCGTAGAGATCTTTTTTCAGCCGGGCGTCGCTGAGAAGGTGTGAATAGAGGTCAAAGATCGCCGCGCTCTCTTTATGCACGCTGGCGGTGAAGCGCTTGCTGTAGCGGCGAAACTCGCTGGAGGCTTCATCCATCGCCAGCGAGAGGCGTTCACGTTCGCGGTGGGTATCCAGCGTGGAAGCGGCAAAAATATTATCGAGCGAAGGCTGGGTGATATCTACCCAGCCGGGCGCCACCGCCACGCCGGGGGCTGCGGCAATCGCCCTGACGCGCGTTTGCCGGTATTGCCCGAACAGCGCGTTGAGCTGCGACTGGGAGAGAATAGCCGCCATCTGGGTGGCGAGCGTGACCAGGAAAGATTCTTCACTTTCATCAAACTGCCGGTGCTCGCGCTGCTGCACGACCAGCACGCCAAGCAGCTGGCGACGGCTGATGATCGGCACGCCGAGAAACGAGCGGAAACGCTCTTCTTTCACGGAGGGAATATATTTGAAGCTGGGATGACTCTGCGCATCCGCCAGGTTGATCGGCTCGGCCAGCCGTCCCACCAGCCCGACGATCCCTTCGTCAAAGGCCAGCGCAACGGTGCGTCCACGCGGCTTTTTCAGCCCGCGTGTCGCCATCAGGTAATAGCAGCGGCGATCGTGATCGGCAAGGTAGACCGAACAGACTTCGGTATCCATCGCAAGGCAAATTTCATTCACCAGGATATCGAGCGCTTCGGTAAGCCGGGGGGCGCCGGCCACTTTCTCAACTATTTCGCGCAGCTGTGTCAGCATCATCTATATGGCTTAACCTCGCTTCCGGCGCCAGGGGGCATTTCGCTGTACGGTATTCTCCTGTAGCGGCATTACCACGCTGGCAAACTCCTTCATCACCCGGCGGTAGACGTCCCGTTTAAAGGAAACCACCTGGCGCACCGGATACCAGAAGCTCACCCAGCGCCACCCGTCGAACTCTGGGGTGCTGCTGGTTTGCATATTGATATCCGCGTCATTGCACATTAACTGCAGAAGAAACCACTTCTGTTTCTGGCCGATACAGACCGGCTTTGTGTCCCAACGCACCAAACGTTTTGGCAATTTATATCGTAACCAGTTTCGGGTAGAGGCAAGAATGCGGACGTCCTTGCGGTGCAACCCCACTTCCTCAAAGAGTTCGCGGTACATCGCCTGTTCCGCCGTTTCCCCGGGATTGATGCCTCCCTGCGGGAACTGCCAGGAGTGCTGACCAAAACGTCTGGCCCACAATACCTGTCCCTGCCTGTTACAAATTACGATACCAACATTCGGGCGGTAGCCATCATCATCGATCACTGGACTACCTCAAACTAAAAACTCGGATGTTCTGATTGTTTCACACTCCTTACAGGCGGTAAACCACTGGTTTGTGCCCTTACTTCTCCTCTGTTACGGGATAACTTAGCTCAAAAGTCAAAGTTATAAACAGAAGAGGGCCAAGTTTGCCGATCTTATTCACGTTTTCTGTGGATAGCTTTGTGCAGAACCCGGTTAACAGATGGGGAAAACTTTCTTAACGCCTCAATCCCGACCGGCCAGGTTTTTATTTAACTAATTATAAATTATAGAAATTATTTGGTTATCCCGCGAATTTATTACGCGTTCATTCTGCTGTCATAACTGCCAGATCCGCAGGTGGCGAAAGATCCACCACCCGACGATTTATCCACAGCATATGCCGCTTCCTTGTGCACTTAAGGGTGAAAAAGCGAGAAAAGTCGTGCCGTCAAGGCTGTAAATCGAAACAGTGTTCAGTCTGAAAAGCAGTTATCCCATTTTTCTGTGGATAACAGGGTGTAAGATCCTGTTCATTGTCGGTGTCTAACCGGGCATAACCTGAAACGCGCTGAGAGCCTCTGGCGAGATCGGCAAAAAAACGCATGATTTATCATGCTATTATTGCCCTTTGTTCCCGTCAGCTCTCTTCTGACAGACGGGGGAAATAAGTGTGGTTATTTTTTGTACAGTGTGGGTAAAAATATGATCCAGGCTTTTCTGCCGGTGCCGCCACCGGAAAACGAGGCCCGGCTGCTTGAGCGGGCCAGCCAGCTTGCAGGCTATACGCTGGGGGAACTCGCGCTGCGTGCCCATCTTCCCATCCCAAAAGATTTGAAGCGGGATAAAGGGTGGGTAGGCATGATGCTTGAACTCTACCTGGGCGCCAGCGCAGGCAGCAAGCCGGAACAGGATTTTGCCGAGATCGGGGTTGAGCTGAAAACGATCCCGATTGATGCGCAGGGCCGCCCGCTGGAAACCACCTTCGTCTGCGTTGCTCCGCTGACCGGCAACAGCGGGGTTGTCTGGGAAACCAGCCATGTACGCCACAAGCTGGCGCGCGTCCTCTGGGTGCCGGTGGAGGGAGAGAGGCAAATCCCGCTGGCTCAGCGCCGGGTTGGCGCGCCGCTGCTCTGGAGTCCCGATGCAGAAGAAGAGAGCCTGCTGCGCCGGGACTGGGAAGAGCTGATGGATATGATTGTGCTGGGCCAGGTCGACCAGATCACCGCCCGTCATGGCGAAGTGCTGCAAATACGTCCTAAAGCCGCCAACAGTCGTGCGCTGACCGAAGGTATAGGCAAAGACGGCCAGCCGGTTATGACGCTGCCACGCGGTTTTTACCTCAAGAAGACGTTTACCGGCCCGCTGCTGGCGCGCCATTTTCTGCTGTAAGCCCTGCGCTGATTAACGGCGGGTTATACTTTTCTTTTTTTCAGGATACAGGATCTATATGTTTGACTGGATTGCAGATCCCAATGCCTGGCTGGCGCTGGGAACGCTGACGATTCTGGAGATCGTCCTCGGTATTGATAATATTATTTTCCTTTCTCTGGTGGTAGCCAAACTCCCCGCAGCTCAACAGAACGCCGCCCGTCGTCTCGGTCTGTGCGGCGCGATGCTGGTACGCCTTGGGCTGCTGGCATCGATTGCGTGGGTCATCCAGCTGACCGAACCGTTATTCACGCTGCTGGATCACCGCTTTTCCGTCCGCGACCTGATTTTATTACTGGGCGGCTTATTCCTACTGTGGAAATCCAGTAAAGAGATCCATGGAACCATTGAAGGCGAAGAGGAGCAGGAGAAAACTCACGTTCACTCATTTATCGGCGCTATTGTGCAGATTATGCTGCTGGATATTATCTTCAGCCTGGATTCTGTTATCACCGCCGTTGGCCTCTCCGATCATCTGATTATTATGATGGCGGCCGTGGTGATTGCCGTTATGATCATGATGTTTGCCGCCCGCACTATTGGCGAGTTCGTTGAACGTCACCCGACCGTTAAGATGCTGGCGCTCTCCTTCCTGATTCTGGTGGGCTTTACGCTGATCCTCGACGGCTTCCATGTACATGTGCCAAAAGGCTATATTTATTTCGCCATGTTTTTTTCAATGTCGGTGGAATGTCTCAACCTTATGCGCGGAAAAAAGCGTACTCTCTGAACAGAGGCTGGCCGGAGTATCCGTCCAGCCCCGCTCTGTAATATCACTTTACGAAAAAAGTCAATGGCGTGGCGTGCTTGAGGCCTGTTTTCAGAGTTATGAGGTTACTTCCGCGGCGCAAATACGTTATTAATAGCGCATTGGATCAACAATCTTCGGGAGCAGAGAATGAGATATGTGTTTGGCGCAGCGGCACTGATACTGACGATGCTGGTCAGCGGGTGCAGCAGCGATTACGTCATGGCCACCAGGGAAGGTAAAATGATCATGACGCAGGGCAAGCCTGAAATTGATGAAGAGACCGGCCTGGTCAAATACACCGACGGATCGGGACACGAGCTGCAAATCAACGGTGATGAAATTTCCTCCATCGTTGAGCGCTAAGTTGTATTACGCCACCTGCCCTTGTTCTTCAGGTGGCGAAGCGCACACTTCCCGATAAATCCCCCCTTCCCCCTGCTGCGCCCGGCGGTTATAGTCGATAGCCGGACCTGAGCGCGAGCCGCGATATGACGGCATACAGGCCATACGCGATGCTCAGGTTCTACCTTTAATAATGAAAAAAGGAAGCCGGCAAATGCACTATCATCGTATCCCCCACAGCACACTGGAAGTCAGCCAACTGGGGCTGGGCACCATGACCTTTGGTGAGCAGAACAGCGAAGCCGACGCTCACGCGCAGTTAGATCTGGCCGTTCGTTCCGGCATTAACCTGATTGATGTCGCAGAAATGTATCCGGTGCCGCCGCGCCCGGAAACCCAGGGATTAACCGAACAATACGTTGGCAGCTGGCTGAAGGCCCGCGGCAACCGCGATAAAATCGTGCTCGCCTCTAAAGTTTCCGGTCCGAGCCGGGGCAGCGACGCCGCCATTCGTCCTCATCAGGCGCTGGATCGCAAAAACATTCGTGAAGCGCTGGATGCCAGCCTGAAGCGGCTGAACACGGACTATCTGGACCTTTATCAGCTGCACTGGCCGCAGCGCCCGGCCAACTATTTCGGCAAGCTGAACTACGAATATAGTGACGCCACCAGCACGGTTACCCTGCTGGAAACGCTTGAAGCGCTGAACGAACAGGTTCGTGCCGGGAAAATTCGCTACATTGGCGTCTCGAACGAAACGCCGTGGGGCGTGATGCGCTATCTGCAGCTGGCGGAAAAGCATGAACTTCCACGCATGGTCAGCATTCAGAACCCCTACAGCCTGCTGAACCGCACCTTTGAAGTCGGGCTGGCGGAAATCAGCCAGCACGAAGGCGTGGAGCTACTGGCCTACTCCTGCCTGGCTTTCGGTACGCTGAGCGGTAAATATCTGAACGGGGCGAAACCCGAAGGCGCCCGCAATACGCTGTTCAGCCGCTTTACCCGCTACAGCGGTGAGCAGGCGCAGCTGGCGACCGCCGAATACGTGGCGCTGGCACAGAAGCACGGCATGGATCCGGCACAAATGGCGCTCGCTTTTGTTCGCCAGCAGCCGTTTGTGGCAAGCACTCTGCTGGGGGCCACCACGCTGGCGCAGCTGCAAAGCAATATCGACAGCTACAATCTGACGCTGGAGAACGAAGTGATGCAGGAACTGGAGGCGATTCACCAGCGCTACCCGTTCCCGGCCCCCTGAGGCGCCGGCAGCAGCCTGTCAACCGGATGCCTGACGTCCGGGGCAGATAAAGCCTCCCGCGCCGCCTGCGGCGCGGGGATTGCGGTTAAGATTTACGCCTTAATGCAGGAGGGAATCCACGATGTTTTCCCCGGAAACGCTAACTCTCAGATCCTTTTGCTACGCTTTTGCGCCAGCTGCCAGCCCCAGAGCACGGCAATAGCCAGCGCAAACAGCGCCCCGAAACCGACGCCTGTCGCCACCGGCGGCGCGCCAAGTTTCACCGCCAGCGAGTAGCAGCCGAGCATCAACAGCATGGCACCGTTTTCACCCAGATTTTGCACCGCTATCGCGTTTCCGGCCCCCACGCTCTCCTTGCCGCGCATTTGCAGCAGCGCGTTGAGCGGCACCACAAAAAACCCGCCCAGCATACCGATGACGATGAGCAACGCGTACGCGCCTGCGCTGGTATGTTGTAATGAAAAAGCGATAACCGCCACGCCGATTAATACGCCGGCAGGCATACAGCGCCCTACCGTTTTCAGCGTGACCAGCTTCGCCGCCGCTATCGCGCCCACCACGATGCCAATCGCCACCATCGCATTCAGCAAAGTGGGCGTTTTATTATCGGTAATGCCGAGCGCCACCGGCACCCACAGCACCAGCAGAAAGCGCAGCGTAACCCCCGCGCCCCAGAAGAGGCTGGTCCCGACCAGCGAAAAGCGTGTTTCGCCATCCCGCCAGAGCGTGCGACAGGCGCGGAAAAAGCTGAGGGACATCCTGTAGGGGTGCCACGGCTGACCCGGCCTGGCGGCCGTCAGCACTGGTATCAGCATATTGGCCGCCACCGCCAGACCGTAAGCCACCACGCAGGCAATCAGCGCGCCCAGCAGATGCCAGTCCGCCAGAACGCCGCCAGCGATGGAGCCCAGCAGAATCGCCGCAATGGTGGAGGACTCCATCAGCCCGTTTGCCTTCACCAGCGTGTCGCCGTTGGTGATTTCGCCCAGGATGCCATATTTTGCCGGCGAATAAGCCGCCGCCCCGATGCCGACCAGGCCGTAGCCAATAAAGGGATCAAAACCGAAGCAGATGGTCAGCGCGCCCAATAGCTTCAGGCCGTTGGCAAACATCATCACCCGCCCTTTGGCAAAGCTGTCCGCCACCTGGCCCACGAAGGGTGCCAGAATGATGTAAGTGGCCACAAACACCATCTGCAAAACCGGCTGGCTCCAGTCGGGATAGACCTGCTGCTTCAGCACCGCCAGCGTGGCAAAAAGCAGGGCATTATCCCCAAACGCCGAGAGAAACTGCGCGGCAATAACCGCCAGCATTCCCCGGGAAAAAAGCCCGTTATCGGAGGTGTCACGCATCGGTTTGCTCCGGCTGCTCCGCCATGCTGCGCAGGGTGACAAAATCAGGCTTGCCGCTGCCAAGCAGGGGAAGCTGCTGCAAGACGCGGATGTCGCGCGGCACCGCCAGTTCCGGCGCACCCAGCTCGCGTGCGGCGCGCAGAAGCTGTTCTCTGGTCAGCTCGCTATCGGTGGTGAAGAGCACCAGCGCCTCGCCACGGTTGCCGTCGGGCCGCATTGAGGCGGCGTGCTGTTTTTCACCGGAGGCGGTGAGGGCCAGCTGTTCAACCGTTTCCAGCGACACCATCTCTCCGGCGATTTTGGCGAAGCGTTTTACGCGCCCCTCGATCTTACAAAAGCCCTGCTCATCAAAGCTGACAATATCACCGGTATCGTACCAGCCCGGCTCCATCTGGCCTTCGCCGTTATCCGCCTGGGGCGTTTCCAGCACGCCGGGGTTCTCAACGCGCAGGTAGCCCTTCATGATATTGGGCCCCCGCAGCTGAAGCAGCCCGCCCTGCTCAATGCCCGGCACCGAAATCAGACGGGAATCCATACCTGGCAGGATGCGCCCGACGGTATGGTTTCTGGCCGCCATCGGCACGTTAATCGCCACCACGGGCGCGCACTCCGTGACGCCGTAGCCCTCCAGAATGCGGATGCCGAATTTATCCATCCAGGTCTGACGCGTACCTTCCTGAAGCTTTTCCGCCCCGGCGACCACGTAGCGCAGGCGGGCGAAATCATAAGGATTGGCGAAGCGGGCATAGTTACCCAGGAAGGTGGAGGTTCCAAAGAGCACGGTACAGTTACGGTCATAGACCAGTTCCGGCACGACGCGGTAATGCAGCGGGCTGGGATAGAGGAAAACCTGCGCGCCGGTCATCAGCGGCGTGAACAGCCCCACCGTCAGGCCGAAGGCATGAAACAGCGGCAGCGCTGACATAAAGCGATCGCGCGGGGTAAAATCCGCTACGGTGCGGATCTGTTCAACGTTCGCCAGCAGGCTTTTGTGCGAATGGACAACCCCTTTCGGATGCCCTTCTGAACCCGAGGTGAAAAGCACCATCGCGGCATCTTCAGGCTGCTGCTCTACCGCCGCCAGCCGTGGCAGCAGCAGGCGGCTCAGCACCCAAAGTTTATCCTGAGTGGTGACGGTGTCTTTTAAATCCTCCAGGTAGATCCAGGTTACCTGAGTCACTTCTTCCGGCAGATGCCAGAGCTTGCCCTTATCCAGAAACTGTCGTGAGGTGAATACGGTTTTCACCTTTGAAGCACTCAGCGCGCTGCTGAGTCCTTTCACACCGGCAGTATAGTTAAGCATGGCCGGCACGCGGCCCCGCATTGAGGCGCCGAGGATCGCAGCAGCGGATACCGTCGCGTTAGGCAGCAGCAGGCCGATATATTCCCCCGGCGCGGTGTAGCGTTCCAGAATCCGCCCCACGCCGAGCGCCTTTTTCAGCAGGCCGGTATAGCTGTCCGGCTTAAAATTCACATCTTCAATGCAGGGCTTGAACAGGCCGTAGCGCGTGCGGGCAGCCAGAAAAGCTTCATAGAGCGTTTCACGCGGGCGCACCGCCATGCGGGCTTCCATCATGATGTGATGAAGATGCTCGCCGGCCAGCCTGCGGCGCTCGCGCGCTTTTGGCGCTTCCGGCATCGGGATCAGCGTGGCGGGCAGCACGGTCAGGCTGATGCGGGGAAAGAGGCGGCGCTTGAAGATGCCCGCCAGGCGGCCAAACGGCGTGAACTCCGCCCCTTCAATACGCACGGGCACCAGGGTCGCCTGGGTTCTGGCAGCCACAAATCCGGCCCCGTCATAAATTTTCATTAAGGAGCCGGTGACGGTAATGCGTCCTTCCGGGAATATCACCACGGGCCGTCCCTGATTAATTTCCCTGATCAGGTGCTTAACGGACATTGGCCTGGCCGGGTCAAGCGGGACGATATTAACGACCTTGCGCACCAGCTTCATGTACCAGCGATCGCTGATGGAGCCGTAGATGGCAAAGGTGGGCTTCACCGGCAGAAAAGCCGCCATCAGCGCGCCGTCAAGAAAAGACATATGGTTAGGGACGATCAGCACCTTTTCCCGTGACAGCGGGGAGAGATCGCCCTTCAGTCCTGTGCGGTAAAAAAGCCTGAAAACCAGCCGTAAAAAAGAAAAAAGCATGCCAGCTCCTTAGCAGCAAAATGATGGCTATAACCATGCCGGATAAGGCAGTACAACTCAACGTTCAGAGGGGAATATTTGCAGGGAAGGAGGAAGCAGCCGCCGCGCTGCTGCACGGCGGGTTGTAATCGGCCTTTACGCATCAGCCGCTGTGGCTGGCATAAAGCGCGTCGGGAGCGATGTTCATATGTTTGAGGACGGGACCGATGATATTGCCAAAGATGGGCGCGGCGACCGTACCGCCGAAGTGGTCATCGCCGCCAGGATGGTTGACCACCACCACCAGCGCCACCTCCGGATGACTGGCGGGTGCCACGCCAGCGGTGTAGTTAATATAGCCGCCGTCATATTTGCCGCTATCACCCATCTTCTCCGCCGTACCGGTTTTAATCGCCATGCGGTAGCCTGGCACGGCGGCGCGTACCCCGCTGCCGCCGGGCAGCGCATCACTTTCCATCATATGGACGACCGCGCGCACCGTCGCTTCGTCGGCTACGCGTTTTCCTATCACCGGCGGCGTGACTTTGGTGATGGAAAGGGGACGGTAGAGGCCAAAGGAGCCCAGCGTGGCGTATTCGCGGGCAATCTGCAACGGCGTCACGCGCAGCCCGTAGCCAAACGAGAAGGTCGCCCGCTCAATATCGGCCCAGCGCTCGCGGTGCAGCGGAAAGTAGCCGACGCTCTCGCCGGTCAGCCCCAGCCCGGTCGGCTTGCCCAGCCCGAAAGCATGGTAGGTGTTCACCAGCGCTTCCGCCGGCATGGCCAGCGCGATGTGGGAGACGCCGATATCGCTCGATTTCTGCAAGATGCCGGTCATGGTCAGGCGCGGCCAGTGTCCGACATCGCGGATCAGATGGCCATTAACGCGATAGGGCGTGGTATCCAGCACCGAATCGGGCCGCACCAGCTTGCGCGCCAGCCCTTCCATTACCACCAGCGGTTTAACGGTGGAGCCGGGCTCAAAGCTGTCGTTGATCGCCACGTTGCGCATCTGGCTCGGCGAAACATCAGCAAAGTTATTCGGATTAAACGACGGATAAGAGGCCATACCGAGGATCTCCCCGGTGTCTATTTTGATCATCACCGCCGCGCCGGAATCTGCCTTGTTCAGCAGCACGCCGTCGCGCAGCGCGCTATAGAGGGTGTACTGATCAAATTTATCGATGCTGAGCTGTATCGTCGGGGCCTGACGTGGCGGCTCATAATTGAGCATAGCGATAATGTGCCCGTCGGCATCCTGACGGTATTTCTCCACGCCCGGCGTGCCCTGAAGCACCTTATCAAATCCTTTTTCCAGCCCGTTCAGCCCCTTATTATCCGCGCCGACAATCCCCAGCAGCGGTGCCGTAGCTTCACTCATCGGATAGAAACGGCTGTCGTCGTAGCGGGAGCTGATGCCGGCCAGGTGAAGTTTGGCGATATCCTTGGCGATGCCCAGCTCAATCTTGCGGCCAAGATAGAGGAAACGTCGCCGTGGGTTCGCTTTAATTTGCGCGGAGATTTGTTCAGGACGTTGATCGAGGGCGTTGGCAAGATAAAGCCATCTGGCGTCGGTAAAGTCGGGGTTAGCTTCCAGTACTCGCTTCGGATCGGCAATGATATCGCGCGACGGCACGCTCAGCGCCAGCGCTTCCCCGTTGCGATCCAGCAGCGTTCCCCGGTTGGTCGGCAGCGTGACGGTGCGCAGCGAGCGCTGATCCGCCTCCTTTTCCAGCATCGGATGGTTGATAAGCTGCAAATCGGCTACCCAGCCCAGTAGCAGCAGCATACAGCCGACCACGCCCAGGCACATCACCCGAAAACGGACGGGATTGAACGGCGAGCTGGCCTGACCTTTTGCCCCTGATTTTTTTAAGCGCGACATGATTTTTTTCTGCTGTGGTTAGCGGAGTAACAGGCGGTGAGTTATATAAAAAATGCGCCAGAGAGAACAGCGGAACTCTGTATCAGATCGTGATTCTGGATAAAAAAAACCTGCGCATCTGCGCAGGTTGGTGAAACAAAGTCTGAAAACTGTTTGATGTTCACCCATCAATACCTCTGGGACTGAAACTGTAGCAATCCGACGTGCCGCTTCGCCAGCCAGGATTCGCAACAGTTACCCGCAAAATGTAACCAGGCGTGTGATTCTTAAACAGTTTTGCAATCTTTCGCTTTTTCTATCTCAACCAGGCAGCTCATGGCGTTAGGTCCCTGGGTCAGCGACGAGGTGCCGATGTCCAGCGTCAGGACGTTGGGATTCCCGGCGCGGTCATAAGGCTGCCACGCCTGGCCAAACCCCGGGTCGAACCAGGCACCGGTGGCGATCAGGACGACGCCGGGCGTAACGCCATCGGTCAGCCTGACGCCCGCCAGCATCCGGCCCCGCTCATTCGTCACTTCAATCACATCACCGTCCGCGATTCCGCGCGGGGCGGCATCATCATAGTGCATCCTCAGCGTTTCATGACCGGCCGTTTTGGCGGCCTGTACCGACGGCGTGGCGTCCATCTGGCTGTGCAGCCGGTCAGCGGGTTGAATGGAGATCATATGCAGCGGGAAGCGGTCGCTGATTTCCGCGCCCAGCCACTCTTTCGGCGGCTGCCATTCCGGGTGTGGTGCAAAATCATCAAGCTGATAGCCAGCAATCGTCTCGCTGAAAAGTTCGATTTTGCCGCTGGCGGTGTTAATCGGATGGGCTACCGGGTCCTGCCTGAACTCTTCCATGAAGATAAAAGGTTTTTCGCCTTCCGGCACTTCCACATAGCCCTGCTCCCAGAAGCTCTGGAACGCCGGCCAGTGCATACCTTTACGCTCATGCGCAGCGGCACACTGCTGGTAAAGATGCTCGATCCACTGCGCTTCATTACGGTTTTCGGTAAAGGTGTCCCGGTAGCCCAGGCGTTCCGCCAGGTCGGCAAAAATATCAAAATCGTTGCGGGCCTGATGCTGTGGCCTGATTGCCTGGTGCATCGCCAGCACAAAGCGATCGCGGGAGGAACCGCCGATATCGTTACGCTCAAGCGAGGTGGTCACCGGCAGCACAATATCCGCCATCTTCGCGGCGGGCGTCCAGACAATGTCCTGCACAATAACCGTATCCGGGCGCTGCCAGCCTTCCACCAGCCGGTTAAGCTGCTGATGGTGATGGAAAGGATTGCCGCCTGCCCAGTGGATAAGGTGGATATCGGGGTAGTGATGCGTTTCGCCCTGGAAGCGGTACGGCGCGCCGGGATTAAGCAGCATATCGCTGATGCGGGCGACGGGAATTGCCTGGTCCGCAATCGGGTTCACGCCGGTCGACATCAGCGGCGCCGGGCCTTCAATACGCGGGTTTCCGACGCTGTTCATTGAGCCATGACCGAAAGAGAAACCGGCGCCCGGCAGGCCAGGCTGGCCCAGCATGGCGGAGAGCGCGATCATCATCCAGTAAGGCTGCTCGCCACGATGCGCACGCTGGACGGAATAGGAACAGGTGATAAAGCTGCGTCTGCCCGCCAGCTGTTTTGCCAGCTCAACAATGCGCGATGCCGGAATACCGGTGATCTCACTGGCCCACTGCGGCGTTTTTGGCGTGCCGTCCTCAACGCCGAGCAGGTAGCGACGCAGCTGAGGATAACCGACGCAGTGCGTTTGCAGGAAGGTCTGATCTACCGCGCCATTGCGCTCAATTTCATAGCCGATCGCCAGCATCAGCGCCACGTCCGTATTCGGGCGAATCGGGATCCATTCTGCATTGACGAATTCAGGGCAGTCATCGCGCATCGGGCTGATATTGATAACTTTAGTGCCCTTCGCCGCCAGCTGAAGCAGCGCCGGCTTCAGGCTGTGCTGACCCGCGCCTCCCGAGGCAACCTGGCCATTTTTCAGCGCCAGCCCGCCAAAGGCGACAAAGATGTCACAGTGTTCGATTACCTGCGGCCAGTCGGTCACGCGGCCGGTCAGCGGCATATAGGTACCAATCACATAAGGCAGGAAAAACTGCGCCGCACCCCAGCTGTAGTTGCCCTGCTGATCGATACCGCCGCCGCCCTGAAAGTAGAAACGGCGCACCAGCGTGCGGGCATGATTGACGCGTCCGGCGGATGACCAGCCGTAGGAACCGTTAAAAATCCCTGCCGCGCCGTAGCGATCGCGTACCCGCCGGTTCTCTTCCGCCACCAGATCCAGCGCCGTCTCCCAGTCCACTTCGACAAAATCTTCGCGCCCGCGCAGCGTTCTGTCGCTCTTTTCACGCGATTTGAGCCAGGAGCGCCGCACCATGGGCTGGCGAATACGCTTATCGGAATAGACCAGTTCCGGAATGGTATTCAGCATCGGCGACGGATCCTGGTCGGCAAAGAAGGGTTCACAGCGCAGCAGTTTGCCCGCTTCCACAACGGCGTTAAAGGCGCCCCAGTGGGCGAGATGCGGTACTTTTTTTACAGTCATGAGCGAGTCCGGCAGGCATTATCTTTTTCGTGAAGGTCAGAATACCATTTTTTCCCGGCCTTGCGTCCTCTGGCGCGCCGGCAATCATCTGCGACGCTCCGCCCCGGCGGCGGGAGAATTTATCCAGCTTTGCGACGTCGCTGGCATTCTGTCTGCTTGAAGTCATCCGGAAATTCCGCAACACTTAAGGCAATGTAAACGCTTACCCAGGAAGGCCCTTTACCCTATGGCTACCATTAAGGATGTTGCCAGACTTGCAGGCGTTTCCGTCGCCACCGTGTCCCGCGTGATCAACCATTCTCCCAAGGCGAGCGAAGCGTCACGGCTGGCGGTAACCCAGGCGATGGAAGAGCTTCACTATCATCCAAACGCCAATGCGCGCGCCCTGGCCCAGCAGTCGACCGAAACGATGGGGCTGGTGGTGTGTGACGTTTCCGATCCCTTTTTCGGCGCGCTGGTCAAAGCGGTGGAAGAAGTGGCCTATGGAACCGGAAATTTTCTGCTGATTGGTAACGGTTACCATAATGAGCAAAAAGAGCGCCAGGCGATTGAACAATTGATCCGTCACCGCTGCGGCGCGCTGATCGTCCACGCCAAAAAGATCCCGGATGCCGAGCTGATTGGATTGATGAAGCAGATCCCCGGCATGGTGCTGCTTAACCGCACGGTGCCGGGTTTTGAGGATCGCTGTATCGCCCTTGACGATCGCTACGGCGCCTGGCTGGCGACCCGCCATCTGATCCAGCAGGGGCATACCAATATCGCCTGGATCAGCTCCAACCATCCTATCTCCGATGCTGAGGATCGTCTCCAGGGCTATTACGATGCGCTGAAAGAGCATAATCTGCCCTGCAACGATCGTCTTGTCGCGCTGGGTGAACCGGATGAAGTCGGCGGCGAGCAGGCGATCACCGAGCTGCTGGGACGGGGGAAAAACTTTACCGCCGTCGCCTGCTATAACGACTCGATGGCGGCGGGCGCGCTGGCGGTGCTGAGTGATAACGCGGTGCGGGTGCCCGAAGAGATGTCGCTGATTGGCTTTGATGATGTGCTGGTATCGCGCTATGTGCGCCCTCGCCTGACGACGGTGCGTTATCCTATTGTCACTATGGCGCAGCAGGCAGCAGAACTGGCGCTGGCGCTGGCAAACAGTCAGCCCCGGCCGGAAGTTACCAATATGTTCAGCCCGACGCTGGTACGTCGGCACTCCGTCGGCTCGCCGGGTTAACCGGGACAGCGCAGCGCGGCTCATGGCCGGGTGCTCCCCCGCCCGGCGGGCTTCGTCGCTCAGGCTGGCTTATCCGGCCCGCAGCGGCTGGTGATAGAGCCGCACCGCCCTGTCGGGATAATCCAGCGCGTCGCCGATATAGCGCCAGCCGAAGCGTTCGTAATAGTCCGCACAGGCGGAATAGAGATAGAGATCCGCATAGCCGCGCTGACGGCTTTCTTCCCTTACCCGCTGCTGGAGCTTTTCGCTTATCCCGCGCCCACGGCAGCCCTCATCGACATAAAGCGCGGCCAGCCACGGGAAGAGATCCTGACGGCTGATCAGATCGCAGCGCCACAATCCCACCGTCCCCACCGCGCGATCGCCCTCAAGGGCGACGAAAGTGAGGGGCAGATCGCTTCCACTCAGGCTGCTTTGCAGGATGCTGGCAAAAAACGCCCGGCTGTTACCGCTGCCAAACGCCGTGAAAAGCCACTCCGTAATCTGATCACGGTGCGCCAGCGCTTCAGCCAGCGGCACGATGGTCAGCGCCGTCACACCAGCTTGCCCTGAAAAATAGGCACGGATTCAAACAGGTAGCCGTCAAAATCGGGCGCGTCCGCATCCGACAGTTCCAGCAGTGAATTTTTCACATTTTCGAGATGCTGCCACATCGCCTGCCAGGAACCCATGACGTCCCGGCGGCGCAGCGCGGCAAGAATGGTCTGATGATCGCCCAGCCATTTCAGGCGATAGGGGCGCGTTTCAATATGGCTGCGGAGCTGCTGCCACAGCGGATTGTTTTCATGGTGCCGCCAGATGCTGGTCACCGTATCCAGCAGCATCTGATTCTGCGTCGCCCCCGCCAGCAGCAGGTGGAATAACTTATCGTTATCCTGGCTGCAATCGTTAACGGCGATCGCCTTCTGTTCCTGCTCGAGAATTCGTTTGAGGTTTTCGATGTCGGCTTTAGTGGCCATTTTGGCGGCAAAGGCGGCGATATTGCTCTCCAGCAGTTGACGCGCCTGGAGCATTTCGAAAGGCCCCACGTCGCTGCGGAAGAACGCCTCTTCTTCATCGCTGCTTTCGGAAGGAATACGCATCACGTAGACGCCGGAGCTCTGACGAATATCGACGGTGCCCTCCAGCTCCAGCATCAGCAGCGCTTCACGCACGATGGTGCGGCTAACGCCCCAGGTTTCGGCTATATGCCGTTCAGGAGGCAACCGCGAACCGACGGGATACTTCCCGTCGGTAATTTGCTGGCGCAGATGTTGTCCAATTTCCTGATACTGCTTTTTTTCCTGTCCAGGCGCGCCCTTTTCCACTTCATTCACCCTTAACTCATTGACGAAAATCGCTATCCCGCCGCGCAGAGCCGTGTTGCCAGGCTTTTTTTCTGCGGGCCGGAACGCTTTCCTGCCCGCCACAGACGAGTTTCTGGTGCTAGTTTACCAAAGCCAGCGCCTGATCGAGGACTTTTGCGCCATTAAGAGTGCCATAAGCTTGAGTATCGATCACCGCAATCGGGATTTGATAGCCGTCGGTGAGCTTACGGTTTTCATCCAGCTTGAAGCGCACCTGCGGTCCCAGCAGCACAACCGCGACGTCTGCGCCGTAGCTTTGCAGTTCGTCACGCAGGTTTTGTTCAGGAATGGCATAGATCTGATACTCCAGGCCCCGCGCCGCCGCTTCTTTTTCCATCCGGGTCACCACCATGGAGGTGGACATGCCTGCCGCGCAGGCCAGAACGATACGTTTCATTGCGACTCCCTATTTCTCTTCATCATCAATATTAATCACCAGCTGGCGCGTGTCGCGAAGCTGCCGGTACCAGTGCGCCGACTTCTTCATCCGGCGCTGGCGCTGGTTTTCCAGCTCGATCTCAATCAGTCCGTAGCGGTTTTTAAACGCATTCATCGGCGAAACGTTGTCAGTAAACGCCCAGAGCATATAGCCCTGACAGTTCGCCCCGTCCGCCCGCGCCTTCAGCGCCTGGTGGAGGTGTTCCCCAATAAAGGCGATGCGGTAGTCGTCCTGAATTTCACCCTGTTCATTTTTAAACTGCGCTTCGTCCTCAATGCCCATACCGTTTTCGGCCACAAACCAGGGGATATTGTCGTACTCGTTCTTTAACCGCATCGCCATGTCGTAAATGATGCGGGGCTGGATTTCCCAGCCGCGGGACTTATTCATCCTGCGGCCCGGCAGCTCAAAAGGCTCATAGTAGAAGGCGGGATGAAATGGCGTTTCCGGGTTCCAGGCCCGCGAAGGCGCCTTCACCCGGTGCGGATAGTAGAGGTTAATGCCCACTTCATCGACGCGATGACGGGCTATCAGCGCCAGCTCCTCGTCATCGTAATCCCACTGAATTTGATGTTTCGCCAGCAGCGCCATCAGCTCTGCGGGATACTCTCCTTTGATCGCCGGGTCGAGAAATACGCGGTTGAAAAACAGATCGTAAATCCTGGCGGCTGTCACATCATGCGGGGCGCTGGAGCGAGGGTAAGTCACTTCCGGATTGAGAATGGTGCCCACCGTACCGCTGTAGCCTTTTTCACGAAACAGCTTGATCACCTTCGCCGTCGCCAGGTTTTTATGATGGTTCCACTGCATCCATTTGTCGGTGTTTTGCTCGTAAGGCCAGCGCAGCGCGTCAAGATAAACGCGGGTCTGTACCACTATGGGTTCGTTGAAGGTAAACCAGCGCGTCACTTTACCGGCATAGCGCTCAAACACCTTTTCCGCGTAGCGGACATACAGCTCCACGACCTTTTTTGATCCCCAGCCGCCATGCTGTTCCAGCAGCGCGGCGGGCAATTCGTAATGCTCCAGGCAGAGCATCAATTCAATCCCCTGCGCCTGCAACTCATCGATCAGCTTGTCGTAGTAAGCCGCGTACTCCTCATCCACGACAGCATTTTCATAGTCGGTCAGAAAGCGCGACCAGTTGATGGAGGTGCGGAAATGCGTCAGGCCAGACGCCTTCATCAGCGCCACGTCTTCCTGATAGCGGTTGATAAAATCCGTGGCGACCGCCGGACCATAGCCGTTATGCCAGACATGGCGATCGTTTTTGTACCAGCTATCCAGCCAGGAATCCTGCCCCGCTTTTTTCCCACTCCAGCCTTCGGTCTGCCAGGCCGATGCGGCCGCCCCCAGAATAAAATCATCAGGAATAGTTAGGGTCTGCTTGCTCATCCTTCCTCCTCAGTTCTGAACCAGTTCGGGCTGCATCGCTTTTGCTTCCGCCGCTTCTGCCCGCCGCGCAGCAATTTTTACAAACGGCAGATAGACCAGAATGGATACCAGTATGCAGATAATTTGTGTTACTACGGCGCCCATTGAGCCAGCGGTAGAGAGCCAGGCATTGATAATCGGTGGCGTGGTCCAGGGCACCATTACCACGGCCTTGCCGGCAAATCCCATTACCGTGGCGAAGTAGCCAATAGAACCGGTGATCAGCGGCGTAATGATGAACGGGATCGCCAGGATTGGATTAAGCATGATCGGCATCCCGAAGATGACCGGCTCGTTGATGTTGAACAGGCCGGGACCAAAGGAAAGCTTGGCGATCTCCCGCATCTCTTTTCGTTTGGTTGCCAGCATGACCGCGCTGAGCAGGCCGATAGTCAGTCCCGAGCCGCCGATGCTCATATAGACGTCCCAGAACGGCATCGTGATGATATTTGGCGCTTCAATGCCCTGCTCAAACGCATTCATATTGACGAGGATCGCCCCCAGCAGCAGCGGCTCGCGGATCGGTTTCACCATCTGGTTACCGTGAATACCAATAACCCAGAACAGCTGGGCAACGAACATCAGCAGCAGAATGCCCCAAAGGCTCTGCACGACCGACTCCAGCGGCTCCTGTACGACTTTATAAACCGCGTCGTAGAGATACATGCCGCTAACGCGGTGGAAGATAAAGCCGAATGTTGCAATAGCGGTGACGGTGATGATCGCCGGGATCAAGGCCGAGAAAGAGGCCGCCACGTTTGGCGGCACCGTATCCGGCATTTTGATTTTCAGCCGGTCAACATTTTCCAGGCGACAGTAAATCTCAACGGAGAGAATGGCGATAAACATGCCGAGAAACAGGCTCTTGGTATCCGAGAACTGTTTCGCCAGCACGTCAGTGACCACCTGCATCTGCCCTTCAACCAGCATTGTCAGGGTGGTCGGCGTGACGGCGATAAAACAGATGATCGCCAGCAGGCCCGGGAAAAGCGTTTTAATGCCGTTAATTTTGCCAAGCTCAATGCCGATCAGAAAGACGGCCCCGATATTAAGAAAGCTCAGCGTGGCGTAGTTGATGCTGGTGGTGATCGGTTTCAGCTCGGCCAGAAAGGCCAGCGACTGAAAGCTTGCCAGCCCGTTTTTGCTGTCCAGCACCATGTTGGACATCAGCACCGAGAACGCGCCAACGATGATTACCGGCATCAGGGTGATAAAGGAAGCCTTAATCGCCATGATGTAACGGTAGCTGTTGAATTTGGTGGCAAAACTTCCCAGAGAGTCGATAAGTCGATCCTGTAAAGACATGCGTCATACCTCAGAAGTAAGTGGTCAGGCGTCCCGGTTTTTTTAAGCGCTGGCGAATTTCCGTTCACTTGGCATACCAAAAGTAAACCAACTCACTTAATTTTCTGTGATTAAACTCGCAGAAGAGGATATTGGCATTCCGATATGATGTACTTACGATATTTGGCATACCAATAAACGGAGGCGGTGATGGATTTTGAGCAGACGATGATGGAGCTGTTGATTAATGCGGGCGAGGCACGCTCCCATGCGATGAACGCCATTCAGTGCGCACGCAAACGGGAGTGGCAGCAGGCTGACGACGCGCTCGCCGCCTCGCTCGAAGCCTCAAAGGGGGCGCATCATATTCAGACCCGGCTGATCGGCGCGGATGAAGGCTGTGGCAACGTGCCGGTGACGCTGATCCTGGTGCATGCGCAGGATCATCTGATGAACGCGATGCTCTGCCGGGATCTGGCTGAGGAGATCGTCCTGCTGAGAAAAGAGATGTTTAGCTAAGGCAGGATGCTTACAACGGAAAGGGACTGCCCGGGGTTTGCGAAATCAGGCTGACAACCCTCGCTCTTTGTTACGCGCTGAACGGCGGACAGTCAGGGGGCGAGCGGTAGAGTATAAAGGTGCCGCCGCGCCCCGTAGCCCGTTAAGGCTGATACGATCTGCCGGTTCAGGGAAGACGCGGGTAGGCATCCGCGATCGCATCGCCGGTGAACCTGGCAATCCACCCTTCCTGATTGTCGAAAATGCGTATCGCCGTAAAGTGCGGTGACGATCCCATATCAAACCAGTGTGGCGTCCCGGCGGGCACCGAGATCAGATCGTTCTTTTCACAGAGAATCTGATAAATGTGGCCATCAAGATGGAGGCAAAACAACCCGGCGCCTTCCACGAAAAAGCGCACTTCATCTTCGCCGTGCGTATGCTCTGAAAGAAACTTCGTGCGCAGCGTCTCCTTCTGAGGGTTGTCGGCGCGCATGCTGATCACATCCCAGCTCTGATAGCCCTTTTCCGCCACCAGCCGATCGATGGCGTGCTGATAGGCTTCAATCACTTTTTCAGGCGCGGGATCGGCCCCCAGATCGCGATCGGCCTCCCAGCGCTCAAAGCGCACCGCTTTGGCATTCAGCTTCTGGCGGATCGCGTCGGCGTCGGTACTCTGCCAGACCGGCGTGGTGGCTTCGCTGTCGGTAAAAATAGTCAGTGCGCTCATTGGGAAAACCTCTCCAGGTTGATCTGATCAAAACGGTTGACCTGCTGATGGCGGCTTTCGCTGTCCGCGTCGCCACGTATCAGCTGTAGGGTGTGCCAGCCCGCTTCCTGTGCGGCATCCAGCTCCTGACGGATATCGGACAGAAACAGCAGCGCGTCGGGTGGCAGCCCGGTTTTTGCGGCGATAGCGCGGTAGGCGTCCGTTTCACGCTTTGCACCTACGTGCGTGTCGAAATAGCCGCTGAACAGCGCGGTGATATCCCCTTCATCGCTGTAGCCAAACAGCAACTTCTGCGCGGCGACGGAGCCGGAAGAGTAGACATAGAGGTCAACGCCCTGCTGCCGCCAGGCCCGTAAGGCGGGCAGCACGTCCGGATAGAGATGACCGGTAAAGCGCCCGCTCAGATAGCCATCGCGCCAGATCATGCCCTGTATGGCCTTCAGCGCGGTGGATTTACGATCCTCATCCATAAAGCTGAACAGCACGCTAATCAGATCCTCAACGCCGGCCTCTGGCTGACCGATCTCATCGCGCAGATCGGTCAGCGCGCCAGCCACATCGTCTCGATGCTGAAAGCCCGCCACAAACGCCGCCATATTTTCGCGGGCGTAGGGAAAAAGCACGTTATGAACGAAGCGAATATCGCTGGTCGTTCCTTCAATATCGGTCACTATCGCGCGGATCATCTGGCCTCCAGCACACGACGTTGTAATTCACACTGGAAGAGAAATTCCAGCCCCTCAAGATGGCGTCTGGCCTCGTTCACGTCGCGGCCCCAGCAGGTCAGCCCGTGACCGCGCAGCAGAAAACCGTAGCGTAACGGCGACTGCTCTGCAAAACGGGCAATCCGCTCTGCCAGCGCCTCAATATCCTGATCGTTGTCAAAGAGCGCAACAGGTACAGCTTCAAGATGCGAGCTTTGTCCGGCGAGCGTTTTCTGCATTTCGTAACCTTGCAGAACAAGCGCGCTGCCCTTCTCAATGCGCGACAGCACCGTTGAGTTAACCGTATGGGTATGAAGCACCGCGCCCGCGTCGGGAAAGAGGCGATAAATCAGCGTATGCAGCCCGGTTTCCGCAGAAGGTGTGCGGCCCGAAGGCGCGCGGTTGCTGGCAATCTCAACCGGGATAAAATCATCGCGCGTCAGGATGCCTTTATCTTTACCGGACTCGCTCAGCAGGCAGAAAGCCGCATCCTGGCGTACCGACATATTGCCGCCGGTGGCGGGCGCCCAGCCTTTCTCACCAATCCAGTGACAGGCGGCTACCAGCTGATCCAACTGTGAACTTGTGGCCATAAGGTTCCTTATCGTGACCGGCGTTACCCGGCTCCGCAGCTGCATTTAGACGTCTAAGCGTCTTGATTGCCAAATAGTAGCATCGACGCTATAGTGGCAGCAACAGAGGTTTACCCATTCCCACGCCGGCAGCGGCGAAGAGACATAACGATTCGCAAGGTTACTTACCCATGAGCCAGACGTCGTTGACGCCAGAGAGCAAGTTACCTGCTCTTGGCACTACTATATTCACGCAGATGAGCACTTTGGCGCAGCAGCACAACGCCATCAACCTCTCGCAGGGCTTTCCCGATTTTGACGGCCCCGCCTACCTGAAAACCCGTCTGGCGCATCACGTCACCACAGGGGCAAACCAGTATGCCCCGATGACCGGCATGGCCCCGCTGCGCGAGGCGATTGCGGCAAAAACCGCGGCGCTTTACGGCCATCAGCCGGACAGCAACAGCGAAGTGACGGTGACCGCTGGCGCAACGGAAGCGCTCTACGCAGCGATTACCGCGCTGGTGCGGCCAGGTGACGAAGTGATCTGCTTCGATCCCAGCTACGACAGCTATGCGCCTGCGGTGACGCTGGCCGGTGGCGTAATGAAGCGCATCGCTCTCCAGCCGCCCGCCTTCCGCGTCGACTGGCAGGCCTTTGCGGCACAGCTCTCATCCCGGACGCGTCTGGTGATCCTCAATACGCCGCACAACCCTTCCGCTACCGTCTGGCAGAAAAGCGATATCGATTCCCTGTGGCAGGCGATTAGCGCACGGGAAATTTACGTGCTGAGTGATGAAGTCTACGAACATATCTGCTTTGCCGAAGCGGGTCATGCAAGCGTGCTGGCTCATCCACAGCTCCGCGAACGCGCGGTGGTGGTCTCCTCATTTGGCAAGACGTACCATATGACCGGCTGGAAGGTCGGCTACTGCGTGGCGTCCCCGGCCCTGACGGCGGAAGTGCGTAAGGTGCATCAGTATCTGACCTTCTCGGTCAATACGCCTGCGCAGCTGGCGCTGGCGGATATGCTGAACGCCGAGCCGGAACATTACCGGGAGCTGCCTGAGTTCTACCGGGCGCGCCGCGACCGCTTTGTGCAGGCGCTGGCGAAAAGCCGCCTTGAGATCCTGCCGTGTGAAGGCACCTACTTTCTGCTGGCTGACTACAGCGCCATCTCCGATCTGGACGACGTCGCCTTCTGCCAGTGGCTGACAAAAGAAGCGGGCGTAGCGGCCATTCCGCTGTCGGTCTTTTGCGCCGATCCCTTTCCCCATAAACTGATCCGCCTGTGCTTCGCCAAACAGGAAGCCACGCTGGACGCTGCCGCGGAGCGCCTGTGTCAACTCTGAAACTGACCCTGTTACAACAGCCGCTGGTCTGGATGGACGGAGAAGCGAACCTGCGCTTTTTCGACAGTGTGCTGAGCGATCTTAAGGATCGCGATCTGATCGTGCTGCCGGAGATGTTTACCACGGGCTTTGCGATGGAGGCGGCGAAAAGCTCGCTTCCTGAAGCCCGCGTTATTGCATGGCTGCATGAAAAAGCGCAGGCTGCCGACGCGATGGTCGGCGGCAGCGCGGCAATTCAGACCGGACGGGGAGCGGTAAACCGCTTTCTGCTGGTGACGCCGGAAGGCGTGGTGCATCGCTATGACAAGCGGCATTTGTTCCGCATGGCTGACGAGCACCACCACTATCTGGCCGGTGACCGCCGGGAAATTATCGAGTGGCGCGGCTGGCGGATCCTGCCTCAGGTCTGCTATGACCTGCGCTTTCCGGTCTTTTCCCGCAGCCTTAACGACTACGATCTGGCGATCTGCGTCGCCAACTGGCCTGCGCCACGCGCCGCACACTGGCAGGCGCTGCTGCTCGCCAGGGCGATTGAGAATCAGGCCTATATGGCGGGCTGTAACCGCGTCGGCAGCGACGGCAACCAGCATCACTACAGCGGCGACAGCCGGATTTTCAGCCCTCAGGGTGAGACGCTGGCCGCCGGCGAGCCGCATCAGCCCGCGATCCTGCATGCTGAGCTGTCGCTGGAGCAGCTGCGGGAATACCGCGAACGTTTCCCGGCCTGGCGGGATGCGGATGCGTTCAGCCTGACTGGCCTATAGCGTTTTCAGCACCATTCCGATCGCGGCCAGCAGCATCAGTATGCTGGCCGTGCCGTCAGACACGCTCCTGAGATGAACTGGTGCTGGCCGCGCTTCTGGCGACGCGGTTAAAGAGGATATTCAGCGTGACGGAGACCAGGCAGGCGGCACTGATACCGGAGTGAAAAAGGGTGCGGACCCAGCCGGGAAACTGATCGTAGAAAGTGGGCATAACGATCGGGATCATGCCGAAAGCGATGGAGGTCGCCACAATCACCAGATTCATATTTTCCCGGTAGTCCACCTTCGCCAGGGTGCGAATGCCGCTGGCCGCCACGGTGCCAAACAGCACCACGCCTGCCCCGCCCAGCACCGGTAGCGGGACAGCCGCCACGATGCGCCCGAGCACGGGCAGACAGCCGAGCAGTACGAGAATCACGCCGCCTGCGGCCACCACATAGCGGCTTTTGATGCCGGTGATCGCCACCAGCCCGATATTCTGGGCAAAGGCGCTCTGCGGAAAAGAGTTAAAAATGGGTGCCAGCGCGCTGGTCAGCATATCGGCACGTAGCCCGCGCGCGATGCGCTTCCCGTCCACCTCCGTCTCCACAATCTCACCAATGGCAATCAGTCCGGCGGTGGTTTCCGTCAGCAGGACCAGCACAATCAGCGTCATCGAAAGAATGGCAACCCCATCAAAGACGGGCAGGCCGAAGGTAAGCACGCCGGGCAGCGCGACCATATCGCCTTGTAGCACCGCAGAGAAATCCGTTTTACCGGACATTACCGCATACAGCGTGCCGCAAAGCATTGCCAGCAGGACGGCGAGCCGTTTGACTGCGGCGTTTCCCAGCCGGTTCAGCAGCAGCACCATACCCAGCGTCAGCGCCGCCAGGCCGATATTGGCGGGCGCCCCCCAGTCCGCCGCACCGGCATGGCCTCCCATCGCCCAGCGGGCCGCAACCGGCATCAGCGACAGGCCAATCACCGTAATCACCGTTCCGGTCACGACCGGCGGGAAAAAGCGGATGATATGCGCGAATAAAGGCGCCACCAGCAGCCCGATGAGTGATGAAGCCAGCACGGCGCCAAAAACCACCGGCAGCCCGCCGCCGCCGCTGACCAGCGTAACCATGGTGGCAACGCCGGCAAACGAAACGCCCTGTACCAGCGGCAGGCGGGCCCCAAAGCCGGGCAGGCCCAGCGCCTGCAATAGCGTGGCGAATCCGCTGACAAAGAGCGCAGCGGTCACCAGCAGCGCCAGCGCCTCCGGCCCCAGGCCCGCCGCCGAACCGATAATCAGCGGCGGCGCGATGATGCCACCGTACATGGTCAGCACGTGCTGCAATCCCCAGGCAAAGGTTTTCCCTGCCGGATAACGCGTATCTTCTGGCCTGACGCTCATCATGTCACCTTTCAGCGTGGCCTGCTGCCGCAGGCATTAGAGGTACTGTCCGTTCAGCGCAGCGCGATCGCTTTCTGAACGGGAGAGAGGCTGCCCGTCAGCTTCCGCGATAGGTCGACCACGACCAGGGCGAGATCAGAAAGGGCAGATGGTAGTGGCCGCCGGATTCGGGCAGCTTAAAATCGATACGGGCGCTGAGGTAGAGCGCATCGCGTCCGCCGGCGGCAAAATAGTCGCCGATTTCCGCCGTCAGGCAGTAGTGGCCCGGCGGCAGCGGCTCAGGGGACAGATCGGCGATCCGCCCGTTAGCATCGGTGCGGCCCTGCGCCACCGACAGCCAGTCCTGATCTTGCTGCCGCGACAGCAGGACCACCACTCCGGCAGCGGGTATGCCCAGTGCCGTATCCAGAATATGCGTGCTGACTGTGCTCATTGAAATGTCTCCTTCAGGCGAAGCAAGGTGATTTCACGCAGCTGGCTTATCGCTTCCCGCTGCTCCTGTTGCGCATCATTCGCCAGGCGGCGCTGGAGCGCGGCGAGGATCTCTTCTCCACTGCGTCCGCTGGCCCGGATTAAAAAGACCCGACCGAATCGCTGCTCGTAGGCAAGGTTGCCCGCCCGGAGTGCCTGCTTCAGCACAGTATCTTCTTCGCTAACGCTTCCCTGTTCGCGTCTCGACAGGTCAGCCTCTTTCCCGGCTCCCTGCGGCTTTTCGCCAATCCGGGGATGGGCGGAGAGCGCCTGGCCCAGCGCCCTGCCATCCCAGGCCTGTGCCAGTTTCTCAGCGTTCCGCAGCAGGGCATCCAGCGTCGCATAGGGACGACCTGCCACCACGGCGGCACACCAGTCGCTGAGGGCCACGCAGTGGGAAATTTGCCGGCGGGCTTCCTCCGCGGTGGCCTGATTAAAAGCCGTCAGCGCAGGGCTGGCCTCCGCCGGGAAAGGCTGTTCCGGCGGCAGATTTTCTGCGCCCGCCACCTCGCACACCGCCTGCAGATAAGCCCGGATAGCGAGCGCCACATCGCTTTCCATCACCGATTCGGCGGGATGATGGCTGATGCCCCTGTCGCACCGCACAAACAGCATCCCTACCGGCCAGCGCTCTGCAATCGCAATCGCATCGTGACCGGCCCCGCTCGGCAGCGACAGGCTGCGCCCCTGTACCTCCGTCACCGCACGGGTCAGCGCTTTTTGCAGAGCAGCATCGCACTCTGTGGCGGGGATCTGGTAATACTCCTCGCAGGTAAAATGCACGCCGCGACGCAGCGCAATGGCCTCCGCCTGGGTCAGCAGCTCAGAGAGCAGCTCCGCCAGCGCGCGATCCTCAGGCCCGCGCACGTCCAGCGACAGCATCACTTCGCCAGGGATAACGTTCACCGCGCCGGGCGAACAGCTCAATGTCCCCACCGTCGCCACCAGCTGAGGATGGTGCTTCGGGGTCGCCTGTTCTGTAAACACCATCCATTCGGCGGCGGCGGCAAGCGCATCTTTCCGCTGCGCCATCGGCACCGTTCCGGCGTGCCCCGCCTCACCGGTAAAGCGGCAGTTAAGGCGACGGGCGCCGTTGATGGCCGTGACCACGCCCATCGCCAGCCCTTCCTGTTCCAGGCAGGGGCCCTGTTCGATATGCAGTTCCAGATAAGCGGCAATGTCGTGCGCCTGACGGGCCGCCAGATGCACAGCCTCGCCGCTAAGGCCGGCATCCGCCATCGCCTCCGCCACGGTAATACTGTTGCCGTCGGGGTGGCTGAGCCAGCTTTCCGGCCAGCTGCCGGTGATGCCCCGGCTGCCAAGCAGCGTGATGCCAAACCGCGTGCCTTCCTCATCCGCAAAGCCGATGATTTCGATCGCCAGCGGCAGACGCTCACCGCGCCGGTGCAGCGCCTGGACGGTTTCGATCGCCGTCAGCACGCCAAGCATGCCATCGTAGCGGCCCGCGTTACGCACGGTGTCCAGGTGGGAGCCGAGCAGCAGCGCCTTCGCGCCCGGCTGCCGCCCCTCGTAGCGCCCGCAGATATTGCCGACGCTATCCTGCCAGACCTTCATCCCTGCCGCCGCCATCCACTCACCCACCAGCGCATTGGCGCGCAGGTGTTCCGGGGAGAGATAAACGCGCGTCAGGCTCCCCGGCGTTTCGCTGATGTCGGCCAGCGCATCGCAGCGGGCCATGACGCGGGCTGCGGCCTCAAGAGCCTCTGCCGCCTTCATCAGCGTTCCCCGCTGCCGTAATGATCCCAGGCAGCCTGCATCGCGGCACCCTGAGGCGTTTTATAGCCGAGCCCGTTCAGCACCGACTCCAGCGCGCTGAGGGTCAGCATGACGCAGTCTTTACGGGCGTTGTAGCCCATCGTCCCGATACGCCAGACTTTGCCGTGCAGCGGTCCGAAGGAGGTGCCGATTTCGATGCCGAAATCCTCCAGCATCCGCTGACGCACCCGATCGCCATTCACGTTTTGCGGGATGACCACGCCGAGCACATTATTCATCTTGTGCTTCAGGTCGCCGAAGGTTTCCAGCCCCATCCCCTGAATGCCTTTCAGCATGGCGTCACCGTGCAATTTGTGACGTTCGATGCCCCGATCGAGCCCTTCTTCAAGGATCAGGCGGGCGCACTCGCGGGCGGCAAAGAGCGCGCTGGTCGCCTCGGTATGGTGATTGAGCCGCTCCGGTCCCCAGTAATCCATGATCATGCCGAGATCGAAATAGTTGGAGTAGATCATCTCATCATCGCCGTCCTGATGGGCCGCCGTGCGGATCCCCTCCTCCACGCATTTGCGGCGGCGGATAACCTCCTCCATCTGCGGGCTGAGCGTCACCGGCGACGTGCCGGAGGGGCCGCCCAGGCATTTCTGCATACCGGCAGAGACGGCATCCAGCCCCCAGGCATCGGTTTCCAGCACGTTCCCCGCCAGCGAAGCGGTGGCGTCGGTATAGAACAGCACGCCATATTTTTTACAGATGGCACCCAGCTCTTCCAGCGGCTGAAGCATAGTGGTGGAGGTGTCGCCCTGTACCGTCAGCAGCAGGCGCGGGCGCACGGATTTGATGGCATCTTCAATACGGTCGGGCGTGAAGACTTCACCCCACGGCACCTCAATCGTATGCACCTCGGCGCGACAGCGGCGGGCGATTTCACACAGCAGATGACCAAAGCGGCCAAAGACCGGTACGAGCACTTTGTCGCCCGGGCGGATAGCCGAAAGCAGTATGGCTTCGATACCGGCGCGGGAGGTGCCGTCGACCAGCATCGTCCAGTGGTTTTCGGTGCGGAATACGCCCCGGTAGAGCGCCATCACCTCGTTCATATAGTGCGTCATTGCCGGATCGTACTGACCAATCAGCTGGCTGGACATCGCCCTCAGCACGCGGGGGTCCGCATTGATTGGGCCTGGCCCCATCAGCAGGCGCGGCGGGGGATTAATCTGGGAAAAGCGGGTTAAATCCATCTGTTTATCCTTCTCTTGTCGCTCCGGCGCTCAGTTAAAACGCACCGACGAGATAAATTGTTTCAGCTCCTGGGTCTGCGGCTGGGCAAACAGGGTCTTGCTGTCGCCCTGCTCCCAGACGCGCCCCTGATGCATAAATACCACGCGGTCGCCCACCTCGCGGGCGAAATTCATTTCGTGGGTCACCAGGATGAGGGTCATGCCCTCTTTTGCCAGCTGCTCCAGCACCTTGAGCACCTCACCGACCAGCTCGGGATCGAGCGCCGAGGTGATTTCATCGCACAGCAGCACTTTCGGGTTCATCGCCAGCGCCCGGGCAATGGCCACGCGCTGCTGCTGCCCGCCGGAGAGGCTCGCCGGGGCGTAGTCCATCCGGTCGCCCAGCCCCACTTTTTCCAGCATCCGGGCGGCCAGCGCGCGGCAGTCGGCCTCTTTCATTTTCAGCACGCGCCTCGGCGCCAGCATGACATTTTCCAGCGCGGTCATATGCGGAAACAGGTTGAAGTTCTGGAACACCATACCGATGGAACGGCTGATATCGCGCGCCTGAGAGTCGCGATCGGTAATGGTCATGCCGCCCAGTTTGATACTGCCTTCCTGATAGCCTTCCAGGCCGTTCATGCAGCGCAGCAGGGTGCTTTTTCCCGAGCCGCTGCGGCCGATAATCGAGATCACCTCGCCCATATCCACATCAAGATCCACGCCTTTCAGCACGTGATTGTCGCCGTAGTACTTCTGTACCTGATTAATGGTGATGAGCGGCATTGAATTTTTTCTCCAGGTACTGGCTGTAGCGGGACAGCGGATAACAGATCAGGAAGTAGCCCAGCGCCACCAGCCCGAACACTTTAAAGGGTTGATAAGTGACATTATTAAGAATGGTGCCTGCCTTGGTCAGCTCCACAAAGCCGATAATGGAGGTCAGCGCGGTGCCCTTGACCACCTGCACCGCAAAGCCGACCGTCGGTGCGATGCCAATACGCAGCGCCTGCGGCAGGATGACGCGGCTGAGCGTCTGACCAAAATGCAGCCCCAGACAGCGCGACGCCTCCCACTGTCCTTTTGGCAGGGCCTTGATGCTGCCGTACCAGATATCCGTCAGAAACGCGCTGGTATAGCAGGTGAGCGCCAGCGAGGCCGCCGTCCAGGGCGAGACGTTAATGCCGAACAGCGCCACGCCGAAAAAGGCGAGGAAGAGCTGCATCAGCAGCGGCGTTCCCTGGAAAAGCTCAGTCCAGGCGCGGATCGGCCACAGCGACCAGCGACGTCCGCCCAGGCGGAGCATGACCAGCGGCAGCGCCACCAGGGTGCCGCCCAGAAATGCGGTCAGCGACAGCAGAAGGGTCCAGCGCGCCGCCAGCAGCAGATTGCGCAGAATGTCCCAGTCGGTAAAAGTGGTCATCATGAGGTCACTCCCAGCCATTTGCGGCCCGCCGCCAGCAGCAGCTGCCGCAGGGTCACCGACAGAATCAGATAGATAAGCGTGGTCGCCAGATAGACCTCAAAGCTTAAAAAGGTGCGCGACTGGATCAGGTTGGCAGCAAAAGTCAGCTCCTCATAAGAGACCTGGGATACCACCGATGAGCCCAGCATTACGATGATGCACTGACTGACCAGCGCCGGATAAATCCGCTTCAGCGCGGGGGGAAGCACCACGCGCAGAAACGTCTGGCTGTGCGTCAGGCCAAGCACGCGCCCCGCTTCCCACTGCCCTTTCGGCGTCACCTGAATACCCGCGCGGATAATCTCCGTACTGTAGGCGCCGAGGTTGATCAGCATCGCCAGCAGCGCGGCCTCGCCAGCCGTCAGCTTCAGGCCAAGATTCGGCAGGCCGAAAACAATAAAGAACAGCTGCACCACGAAGGGCGTGTTGCGGATCAGCTCAACGTAACCTCCCCACAGGCGGCTTACCAGCGAGGGGCGACCGCTACGCAGCGCAGCACCCAGAATCCCCAGCGCCACGCCGCCGAGCGTCGCCAGCACGGTAAGCTGAATAGTGACCCGGAGACCGGCCAGCAGTTCAGGCCAGTAAGGCCAGAGCGCGGCAAAATCGAGTTGATCCATCATTGCCCGCCCTTACGCGCCGAGGTTCGCAGGCAGCGGCGCTTTCAGCCATTTTTCAGAGAGTCCGTTAAGCGTTTTGTCGGCAATAGCCTGCTCAATCAGCGCATCAACCTTCGCCTTCAGCGCCGGTTCACCCTTACGCATACCGATGAAGCAGGGAGAGTCTTTCAGCATAAATTTTGCGACCGGGGCTTTTTCTGGGTTCTGACGGGCGATGGCGGCAACGACCAGGTTGCCGGTAGCCACATACTGCACCTGACCGGAGAGAAAGGCCGACAGCGTGGTGTTGTTATCTTCATAGCGCTTCAGTTCGGTCCCTTCCGGCGCCACTTTGCTGAGCACCATGTCCTCCACCGCGCCGCGCGTTACGCCCACTGACTTACCGCTCAGCGCTGCGGCCTCCGTCAGCGTGGCATCCTTCGGGCCGAAGACGCCGAGAAAGAACGGCGCATAAGCGCGGCTGAAGGCGATCGCTTTTTCGCGCTCCGGGTTTTTGCCGAGGCTTGAGATCACCAAATCCACTTTATCCGTCTGAAGGTAGGGGACGCGGTTGGCGCTGGTTACCGGCACCAGCTGTAACTTAAGTTTCATCTCCTGCGCCAGGTACTTCGCCATATCAATGTCGTAGCCCTGCGGCTGAAGATCGGTGCCGACCGAGCCGAATGGTGGGAAGTCCTGCGGGATCGCCACCCGAAGCACGCCGCGTTTCTGAATATCCTGCAGGCCGTCCGCCACAGCATGAGGTAGCTGAGAGAGCATCAGCGCCGCGCCCACGATTGCCAGTAATACTTTTTTCATTTTCTCTACCCCGGTTAATCAATATGAAACGAAAGATTCCTGACAGGAGTATTTGCAACTAATGTGCCAGCGGGGTGGTTGAGGGCGTAAATTTATTGCCAGCCTTATTCTGCGGCTGAGAAAGTGAAAGAAACCCTCTGGTTAACCGCAGAAGTTTGGGCTGTCTTTGTTGAGCAACATTTTCGCTATCGGACTAATCGCGGCTTGAAAGCGGCCTGACGGGCTGGCAGAAAAGCGTCCAAAAGAAGGCAAAGCACCAAAATGGTGCCCCATCAGCGCTGTTCCAGCTCATCCAGATGGCCATAGAGTTCAGCAATCTGATGGATGCGCTGGCGGCCTTCGCTTAATAACTGATGCAATAGCGCGTTTGCCAGCAGATTAATCAAACTGTTGGCTGCCCCGTAACTGTCAAAGGCCGAGACGCTGTCCAGCGGTGCGCAAAGCTGCCAGCGGGCCAGCGCCAGTACGCTTTGCGCTTCGGGTTCGCAGATGACCAGCGTGGGGATGGCCGCGTTTTGCAGATGCAGCAGCAGCGGCCGGACAAGGCGGTGACGGCGGCGAAAGGCCAGCACCACTACGGTATCCTCCGGCGAGATGGCCACCAGCTCCTCCGACAAGGTTTGCCCCGGCTGCGGCAGAACCTGAACGTCGCCCCTCGCCTGAAGCAGCTGCTGGCGGAGGTGCAGCGCCAGCGGATAGGAATTTCGCATCCCGACAATAAAGATGCGTTTACTGACGGCAAGCTGCCGGACCACCTCGTTAAACTGCGCCGCATCAAGATCGTTCACCCAGCGGGTCAGATTAGCCATCTCCTGCTTGTAATGCCTGGCCAGCAGCGTGTTGCCCTGCACGGCGTCACGGTTATCCGTAAGCGGCATGCCGCTCTGACGCAGCGTGCGCAGCTCGTCACGCATATCTTTATATTTGTCATAGCCGAGATGTTTAAACAGGCGGCTGACCGTGGCCTTTGACACACCGCTTAGCCGCGCCAGTTCGGCGCTGTTGTAGCTGATCAGATCGTTAAAGTGGTCAAAAATAAAATCGGCGACGCGCTGCTCCTGCGGGGAGAGCTGCGGATAGTGGCTTTTCAGACGCTCATCAAGCTGCTTCATACGCTGGCCTTGTAACTTTTGTTTCAGGTGCTTCAGCATATACAAATAACGTGCCGGAAGATAAAAAAGGCCCGGGCGACGGCCCTCATTTCCGCTTCTCTTTTGCACCCTTTCACGGATCCTTCAGACAAACTGGAACAGCTCTTGCTTTAATTAAGCTCTCTTCCCTTAACCAATAAAAGAGACTGGCATGATCCAAAGTCATATTGCGCCGCGTGGCATGGCCGTGGCGCCCCATCATCTGGCCAGCCAGAGCGCGCTGGCGATCTTACGTGAAGGCGGCAACGCCATTGAGGCGATGGTGGCCGCTGCCGCGACCATTGCGGTGGTCTATCCGCATATGAACGGCCTGGGCGGCGACGGTTTCTGGCTGATTGTGCCGCCAGAAGGCGATCCGGTTGCGATTGACGCCAGCGGTGCCGCAGGCGCCCTGGCCAATTTTTCTTTTTATGGCGGGGCGAAGCAGATCCCCCATCGCGGGCCGAAATCTGCCCTGACCGTGGCGGGCACCGTCAGCGGCTGGGCGGAAGCGCTGGCGATTTCCGCAGAACGGAACGGTGCCACGCTGCCGCTTTCCCGGCTGCTCGCTGATGCCACCCGCTATGCGGCGGAGGGCATGCCAGTTACCCAGTCCCAGGCAGACGCGACCGCCAGCAAATATCATGAACTTCTCGATCAGCCCGGCTTTGCCGCCACTTTTCTGCCCGGCGGTGAACTCCCGCGCGCAGGCAGCCGCTTCACTCAGCCGGCGCTGGCCGAAACCCTTCGAGAATTAACCGTTCAGGGGCTGGAGAGCTTTTACCGTGGCCCGCTGGCCGGACGCTTTGCCGCTGAGATGGCCCGCCTGGGGATGCCCATTACGCTTGCGGATCTTAACCAGCATCAAGCCCGCCGCCGTACGCCGCTGCGCATTCAGCATGAGCATGGCGAAGTATTTAATATGACGCCGCCGACTCAGGGCATGGTTTCACTGGCGATCCTTGGCATTACCCGCCATCTGAATATGGCGGAAGCGGATGAGGCGCAAACCGTTCACCGCATCGTCGAAGCCACCAAGCTGGCGTTCAGCCTTCGCGATCGCTACATCACCGATCCGAGCCATATGCAGGAGGAGATGCAGACGCTGCTCGACTCTGACGTGCTGGCCACCATGGCGGCCACGATTGACGACAATCAGGCTGCGCCCTGGGGAAAGGGTAAGGGACCGGGCGATACGGTCTGGATGGGCGTGGTGGACAGCAGCGGCCTGGCCGTCTCTTTTATTCAGAGCATTTATCATGAGTTCGGCAGCGGCGTGGTGCTGCCCGGCACCGGCGTGACCTGGCAGAACCGCGGCGCGGCCTTCAGCCTCGATCCCGATCATCTGCTGGCGCTCGCCCCCGGCAAACAGCCTTTTCATACCCTGAACCCGGCCGCCGCCCGCCTGCGCGACGGCCGGACGATGGTCTATGGATCGATGGGTGGCGACGGTCAGCCGCAGACGCAGGCCGCCATCTTTACCCGCCATGTGGTGCAGGGACTCCCGCTCCAGCAATGTGTGAGCGCGCCGCGCTGGCTGCTGGGGCGTACCTGGGGCCAGACCTCCGACTCGCTGAAGCTGGAAGGCCGTTTTTCTCAGGAAACGTTCGACAGGCTACGGGCGATGGGGCATGAGGTGGAGAAATTACCCGACTTCAGCGAGGCCGTAGGTCATGCGGGCGCCATTGTCCGCCACGCTGACGGCATGCTGGAAGGCGCATGCGATCCCCGCAGCAACGGCAGCGCTGCCGGTTTTTAACAGGAGAAGAATATGACACACACCTCACCCGACTGGGCAACCTGGCTGGTACATATGGAGCAGGTTATGGGCGTCACGCTGGATGATGAACGACGGGCCGAACTGCACGTTCAGTTTACCCGCATCGCCGCCATGGCAGAACCGCTGATGGCTTTCCCACTGGACGATCGTCAGGAAGTGGCGGGGATTTATAAAGCATGAACCTCGCCACTTTTTCCATTGCCGGGCTGCGCGCCGCGCTGCGTCATGGCGAAATCAGCGCGCGTGAAATCGCCCAGCAGACGCTGGACGGGATTGAGAAACATAATCCGGCGCTGAATGCCTGGACGCACATTACCCGGGATCGTCTGTTCAGCGAGGCGGATCGTATCGATCGTATGCGCAAAACGGGGCAGGAACTGCCGCCGCTGGCGGCAATCCCTTACGCGGTGAAGAACCTGTTTGACGTTGCCGGAGAGACAACGCTGGCGGGCGCCCGCTTATTCAGCGATCGCCCTGCCGCTGCCCGTGATAGCTGGGCGGTCAACAGACTGGCAGGCGCGGGGGCGATGCTCTCCGGCATGCTGAATATGGATGCTTATGCTTACGGCTTCACCACCGAAAACAGCCACTACGGCGCTACCCGGAATCCTCACGATCTTAACCGCATAGCGGGCGGCTCGTCGGGAGGATCGGCGGCGGCAGTTGCCGCCGGGCTGGTCCCTTTCTCGCTGGGTTCCGATACTAACGGATCTGTGCGGGTGCCGGCCTCGCTCTGCGGCATTTTCGGCCTCAAGCCGACGTTTGGTCGCCTCTCGCGCGGCGGTACACACCCTTTTGTCGCCAGCCTTGACCATATCGGTCCTTTTGCCCGTACGACTGAGGATCTCGCCTCGGTCTATGATGCCCTTCAGGGCCACGATCCTGAAGATGGCTTTCAGGCTGAAAAACCCGTTCACCTTACCCACGCTCTTCTCGGACAGGGAGCGGAAGGCGTGCGCTGCGCCGTCCTCGGCGACTATTTTCAGACCTGGTGCAGCGATGAGGCGCGCGCTGCCGTAGCGGTGGCGGCCAAAGCGCTTAACGTGCAGGATGAGGTCAGGCTGCCCGACGCCGCGCTGGCACGTAGCGCCGCTTTTATCATCAGCGCTTCTGAAGGGGGCAACCAGTATCTTCCGGCGTTGCAGCATTCACCCGATCTCTTTGAACCTTTGTCGCGTGAGCGTCTGCTTGCGGGCGCGATGATCCCCGCCGCCTGGTACGTGCAGGCGCAGCGTTTTCGTCAGTACTTCAGGCAGCAGGTGCTGCCGCTATTTGAGCAGTTTGACGTCCTTATTGCCCCCGCCACGCCGCAAAGCGCCACGCTGGTGGGCCAGGAAACCATGCGTATTAACAATACCGATCTGCCGACCCGCGCCAGCATGGGTATGCTGACGCAGCCGATCTCCTTTCTCGGCCTGCCGGTTACCACGGTTCCGCTACAGGCGGGCGGCCTGCCGATTGGCTTACAGCTGATTGCAGCGCCTTTCCGCGAGGAGGCGTGCCTGCGGGTCGCCTGGACACTGGAAAAAATGGGCATTGCGCAAGCGATGCCCGCGAATCTGGAGGCGTTACGTTGAAAACGATGGAGATTAATCTTCCGGCGATTGTGGCCGAGGTCACCGCGGCCTTTTATCGCTATGAAGCGGCGCTGGTCAGCAACGATACGGCGGTGCTGGATGAGCTGTTCTGGCATGATGAGCGTACCGTGCGGCTGGGTGCCGGTGAAAATCTGTATGGCATCGGTGAGATCCGGGCGTTTCGCGCCTCACGTCCCGCTGCTGGCCTGATGCGACAGTTGCGTAAGACGACCATTGTCACTTTTGGGGAAGATTATGCGGTATGCAGTACGGAGTTTACGCGGGAAGGCAGTGAAAAAACGGGCCGCCAGCAGCAGACCTGGGTCAGGCTGCCCGACGGCTGGCGGATAGTTGCGGCCCAGGTCAGCCTGATGAGCTGAGCCTGGCGCTGCCGCAGGGAAGCGGCAGCGGGTAACATGCAGCGAGCGTTACGCCTGTGGTGCCGGATGCGTTTCCACCCAGTGCTCCGCAATCTGCTGGCGCGTGCAGATCCATACCTTATCGTGCTGCTGGAGATAATCCAGAAAACGCTGCAACGCCCGGAAACGACCGGGTCTGCCAAGCAGGCGGCAGTGCATGCCAATAGAGAGCATCCTGGGCGATGTCTCCCCTTCTTCATAAAGCACGTCGAAACTGTCTTTCAGATAGGTGTAAAACTGGTCAGCCGTATTGAACCCCTGCGGCGTGGCGAAGCGCATATCGTTCGCGTCCAGGGTATAGGGAATAATCAAGTGTGATTTTACCGTGCCATCCTGACAGGTGACCGGCATCCAGAACGGCAGATCGTCGCCGTAGTAGTCGCTGTCGTAGGTGAAACCGCCCTGCTCCACCACCAGCCGGCGCGTATTCGGGCTGTCTCGTCCCGTATACCAGCCCGTTGGCGCCTTGCCAAAAAGATCGCTGAGCGTATCCACCGCCTGCTGCATATGCTGCCGCTCGGTCCTGGCATCCATCCCCTGATAGTGGAGCCAGCGCCAGCCGTGGCTGACCACATCATAGTCAGCCTGTTTGATCGCCTCGACGATATCAGGGTTTCTGGCCAGCGCCATCGCCACGCCAAATACCGTCAGCGGAAGCCCGCGTTTGCAAAATTCATTATGGATGCGCCAGAAACCGGCCCGGGAGCCATATTCATACAGCGACTCCATCGACATATGGCGGTCGGGATAGCTCGCCGCACCGATAATATCCGACAGGAACTGCTCGGAGCCGGTATCGCCATGCAGCACGCTGTTTTCGGCTCCCTCTTCGTAATTAAGCACAAACTGCACGGCGATCCGCGCCTGGCCCGGCCAGGCCGCATCCGGCGGGTTGCCTGCATAGCCGCGCAGGTCGCGGGGATAGTTTTTATTAAAACTGTACTCTTTCTTCTCGCTAGCTTCTGTCATTTTCAGGGTCCTGTTGTCGGGCCGTTTTATTGTTTTAGTTTAGGCGGTCAAACTGACCCGACAGGCTTTTTCGGACGGGAAAGTCTAAATCACCATGCTTACTGGTCGTTAAACCCAGCGCCACCAGGGATTCCACCATTTTCACCGCTGCGCCTACGCCGTCGATGACCGGGATCCCCAGCTCGAAGGTCAGTTCGCGGGCGAGCGTCGCCATCCCGCCGCAGCCCAGAACAATTGCGCCGCTGCCATCCTCTTTTTTTGCCGCCAGGCAGCGTTCACGCACTTTTTGCTGCGCAAGGCCGCTGCCGTCTTCCAGCGCCAGCACCGGCAGGTCGATAGCGTGCAGCGCGGCGCAGTGATGTTCAAAGCCATACTGCCGCAGCAGGTGCCGGGCAATAATCAGGGTACGCGGCAGCGTGGTGACGACAGAGAAGCGCGTCGCCACCATCGTCGCCATATGCATGGCGGCCTCTGCAATACCGATAACCGGCCCCTGCGCCAGCTCGCGGGCGGCGAGCAGGCCGGGATCGCCAAAGCAGGCAATGACATGGCCGCAAACACCCTGCTCACGCCCGGCTTTTATCTGCTCAAGTACGCCGATCGCCGCGATCGCTTCGTCAAAGTGCCCCTCAATCGACGGCGCTCCCTGTGACGGATTTACCGCAACTATCTCCGTTTGCGGTCCAGCCACCGCGCGGGCGGCGGCGCCTATCGTTTCGGTCATGGCTGCGCTGACGTTGGGATTGATCACCTGAATAATCTGCTTTTCCTTCATCCTTTAACTCCCGTTGCTGCAAATAAGCTGGCGAAGTCCGGCACCGTCTCTCCCCCGCGTTCAAAGCGCAGGCTGGCCAGAATATGCTCAAAATGTTGCCGCATTGCGTCAGCAAGCGGGCCGCACGCTTTTTCCCTGATGAGCGTCGTCAGTCGTTCATGATCGTGACAGCGACATCCCTGCTGCCAGGGCGCGCCCCAGGCCGCAATCACCAGTGAAGAACGCTGGGTCAGGCGCGTCACCATTTCAGTGAGCACCTGGTTGCCCGCAATGGCCTGAAGCTGAATATGAAAGGCCGCAGAGTGGCGGATGGCGGCGGGGCCGTCGCCATCCGTATGCGCCTGCTGCTCCTGCCGGATAAGATTTTCCAGCGCGGCCAGATGCGGCGACCGGCAGCGGGCCAGTACATGCGGCAGATTGGCACACTCGATAAGCGAGCGGGTCTGAAAGATCTCCTTCGCCTCTTCAACCGATGGCGTGGCAACTTGCGCACCACGCCTGGGCAACAAGATCACCATCTGCACTACCGCAAGGCGCTGAAGCACTCTGCGGATACCGGTGCGGCTGACGCCAAAGACGCTGGAAAGCGCCTCTTCGGGCAGCCGGCTGCCGGGCGGAAGCTGATGCTCAACGATGGCGGACAGCAGCGCCTGATAGATCGCTTCATCCCTGTCCGTCAGGTCAGAGGCCGTTTTCAGGCCGGTTTTACTTATCATCACCCACTCCACTACACATCAATGTCGTCCTGGATCGTATACATGATGTTCAATTCTTGTATACAAAAAATCATATCTGGCCTGGATCCTGCACTGCTTTCCTTAACCCGAATGCGGGTCAATCAAAAGAGGAGCAGGTTTCATGCCAAATAGTCAAAGTGTCTCACCGGCGGCGTCGGCTGAAGCCCGCGCCCACTACAGCCCAAGGCTGTGTAATGAGGATCTCGCCCCGACGCGCCACCAAAGCTGGAGCTGGTATAATATTTTCTCCTTCTGGATGTCGGACGTGCACAGCATGGGAGGCTATGTGGTCGCCGCCAGCTTTTTCACGCTGGGTCTGGCCAGCTGGCAGGTGCTGCTCTGCCTGCTGGCCGGGATTTGCATCGTTCAGATTTGCGCAAATCTGGTGGCGAAACCGAGTCAGATGGCGGGGGTGCCTTATGCGGTAATCTGCCGTCAGGCGTTTGGCGTTTTTGGGGCGAATATTCCTGCGGTGATCCGTGGCTTGATCGCCTTCGCCTGGTACGGCATACAGACTTACCTGGCCGCCAATGCGCTGATGCTCGTCTCTCTCAAGTTCTGGCCAGCGCTCGCCCCAATGACCCAGAGTTCCTGGCTGGGCCTCTCCCAGCTTGGCTGGATCTGTTTTGGCTTTATGTGGTTTGCCCAGGCGATGGTGTTCTGGCACGGCATGAGCGCTATTAAGCGTTTTATTGATGTTGCCGGGCCCGCCGTCTATGTGGTGATGGTGGCGCTGGCGGGCTGGATTGTATACAAAACCGGTTTTGATGGCATCTCTTTCACCCTTGCGAGCAAGTCGCTTTCCGGCAGCGAGCAGGCGTGGCAGATGATCACCGCGACCGCGCTGGTGGTTTCCTACTTCTCCGGCCCCCTGCTTAACTTTGGTGACTTCTCCCGCTACGGTAAAAGCATGGACGAAATCCGGCGCGGCAACCGCTGGGGCCTGCCGTTCAATTTCCTGCTCTTTTCCGTGGTGACGGTGGTGATTGTCTCCGGTACGCAGTCGCTGTTTGGCCGCATGATCACCGACCCGATTGAAACCGTTAGCCTGGTGGGCAACGATGTGGCGGTTGCCATTGGGCTGCTGACGATGATTATTGCCACTATCGGCATTAATATCGTCGCCAACTTTGTCTCTCCGGCCTTCGACTTTTCGAACTGTTCGCCGCAGCGCATCAGCTTCCGCACCGGGGGAATGATCGCTGCCGTGGGCTCCGTTTTACTGACGCCCTGGAATCTTTTCCAGTCACCAGAACTGATTCACTATACGCTTGACGTGCTGGGCGCCTTTATCGGGCCGCTGTTTGGCATTCTGCTTTGTGATTTCTATCTGATTAAAGGCGGGAAGGTGTCGGTTGACGATCTCTTTAATGATACGCCCGCGGGCAAGTACTGGTATCAGGGCGGCTTCAACCCGAAAGCCATCGCGGCGCTGCTCCCTTCCGTGCTGATTGGGCTGGTCATCAGCTTTATCCCCTCGCTGCATGCCGTTGCCAACTTCAGCTGGTTTATCGGCGCGGCGCTTTCAGCAGGCTGCTATCGCTGGCTCGCCCGTGAAGAACGCCAGGTCAGCGCGGCAGGCTACGCGGGTAAGGTTGCCGTCGGGAAGCGGTAATCGCTTGAGAAGGCTATAAAACGTACATCGCATTTTACCGGGAAACGCTGCTTTGATTTTCAGGACAAAGTCGTCGTTCTCCCGGTTTCTGGTGTGAACAGCGCCCCGTGACCCATTGTTGCTCTGTTTTTTCTGGTAATGCCGTGCTTCTGCCAGGCAGAATTTGAACATACCTACCAGGCACTGCCGCAGGATATTGTCAGCAAAATAATGTCCGGGAAAATAGTAAGCAATTCAGAAGGAAACTCACAGGAAGAGTACGGGACAGGCGCGGTGCGCAAACTGAAAGAGTAGAAAAGCAAAAAGGCCATGTTAATTAATAACATGGCCCTAAATACTTGGCGGAACGGACGGGGCTCGAACCCGCGACCCCCTGCGTGACAGGCAGGTATTCTAACCAACTGAACTACCGCTCCGCGCTTTGTTCCCCGTCGGGAACGGAGCGAATATTACGGTGAGGCGATACGGGCGTCAACGCTTTTTATTCAGTGCTCTGACCGACTGCCTGTTTTTTCACCCAACGGCCCTTTGCTGCTGCACGTTATGCCATTAAGCACGCCAGAGACAGCTTCCGCCTTTTTTCATCACCAGATCCAGCCGCGCTTCATGGGCGGCAACTTCCTCTTCGCTGGCCGCCACTATCCGCAAACCCGATTCCGGCCTGGCAACGCGGTAGATGGTATCGCCATTGCTCTGCTGCTCACGATCGCCCTCCATTGAGAAAGCCAGCGAGGTCTGCCCACCGGTCATGGTCAGGAACACTTCGGCAAGAATTTCGGAGTCAAGCAGCGCGCCGTGCAGCGTTCGCTTGCTGTTGTCTATCTCATAGCGGGAGCAGAGCGCATCCAGGCTGTTTCGCTTGCCGGGATAGAGTTTTCTCGCCATCGCCAGGCTGTCGGTGATTTTGCAGAAGGTTTCCGTTTTGGGAATGTCGCGGCCCAGTTTGGAAAATTCATAGTCCATAAAGCCGATATCAAAGGAGGCGTTATGGATCACCAACTCCGCCCCGGAGATGTAGGCGAGGAACTCATCGGCGATATCGGCGAAGGTTGGCTTGTCTGCCAGAAACTCATCGGCAATACCGTGAACGCCAAAGGCTTCGGGATCGACCAGCCGGTCGGGCTTCAGATAAACGTGGTAGTTATTGCCCGTCAGGCGGCGGTTTACTACCTCAACGGCACCAATTTCGATGATCCGGTGCCCTTCATAGTGCACGCCGATCATGTTCATGCCGGTGGTTTCAGTATCGAGAACGATCTGACGCGTTGTATTTACTGTGCTCATAGGACCCGTTTATGTCAGACTTGGCGTTTTTCAGCAGGGAGTCTACCAGAGATGCCTAAGCAGGTAGAAATTTTCACCGATGGTTCATGCCTTGGCAATCCTGGTCCAGGCGGTTACGGTGCCATTTTACGCTACGGCCAGCATGAGAAAACCTTCAGCGCCGGCTATTTTCTGACCACCAATAACCGGATGGAGCTGATGGCCGCGATTGTGGCGCTGGAAGCCTTAACGCAGCAGTGCGACGTGGTAATCAGTACCGACAGCCAGTATGTTCGTCAGGGGATCACTAGCTGGATCCATAACTGGAAAAAGCGCGGCTGGAAAACCACGGATAAGAAGCCGGTAAAAAACGTCGATTTATGGAAGCGCCTCGATACCGCGCTTAGCCACCATAAAATCCAGTGGGAGTGGGTAAAAGGCCATGCCGGCCATGAAGAAAACGAGCGCTGTGACGAACTGGCCCGCGCGGCAGCAGGCAGCCCGGCCTTTGAGGATATTGGCTATCAGTCCGCTTCCTGATCGTTCTGGCGGCTGTGGTACTGACTTGTCGCCCCCACCGCCGCGCTGATACGACGCTTCGCAACCGCCTTTTTAGCCGGGTTCATGATCAGCGGAAAGGTACGCTTACGCGCCACAATAATGCTCAGACAGCCGAGCGCGGGAAAGTGCGTACTGATCACCTTTCCGCCCTGCCGGTTCCAGGGAAGCACCTGAAAACGCGTGCGCTGGACAACTTCGTAGTTCAGCAGGCCCAGCCAGTCCATCAGCCGCATCTGCGTGAACATCCGGCTGTTCCAGGGCACCCGCCGGTGCAGGCCGGGAATGAGTTTGCCTATCCCCAATACGCTGAAGGGGTTAAACCCGCTGATAATCATCCAGCCATCGTCAATCAGCACCCGGTCCACCTCACGAAGAATGTGGTGCGGATCGCTGCTCCAGGCGAGGCAGTGCGCCAGCAGGCAGGCGTCGACCGATTTAGACTCGAAAGGCAGGCTCATCGGATCGGCAATGACCTGGAGATGGTCGCCGCGCAGCCCAACGTTAACCTGATGTGATATCGCGCACGCCTCCGTATCGATCTCCGCGCTGAGATCGCCAATCTTCAGAAGATGAAAGCCATATATTTTTGCCAGGCAGGGTTGCAGATGCCGGGTCAACGCGTCACGGTAAAATTCGCCCCAGGGCATCTCTGCCCAGGCGTGCGGGACATGACGAATTTGGCGTGTTTTAGCAGGCTTCATGCTTTACCATCTTCTTTCCATTTCGATCATTCAGTGAGGCGATAATGAATCTTAACAGTATTCCGGCACTTGATGACAACTACATCTGGACATTAAATAACGAGGATGGTCAGTGCCTGATTGTCGATCCGGGCGAAGCGGCACCGGTGCTGGCGGCGCTTGAAAAAAATCGCTGGCAGCCCGTCGCCATTCTCCTCACCCACCACCATCACGATCACGTTGGCGGCGTAAAAGAACTGCTGTCTCATTTCCCTCAACTAACCGTTTATGGGCCTCAGGAGACGGCAAATAAGGGCGCTAACAGGGTGGTTCAGGAAGGTGAGCACCTCACTATTTTGGGTCTCGAATTTAGTGTGATAGCAACGCCGGGCCATACTTTAGGACATATCTCATATTACAGCCCGCCTTATCTTTTCTGTGGCGACACGCTTTTCTCAGGCGGCTGCGGACGTCTCTTTGAAGGCACGCCTCAGCAAATGTTTTCATCTTTTCAAAAGCTTAATAAGCTCCCCGACGAGACACTGGTTTGCTGCGCGCATGAATATACCTTATCAAACCTTAAGTTTGCTGCGCATCTTTTACCGCAGGACTCCGACATATCGGCCTATTATCTTAAAATTAAAGAGTTACGTGCAAAACAGCAGGTAACTTTGCCCACAAAGCTGTCGCTGGAGCGCCGTATTAACGTTTTCCTGAGAACGCAAGATGCTGAAATTAAAGCTATTTTAAAAGACGAAACGCCACAGGATGCGGAGTGGCAAATATTTGCGGCCTTACGTCATAAGAAAGACCATTTTTGATTTTTCAGGTTGTGCTGAGCCAGGCGAGCACGTATAGTTGCTCGTCTTTTAAGCGACAAATTGACACACACATGAAGGCTACAGCGATATTACTCGCCTCGGTCTTGCTGGTTGGGTGCCAGGCGTCAAGACATGACGCCAACCTGCCCGAACAGCATGCACAGAGCTTGTCTTCGGCTGGTCAGAATGAAGTAAAAGACACAGACCGTTTATTATCACCGCGTTGGCAGGACGATGGAACCAGCCTGACGCAGGATAAAAACCTGTGGAATTTCATTAGCGACGAGCTGAAGATGAAGGTCCCGGATAACGCCCGGGTACGCGAACAAAAGCAAAAGTATTTGAAGCACAAGAGCTATCTCCACGATGTAACATTACGGGCAGAGCCGTATATGTACTGGATAGTCGAGCAGATTAAGCAACGTAATATGCCGATGGAACTGGTACTGCTACCCATAGTGGAGAGCGCTTTTGATCCCCATGCCACTTCTTCCGCCAATGCCGCAGGCATCTGGCAGATCGTGCCGCAGACGGGGCGTAACTACGGTCTGAAACAGACCCAGTGGTATGACGGACGTCGCGATGTTGTCGCCTCGACCCGTGCCGCGCTGGATATTATGGAGCGCATGAACCGTATGTTTGACGGCGACTGGTTACTGACCATCGCCGCCTATAACAGCGGAGAAGGACGCGTTCTCAAAGCGATGAAGGCCAATAAAGCCCGCGGCAAGCCGACGGACTTCTGGTCGCTGTCGCTGCCGAAGGAAACGACGATCTACGTGCCTAAGATGCTGGCGCTGGGTGATATCCTTAAGCACAACAAACGTTATGGCGTTCGCTTACCGGCCCCCAATAAAACCCGCGCGCTGGCACGTGTTGAGGTGGGACAGCCGATTGAACTGACGCAGGCGGCCGAGATGGCCGGTATGTCAGTCAGCAAGCTGAAAAACTATAATGCGGGTTACAAGCGCGGCAGAACGGCACCGAACGGACCTCACTATATTATGGTGCCGAAGTCGAATGTTGCGAAGCTGCGCAACTCACTGGCAACGGGCGATATTTTAGCGGTACAGCCGGTCGCGCTCGCCAGTAACGGCGGCAAGACCTATAAAGTGCGCAACGGCGATACGCTCTCCGGCATTGCGCAGCGCAATAACGTTTCTGTGAAAGCGCTGAAGCAGGCGAATAACCTGAAAGGTGCCGTCATTAAACCGGGACAAACGCTGAGCCTGGGCGGCAGTAGCGCTATCAGTCTGGCCGATAATGGCAACAGCATCACCTATAAAGTCCGTAAAGGTGATTCTCTGGCCAGCATTGCGAAACGTCACGGGGTGAACCTGAAAGATGTGATGCGCTGGAACAGCGGCGGGTCGGAGAACATCCGTCCGGGCGATAAGCTGACGCTGTTTGTGAATAACAGCAGCACGCCTGATAGCTGACCGGTTTATCTGCACAAAAAAGCCAATCCCCGGATTGGCTTTTTTTATGCTTACTATTTTACTGCCCTGTTATAGCGCCTCTGCCCCACGCTCAGGCGACTTTTACCGCCTCGATAAAGAGCGTATCGGTGCTGAAGCTGCCGTCAGCCTGAAGCGCGTAATAGCGCTGAACTTCATCAGGCGCAGAGTGCTGATAAGCCCGGATAGCCGCTGTCATCACCTCGGGGGTACGCATACGTTCAATCCAGCTTGTAAAATCTAAATCCAGCCGGTCCTGGCTGACCGCACTGATTGTCAGCCCCGCGTCGGTGAACATCGACAGCCACTCTCCCGGTGAGTAGTCCCGCACGTGCGACGTATCCCGCAGCGCTTCTACTGTCTGTAACCAGATATCAAGCAGCGGATGTCCCGGCGAACTCACGTCCATAAAGATCACTCGCCCGCCAGGCTTAAGTACGCGTTTTACCTCACGCAGGGCGCTTCCCACATCGTGCCAGTGATGCGCGGAATAGCGGCTGATAACAATATCAAACTGTTCATCCTCAAAAGGCAGCTGCTCCGCGTAGCCCTGGCGGGTGGTTAACTGCGTATAGCCCCGCGCACTTGCCTCCACCTTAACCACTTCCAGCATTTCAGCCGAGAGGTCATAAGCCACAACGCTGCTGACGTGCTGAGCCGCAACGTAGCTGGCATGCCCTCCCCCACAGCCCAGATCCAGCACGCTGGCATCTTTCTCTGCGTTAAGCCGTTCGCCCAGGCGTTCAAGATCGCGGCCACCGGCATGCACGGCGCTGCTCAGATAGGCATCTGCCCGCTCGCCAAACTGGTTATTAACATGTTCATGATGGTGCGTTGCCATACTTAATTTCCTTATTACGTTTTTTTATGGGCAGAACGCATTGCTGGTCTGCCCGGGAAGGCAGGCCAGATGTTCCCTAGAGAAGCGCAGGCTTGCCGGGATGGAATTCAACGAGTAGCGGATTATGATCGGAGGCGCGGGTGACCAGTACGGACGCTTTGGCGACGCCCATCCCCCGATAGAAAACAAAATCGAGTGGCCGGCCAAAAGCTTTGCGACGGTGATCGTCGGTAAAGCCTACCTCTTCCAGGCCCATATCGCGGGCGAAGTTATAGAGCGCGTTAATGCGCTGGCGGCTCCAGGCATTGAAGTCGCCCGCCATAATGACCGGCCCCTGATGATGAATGATTTGCTCGCCAATAGGCCCCAGTTGCTTGCTGTAGACGTCAATACCCAGGCTGAAATTTACGGCGTGAATATTCACCACCATCAGCATCTCACTGTTGGGCAGCGGATAGGCGGTGACCAGCGCCGATTTTGCCAGACGTAACAGGGGCTCACGCTCACGCAGCGGGCAGCAATAAACGGGATGGGCCGATGCCAGCGTCATGACGCCTGAGGGATGCTGAGGCAGCACGAATGCGGGTACCTGATCGGCGGCCAGATAGTTGCTGGTGGCAAAGTCCACCAGCTCCGGCGTGGTTTGCGCCTCCTGCAACAGAACCAGATGAGCATCTTTACCAAAGCTCTGTAATACCGAGAGCCAGTCAGCACGCTGCTGCTTAAAAATATTCCACACCAGCACGCGCAGCGCCGATTCCGTGGTCAGGGGCTCGCCCGGCGGTAAAGCCTTTCCGACATGCAGCATCGCGCCAGGCGGAAATATTCGTTCCGCTGGCTGTCCGGCTACATATCTCATGGCATAGGTCTTTTTACGCACTTTACCGCCTGCTTCTGTTACCGCTAAGAATTTCGCTTAGTCATTCAGTTATAGGGGCTTTAAGGCGGAGTTTCAATCAGAGCCTGCTAATTACGCCGGATAGTCGGTAAACAAATGCAACCGACTCCCGTTACCGCTCACGCAGGATTTTTCCCGGCAGTAACGGCAGATGACCACGAAATGCGGTATTTTTACAGCGGATAGCGTTAGCCGCCAGCCCATGGTTAAATAACAAAAGAATAAAAAATGCAGCGGGAATTTTGCCACAGGAGCAAAAATGAGGGCGAATTCAGAAGAACTCCGGATTTTTGTGGCGGTGGTAGAAAGCGGCAGCTTCAGCCGTGCCGCCGGCCAGCTGGCAATGGCGAACTCTGCCGTAAGCCGCGCGGTAAAGAAACTGGAAACGAAGCTTGGCGTGGAGCTACTTACCCGCACCACCAGACACGTTAAGCTCACCCAGGAAGGGGAAACTTACTTCCGTCGGGTACAGCTGATCCTCCGGGAGATGGCCGCCGCAGAAAATGAGCTCATTGAGAGCCGCCAGACGCCCCAGGGCCTGCTGCGCATCGATGCCGCCACGCCGGTCGTGCTGCACCTGCTTATGCCGATGGTCAGCGCCTTTCGCGAGCGCTATCCCGACGTCAGGCTGTCGCTGGTTTCCTCAGAAACCTTCATTAACCTTATTGAGCGCAAAGTCGATATCGCTATTCGTGTTGGTAATCTGACAGACTCAAGCCTGCGCGCCCGGTCCCTTTTCACCAGCTACAGGAAAATCGTTGCCAGCCCCGCCTACCTTGAGCAGTACGGCAAGCCGCAGCGGGTCGGGGATCTGGCCGATCGCCACTGCCTGGGCTTTGTTGAGCCTCAGAGCCTGAATCGCTGGCCTGTGGCGCAGGAAGATGGGCAACTTTACGAAATAAATCCGACGATTACGTCAAACAGCGGCGAGACGCTCAGACAACTTTGTCTGACGGGGAACGGCATCGCCTGTCTGTCGGGTTTTATGATCGATCAGGATATTCAGGCTGGAAGTGTGGTGGAACTGCTGGCCGATAAGGTGCTGCCAGTCGGGATGCCGTTCAATGCTGTTTATTACAGCGATCGGGCCGTGAGTACGCGCGTCCGGGCATTTATTGATTTTATGGGCGAGTGGCTGTCAGTAAAGGATCGCTGATTGCCATTGCCCGCTGCATAAGGCTCACACTACTCTGTGCGCATCGCAGGCATACCTCTGAGGGGCTATTTAACATGGACAGAAGACCTGCTGTAGCAGGTGCATACACATCATTCGATTACCTGCGCGTAACATAATCTCACAAACCAATCCCGATTATTCCAGCGAAGCGCGTGCAGATACTACGGTTTTTATTAGGCTTGATTTACGTTCCTTTACATGAGAGGCGTTTGTGTCAGGTCAAAAACGTTCCCTTTTATCTACGCTAAGCGGCATCATTGTCACTTTATGTGGTTTGCTGCTGCTGGTGCTGGGCATATGGCTCACTATTGAAGGTGGCACGCCCTGGTATATTGTTTCCGGTCTCGGCATTCTGATTGCGGGCCTGCTGATATTACGAAGTAAACCGGCAGGGATTTGGCTCTACCTCGCATCGTTTATCGCCACAGCAGGCTGGGCGCTGTATGAAGTCGGCCTGGATGGATGGCAGCTCATGCCGCGTCTTTTTGCGCTGGCACTGCTCGGCCTCTGGCTCAGCATGCCATGGATAATTCATCGCATAATGCTTTCAAAAGCGCAGGCCCGTGCAGGAATAGCTTCCGGAATAGTCTATGTGACAGCGCTTCTGGTCATATTTTTTAGCGGTTGGCAAATTACTGATGCGCGGTTTGTGCATAAAACCCCCTTCCCCACCGCTACGCAGCCCGCTGCTGCCTCAGATGCTGATAATAATGAATGGCGTTATTATGGCCGCAACGCAGCAGGTCAGCGATTTTCACCGCTGGAGCAAATTACTCCGGCGAATGTGAGCCAGCTCAAACCGGTCTGGCGCTACGATAGCGGCGATGTTATGCGTAAGGGCGAAGACAAAGCGGGCAGAGAGTTCAGCTACGAGGCCACGCCGGTTAAGGTCGGCAACAGCCTTTATCTCTGCACGCCGCATCGCGAAGTGATCGCGCTTGATGCCACCACCGGGCGCGAACGCTGGAAATTCACGCCTGAAAATGACACTTCAGCCAACGAATATCTGGCCTGTCGTGGTGTGGCCTATAGTAATGTACCCACTGATGCCGTTTGCCCGGAAAAAATTATCAGCACCACGGCCGATGCCCGGATGGTGGCGCTCAATGCGCGTACTGGCAAACCCTGTGAGAATTTTGGTGATAAGGGCTACGTTAGCCTGACCAATCGTATGGGTAAGGTTCCACCAGGCTTTCATTTCATTACCTCTCAGCCGATGGTGATGAAGGGCAAAATAGTTCTGGGTGGCTGGATCTACGATAACCAAACCGAAGGCGAGCCGTCCGGGGTAGTACGCGCCTACAGTGAAACCACCGGGCAGCCCGCCTGGGCGTGGGATCTGGGCAGAACGCCGGCAACGGCACCGCTTAAGCCGGGCGAAACTTTTGCCCGTGGCACGCCAAATGGCTGGGGAACCTACACCGCCGATGCGGAATTGGGACTGATCTTTATTCCGCTGGGTAACGCAACGCCAGACTACTATGGGGGTAAGCGCCGGCCTTTTGACAACAAATACTCCAGCGCACTGGTCGCGCTTGATATCCAAACCGGTGAGGAGAAATGGCATTTTCAGACGGTGCATCACGACGTCTGGGACTTCGATCTCCCTATTGGTCCTACCCTGGTTGATCTGCCTGACGGTAAGGGTAACAGCATTCCGGCGCTGGTACAGACCACGAAAATGGGTCAACTTTTTCTGCTCGATCGTCGCAATGGTAAACCGCTGGCGCAGGTTGATGAAAAGCCTGTCCCTGTCTCCCCCTCTTTGCCCGGAGAACATCTGTCAGCAACGCAGCCGTTCTCAACCGGCATGCCCGATCTTGGTCCACCAGACCTGAAGGCCAGCGATACATGGGGCGCAACGCCATTTGATCAGCTCTGGTGTCGGGTGCAGTTTCATAAGTACCGCTATCAGGGCAAATACACGCCGCCAGCCGAAGGCACGTCGATCGCTTACCCCGCTTTTGATGGCGTGATGGACTGGTATGGCGCGTCGGTTGATCCAGAACATAAGGTACTTATTGCCAATACGACCTATATGCCTTTCACCATGCAGATGATGAAAAGTCAGCAGGCGATTGAGAAAGGGCTGATGGAGCGCTGGCAGGGTTGGGGAAGCGGACAGCCTTACCCTAAGCCTGAAGAGTTCGCGGTTGGTCCACAATATGGCACCCACTGGGCCGCTGTGGTCAGACCCTGGCTGAGTGTTTTAGGTGCGCCCTGTAGCGCGCCGCCCTGGGGGAAACTCTATGCTATTGATTTAAATACCCGAAAAATTATTTGGGAGCGTCCGGCAGGTACTACGCGGGATATGAATATTTTTGGTACGCATACTAATGCGCCGCTGCCAACCGGCATGTTTATGATGGGCGGGAATATCATTACCCGGAGCGGACTTATCTTTATGGGAGCGACCGCAGATGATTATATTCGGGCCTTTGATGAGAAGTCAGGCAAGGAGCTATGGCGCGCTCGTCTGCCAGCCGGGGGACAGGCAACACCCATGACCTATCGCGGTGAAGATCGGCGGCAGTATGTCGTGATTGCCGCTGGTGGGCATGGCGGCTTAGGCACGCGATCGGGTGATTCACTGATGGCTTATGCGCTGCCTGCAAAATAGGGCTGACACCGCCTGAAACAGCGCGGAGATGTCTGACACATTCCCGCGCGTGGAACCTGAGGTTATCTGACCGTTCGCCTCATCAGGTAACCTTCCCTTACATGGCGTGCTTGATACCGCGTTTTAACAGCAGATAATTTGCGGGTACGGAAATTACATAACCGAAAAACATAGCCACAATCATCTGGCCCCAGAAGGTGACCGATCCTGTTTCAGTGGCGCTGTTAATATCACCCCCCCGGAAAAACCACAGGCAAATAAACATTCCTGCCTGAAAAACGATCAGGGAGATCGTGTCAGCTTTGACCGCCTTCACTAAGGCTGCGGTACGCGATTTCTCACCCATCTCACGCATAGGCAGATATTGAAAAAGAATACCCAGTAAAAACGCCGCGATAAATGAGATCAGCGTATGCCCGAAAAACGCCGAGCCTGCGAGAGTTGCTTTTGTCAGGGCCGCAACGGGCGCCGCGATGATATCGCCAATAACACAACCTGCCCCACAGTGGGTTGCTGATACACAGGCATCCCGCCAGCTTATATTGTGATGCGTGTTGTGTTGAGAAGAATGAGAATGATGCTTTGAGGCGCGCTTACCCAGAGCCTGCCAGACAAACCAGCCAAACACAGGCATATAGAGCCCGGTTACTGGCCAGGTGACAGACATAACTTTCATATGCTGAGGGTGATGGCGGATATTCCAGGCGATCGCCAGAGCTGTGCAAAGGCTGGCGATAATAATCAGACTGTAAATAAACATTATTCCTCCATGGCTAAACTTTTAATTCTAGTCGTGTCTGCGGCTTCCATGCCAGTAGCGCGCCCATGTGTGCAAAAAAGAGGACTTAGACAGGGAAGCCAGGATAAATGACAAGCCACTACATTAGCAGCGCCACAAATGAGATATTTAACTACGATAATAGGGGCTAATTGGGAGGGACTTATCAAGACAGTGTGCAAACTGCCAGGAGGAGCAATGCTTACACGGCAAATACCTGCGTTATAAACTTGCCGCTTTTTCTTAGGCAAAAAAAAACCGCACCTCAAAGAGGTACGGCTTTCAATTTCAGACAGTTTATAAATAAACCTCTGAATAAATAAGTGGCGGAACGGACGGGGCTCGAACCCGCGACCCCCTGCGTGACAGGCAGGTATTCTAACCAACTGAACTACCGCTCCACCGATTCTGTACTGAACTCAGAATGTTGCTTCTGATATCAGGTGTTTCACCCTTTCCACGTCACTGGAAGGTCATGACCAGATAACTGGTCTAAATTGATGTCTGGCAGTTCCCTACTCTCGCATGGGGAGACCCCACACTACCATCGGCGCTACGGCGTTTCACTTCTGAGTTCGGCATGGGGTCAGGTGGGACCACCGCGCTACAGCCGCCAGACAAATCTTGCTGCCTGAAACAAATATTTTGTTCTGATACTTTGCGGGCTTTCCGCCGTTCTCAGCACAAATCTTCTGTTCCCGCTAAATCTTAACTTGTATCAAGTTAATAAATGGTGCTGATACCCAGAGTCGAACTGGGGACCTCACCCTTACCAAGGGTGCGCTCTACCAACTGAGCCATATCAGCACTTTGTTACTTACAACAAGCGGCAAAAACACGCTTACTGTTTAAT
>NZ_JBCHVB010000008.1:0-195253 GCF_039023475.1 Erwinia psychrophila
TGAGGCCTTACTGCGAGGTGGCGTATATTACGTTTTCCTCCTTCAGAGTCAACCTCTTTTTCAGAAGTTTCTCTCCGGCGGTTCAGCTTCCTGAACCTTTCGACCCGGCGGCCTGTAAGCCGTTGTGCCGTGTCGATGGAGGCGCATTATAGGGATGCGCCGGGGGAAGGCAAGCAGAAAAGTGAACTTTTTTATCGTTCGGTGAAACTTCACGCAGAACGCTGCTTTTTACCGCTCTTTGATGCGTGCAGGCAGCTCTGCCAGGCTATCAATCACCCAATCTGCGGCTTTTTCACCCTCTTCCGTTACCGGCTTGCCGGTACGTACTAATACGTTTTTACCTACGCCTGCCGCCTTACCTGCCACTATGTCGTCAATTTTGTCACCAACCATATAAGAAGCTGCCATATCAATGTTCAGTTCTTCCTGAGCCTGAAGCAACATGCCCGGTTGAGGCTTACGACAGTCACACTGCTGGCGGTACTCTTCTTTTACTGCCTCGGGATGGTGAGGACAAAAATAGATGCCGTCGAGATCGACATCACGATCGGCCAGCGACCAGTCCATCCATTCCGTCAGCTGCATAAAGGTCTCTTCCGTATAAAGGCCACGGGCGATACCGGACTGATTGGTCACCATCACCAATGCATAGCCCATTTCCTTCAGTTCTCGCATCGCGTCAATGACGCCATCAATAAACTGAAAATTGTCGATTTCATGGACATAGCCTTTATCGACATTCATCGTGCCATCACGATCGAGAAAAATTGCGGGGACTTTGTCAGCCACGTAGAAACTCCTGCTACTTATGTTGTCGTAGAGTATCGCATGATTGGGCTTGCAGAGAGAATGGCAGATTGCGTGACTTTCATTGATTTAGACGTCTGGATGCCTTAACATCCATTCGGAACATGCGCGCTGAGACGCGCCTTTAAATACACGCCACGGATAACCGCTTCACGATAATAAAATGATAAAACTTTCAAATATCACCAAAGTGTTCCAGCAGGGTTCACGCACTATTACAGCGCTGACAGACGTCAGCCTGCACGTGCCTGCCGGGCAAATTTACGGCGTGATTGGCGCATCGGGCGCGGGTAAAAGCACCCTGATCCGCTGCGTGAATCTGCTGGAGCGTCCAACGTCCGGTAATGTGCTGGTTGATAATCAGGAGCTGACCACGCTTTCTGAAAGTCAGCTGACGCTGGCTCGTCGCCAGATTGGCATGATTTTCCAGCACTTTAACCTGATGAATTCCCGTACCGTGGCCGGTAACGTCGCCCTGCCGCTGGAGCTTGGCAAGCTTTCCCGCAGCGAAATTAATACCCGCGTCAGTGAATTACTTGAGCTGGTTGGGCTGGGAGACAAGCATGACGCCTGGCCTGCTAACCTCTCTGGCGGCCAGAAGCAGCGTGTCGCAATTGCCCGCGCGCTGGCCAGCAACCCAAAGGTTCTGCTTTGTGACGAGGCCACCAGCGCGCTGGATCCGGCCACCACTCGTTCCATCCTGGCTCTACTGAAGGACATTAATCGTCGTCTGGGCATTACGATATTGCTGATCACGCATGAGATGGACGTCGTTAAACGCATCTGCGACCAGGTGGCGGTCATCAGTCAGGGTAAGCTGATTGAGCAGGATAAGGTGAGCGAGGTGTTCTCTCATCCTAAAACGCCACTGGCTCAGCAATTTATCCAGTCGACGCTGCATCTGGATATTCCTGAGGATTACGCTTCACGCCTTTCTGCTGAACAGCAGCCCGACCAGGTGCCGCTGTTACAGCTGGAATTTACCGGTCAGTCAGTGGATGCCCCGCTGCTCTCCGAGTCGGCACGGCGCTTTAACGTGAATAACAACATTATCAGCGCGCAGATGGATTACGCGGGCGGGGTGAAATTTGGCATTATGCTGACCGAAATGCACGGCGCGGATGCGGATACGCGAGCCGCCATCGCTTTTCTGAAGGAGCATCATGTGAAGGTGGAGGTACTGGGTTATGTCTGAGGCAATGATGTGGCTACTGGCCCGCGGCGTATGGGAAACCCTGGTGATGACCTTCGTCTCCGGCTTCTTCGGTTTTGTGCTGGGCCTGCCGCTGGGCGTGCTGCTTTATGTGACGCGTCCCGGCCAGGTTGTTGAAAACCGTGCGCTGTACCGTTTCTTATCGGCAGTGGTCAATATTTTCCGCGCCATTCCTTTTATTATTCTGCTGGTATGGATGATCCCGTTCACGCGGATGATCGTCGGCACCTCTATTGGTTTACAGGCGGCGATAGTGCCACTGACCATTGGCGCTGCGCCCTTTATTGCGCGTATGGTGGAAAATACGCTGATGGAACTGCCGCACGGTCTGATTGAGGCTTCACGCGCGATGGGCGCCACGCCGCTACAGATTGTCAAAAAGGTTCTGCTGCCGGAAGCGCTGCCTGGCCTGATTAACGCGGCGACGATCACGTTGATTACCCTGGTCGGCTATTCCGCCATGGGCGGCGCGGTCGGTGCCGGCGGCCTCGGGCAAATCGGTATCCAGTATGGTTATATTGGCTATAACGCGACGGTAATGAATACTGTACTGGTCCTGTTAGTGGTTTTGGTCTATTTAATTCAATTCTGTGGCGACCGCATCGCACGCGCGGTAACTCACAGGTAACAACTGCTCGTTAAGAACATTTAAGGAAGGGATATGTCTTTTAATTTTAAAACATTTGCCGCTGTGGGTGCGCTGATTGGTACATTAGCGCTGGTTGGATGCGATCAGAAGGAAAAGGATCCAAATCATATCAAGGTTGGCGTCATTGTTGGCGCGGAGCAGCAGGTTGCTGAAGTAGCCAAACAGGTCGCTAAAGACAAATATGGTCTGGACGTTGAACTGGTTACCTTTAACGATTATGTCCTGCCGAATGAAGCATTAAGCAAAGGCGATATCGACCTGAACGCCTTCCAGCACAAGCCGTACCTCGATCAGCAGATTAAAGATCGCGGTTACAAGCTGGTCTCCGTTGGCAACACCTTCGTTTATCCTATTGCTGGCTACTCCAAAAAAATCAAATCGCTGGACGAGCTGCAGGAAGGTGCACAGGTTGCGATTCCTAACGATCCGACCAACCTTGGCCGTTCACTGCTGCTGCTACAGAAAGTGGGTCTGATTAAGCTGAAGGATGGCGTTGGCCTGCTGCCAACCTCGCTGGACGTGGTGGAGAATCCTAAAAACATCAAGCTGGTAGAGCTGGAAGCGCCGCAGCTGCCTCGCTCACTGGACGATCAGCAGATTGCGCTGGCGGTAATCAACACGACTTACGCCAGCCAGATCAACCTGACGCCGGCAAAAGACGGTATCTTCGTGGAAGACAAAGAGTCACCTTATGTGAACATGCTTGTCTCGCGTGAAGATAATAAAGATGCTGAGAACGTGAAGAAGTTTATTCAGGCCTATCAGTCTGAAGAAGTGAACGAAGCCGCGAACAAAATTTTCAACGGCGGCGCGGTGAAAGGCTGGTAAACACAGTCTGGATAACGCCAGCGCTGAGTCTCTGGCGTTATCCCTATAAAAGCGGGCATATGCCCGCTTTGTTATTCATCTGCTTGTTATTTTCCCCCCGGATTGTTTCAATAACGCCTCTTTTACCGAACATGAGGATTTCCCATGCGTGTTTTACCGCTCTGTTTGTTAGCCCTTTCGCTGACAGGGTGTTCGTTGCTGCATAAACCTTATAAACCCGTCGAGCCTTTTAAGCAGACTACGCAAACTGAGCCAGCACGTTCGAAGCCCGCATCGCCCCCTGCACCGGTGAAACTCTATACCGACGCTGGCGATCTGGTCAGTAAGCCTTTCCGCGATTTGGGCGAGGTTTACGGTAATGACTGCCAGGCCACCAGCCAAAGCTCACCGCCTAATATCAATACTGCCCGGAAACGGATGCAGATCCGCGCCTCCGCGCTGAAGGCCAATGCGGTTCTGCTGCACAAGTGCGAAATCATCAGCCATTCCCAGGGCTGCTACCGCCAGGCCGTTTGCCAGGGCTCTGCGCTGAAAGTGTCGAAATAATGCAGACATTCTCCTTCCAGCAAATCGGCACCATCCATTCTCCCTGGAAGGAAAAGTTTGCCGTTCCGCGGCAGCCGGGCCTTATCCAGGACGGCGGCGGCGAGCTGCATCTTCATCCGCCCTATAATCAACCTGAGGCCGTGCGCGGGCTTGAAGCCTTCAGTCACCTGTGGCTGCTGTTTGTCTTCCATCAGACGATGGAGGGCGGCTGGCGGCCAACCGTCCGGCCACCGCGGCTCGGCGGCAATGCACGCATGGGCGTATTTGCCACTCGTTCCACTTTCCGCCCTAACCCTGTTGGTATGTCACTGGTCGAGCTTACCGGGATCCGAACGGATAAGGGCGGTGTGGTGCTGGAACTGGGCAGTCTCGATCTGGTCGATGGTACGCCGGTTGTGGATATCAAGCCTTACCTGCCGTTTGCGGAGTCTTTACCGCAGGCCCGGGCGGGCTTCGCTCAGGAGGCGCCCGAAGCCACTATGCCGGTCAGCTTCTCACCTCAGGCGCAGCAGCAGATCGCCAGCCAGCAGCAAAAATATCCGCACCTGGCGCGCTTTATCACTCAGGTACTGGCTCAGGATCCGCGTCCGGCTTACCGCAAAGGAGAAGCGCCCGGGCGTGAATATGCCGCGTGGCTTTCAGACTTCAACGTTCGCTGGCAGGTTAATGAAGCAGGCACGCTCGTGACAGGTGTCGATCCGCGCTAATTTATCCCCCACATCTTTTGAGTCTCCGGACACACTGTTACACTACGTCGATGCCGGCCATCGGGCATGAATGACCGTTCTGCGGCACTCATTCGCCAGGCCAGGCCACAGCCTTATTTGCATTTTCAATGCCTTGCTTAATTTTTAAGCGGACTGGTTAACTGGAATCGTAACTCATGCGTACTACTCAATATCTGCTCTCCACTCAGAAGGAGACTCCTGCCGACGCTGAAGTCATCAGCCATCAGCTGATGCTGCGTGCGGGAATGATCCGCAAACTGGCTTCCGGTCTTTATACCTGGCTGCCGACCGGGCTGCGCGTACTGAAAAAAGTTGAAAACATCGTGCGTGAAGAGATGAACAACGCCGGTGCGATTGAAATTTCTATGCCCGTCGTGCAGCCCGCCGATCTCTGGCAGGAGAGCGGACGCTGGGAGCAGTATGGTCCTGAGCTGCTGCGCTTTGTCGATCGCGGTGAACGTCCCTTTGTGCTTGGCCCGACGCATGAAGAGGTGGTGACCGATCTGATTCGTAACGAGCTGAGCTCGTACAAGCAGCTGCCGCTCAATGTGTTCCAGATCCAGACCAAATTCCGTGATGAAGTTCGCCCGCGCTTTGGCGTCATGCGCTCACGCGAATTCATTATGAAAGATGCTTACTCTTTCCATACCTCGCAGGAATCGCTCCAGGCGACCTACGACGATATGTACCGCGCCTACAGCCAGTGCTTCAGCCGCATGGGCCTGGATTTCCGTGCCGTGCAGGCCGATACCGGTTCGATTGGCGGCAGCGCTTCCCATGAGTTCCAGGTGCTGGCGCAGAGCGGCGAGGATGACATCGTCTTCTCTACCGACTCTGACTATGCCGCGAACATTGAGCTGGCAGAAGCCGTAGCGCCTGCCGGAGGCCGTGCGGGCGCGACTGAAGCGCTGAGCGAGATAGCGACGCCAGAGGCGAAGACGATTGCCGCGCTGGTTGAGCAGTTCGCTATGCCGGTTGAAAAGACCGTTAAAACGCTGATGGTGAAAGCCACGGCGGAAAGCGGCCATAGCCTGGTTGCCCTGCTGGTTCGCGGCGATCACGAGCTGAATGAAATCAAGGCGGAGAAAATTGATATCGTCGCTGCCCCGCTCACCTTCGCCAGCGAAGAAGAGATCCGTGCCGCCGTGGGTGCCGGACCGGGCTCGCTTGGCCCGCTGGGCCTGACGCTGCCCGTGGTTATTGACCGCACCGTTGCCGCCATGAGCGACTTCTGCGCGGGCGCAAACGTGGATGGCAAACACTATACCGGCATCAACTGGGAGCGCGATCTGCCGCTGCCACGCGTTGCGGATATCCGTAACGTGGTTGAAGGTGACGCCAGCCCGGACGGTAAAGGCACGCTGCTGATCAAACGCGGCATTGAGGTGGGGCACATCTTCCAGCTCGGCACCAAATACTCCGAAGCGATGAAGGCCTCCGTTCAGGGTGAAGATGGACGCAACCAGGTGCTCTCAATGGGCTGCTACGGTATCGGCATTTCCCGTATTGTTGCCGCTGCCATTGAGCAGAACCATGACGATCGCGGCATCATCTGGCCCGCCGCGCTGGCCCCTTTTCAGGTAGCGATCCTGCCGATGAATATGCACAAGTCCTTCCGCGTGAAAGAGCTGGCGGAAGATCTGTACGCCCAGCTGCGTGCGAAGGGTGTTGATGTCATCCTCGATGACCGTAAAGAGCGCCCTGGCGTTATGTTTGCGGATATGGAGCTGATTGGCGTACCGCACACTATCGTGATTGGCGATCGTAATCTGGACAGCGAAGAAATTGAGTATAAATCCCGACGCGATGGGGAAAAGCGCATGATCAAAACCCACGACATCATGGATTTCCTGCTTAGCGAAATCAACGGCTAATAACAGGGCGGCGGTGGACTGACTCCTCCCGCCGCCCTGCCATCAGTTAACCAGCTGCAGCCGGTAACTGTTGGTGGACTGAATGGGATTTCCCTGCGTATCCATCATCTCCAGCCCCTGCTCATGTGGACGAAAATAGCGTTTCTCGCCCTTGTCTGATAGCAGTACCAGCTTTTCTGCCGTTCGCGTCCAGCGCCCATGCTGGAATTCCGCTACATTCTCCGCGCCGAGATAACGTTCGTTCAGGCGGTACTGACCTCCCTGCTGCAACAGTAATGTCACCTCAATCCCTTCACAGTCCGCACAGGGAATAACGCCCCTGAAGGTCTGCGCAATCGTTTCGGGCACGGGTTGTGCCGCGATAGCGGCTTCACGCCCCTGACAGCCTGTCAGCATGCCTGCCAGCATTGTTGCCAGCAATACAATGACGCTTTTTTTCACTCTGTTCCTCCTGATTTTTCTGCGTGAAAGTTACTCTGGTGCGCGGCGCATTTTACCGCGCAGGGATTTGGTCGTGGCTTTGCGGGTCTTCCCCTCAAGCCGGCGTTTTTTGGATGCCAGCGTAGGCCGCGTTGCACGCCGCGTTTTTTCCACCACCGTCAGTTCCTGGATCAGGTTCTGCAATCGCTTCAGGGCGGCCTCGCGGTTCATCTCCTGACTGCGATGCTCCTGCGCTTTGATAATGACGACGCCTTCCGGAGTGATCAGATGATGGCTTGCCGCCAGCATCCGCTCTTTATAAAACGGCGGCAGGTTTGAAGCGCGGATATCAAAGCGCAGATGTATCGCCGTCGAGCTTTTATTAACGTGCTGTCCGCCAGCCCCCTGCGCCCTTATAGCCGTAATTTCCAGCTCGCTATCCGGAATAGTCACGTTCTGCGAAAGCACAATCATGCCAGCTTGCCGTCGGTCAGCCAGTCGCTGAAGTGCAGCTCAAGGTGTGCGGCATCGGCGGATAGCCAGATTGTTCCATCCTGAATCGTCGCCTGCAACGTCATTGAACGGCTCGCCAGCTGACACAGTGACGCGAGCTGCGCATCATCCAGAAAGCGCACGGTCAGGTTAGCTTGCTGCGCCAGCTTGCTCTGATTCTGCTGCCACCATATCTGCGCCGCGCGGGCATTATAAGTGTAGAGAATCACCCGGGCTGCGCGGTTACAGGCTTTTTTGATTCTGCGCTCGTCCGGCAGGCCCAGCTCAATCCACTGCTCAATGCCATTATGATCGTTCAACAGCCAGATTTCCGGCTCATCTTCCGCACTCAGCCCGCGCGTGAACGTCAGCCGCTCATGGGCATTAACCAGCCAGGCCAGCAGGCGCAGCATCAGCCGCTCTTCGGTTTCTGAAGGGTGGCGGGCCAGCGTCAGAGTGCTGTCGATAAAAACATTTCTGTCCATATCCGCGACGTTGACCGTTGCTTTGTAAATGGTCGCTTTGAGTGCCATAGGTTTCCTTATCGTGATTGTCTGCCATTGTAACCCGATGACGCGGCAAATCACTTGCCTGCGGGCTGATTTCGCGTAAAAGGCTGTGTTATAGTTTCCCGATAGCCAGAGAAAACTCTGAGTGAGGTGCATGTGCAAAAGTATTGTGAATTAGTTCGCCGCAAGTACGCTGAAATCGGCAGCGGCGATCTGGGATACGTGCCGGACGCATTAGGTTGCGTGTTGAAAGCACTCGATGAGGTAGCGGCTAATCCTGAGCTACACTCTTCCATCAGGGAACAAGCAGCGTTTGCTGCTGCTAACTTATTGGTGAGCGATTATGTTGACGAATGAAGCCTACAAACCGATCAACTGCGATGACTACGACAACCTGGAACTCGCCTGCCAGAACAGCTGGATGCTACAGCTTGAGCTGAAAAACGGCGAGACGCTGCGGGCGAAAGCGACGGATATGGTTTCCCGAAAAAACGTGGAATATCTGGCGATCGATCTTTCTGGTGAAGTCCGTGAGCTTCGGCTGGATCACATCGCCAGCTTCACCCATCCCGAAATCGGGACGGTCGTTGTGGTGAGTGAATCTGATTAACCCTCTCCTGAGGCGGAATTGCTTCCGCCTCCAGCCCGGCTTCAGGGCCTGAGGCCGGCATACCAGGCCGCAATATCCTTAATATCCTGCTCGCTAAATCCCGCCACAAACGCCTTCATCATTTCAGCCTCTCCACCGCTGCGGCCACCCGTTTTATACGCCTGTAACGCGCTGGCAAGATAATCCGCATTCTGTCCGGCCAGATTTGGGTAGCCCGGCACGGTCGAGATGCCCTGCGCGCCATGGCATCCCTGACAGCGGGCAGCCTTTTGCTCACCGGCCTGCGCGCTGCCTTCCGCGAGTGCAGGAAGGGTAATAGCCGTCAGCATCACGACTGACAGCATTCTTTTAAACATCATGACTCTTCTCTCTCCCAGTAGACCTTCCAGGCCCGATCGCCGGCCGGCTCGCCTTCACGCGTGACAAACAGACCGGCGGCGGCCATCAGGCCGTCGTTATAGTAAATCAGCGGCGTACGCTCACGCTGCCAGGGAGGAATGCCCAGCTCCTGCCAGAGTTTCTTCAGCGGACGGCTCCCGGCGCGGCCGGTAATATGGTATTGCCCGCTGGCCTGAAAGCGCACGCTGACGGCCTCCCGATCGCCGGGCGGACGCATCACCATTCCCCTTTCACCGCGCACCAGTTTACCCAACCCCGCAGGCAGTTGCAGCGGCGTCCAGGGCGCGGGCCAGGGAATAACCTCTTTTTTCAGATCCGGCACCAGCGCCAGCCAGTAGAGCCGCTGGCGAAAGCGGCGCACTTCCGCCCGACCCAGACGCAGACGCGGAGCGGCGTCCTCCCGGCTACAGGCAACTTCAGACCAGATGCGGTTAAGGGCTTCTTTTGACGGCATCCTCCCCTGCTGTCCCGCAATCCAGCGGCGCAGCAGCGCGGCACGATGGGCTTCACTCATCGTTTGCAGCGGGACGATATCGAGCGTGCCTTTCTCATCGACCAGCGCGGAGAGAGAAGCGGAGAGAAGTTCATCCAGCAGCTGCTCCTGTTCGGCGCAAAGGCTGGCGCTGCGGGCCACCGCCTGTGAGAAATGGGGCCAGCGGCTGGTCAGCGCGGGCAGGATCTCCTGCCGCAGAAAATTACGATCGTAGCGACGGTCCTGATTACTCTCATCTTCAATCCAGCGGAGCTGGTGCGCCTGCGCCCAGGCTTCCAGCTGGTGTCGCGTCTGGCCAAGCAGCGGGCGGAGATGATCCCATCTCTCCAGCGCTCCCCTCAGCGGCATAGCGGACAAACCCGCCGGGCCACTGCCGCGCTTGAGCGCCAGCAGCAGCGTTTCACACTGATCGTCCTGATGCTGCGCGGTCACCAGGCACTCATCGGGTAGAAGCGCGTGGCGAAAAGCGGTATAGCGCGCCTGCCGTGCCGCCGCCTCAATGCCCTCTGTTCGCCCGTCGACAGTAACCCGAACCACCTCCAGCGGCACTTCCCAGCGCAGACACGCCGCTTCGCAATGACTTACCCACGCATCAGCTGAGGCGCTCAGCCCGTGATGAATATGGATTGCCCGCAGGCGCAGTGACGGAGATTGCTGTCGCAGTAACACAAGCTGATGAAGCAGCACGCTGGAGTCCAGCCCGCCGCTGTAGGCCACCAGCAGCTGCTGATGTCCGGCAAGATGTTGTTGAAGAGAGAGTAAGGCTGACATGAGGGTTCCGCACCAGAAGGAGAAAAACCGGCCATCGCTGGCCGGGTCAGTCAGGCGCTATCTTACGCCTGATAGAGCTCCAGCGGCAAACCGTCCGGGTCGGAAAAAAAGGTGAAGCGCTTGCCGGTGACGGGATCGACGCGGATCGTCTCGCACCTGACGCCTTTCTCTTCAAGATGCTGGCAGGCGAGATCAATATCCGCCACGCTGAAAGCGAGGTGACGCAGGCCACAGGCTTCCGGCTGAGTGGGCCGCGCGGGCGGAAAGGGAAATGAGAACAGCTCAATGGTGTACTCTCCATTCAGCGCCAGGTCACCTTTCCATGAGTCGCGGACCTCACGGTACACCTCGCCCATCAGCGTAAAGCCCAGCACATCACAGTAGAAGGTTTTGCTGGTTTGGTAGTGGCTGGCGATAATGGCGATGTGATGAACCTGCTTAATTCCTAACATAATGACTCCTCAGTAATAGCATCCTGGCAGTACCTTACGCAGGCTCACCGGTGGGAACAATGGCACAATTCTGGATTCACTCTTTCAGCACGCGCACCAGATACTGCCCCGCTTCCGTCAGCGTTGCGCCATGGATATCCGTTTCAAAACCGGGGTAGTGACGGCCTATGGTGCAGAGCATAAGCAGAAAATCGAGGACGGCCCGGCTCTCCTCTGTGATCATCTCTCCCGGCATCACTACCGGCACACCGGGCGGATAAGGCAGGATCATGTTGGCCGAAATCCGTCCAACCAGCCTGTCAATTTCCACCGTCTCGACATTGCCCTTTACCTGCTGCTGGAACATCTGATGCGGCGTCAGACGCATTTCCGGCAGCGTGGCAAATGCCTGAAGCATCAGCCGGGGCAGATCGTGCTGGCGGATCAGCGTGTGAATCCCCTGCGCCAGCGTCTGGATCCGCATAGTGCGGTAAAAGTCAGGATCTTCCGCATAGAGATCCGGCAGCATGTTTTTTACTCTGAGATTAAGATCGTAACTGCGCTTGAACTCCGTCAGCCCACGCAGCACGCTCATCGCTTTGGTTTTATCAATACCAATACTGAAGAGAAACAGCAGGTTATAGGGGCCCGTTTTCTCAACGACAATGCCCCGCTCGTCCAGAAACTTGGCTACCAGCGCGGCCGGGATCCCTTCATCCGCCATTTCACCCTGCTCACTCATTCCCGGCGTCAGGATCGTCACCTTGATCGGATCGAGATACATATGATCCGCGTCGGCATCCATAAAGCCGTGCCAGTTTTCATCGCCCGGCTGAATGGGCCAGCACTGCGGCTCTTCCACCCCCTCCGGCTGCCAGATATCAAAAAACCAGCCTTCCGACTCTTCGCGAAGCCGCTGAACCTCACGCCGGAAGTGCAGCGCCCGCTCAACTGACCGGTTAATCAGCCGCCGGCCCGGATTCCCGCGCAGCATCGCCGCCGCCGTTTCAATTGAGGCCACGATGGAATAGTTCGGCGAGGTGGTCGTGTGCATCATGTAGGCTTCATTAAAGGTGTGCTCGTCATACTCGCCTTTAATATGGATCAGGGAAGCCTGGGAAAATGCCGCCAGCAGTTTATGCGTCGACTGCGTTTCATAAATGACTTTTCCCGGCGTCCGCTCGCCGCTCATCCCGCTCAGGCCGCTGTAAATCGGATGAAAGTTGGTATAAGGCACCCATGCCGAGTCAAAATGAATCGAGGGAACGTCCAGCGTCTCTTTAATATACTGGGTGTTATAGAGCAGGCCGTCATAGGTCGAATTGGTGATTACCGCGTGAACCGGCCAGGTGGCGCGCGGCGTCTGCGCAATCTTCAGCGCGATATTTTCCCGGGTGAACTCCCGTTTGGGGATCCCTCCCAGAATCCCCAGCGCATTGCGCGTAGGCTTCAGCCAGACCGGGATAAGATCGCTCATCATCAGCAGATGCGTCAGTGATTTATGGCAGTTGCGATCGATCAGGACCGTGCTTCCCGCCGGAGCGGCATACATGCCGACAATTTTATTGGATGTCGAGGTGCCGTTAGTGACCATATAGCTCTGCTCGGCGCCAAACGTTCTCGCCACATACTCTTCGGCTTCCAGATGAGGTCCGGTATGATCGAGTAACGATCCCAGCTCGGTAACCGAGATGGAGATATCCGCTTTCAGCGTATTGGCGCCGTAAAAATCATAGAACAGGCTGCCCACCGGACTTTTCTGGAACGCCGTGCCCGCCATATGCCCCGGCGTGCAAAATGTATATTTGCCTTCCTTCACATAATTGAACAGCGCTTTGGTTAAGGGCGGCGTAATGGTGTCGATATATTCATCCGTGTACTGCCGGATGCGCTGGGCAATATCGTCCGCGGCGCCAAGCCCATATTCGAAGAACCAGATCGCCATCCGCATTTCGTTCACGCTGACGTCCAGCGTGGAATGGGTATTGATAAAGGCATACAGCGGCAGGTATTCGTTCAGCAGGTTGATCTCACTACAGAGATCGAGGCTGTACTCGTCCCAGTCAAATATCACGCCGCAGATGCGGGGATTATGTTCGATCAGCTTTAGCAGGTCATTGGCATCTTTGGGGTAGATCGTTCTGAAGCCCAGGCTATTAAGCGCCGAATCCAGCTCACGGATGGGCTCATCCTTATAGAATGCATTTTGCGGACCTACTATTGCGATAATATTCAATGCTCACCTCTGAGTTAGTGCAACGGCAAGGTGTAAGCATAGCGAAGATGAAATAAGGAAGCAGGATTAACGAATGGTGGTGAGTGAAGCGGGAAGAGATAGCGTGGTAAAACCACGGCGGCAGGCGCACGCCGTGGTTTAAGCGCTGGCGTTATCAGGCGTAGCCGTAGCTCATCAGACGCTGATAGCGGCGATCGAGCAGCTCGTCCTTGCTAAGCATATCCAGCTCGGCCAGATCGGCCAGCAGCTGCGCCTTGAGCGATTCGCCAATCGCCAGCGGGTTGCGGTGCGCGCCGCCCAGTGGCTCAGGGATGACGGTGTCGATCAGCTTCAGCTCTTTCAGGCGCGGGGCGATAATGCCCATCGCTTCAGCGGCCAGCGGCGCTTTATCGGCGCTTTTCCACAGAATCGACGCACAGCCTTCCGGCGAGATCACCGAATAGGTGCTGTACTGAAGCATGTTCACCTTGTCGCCCACGCCGATAGCGAGCGCGCCGCCGGAGCCACCTTCACCGATAACGGTGCAGATAACCGGCACTTTAAGCCCGGACATTTCACGCAGGTTACGTGCAATCGCCTCGCTTTGTCCGCGCTCTTCCGCGCCCACGCCCGGATAGGCGCCAGGCGTGTCGATAAAGGTCACGATCGGCATATTAAAACGCTCGGCCATTTCCATCAGGCGCAGCGCTTTGCGATAGCCTTCCGGTGCCGGCATACCGAAGTTACGACGGATTTTCTCTTTGGTTTCGCGGCCTTTCTGATGACCAATGATCATCACCGGGCGTCCTTCCAGACGTGCGATACCGCCAACGATAGCCTTGTCATCCGCGTAGGCGCGATCGCCCGCCAGTTCGTCAAAGTCGGTGAAGGCGTTGCGGACATAGTCCAGCGTATAAGGGCGTAAAGGGTGACGCGCCAGCTGCGCGATCTGCCATGCGCCCAAATCGGCGAAGATTTTACGTGTCAGCTCAACGCTTTTTTCGCGCAGACGCTGCACTTCTTCATCCAGATTAATATCCAGTTTTTCATCCTGACGGCCAACCGACTTCAGCGAATCAATCTTCGCTTCAAGTTCTGCGATTGGCTGTTCGAAATCCAGGTAATTAAGACTCATAATGTTCCTGTTTTAGTCAAACTCCAGTTCCACCTGCTCCGACCCTATCAGCGACCGTAGTTCGTTTAATAAACGATCGCTGGGTGAGACACGCCAGGCTGCGCCAAAGCGCAGCTTCGCCCGTGCATCCTCTCTCTGATAGTAGAGATGTACCGGAATAGTCCCCGAACGATGGGGTTCCAGGGATTGACGGAGACGGTTCAAAAGCTGGTCATCAATTTGCCTGTCCGTCAGCGAGATAGCAAGCCCGCGTGCATATTTTTCGCGGGCTTCATCAATGTCCATCACATCGCGGGCGGTCATTTTGAGCCCCCCGCTGAAGTCATCGAAGCTGACCTGTCCGCTGACGATCAGAATACGGTCTTTTTCCAGCAAATGCTGAAACTTGTCGAGTGCATCTGTAAACAACATCACTTCCAGCCGGCCCGAGCGGTCGTCAAGCGTACAGATGCCAATCCGGTTACCGCGTTTTGTTACCATCACGCGGGCCGCCACCACCAGACCGACGGCCATCGTCATCTTGCCACGTTCGGTCGGGTGCATGTCTTTCAGGCGCATTCCCCCCACGTAGCGCTCGATCTCTTTCAGATACTGATTGATCGGGTGCCCGGTCAGGTAAAGCCCCAGTGTTTCTCTTTCGCCGTCAAGCCTGACCTGCTCTGGCCAGGGCGTCACGTCCGCGTAGGACTGCTCGATCTGCTCCGGCTCATCGGCCAGCACGCCAAACATATCGGCCTGGCCGATAGCTTCCGCCTTCGCATGCTGGTCTGCCGCCTTCAGCGCCTCACCCAGCGCGCTCATCAGCGCGGCACGGTGCGGGCCAAGACGGTCAAACGCGCCGGACATAATCAGCTTTTCCAGCACGCGGCGGTTAAGCTTCTTCGTATCGGTACGGGCGCAAAGATCGAACAGTTCCCGGAAATAACCATCCTTATTACGCGCTTCAAGTATGGCCTCAATCGGGCCTTCGCCCACGCCTTTTATCGCCCCGATGCCGTAAACGATCTCACCCTCGTCATTCACGTGGAACTGATAGAGGCCGGAATTGATATCCGGCGGCAGCACTTTCAGTCCCATACGCCAGCACTCGTCGACCAGGCCCACCACCTTTTCAGTGTTGTCCATATCGGCCGTCATTACCGCCGCCATAAATTCAGCCGGGTAGTGCGCCTTCAGCCAGAGCGTCTGATAAGAGACCAGCGCATAAGCGGCAGAGTGCGATTTATTAAACCCATATCCGGCAAATTTCTCTACCAGATCGAAGATCTTAATCGCCAGTTCGCCATCAATACCGCGTGATTTTGCGCCATCCTCAAAGCCACCGCGCTGTTTGGCCATTTCGACCGGGTTCTTTTTACCCATAGCGCGGCGCAGCATATCAGCGCCGCCCAGGCTGTAGCCCGCCAGCACCTGGGCTATCTGCATGACCTGTTCCTGATACAGGATAATGCCGTAGGTCGGTTCCAGCACCGGTTTCAGCGACTCATGCTGCCACTGAATATCCGGATAGGAGATCGCCTCACGTCCGTGCTTACGGTCAATAAAGTTATCCACCATCCCGGACTGTAGCGGCCCCGGGCGGAACAGCGCCACCAGCGCGATCATATCCTCAAAGCAGTCGGGCTTGAGGCGTTTGATCAGATCCTTCATGCCGCGCGATTCAAGCTGGAACACCGCGGTGGTTTCCGAGCGTTGCAGCATATCGAAACTTTTTTTATCTTCAAGCGGAATCGCTGCAATGTCGATCGGCGGCTCGCCCTGCTTCTCGCGGCGGGCGTTAATCATCTTCAGCGCCCAGTCGATGATGGTCAGCGTGCGCAGGCCAAGGAAGTCAAACTTCACCAACCCGGCATATTCCACATCGTTCTTGTCAAACTGGGTAACCGGATGGTTGCCGTTGTCATCACAGTAAAGCGGCGCGAAATCGGTGATCTGAGTGGGTGCAATGACCACGCCCCCGGCGTGTTTCCCGGCGTTACGCGTCACCCCTTCCAGCTTGCGCGCCATGTCGATCAGCGCCTTCACTTCCTCATCCGCCTCATAAATTTCAGGCAGCTGCGGCTCGGCGGCAAAGGCTTTTTCCAGCGTCATGCCCGGATCGGGCGGCACCAGCTTGGAGATGCGGTCAACAAAGCCGTAGGGATGGCCCAGCACGCGTCCGACATCGCGGATCACCGCTTTCGCCGCCATCGTTCCGAAGGTGATGATCTGCGACACGGCCTTACGGCCATACATTTCCGCGACGTGCTCTATGACCAGGTCACGCTTTTCCATACAGAAATCGACATCGAAGTCGGGCATCGAGACGCGTTCCGGGTTAAGGAAGCGTTCAAAAAGCAGATCGAATTCCAGCGGGTCGAGATCGGTGATTTTCAGCGCATAAGCCACCAGGGAGCCCGCACCGGAGCCACGCCCCGGACCAACCGGCACGTCGTTATCCTTCGACCACTGAATAAACTCCATTACGATCAGGAAGTAGCCAGGAAACCCCATCTGGTTGATGACGTTCAGCTCAATATCGAGGCGTTCATCATATTCAGGGCGCTTCTGTGCCCGGACTTCCGGATCGGGAAAGAGGAATTCCAGACGCTCTTCCAGCCCTTCCTTTGACTTCATGACCAGGAAGTCTTCGGTAGTCATATTCCCTGTAGGGAACTGCGGCAGGAAATATTCACCAAGACGAATGGTGACGTTACAGCGTTTAGCGATCTCCACGCTGTTCGCCAGCGCTTCTGGAATGTCCGAGAAAAGCTCGCACATTTCGTCGCTGCTGCGCAGATATTGCTGAGCGCTGTAGTTACGGGGGCGTTTAGGATCGTCCAGCGTGAAGCCATCATGGATCGCTACGCGGATTTCATGCGCGTCGAAGTCTCCCTCCTCCAGGAAGCAGACTTCGTTAGTGGCGACCACAGGGATCCCATTGCGGGTGGCGAGTTCAACGGCGGCATGCACCCAGGTTTCTTCATCGGGGCGGCCGGTGCGCACCAGCTCAAGATAGTAACGATCGGCAAAGTGCGTCTGATAAAAAGAGAGGCATTCCGTCACCATCGCATCATTGCCACGCAGCAGCATCTGCCCCACGTCGCCACGTCGGCCGCCGGAAAGCAGGATCAGCCCCTCATTCAGCTCAATCAGCCAGTCACGGTCAATGACCGGGCCAGCGGCACCATAGCCACGCTGGTAGGCGCGGGAAATCAGCAGGGTCAGATTCTGGTAGCCATCATTAGTGGCCGCGAGGATAGTCAGCTGCGAAAGCTCATCGCCCATCGCCTCACTGGCGACGTTAACGTCGGCACCGATGATCGGCTTCATCCCCTGCGCGTGCGCCGTACCGTAAAATTTCACCAGCCCACAGAGGTTGGTGAAATCGGTAATGGCAATCGCCGGCATCCCAAGCTCTGCCGCTCGCTTCACCAACGGGCCCGTTTTGGCCAGCCCATCGATCATGGAATAGTCACTGTGAACGCGAAGATGAATAAAACGAGGTTCGGCCATGATGAATCCTGCTTAAGGCTGACGAGAAAGAATTAAAACGCGGCCCTGGCGGCCATCGCCACCTCAGCATCCAGCAGCGCATTGCGTACCGGTGCGAAGCTGCGGCGATGGTGCGGCGTGGCACCAAACAGGCTCAGCTTCTCCAGGTGCAGCGCGGTTGGGTAGCCTTTATGCTGGGCAAACCCATAGGCGGGAAACAGCAGATCTAATTCCGCCATTTCACGGTCACGCGTTACTTTCGCCATGATGGAGGCGGCGCTGATTTCGGCCACCAGGCTGTCGCCTTTAACGACCGCCTGCGCGGGTACCGGCAGCGCAGGGCAGCGGTTGCCATCGATTAATACAAAATCTGGCGCGATATGTAAACCCGCGACGGCGCGCTGCATTGCAAGCATGGTGGCGTGCAGGATATTGAGCTGGTCGATCTCCTCGGGCTCCGCCCGCCCCAGGCTCCAGCTCAGCGCTTTTTCGCGAATTTCGTCATAGAGCGCCAGACGACGCTTCTCTGACAGCTTTTTCGAATCCGCCAGCCCGGCAATTGGCCTTGCCGGATCGAGAATAACGGCGGCGGTGACGACGGCACCGACCAGCGGGCCCCGTCCGACCTCATCCACACCGGCGATGCGGGAAGCGAAAGGATAAATAAACTCACTCATGAACAGAGTTCCAGTACGGCCGCCGCCGCCTGCTCATCGGCGTCCCAGCGGATCTGATGATGCAGTTCCGCAAAGGTAGCCAGCAGGCGCTGACGGGGTTCCCCTTCGGCCAGCAGCGGTTCGAGCGCAGCGGCGAGTAAATCAGGACGGCACTCATCCTGAAGCAGCTCTTTGACCAGCTCACGTCCCGCCAGCAGATTAGGCAGGGAGACGTAATCGGTTTTGACCAGGCGTTTAGCCAGCCAGAAGGTGAAGGGTTTCATGCGGTAGCCCACGACCATCGGGCATTTTGCCAGCATACACTCCAGCGCCGCGGTGCCGGACGCCAGCAGCGCCGCATCGCTCGCGATCATGGCTGCGCGTCCTTTGCCGTCGAGGAGATGCATCGGCAGGTCGGGGGCGACTTCGGCTTTAATTTTTTCAAACTGTTCGCGACGGCGCGGGTTAACCAGCGGCACCACTATTTCCAGATCGGGCCACTTCTGGCGCAGCAGCGCAGCCGTTCGCAGAAAGTCGCCGCTGAGCATCTCTACTTCGGCGCTGCGGCTACCGGGCAGAAGAGCGAGACAAGGCGTGCCTTCAGCAATACCAAGCTCGCGCCTCGCGGCCAGCTTATCGGGCACAATCGGCATCGCATCAGCCATTGTATGACCAATAAAGCGGCAGGGAACGTTATAGCGATCGTAGAAGGCTTTTTCAAAAGGAAGAAACGCCAGCACTAAATCGGTCGAGCGACCAATCTTGAAAACGCGCTTCTGGCGCCAGGCCCAGACGGAGGGACTGACGTAGTGGATGGTACGGATGCCGCGCTGCTTAAGACGCCCTTCAAGGGTGATGTTGAAATCTGGCGCATCAATGCCGACAAAAACATCCGGCCGCAGCTCGCTGAACCGCTGGGTCAGATCGCGCCGGATAGTAAGCAGCCTTGGCAGCCGCCCCAGCACCTCAACGATCCCCATCACCGCCAGCTCTTCCATCTCATACCAGGCTTCACAGCCCGCGGCCTGCATCAGCGGGCCCGCCACGCCAACAAAGCGCGCGTCAGGGTGTTTTTCCTTCAGGGCCCGGATCAGACCGGCACCAAGAATATCGCCGGAAGTTTCTCCGGCGACAAGGGCAATCGTTAAAGGCCGCATACGTTAACGGATCAGACCACGGGTTGACCGGGCGAAGAAATCATAAAATGGCTGCACTTCAGGATGCTTGCGCGCGATCTCTTCAATCTCAGGCTTCGCCTCTTCCAGCGTTTTACCGCTGCGGTAGAGGATTTTATAGGCGTTGCGGATTGCATGCAGCGCTTCTTTACTGAAGCCACGGCGGCCCAGCCCGACCAGATTGATACCAAACGGCGTGGCGTGGTTGCCCTGAGCAATCACAAAAGGCGGCACGTCCTGAGCAACGCCGGAGCAGCCGCCCACCATCACATGCGCACCAATAATGCAGAACTGATGTACCGCTGTCATCCCGCCGATAATGGCAAAATCATCCACCGTGACGTGACCGCCCAGGGTCGCATTATTGGCCAGGATACAGCGATCGCCAATCACGCAGTCGTGGGCGATGTGCGCGTTAACCATTAACAGGTTATCGCTGCCCACCTTAGTCAGCCCGTCAGCCTGCGCCGTGCCGCGATGGATCGTCACGCTTTCACGAATGCTGTTGCGGTCGCCAATCTCTACGCGGGTAGGTTCACCTGCGTATTTGAGATCCTGGTTCGCCTCACCAATAGTGGCAAACTGATAGATGGTGTTGTCTTTACCAATGCGGGTATGGCCGTTTACCACCACGTGAGACTTCAGTACGGTGCCTTCACCAATCTCAACGTCAGCCCCAATAAAGCAAAACGGGCCGATATGAACGCGAGCGCCAATGATGGCGCCCTCTTCAATGACGGAGCTCGGATGGATAACAGCGGTATTATCAATCACAAATCATGCCTCCCGGCTGCGGGCACACATCATCGTTGCTTCGCAGACAATTTTACCGTCAACGGTCGCCACGCCCTTAAAGCGGGTCAGACCACGGCGGGTTTTCTCGAAGGTGACTTCCATGATCATTTGATCGCCTGGAACAACCGGGCGCTTGAAGCGCGCTTCATCGATACCGGCGAAGTAGTAAAGCTCGCCGGGTTCAAGTTTGCCAACGCTTTTAAACGCCAGAATGCCGGTTGCCTGCGCCATGGCTTCTAAAATCAGTACCCCTGGGAAAATCGGTTTACCAGGGAAGTGGCCCTGGAAAAACGGTTCGTTCACCGATACGTTCTTTACCGCTCGCAGAAATTTATGTTCTTCAAATTCCAGTACGCGATCGACCAGCAGAAACGGATAGCGGTGCGGCAGCAGTTCAATAATCTCTTCAATCTTCAGAGTATGAGTTTCAGTAGTCAAAATACTCTTCCTGTCCTAAAAATTTCTGATGGCATCAATAACACGGCCTGCAAAGATCGTCAGATCCTCCGCAGGCCGCAAATCAGTTCCCGTACGCAAAGCTTTCTATGCTTAGCATTATATTTCTATCCGTCTCGCCGAGAGCAACAGCAGTACGGGCGACGTGAACGTTTCCGGCGCGGTGAGCATCCCGTGAACGTATCACTGTCGCATCGTCGTTTCAGCGAGCGCAGATACTGAAAGCTTGTCGCCGTCTGGTATGGCGCTTAGTCTTTTACGACTTTGCGCTCGATGGCTTTTAAGCGTTTGCTTAACTCATCGATATTCATCACCAGAGCAGCGGTTTTGCGCCAGGTTTTATTGGGTTGTAGCGGAATCCCGGACGAGTATACCCCAGGTTCAGTGATAGGTCGCATCACCATTCCCATTCCGGTTACCGTTACTTTGTCACAAATTTCCATGTGACCATTAATTACGCTGGCGCCGCCGATCATACAGTAGCGGCCAATTTTCAGACTGCCGGCCATAATGACGCCACCCGCCACAGCGGTGTTGTCGCCGATCACGACGTTATGGGCAATCTGGCACTGGTTATCTATGATAACACCATTCCCGATCTGAGTGTTATCCAACGCGCCACGATCGATGGTGGTACAGGCGCCAATTTCCACGCGGTCACCGATAATTACCGTACCCAGCTGGGGTATTTTCACCCAGTTGCCGCGATCGTTCGCGTAACCGAAGCCATCAGCGCCAATCACGGTGCCGGACTGGATCAGGCAACGTTCGCCAATCTGCACTTCGTGATAGACCGAGACGTTGGCCCACAGGCGGCTACCGGCCCCGATACGGGTACGTTTGCCAACGAAACAGCCAGCGCCAATCACCACGTTATCGCCCAGCACCACGTCCGATTCGATAACCGCATTGGCACCGATGGCGACGTTGTTGCCGAGTTTTGCGCTGGGATCGATTGCGGCGCTGGCAGCGATATTCTGCGCCGGCTGTGGGGTGCTGTCCAGGATCTGCGCCATGCGGGCATAGGTCAGATAGGGATCTTTCACCACCAGGGCCGCGCCGTTGAAACATTCCAGATCCGCTTCCGTCAACACCACGGCAGAAGCCTGGCAGGCTGCGAGCTGTTCACGATAGCGGCTGTTAGAGAGAAAAGTGATTTGACCGGATTGGGCGGATTGCATAGAAGCAATACCGGAGATGACGAGTTCGCCATCTCCGTGCAAATCTGCATCCAACTGCTGGGCTAAATCAGCCAGTCGAATTGAAGACATCGATTATTTAACCTGTTTCAGAACATCAGAGGTGATGTCTTTAGATTTATCTGCGTAAGCCACAGCGTTAGCATCGATGACCACATCGTAGCCTTCGTCATCGGCCACTTTTTTGACGGCATCCTGAATACGGCTCAGGATTTTATTACGCTCTTCAGCCTGGCGACGACGGTTATCCTGCTCAAAAGCCTGCGCTTTAGAAGAGAAGGTTTCACGCTGCGCCATCACGTCTTTCTCCATGCGGCTGCGTTCGCTGGCCTTCATGGTTGAGCCGTCACGCTGTAAACGCTGCATTTTGCTTTGCAGGTCGCGCTCCATTTTCTGCAGTTCAGTTGCACGGCCCTTAAACTCATTCTCAAGCTGTTTGGCAACTGTTGCTCGCGCCGGTAACTGTTGGAAAATGCTGGAAACGTTCACCACTGCAATCTTATCAGCAGCCTGAGCACCGGCGGAAACCGCCAGAGCGATAGAGAGGCCTGCGGCACACAACAACTTTTTCACTATAAACTCCTTACCTTCAACGTTTGTGTCTTCGACACAGGTGTTGCGCGTTAAGGCAATCCTTAAGGATTGCCAGTAAACGGCGCGATACTCACTTTCACGACTTCCCTGTTAAACCGCGTTACCAGGTTTTGCCAATGTTAAACTGGAACTGTTCGGCCTTGTCTCCATCATACTTTTTGAACGGCTGGGCGTAAGAGAACACCAGCGGGCCAAGTGGCGACATCCACTGCAGCGCCAGACCTGCCGACAGGCGGATATTGCCCGCTTCGCTGTAGTCTGGAATACCCGCTGCGCGCGTTTCTGCGGTGTTCTCCCAGTTGGTATCCCAGGTCGTACCTGCATCCACGAACAGAGAGGTTCGTACCGAATTCGCATACTTCTCGCTCAGGAACGGCGTTGGCGTAATCAGCTCGGCGCTGGCTGTTGCCATGGCATTACCACCAACCGCATCGTTCGAACTACACAGCGCCGCAGCGCCTGAGCAGTTGTTCGAATTATTGTTGTAGTAAGCCGCTTTCGGACCAATGGTGTTAGAGCGGAAACCACGTACGGTGCTTGAGCCACCCGCATAGAAGTTTTCATAGAACGGCAGCTCTTTCCCATCCAGACCGTCGCCGTAGCCTACGCGCCCGCGGCCTAACAGAACCCAGGTACGATCCTGATTCAGCGGCACGTACTGCTGAGTATCCAGCGTCGCTTTGTAGAAGGCGTTATCCGAGCCTGGGATTGTCACTTTACCGTTCAGGTTGGTACGGTTACCCGAGGTCGGGAAGAAGCCCCGATCGAGGTTATTGTACGTCCAGCCGTAGTTAAAGGTGAAGTCATCCGCTTCGTAGGTTTCCCTGCTGCCGCGATCCGGGTTCTGACCTACGGACTCCAGGTAGCGGTACATCGCCACCTGCGGCTGCATGTTGGAGAGGTCGTTATGCACATACCCCAATCCCACGCGCAGCGTGTTGTTTTCGTTGACCGGGAAGCCCAGCGTGCCGTCTAAACCATAGCTCTTGTTGGTATAGTCAGACAGGTCCGCATCATCAGCTTTAAAGTCATTGTAGAATACGCGTCCGCCCAGGCTGACACCATCTACCGTGAAGTAAGGGTCGGTCAGGGAGAATTCAGCGTAGGTCTGGTAGTCGTTTTTAGTGCCGCTGATGCCAACGGTGTTACCGGTCCCCAGCCAGTTTTCCTGGGTCACGCCGACCTGGAAGCTTACGCCGCTTTCGGTGCCGTAACCGACGCCGAAGTTAAAGGTACCGGTGTTACGCTCTTTGACCTTATAGACCACGTCGACCTGATCGGGCGCACCAGGTACGCGCTGCGTATCGGTATCTACCGTTTCGAAATAGCCGGTACGGTTAAGGCGCTCTTTCCCCTGTTCAACCAGGTCGCTGCCCAGCCATGCGCCTTCCATCTGACGCATTTCGCGGCGCAGAACGGCATCCTTAGAAGTGTCGTTGCCTTCAAAGCGCACTTTACGCACGTAGTAACGGTTGCCGGCATCCACGTTAACGCGCAGCTTCACGGTTTTATCCGCGTCGTTGATCTCTGGCTGCGTCACCACGCGTGGATAGGCATAGCCATAGCGGCCCAGCATTTTTTTGATGTCATCTTCCATGCGGGTCACTTTGGCGCCGTTATACAGCTCGCCCGGCTTGATTTTGGTCAGCGCTTCAACTTCCGCTGAATGCCCCGCCATACTGCCGTTCACCACCACGCCGGAAAGCTTATACTGATCGCCCTCGGTGACGTTGATCGTGATGTAGATGCCCTTCTTGTCCGGCGTCAGGCTCACCTGCGTGGAGTCGATATTAAAGCGGGCATAGCCACGGTCGAGGTAGAAGCTGCGCAGGGTTTCGAGATCGCCCGCCAGTTTCTGCTTCTGATATTTGCGATCGCCGACCACGTTCCACCATGGCACTTCATCGCGCAGCTGGAAGCGGGAAATCAGCTCTTCAGAACTGAAATCTTTGTTACCCACCACGTTAATCTGTTGGATTTTGGCCGAGACGCCTTCGGTAAACACCAGCTTCAGATCGACGCGGTTGCGCGGAAGCGGCGTGACTACCGCTTTAACGCTGGCGCTGTATTTGCCGACGCTGTAGTAGAAGTCTTCCAGACCTTTCTCAATGGATGAGATGGTAGTGCGGTCCAGGGCTTCACCCACGCGCACGCTGGAAGCTTCAAGGTTCTGCTTCAGCATGTCGTCTTTCACCGCTTTATTACCTGAGAAGGTAATGCTGGCGATGGTAGGGCGTTCCTTTACCTGCACGATAAGCGTGGTGCCATCGCGCAGAACCTGCACATCCTCGAAGTTCCCTGTCGCAAAGAGGGCGCGGATCGTATTCCCGATATCCTCGTCGGAGATGGTATCCCCAACGCGAACCGGCATGCTGAGCAAGGCCGCCCCGACGGCGACTCGCTGTAGGCCTTCGAAATGAATATTCTTCACTACGAAGCCGTCTGCCGCGTATACGGTAGCGCTGCTAAACAGCAGCGACGCTATGAGCAACTTTTTCATCGCCATCGTTGTTATGCATTCTTCCTAACTGGTTCTCAGTGGAGCAGGAGAAAGTGCTGATGCGGTGGTCTTGCCGGGTGAAACCCTGCCGGGAAGGCACACTTACCGCAGTAAGCCAGACATCCTGGTAAAGTTTCGCGCTGACTGACCTTAGCCCGCTTCTTTCTGGTTCCTACAACCGCGAGAAATCATTGAATAGTGCAAGCCCCATTAACAGCACCAGCAAAACCGAGCCAATGCGATAACTGAAGTCCTGAACTCGCTCAGACACCGGCCCACCTTTGATCTTTTCGATCGCCAGAAACAGCAAATGTCCACCATCTAATACCGGCAGTGGAAACAGGTTGATGATACCGAGATTCACGCTGATTAACGCAAGAAACATCAGGTAGTAAATCAAACCATATTCCGCCGACATCCCAGCGCCCTGCGCGATTGATATCGGCCCGCTGAGATTGTTCAACTTTACTTCGCCGACAATCAGTTTGCCGAGCATCGTCACCGTCAGCTTCATCAGCTGCCAGGTCTTGGCGCTGGCCTCGCCAACTGCGGCAAACGGCCCATACTGACGGACCGTTTTATATTCGTCCGGCAGCGGCTCAATGCGCGGGATAACCCCGGCGAACCCTTCTGCCTTGTTGCCCGGCTTCACCTCCGGCGTCAGCGTCAGCTCAACAGGTTTTCCCTGTCGCATCACTTCCACCCGCAGCGCGGTGTCGGGATTATCCCGTACCAGCGCGGCGAATTGCTGCCACCGGCCAAGCGACTGACCATCGACTTTAACGATCCTGTCGCCCGCTTGCAAACCCGCTTTTTCTGCCGCCGAGTCAGCCTGCACTTCTGCCAGGATCGATTCTATCCTGGGTCCACGAGGCTGAATGCCCAGCGAGGTGACCGGATCCTGCCGGTCAGGCTCGAAGTGCCAGTCGCGCAAATTCACCCGCTTTTCCGTCACCAGAGAGGTGCCAAAAGGGGCTACGCTGATAACGGTTTCCGGGTCGCCAATTTTCGCGACCAGCGCCATCCGCACAGCATCCCAGTCAGGCGTTTCGATACCATCAACGGCTTTAAGTTCCATGCCCGGCGAAATTTGCGCCGTTGCCGCCGGCGATCCGCTTACTATTTCACCAATAACGGGCTTAACGCCCGGCACGCCGATAATGAAGACCAGCCACCAGGCGAAAATAGCAAACAGGAAATTAGCGAGGGGGCCAGCGCCGATAATCGCGGCGCGCTGCAGGACGGTTTTATTATTAAAAGATTGGTGGCGTAGTTCAGGCGGGACGGTATCAACACGCTCATCAAGCATCTTCACGTAGCCGCCGAGGGGGATCAGCGCAATCACATATTCCGTTCCCTGACGATCGGTGCGGCGCCAGAGCGCCTTACCAAAACCGATCGAAAAGCGCTCCACCTTGACGCCACAGCGGCGGGCCACCCAGAAGTGGCCAAACTCATGCACGGTGATTAACACGCCCAGCGCAATGATAAAAGCGCCCAGGCTCCAGAGAATGCTCAGCATAAAGTCCCTTATATCGTCCCGAAGACCAGCAGAAGCAGGCAGGCAAATACCGGAACGGCAGCCGTCAGGCTGTCAATGCGATCGAGAATGCCGCCGTGGCCAGGGATCAGACTTCCACTATCTTTAATACCCGCCTCGCGTTTGAACATACTTTCGGTCAGGTCGCCAAGCACCGACGCCAGCGCGGCCACAATCGAACAGACTAACAGCGTCAGTGGCGGAACGCTCAGCGGCGCCCACAGGCCAAACAGCCAGGAAATCAGCGCGGAAGTGAGCAGACCACCGAAAAAGCCTTCCCAGGTTTTACCCGGCGAAACCCGTGGCGCCAGTTTATGCTTGCCGAAAAGACGGCCAAACATATAGGCACCGGAGTCCGCTCCCCAGACGAGCAGCATCACGTAGAGCAGCCACCAGGCACCGGCAAAATGATCGGACTCGTAGTGATACTGGCGAAGCGTCAGCATGCCCCAGAAAAAGGGAATAATGGTCAGCGCGCCAAACAGCAGGCGGAGCGGACGTGAATGACGCCACAGGGAGGCAGAAGCAGGATAGGAGAGGACCAGCAGCAGCGCGGCAATCCACCACGCCAGCGCGGCCCAGAGCGAGCCGGCGATTTGTGGGAGGTGGAGTGCATGCTGGTAAGCGGGAAGCGTAAACATCATGAAGACAAGCAGCAGCCCACAGAGCACGGCCAGCCAGATGCGCTGTGACCGTGATGCGAGGCCGGCAAACTGGCCCCACTCCCACGCGGCCAGCATGCAGACGGCCAGGATAACGACAGCGAATCCTGGCGGCGGCAGCAGAAAAAGCGCTGCAATCACAATCGGGATAAGTATAAACGCGGTAATCAGGCGTGACTTCAGCAAAGATTACCCCCAGTGCGCTCAGGCGCCGCCGGGTGCTGCGCCGCCAAAGCGACGCTCTCGTTGTGCAAATGCATTCAGTGCACCTTCAAAGACTTGTTCATCAAAATCAGGCCAGAGAACATCGGTAAAAAAGAACTCTGCATAGGCGACCTGCCACAGCAAAAAGTTACTGATTCGATGCTCTCCTCCCGTCCTTATTACCAGATCCACCGGCGCCAGCTCATTAAGGCAGAGGTAAGGGCAGAGGGTATCTTCCCCGATCTGGTCCGGACGAATCAGACCTTCCTGCACCTGCTCTGCGATTTTTCTGACACCCTGAATAATATCCCAACGTCCGCCATAATTCGCGGCAATGTTAAGCGTGAGTCCATTATTTTGTTGAGTAAGTTCCTCGGCACGACGAATACGTTCCTGCAAACGTGAATTAAAGCGACCTGTGTCACCAATAATCCGCAGACGAACGTTATGCTTATGCAGGCTTTTCACTTCGCTGTCGAGCGCCCAGACGAAAAGCTCCATCAGCGCCATCACTTCCTGCGGAGGACGATTCCAGTTCTCGCTGCTGAAGGCGTAAAGCGTCAGCGCGTCCAGCTTATTGCTGACGGCAAAACTGACGGCACGGCGTACAGATTTCACACCGGCTTTATGGCCCGAAATGCGCAGTTTCCCCTGGTTCTTAGCCCAGCGGCCATTGCCATCCATAATGATGGCCACGTGACGGGGGTTTTCCCCCTGCAGGTCATCGGTATTGTTTTGATTTTCGGACGACATAACGCGTAATAATTTCCTTTGCTCAGAAATATGCAAGTTTCTGAAATATCTCACCCGCCCGACGCAAAAAAGCCGTGTCTCACACGGCCTGCATTACCGCTTCATCGCATCTGAAATCTTAATTAGCGGCCGGAGACTATATCATCTCCGCCTCCGCCTCACAAATGGCGGCAGGCTAATTCGCGGAATTACCGGGCCGCGTGGAAACGCGGCAAACAGGCGGTCGCAACGGTGCGCGCCTGGCGATCGATCTCCAGTACAGCTTCAACGCTGGTCGGTTCTGGACAGGAGAGCGTCTCCAGCACGGTCATATTAACCGCCGCAATATCGGTAAAGCGAATCTGCGCATCCAGAAATGCCGAGACGGCAATTTCATTGGCGGCATTCAGCGCGGTGGTGGCTGACTGCCCTGCTTCACAGGCGTCGATGGCCAGTTTCAGACAGGGATAGCGGGCGTAATCCGGCTCAGCGAAGGTCATCGCCCCCATGCGGGCGAAATCCAGCGGCGTGGCGCCTGACTGCACACGCTGAGGCCACGCCATCACATGTGCAATCGGTGTACGCATATCTGGCGATCCCAGCTGGGCCAGTACGCTGCCGTCGCGGTAACGCACCATAGAGTGGATCACCGACTGCGGATGCAGGATCACTTCCATCTGGGCGTCGGTTGCGTTAAACAGCCAGCGGGCTTCGATATATTCTAAACCTTTGTTCATCATGGTGGCCGAATCAACAGAGATCTTTCGTCCCATTGACCAATTCGGGTGCGCGCAGGCCTGATCCGGCGTCATCTGCGCCAGGTCAGCCAGCGGCGTTTCCCGGAAGGGGCCACCTGACCCCGTAAGGATAATGCTGTCAATGCCATTATCTTCCAGAGAAGCGTACCCTAACTGTTGCTGGAGGGAAGCAGGCAAACTCTGAAAAATGGCGTTATGCTCGCTGTCAACGGGCAGCAGCTGGGCTTTTGAGGCGCTGACCGCCTCCAGAAAAAGTTGGCCGCAGGTGACAAGCGACTCTTTATTCGCGAGAAGCACCTTTTTACCCGCCCGAATTGCGGCCAGGGTAGGCATTAATCCTGCCGCGCCCACGATCGCCGCCATAACCTGATCGACCTCATCAAGTGAGGCGAGATCGCAGGCGGCCTGTTCACCACTCAACACAACGGTCGCCACGTTCATGCTTTTCAGACGAAGTCTCAGCGCCCTGGCCGACTGCTCATCTGACATGGCTGCCCACTCTGGCCGGAACGCCTGACACTGTTCCGCCATTCGCTCAACGTTACGTCCGGCCACCAGCGCCTTAACGGCAAACAGATGTGGGTTAGCGCGGACAACCGCCAGCGTGCTGGTGCCGATAGAGCCGGTTGAACCGAGGATCGTCAATTGCTTCATGAGAGTGCTCTGTAGAGTGAACTGAGAAACGGGCCTGCTTGCCGGATTCTTCAGAGAGGAAAGTAAATGCAAAACGCCGTAAGACTGACCACTCAAATGAACGGTAATCTGTACGGCGTTTTATCGAAGCCCAGTGAACTCAGAAGTCCATCAGCTCCGCTTCTTTTTCTGCCAGCGCCACATCCACTTTTTTGATGAAGACGTCGGTCATTTTCTGAATATCTTCCTGTGAACGACGCTCTTCGTCTTCACTGATTTCTTTGTCTTTCAGCAACGCTTTAACTTTGTCGTTCGCATCACGACGCACGTTACGCACGGAGACACGTCCCTGCTCTGCTTCACCGCGAACCACTTTAATCAGGTCTTTACGACGCTCTTCGGTCAGCGCAGGAAGCGGAACGCGGATATCGCTACCCGCTGAGCTTGGATTGAGGCCCAGATCGGAGGACATGATCGCTTTTTCGACTGCGGCGCTGATGGAGCGGTCGAACACGTTGATTTTCAGCGTACGTGAATCTTCTACCGTGACGCTCGCCAGCTGGCGCAGCGGCGTTGCAGAACCGTAATATTCGACCATGATCCCGTCAAGGATGCTTGGCGAAGCGCGGCCGGTACGGATTTTGCTGATATGGTTTTTGAACGCTTCCACGCATTTATCCATGCGCGTTTCAGCATCTTTTCTGATTTCGTTAATCACGTTGGAACCCTTGGATTCTGATTGAAATACCCGACCCTGTGCAGCCGGGCCGGTTTCAAATAATCGTCGTTGTTTCTGAGTGTAGCGCGTTAATGCACCGCGAAGGCAGAATATACTCTATTTTACGCCCCGACAGATATTATTGCGTAATGAGAGTGCCTTCTTTTTCGCCCATTACCACGCGACGGAGCGCGCCCGGCTTATTCATATTAAACACGCGGATAGGCAGTTTATGGTCACGAGCCAGCGTGAACGCGGCAAGATCCATCACCTTCAGCTCTTTATCCAGTACGTCAGTGTAGCTGATCTGATCGTAGAGCGTCGCATCCGGATTTTTAACCGGATCGGCTGAATAAACGCCGTCAACTTTGGTGGCCTTCAGCACCACGTCCGCTTCAATTTCAATGCCGCGCAGGCAGGCGGCCGAATCGGTGGTAAAGAACGGGTTACCGGTACCGGCAGAGAAAATCACCACGCGGTTGTTGCGCAGCAGGCTGATCGCCTCTGCCCAGCTGTAGTTATCACAAACGCCGTTAAGCGGGATCGCGGACATCAGGCGGGCGTTCACATAGGCACGGTGCAGCGCATCGCGCATCGCCAGACCGTTCATCACGGTCGCCAGCATGCCCATATGGTCGCCAACGACGCGATTCATTCCAGCCTGCGCAAGGCCAGCGCCACGGAACAGATTACCACCACCGATAACCACCCCCACCTGAATGCCCAGCTCTACCAGCTCTTTGATCTCCTGAGCCATACGATCCAGCACGCTTGCATCAATACCGAAGCCTTCGGCACCTTGCAGAGCTTCGCCGCTCAGTTTCAGCAGGATACGTTGATAAACAGGTTTTGCATTGGTCGCCATGGTGTTTTTTCCTGGATGGTTGCTACGATATGAGGAGTTAAATCTGAACTATCATCCTCTTAGCGTCATAGAAAAGCTATTGGGATGAGACTGAAAATAGCGGGCGCAAAGCGCAGACAAAAAAGAACCGCCGATTGGCGGTTCTTATCAAGCATTAAGACTGCTTGGACATCGCCGCAACTTCTGCTGCGAAATCGGTTGTCGCTTTCTCGATGCCTTCACCCACTTCGAAGCGGATGAAGTTAGTCACGTCTGCATTTTTCTCTTTCAGCAGCTGACCAACGGTTTTGCTTGGGTCGATAACGAAAGGCTGACCGGTCAGAGAAACTTCGCCGGTGAATTTCTTCATGCGGCCTTCAACCATTTTCTCTGCGATTTCTTTCGGCTTGCCGGACTGCATCGCGATGTCCAGCTGAACCTGGTACTCTTTCTCTACGACGTCAGCAGAAACATCTTCTGGCTTAACGAATTCTGGCTTGCTTGCCGCAACGTGCATGGCCAGCTGCTTAACCAGTTCTTCGTCAGCGCTTTTAGCGGCAATCAGAACGCCGATACGCGCGCCGTGCAGATAGCTGCCCAGTACGTCGCCTTCCAGGATTGCGATGCGGCGAATGTTGATGTTCTCACCGATCTTGGCAACCAGCGCCACGCGCTCATCTTCGAACTGTGCTTTCAGCACTTCAACGTCAGAGATTTTGCCTGCAACAGCCGCTTCCAGCACTTTGTCAGCGAATGCCTGGAAACCGCTGTCTTTGGCCACGAAGTCAGTCTGGCAGTTAACTTCCAGAATCACACCGAAGTTGCCGTCGATTTTGGTTTTGATCACGCCGTCAGCAGCTACGTTGCCTGCTTTTTTCGCCGCTTTGATCGCGCCAGATTTACGCATGTTTTCGATTGCCAGCTCGATGTCGCCGTTGGCTTCGGTCAGCGCTTTTTTACAATCCATCATGCCAGCGCCAGTGCGCTCGCGCAGTTCTTTTACCAGAGCAGCAGTAATATCAGCCATTCTCTAATCCTCGGTTAGCTCAGCACAGCGGCAGGTCGCGATGAAACGATCCTCACCTGTGCCTGTTCTCGGGAGAAACATTCTGCCCCGCCGATTGTGACAGTCGGCAAAGCGAATTCGAAAAAAATAAAGGGGCCAACAAAGGCCCCTTACAGATTAACATCTGATTTTACCCTTCACCTTCCTCCCTGGGGAGGAAGCGTGTCGGATATAAGGGCTCTGATTCAGAGCAATCCTTATTACTCAGCTTCGGCGAGGTTTTCTTCAGCCTGCTGAGCCAGATCCTGAGAGCGACCTTCGCGTACGGTAGTCGCTACGGCGGTCAGGTACAGGTTTACAGCACGGATTGCATCGTCGTTACCTGGGATGATGTAATCAACGCCGTCTGGATCAGAGTTGGTATCAACGATAGCAAATACTGGGATACCCAGGTTGTTTGCTTCTTTGATCGCGATGTGCTCGTGGTCAGCATCAACAACGAACAGTGCGTCCGGCAGACCGCCCATGTCTTTAATCCCGCCCAGGCTGTTTTCCAGCTTGGCCAGTTCACGGTTACGCATCAGCGCTTCTTTCTTGGTCAGCTTGTCGAAGGTGCCGTCCTGAGACTGAGTTTCCAGGTCTTTCAGACGCTTGATGGACTGACGAACGGTTTTCCAGTTAGTCAGCATACCACCCAACCAGCGATGGTTTACGAAGAACTGGTCACAGCTCAGCGCAGACTCTTTTACCGCTTCGCTTGCAGCGCGCTTGGTACCAACGAACAGGATCTTACCTTTACGGGAAGAGATTTTGGTCAGCTCAGCCAGAGCGTCGTTGAACATTGGTACGGTTTTTTCAAGGTTGATGATGTGAACCTTGTTACGAGCACCGAAGATGAATGGCTTCATTTTCGGGTTCCAGTAACGGGTCTGGTGACCGAAGTGTACACCAGCCTTGAGCATGTCGCGCATGGAAACAGTTGCCATGATTACCTCTATAAAATGTTTGGGGTTAAGCCTCCATGTATCCCATACAACCGACCTCTCCGCTGCTGACGCAGGCGTTGAAGGCACCCCGGTGTATGTGTCGATACATGTGTGTTATTTACACATAGTGAGATTTATGCGTTTCCCTGTAAACGGACTCACAGAGAATCGTCGGCGCGCTTTATATCATAAAGCAGCCTGTGAAGCCAATGTTTGTTGCCCGAACGCCGCCACGGACAAACTGCAATTGGCAGAGCCTGGGCAGGCTGCTAACATTGCTGCACTTCCTCTATTATTGCCGAAATTATCGGCACCTGCGGACAAAATTAATGGCAATTACAATCAAGACCCCTGAAGAAATCGAAAAGATGCGCGTGGCCGGTCGCCTCGCAGCAGAAGTGCTTGAGATGATCGAAGAGCACGTTAAGCCGGGCGTCAGCACCGGTGAACTGGACCGTCTGTGCCACGACTATATCGTGAATACCCAGCAGGCGATCTCTGCCAGCCTCGGCTATCACGGCTTCCCGAAATCAGTCTGTATTTCGGTCAACGAAGTGGTCTGCCACGGTATTCCAAGCGATGAGAAAATCCTGAAGGATGGCGATATCGTCAATATTGACGTCACGGTCATCAAGGATGAATACCATGGCGATACCTCAAAGATGTTTATTGCCGGTAAGCCCACGATTCAGGGCGAGCGCCTGTGCCGCGTCACCCAGGAAAGCCTCTATCTGGCGCTGCGAATGGTTAAACCCGGTATTCGCCTGCGGACGATTGGCCGCGAAATCCAGAAGTTCGTGGAGGCGCAGGATTTCTCCGTGGTGCGCGAGTACTGCGGCCACGGCATCGGCAAAGGTTTCCATGAGGAGCCTCAGGTGCTGCATTACGATGCCGATGACGGCGGCGTGGTGCTTCAGCCCGGTATGGCGTTCACCATCGAACCGATGGTCAATGCCGGGGATTACCGTATCCGCAGTATGAAAGATGGCTGGACGGTAAAAACCAAGGATCGCAGTCTTTCCGCGCAGTATGAGCACACCATCGTGGTGACCGAAAACGGCTGTGAAATTATGACGCTGCGTAAAGATGACACCATTCAGGCCATTCTGACGCACGAGGCATAAGTACGGCAGAAAAGAAAAAACCGGCTGATGCCGGTTTTTTTTTGATCTCAGGCGTCCGGGGGCGCTATTGTCGCAGCAGTCGATCGCTATTTTGTCCCTTTGTGGAGAGAACCAGGAGTACTGCGTGACCAGGACACTGAAAGAGTACGGGCTGACCGATTCACCCGCTGGCTGGGATAACGATGCGCTGACGCGCGACGTGCTGAAGCAGCATCTGGAGCAGTTTCAGCAGGGTTTGGCTAGCGCATTTGACGAGGGTGCGGACGCCGAGTCGCTGATTGAGGCCCGGACGCTGTTTATTGACCGCCTCCTGCGCCGCCTGTGGCGTTTTTTCGGCTTTTCCCGCCAGCAGGATATCGCGCTGGTCGCCGTCGGCGGCTACGGGCGCGGTGAGCTGCATCCCCTTTCGGACATTGACGTGCTGATCCTCAGCCGTACTCCTCTTTCAGCAGAGAACGCCCAGCGGGCCAGCGAACTGCTGACCCTGATGTGGGACCTGAAGCTGGAGGTGGGCCACAGCGTCAGAACGCTGGAAGAGTGTCTGCTGGAAGGGCTTTCCGACCTGACGGTTGCGACGAACCTGATTGAATCCCGTATGCTGTGCGGCGACGTGGCGCTGTTTCTGGAGCTGCAAAAGAATATCTTCAGCGACGGTTTCTGGCCCTCAGATCGCTTCTTTGCGGCGAAGATTGAGGAGCAGCAGGCCCGCCATCAGCGCTATCACGGCACCAGCTACAACCTTGAACCGGATATTAAAAGCAGCCCCGGTGGGCTACGCGACATCCACACGCTGCTGTGGGTGGCGCGCCGGCATTTCGGCGCCACCTCGCTGGATGAGATGGTGGGCTTCGGTTTTCTGACTCAGGCCGAGCGTAACGAGCTGAATGAGTGTCAGAGCTTTCTCTGGCGTATCCGCTTCGCCCTGCACCTCTCCCTGCCCCGCTACGATAATCGCCTGCTGTTCGATCGCCAGCTCAACGTGGCGCAGCGGCTCGATTATGAGGGCGAAGGTAACGAGCCGGTCGAACGGATGATGAAGGATTTTTACCGCGTCACCCGCCGCATCAGCGAACTTAATCAGATGCTGCTGCAGCTTTTTGATGAGGCGATCCTGGCCCTGGGCGAGGATGAAAAACCGCGACCGATCGATCATGAATTCCAGCTGCGTGGAACGCTTATCGACCTGATCGATGAGGCGTTATTTACCCGCCAGCCTGAGGCGATTATGCGCATGTTTTATACCATGGTGCGCACGCCTAAAATTACCGGCATCTACTCCACTACGCTTCGCCATCTCCGGCATGCGCGTCGCCGTCTTAAACAGCCGTTATGTCAGATCCCGGAAGCGCGCGCGCTGTTTCTCTCCATCCTGCGTCACCCTGGCGCGGTCAGCCGGGCGCTGGTGCCGATGCATCGTCATAGCGTGCTCTGGGCCTATATGCCGCAGTGGGGCAACATCGTCGGACAGATGCAGTTTGACCTGTTCCACGCTTATACGGTTGATGAGCATACTATCCGGGTGCTGCAAAAACTGGAGAGCTTTGCGGATGAAGCGACCCGCCCGCGTCATCCGCTCTGCGTGGAGATCTGGCCGCGACTGCCCCAGCGGGAACTTCTGCTGATCGCCGCGCTGTTCCATGATATTGCCAAAGGGCGCGGGGGCGATCACTCCATACTGGGCGCTCAGGATGTTCAGGCGTTCGCTGAACTGCACGGCCTGAACTCCCGTGAAACGCAGCTGGTATCCTGGCTGGTTCGCCATCATCTGCTGATGTCAGTGACCGCCCAGCGCCGGGATATTCAGGACCCGACCGAAATACAGCAATTTTCCGAAGTCATGCAGAACGAGAACCGGCTGCGCTATCTGGTTTGCCTGACGGTCGCGGATATCTGTGCCACCAATGAAAATCTCTGGAACAGCTGGAAACAGAGCCTGCTGCGGGAGCTCTTCTTTGCGACGGAGAAGCAGCTACGCCGCGGAATGGAAAACAGCCCGGATCTGCGGGAACGGGTGCGTCATCACCGTCTTCAGGCGCTGGCGCTGCTGCGGATGGATAACATTGATGAACAGGCGCTGCATAATATATGGGGGCGCTGCCGCGCAGACTATTTCCTGCGCCACACGCCGAACCAGCTGGCCTGGCATGCCCGTCACCTGATGAACCACGACCTGAGTCAGCCGCTGGTGCTGGTCAGTCCGCAGGCCACCCGCGGCGGAACCGAAATTTTCATCTGGAGTCCGGACCGTCCCTATCTGTTCGCCACCGTCGCCGGTGAGCTGGACCGGCGGAATCTGAGCGTGCATGACGCGCAGATTTTTACCAGCCGCGACGGAATGGCAATGGATACCTTTATCGTACTGGAACCCGACGGCAGCCCGCTGGCGGGGGATCGTCATGAGATGATCAGACAGGCGCTGGAGCAGGCGATTGGTCAGACAACCTGGCAGCCACCCAGAATGCGTCGCCCCTCTGCCCGGCTTAAACATTTCAGCGTGGAGACGGAAGCGAAATACCTGCCCACCCACACCGACCGGCGTACCTATATGGAGCTGATCGCGCTGGACCAGCCCGGCCTGCTCGCCAGGGTGGGAGAAGTTTTTGCCGACCTGGGCGTCTCGCTGCATGGCGCGCGCATCAGTACGATTGGCGAACGGGTGGAGGATTTATTTATTCTGGCCAACAGCGAACGCCGCGCGCTGAGTCCGGAATTGCGGGAACTGTTACAACAACGGTTGACAGAAGCCCTTAATCCAAACGATAAAGTGTGACCCGGATTGAAATATTTACACGCCTGACGGGGCCGTGCAAACGGCCTTTCGGGCATGAACGGGCGGTAATCGCGCCCGCTTCTGAACGATGACTGGATACAGGAAATCTGAATTAATGCAACAATTACAGAATGTTATTGAGAGCGCCTTTGAGCGTCGCGCCGAAATCACGCCCGCTAACGCCGACAGCATCACGCGGGAAGCCGTCAGCCAGGTTATTGCCCTGCTCGACAGCGGCGCCCTGCGCGTGTCGGAAAAAGTCGATGGTCAGTGGATCACCCATCAGTGGCTGAAAAAGGCGGTACTCCTCTCTTTCCGCATCAATGACAATCAGGTGATTGAAGGCGCTGAAAGCCGCTTCTACGACAAAGTGCCGATGAAATTTGCCGACTACGATGAAGCCCGTTTCAAACAGGAAGGCTTCCGCGTGGTTCCGCCTGCGGCCGTCCGTCAGGGCGCGTATATTGCGCGTAATACCGTGCTGATGCCTTCCTACGTCAATATCGGCGCCTATGTTGATGAAGGTTCTATGGTCGATACCTGGGCTACCGTAGGCTCCTGTGCCCAGATTGGTAAAAACGTGCACCTCTCCGGCGGCGTGGGCATCGGCGGCGTGCTGGAACCGCTGCAGGCCAATCCGACCATCATCGAAGATAACTGCTTTATCGGCGCACGTTCAGAGATCGTTGAGGGCGTAATCGTGGAAGAAGGCGCGGTCATCTCCATGGGCGTTTATATCGGTCAGAGCACCAAAATCTACGATCGCGAAACCGGTGAAGTGCATTACGGACGCGTTCCCGCCGGTTCCGTGGTGGTCTCCGGTAACCTGCCTTCCAAAGATGGCAGCTACAGCCTCTACTGCGCCGTGATAGTGAAAAAAGTCGACGCGAAAACGCGTGGCAAAGTGGGCATCAACGAACTGCTGCGCACCATCGACTAACCTCCACGGGCCACCCTGCGTGGCCCGTAAACTTTACTTTACAAACCCGCCCTGCCCTACCTGTTTTACGCCGCGAAATAACGGATGCTATTGTGCATTAACCAGGCGATAATCCGCGCCATCAATTTAAGTAATTACTTTCAAACCTGGACCGTGCTGTGACTTTTGCGTCTACATTTAGCGCAGAGGTCCGGAACAAGCGAGCCGAGTGAAGATAAGGCGTAAACGCAGCCAGCGTGACAGAGGGTTTATCTGTTCGCATGCCGGCACGGCACCACGCACTATTCACAACGCGCAGCCGGAACACCTTAAACTTCAATCAGGAACTCCCGCTATGTATGACAATCTGAAAGGCCTGGGCATCAGTAACCCCGAAGATATTGACCGTTACAGCCTGCGTCAGGAAGCCAGCAATGACATTCTGAAAATTTACTTCCGCAAAGATAAGGGCGAGTTCTTCGCCAAAAGCGTGAAGTTTAAATATCCGCGCCAGCGTAAAACCGTGGTCGCCGATAATATCAGCCAGGGCTATAAAGAAATTCAGGAAATCAGCCCCAATTTGCGGTATGTGATCGACGAACTCGATCAAATCTGTCAGCGGGATCGGGTTGAAGTCGATCTTAAACGCAAAATTCTGGAAGATCTGCGTCATCTGGAAAATGTGGTGTCGAACAAAATCACCGAGATCGAGTCCGATCTGGAAAAACTGACCCGCAACAGCCGTTAATCTGCTTCCCAGTCCATCTCAACGGCACGGTTTACCTGCGCCGTTGAGATGTATCACATGCTGTAACCGCACTCTCCCTCTCCACCAGCGCGCCGCGCGGCCCAGATCGTTATGCCTCCTCATCAAGCTGTAGCGCCACATAGAGCAGCAGACGATCGTCGAAATTACTCAGGTTAAGCCCGGTCAGTTCGGAGATGCGGTTCAGGCGGTACTCCAGCGTATTGCGGTGAATGTAGAGCGCTTTTGCGGTGGCAGAGGGCTGCACGTTGTGGCTGAACCAGGCGATCAGCGTGCGCCGCAGCAGGCCGTTATTATCCATGGCTTTCAGCTTCAGCAGCGGTCTCGACAGCTCATTCGCCTGCCAGCCTCCCCGCAGGCTGTCCAGCAGCACCGGCAGCACCAGATCCTGATAGAAATAGCTGCGCTGCTCCGGCATGCGCTGCTTGCCCACATCCATCGTGGTGCGGGCGGTGCGGTAGGAACGCGCAATGCTGCCCGGTCCGGTAAAATAGTTGCCGAGCGCGATGCGCATACGCAGGTGTCCGCTCTCTTTCATCCTGGACTGCAGCAGATCGACGCGCTTGCGGTGATCTTCTGCATCAAACCGTCCCTGCGCGCTCAGCGCCGGTTTAAGCACCACCATTTCGGTCAGGGAGACAATGGCAATCAGGTTATCCCTGTCTGGCGTCAGCAGCAGGGTCTGCAGCTGCTGCAGCTCCGACATCGCGCTTTCCACCCCCAGCTGGCCGCTCTCCACCTCCACGACCGCGACAACGCGTGGCTGATTAAGATCGATGCGTAGCCGCTGCGCCCACTCCACCAGCGCTGGTGAAAGGGTGTCGCTGCGGATCAGGTTAAGTACCAGCTCCTCGCGCAGGCGGCTGTCCTGAGCCAGCATATTCAGCAGGCGTGCCTGCTCCAGCATCATCTCCGCGGTCATGCAGACCAGCTCGCCATATTGACGCAGGGCGTCCGGTTCGCCGGTCAGACCGATAACGCCGACGATATTACCGTCGATACGCATCGGAAGATTAATGCCGGGCCGTACGCCGTGCAGATGCTTCGCCACCGCTTCATCGATATCCACCACGCGGGCCTGTGACAGCGCCAGCAAAGCCCCTTCGTGCATTTCACCAATACGCTCGCGGTCGCCGCTGCCGATAATACGGCCACGCGCATCCATCACGTTGACATTGCTGTCAATAATTTGCATCGTGCGGGCAACAATCTCCTGCGCCAGGCGGGCTTCGAGATGATAACTGGCCATTCACTACTCCTGAAAGCGTCGTGAATTCAGCATAACTGGCGCACGGCGGCGTGGCATTGTGCATTTGCACTAAGCCGGGATTAAGGCGTGAAATTTGCGGGGAAGCTCACAAACTCTGAGTACTCAGGGTATGGGCAGATGGCTTGAAAACCGTTATCAAACACGGAGTAAGGCGTCATCTGTTATACCGGAAACGACTCGCGCTATTTGCTGCCAGAGAAGCGGGTAGAGATGATATTAAGCGGAATGACTTATCGTGAAGCGGTCAGAAGAGAGGACGCCGGCAGTTAAGAGGAACGAACGGAACAAAAAAAACCGCAGGACGGAAACGGGGAGCCGACGACCGCCGGCTCCCGTAAAGGCTTACTGCATCAACAGATAGATTGTGCTGTCACCACGCTGGATATTCAGCGCCAGGACTGACGGTTTCGCATCAAGCACCTTGCGCAGCTCACCCAGGTTAGCCACCGCCTGCTGGTTTACGCCCAGGATAATATCGTCCTTTTTAAGCCCTACTCGCGCCGCTGAGGAGCCCGGCTTGACGCTATCCACCTTCACGCCTTTGACGCCTTTCGCGTCATAGTTGCTCAGGTCCGCGCCCTCAATACCGGTATAGATATTGCCGGAATCGACTTTACTCTGGCTGCTCTGCTGAAGCTCAACGTTGACCGTCAGCGGTTTGCCGTCGCGGATCAGACCCAGGGTCATTTTGGTGCCCACCGGCAGGGAGCCGACCTGGGCGCGCAGCGCGGCAAAGCTGGAGATCGCTTTACCATTGATGGAAACCACCACGTCGCCCGCCTTCACGCCCGCTTTTGCGGCGGAGGACTTCGGCAGCACCTGGCTGACAAAAGCGCCGCGCTGGGCATCCACTTTCATCGCTTTCGCCAGTTCAGAGTTCAGCTCGGTGCCCATAATACCCAGCTCGCCGCGTTTCACCTGGCCAAATTCCACCATCTGAGCGGTCAGGTTTTTAACCATGTTGGCTGGAATGGCGAAGCCGATACCGATATTCCCGCCGTCCGGTGCCAGGATCGCCGTGTTGATCCCGATCAGCTCACCGTTCAGGTTAACCAGCGCGCCGCCGGAGTTGCCGCGGTTAATAGCGGCATCGGTCTGGATAAAGTTTTCGTAATTTTCCACATTCAGCCCGCTGCGTCCCAGCGCCGATACGATACCGGAAGTCACCGTCTCGCCAAGGCCGTACGGGTTACCGATAGCGACGGTATAATCCCCTACCTTGATTTCATCAGAGTCGGCCATCTTAATTGCCGTCAGGTTTTTCGCCTCTTTTAGCTGAATAAGCGCGATATCGGAGCGGGGATCTTTTCCGATCACTTTCGCATCATATTTACGGCCATCGCTCAGCTGAACCTGGATTTTGGTGGCGTTGTCGACCACGTGATTATTGGTTACGACGTAGCCTTTTTCAGCATCAATCACCACGCCCGATCCCAGCGCACGGAATTTTTCCTGCTGTCCACCCTGACCCTCTCCCGGCCCGGCGGAGCACATTGGTGAGTTCTGGAAAGGCGAACCATCCTGACAGAATGGTGAATTATCACCGAAAAACTGCTGAAACTGCTGCGGCAGGCGAGGCGTACTGACGGTCGTACTGCCCTCAACGTTAATGCTCACTACCGAAGGCATGACTTTCTCCAGCATCGGTGCCAGGCTCGGCAGCTGCTGGGTAGAGGAAGAAGCGGTTTCTGCGGCGGTGGCGATAAGCGGGTTCATAGCCATTCCCAGGCTCAGAGCCAACGCGCTTGCTAAAAGTGTTTTTTTCATGCGTCTGTTTCTCTATTTGTCCAAGTATGCAACCATTGCTGTGGTCGTGATGATGAGAGTAATCTTTTAACGCGAAGTTCATGACAGAGTTTCAATTAAAGGTAAAAATTTATTGGCTCTCTTTACAAAACTCACGCGCCGTATTGCGTTATTCTACCGCCATCAGACGACGATACTCATCCCACGCGTACAAATCGGTCATGCCGCTTACATAATCCTGTAGCATGCGGGCACGATAATAGTACTCCCAGACGGACACATCCTTTGAACGGCTATCCAGCCGCCCTACCGCTTCACTATAAGCCAGACGAAAGCGCGTGGAAAGTTTATGAAAAAGGCGGGTCTCAATGGGATAGTCTTTTAAATAATCCTTCGCGACCAGCTCACTGAATTCCTGCTGCGTGAGCGCCAGCAGCGGCTGATAAATATCCAGCAGGCCGCTGATGACCCGATACCCCTGCAGCTCCAGCTGTTCGACATCAGGATGGTTAAAGACGTGGCTGAAGGCGACTTTCTTGAACACTTCCAGCAGCTTGTTCTGCGCGCTGCCATCTTCCAGCAGGGCTTCGTTAAACTCGCCGCGAAAGACCGCCGGCAAATTATCAATAAAGCGCGCCGCCGCGTGAGGCACCAGTCTGGCGACCGTATTCACCCGCAGATACATAAAGAACTGATCTTCACTGCTGCGGCTTAATTGCTGACTGCGGGATTTTTCCAGCGCGTTTGTAACCACCAGGCTGAATAAGTCATTAGCCCGATGTTCGGGCCAGAGCGCATATAAATGCTCGTACAGCTGTTCGACGGTAAATATCTTTTTCTCTACCGCATCTTCTAAATCCGCCACGCAATAAGAAATATCATCGGCGGCTTCCATAATATAGGTGAGAGGGAAGCGACAGTGGGGCTGAAGATCTAACTCTTTACGCAGCCGGCCAACGTATTCTTCCTCAGCCAGATAATAACCGGGCTTTTTCATCAGATAATTATGCGTTTCCGGAAGCTTGCCGCTAAACCAGGCCGGGCGGGTGTATTTTAAGATGCAGCCGACCTGCGCCCAGGTCAGATTCATTTTCAAAAGGCTGTGCACCATCCGTATCGCCTGGGCATTGCCTTCAAAGTGGGACAGATCCTGACGAATTTTTTCGCGCAGCCCGTTAAGACCATCCTCCTGATACTGTAGTGCCTCAGGTTCGCAGCGGTCAGCACGCGCGGATGAGGGGCTGCGGTTCGCATCCAGCCGCTGTGTAAACCAGTCATTGATCGCCGACTCGCCAAAATGCCCGAAAGGTGGATTGCCGATATCATGCATCAGGCAGGCCATTTCAACGATGCTCTCAAAGGGCCCGGTCAGCTGCGTCAGCCCGTAGCTTTCCAGCAGCCCTTGCTCTTTCAGCCTCGTCAGTACTTCCTTGGCGATATAGCGCCCGACCTGCTGCACTTCCAGAGAATGGGTCAGCCGGGAGCGTACTGCGGCGTTGCGCTCAAGCGGAAAAACCTGCGTTTTCTGCTGCAGTCGCCTTATCGCCGCTGAGTTGATGATGCGCCCACGATCGCTTTCAAAGATGCGCAGAATTTCATGCTCGTCCTTCTGCCCCTGCTGAGGGTTAAAACGGCGCTGATAATTGATCTTTTTCCTGAAGTCGATGTCGTTCATGCCTGCTTCCCGTTTTCCGGCCTGATTGCTGTCCCTGCACGTTTTGCCGATTATGTCCCTTATGCTGCCATGATAGACTATGCGCCAGAAGGCCAGGCAAATTCCACAACATTAGCGAGTATCTCTATGAAAGCAGGCATTATTGGTGCAATGGAACAGGAAGTCACACTGCTGCGTGACAAAATTGAAAACCGCCAGACGCTGACCCTGGCGGGCTGCGAAATTTATGCCGGCACCCTGAACGGCGTGGAGGTCGCGCTGCTGAAATCCGGAATCGGTAAAGTTTCTGCGGCGATGGGCACAACGCTGCTGCTGGAGCTGTGTAAACCTGACTTTATCATCAACACCGGCTCGGCGGGTGGGCTGGCGCCGACCCTGAAGGTGGGCGATATTGTCGTCTCTGATGAAGTGCGCTATCACGACGCGGATGTGACCGCATTTGGCTATGAGCCCGGTCAGATGGCAGGTTGCCCCGCGGCCTTTACCGCCGACGCGGCGCTGATCGACGCGGCGGAGCGCTGCATCAGTCAGCTGGGCCTGAACGCGGTACGTGGCCTGGTGGTCAGCGGCGACGCCTTTATCAACGGCGCTGAGCCGCTGGCACGCATCCGCACGGCTTTCCCGCAGGCGATCGGCGTGGAGATGGAAGCGACGGCTATTGCCCATGTCTGCCACCAGTTTGGTACCCCTTTTGTGGTGGTTCGCGCGATTTCGGACGTGGCGGACCAGGAATCCCACCTGAGCTTCGATGAATTCCTTACCGTTGCTGCGGCGCAATCCTCGCTGATGGTGGAAGCGCTGCTGACGCAGCTGGCCGATCGTGGCTAAGCGTTTTGCCTTATTCCTGCTGCTGCTCTGCACCGGCACTGCGGCTTTTGGCGCGCCACGGGTTATTGCCCTGGCGCCCAGCCTGACCGAGATGGCGTTTGCCGCCGGCATCACGCCGGTTGGCGTTAGCGCTTACTCTGATTTCCCTGCCGAAGCCGCCAGCATTGAGCAGGTGGCTAACTGGCAGGGGATTAATGTCGAGCGCATCATTGCCCTGAAACCTGACCTGGTTCTCGCCTGGCGGGACGGCAATCCGCGGCGTCAGGTCGAACAGCTCAGGGCGTTTGGTCTGAGAGTTGAGTGGATAGAGCCGACCACCGTTGCACAAGTCGCCGCCGCGCTGCGCATGCTGAAGGCCTGGAGTCCCGCTCCGCAGCAGGCAGAGCAGGCGGCGGTGAAGCTGGAGCAGCAGCTTGCCGCGCTGCATAAACGTTATGATGGCGCGTCGCATAAAGCCGTTTTCCTGCAGTTCGGACAGCGCCCTCTTTTTACCGCCTCAGGCGACACGCTGCAGAACCAGATCCTCAAGCTGTGCGGCGGCGAAAATATCTTTGCCGACAGCCCGGTGCCCTGGCCGCAGGTAAGCCGCGAGCAGGTTTTACTGCGCAATCCGGCGCTAATCGTCACGGGAGGCGATGCCGCGCGCATTTCTGCCGTGAAGGCGTTCTGGCAGCCCCAGCTGAAAATTCCGGTTATCGCCATTAAAGAAGACTGGTTCAGCCGCCCCGGCCCGCGCATTCTGCTGGCAGCGCAGCAGCTATGCCGTGAGCTTCACCCAGACCGCTAACCGCCCGTCGTAAAACCGAAGAATAGGGTTAAAGTTCCGGCGAAAAGTGACGTTAATTATATAACGAGGCAGCGGAGCAGGTATTCACGCTGTCCGATTTGGGGCAACCCCTTTTGCACACCAGGATTTTAAAAAATGAAAGCCGTTTATCTGGCCCTTGGCCTGGTGATGGCAGGTCATGCCTGCGCGGCCTCAACAACGGGCAGCATAGGGGTCAAACTGACCATTTACTCGCAATGTCACATTGACGGGCAAAGTACCACACCAGCATCCTTACCCACCGCTGACTGCGGCAAACAGCGCGCCGCTCAGCCCCGGATTACACGTACGCTTATTTCGCCCGGCGAGGGCGTAAGGAAGAAGATTAAATTAGTCACGGTAGAGTGGTAAAAGGCGCCCCGGCAGCGAACGCGCCGGGGCGATAACTCAGATACTGAACGAAGAGCCACAGCCGCAGGTAGTTTTCGCATTCGGGTTGGTAACGATAAAACGCGATCCCTCCAGACCTTCGGTATAGTCCACCGAACCGCCCACCAGATATTGCAGGCTCATCGGGTCGACAACCAGCGCCACGCCCGCTTTCTCAATCGTCATGTCGCCATCGTTTACCTTATCATCAAAGGTAAAACCGTACTGGAAGCCGCTACAGCCACCGCCGGTGATATAGACGCGCAGTTTCAGATCGGGATTTTCCTCATCTGAAATCAGATTTTTGACTTTACTGGCCGCTGCTTCAGTAAATTGCAGGGGCAGAGCTATATCGTCACTCATTTAACACCTCAGTATGCATTCAGGCCGATCGCCTACAGGTCATAATTCGACCATCATTTGCACCATTATCTAATACACAAGTATAGCAATCAAGTATCCGCCGGTTTTGCTGATGCGTACGTGGCACTCTGTGCGGCCACTGCCTCATCCTCTTTCTTTTGCTGCTTCGCCAGCACGCGGGAGAGCAGCGTGGAATAGAGCGGCGTTCCGCCCAGGAACTGGGCCAGCAGGGTTGCGCCGAGGCAGGTAATAATCATCGGCAAAATCAGCTGATAATTGTCGGTCATCTCCAGTACCAGCACGATGCCCGTCAGAGGCGCCCTGACCGACGCCGCAAACAGCGCGCCCATCCCCGCTATGGCAAAGGTGCCCGCCTGGAGATGGTATTCGGGAAACAGCGACGCGCTGGCCATGCCGAAAGCGGTGCCCAGCAGCGTCCCGAGCGCCAGCATCGGGGCGAAGATGCCGCCGGGCGCTCCCGAGGCAAAACAGAGCAGTGTGGTGATAATGCGGGTGATAAAAATAAACAGCAGCATACCCACGGTATAATTGCCCGCCGCCGCGATGGGGATCAGGCTGAAGCCACCGCCTGCCGCCTCCGGTTCAATAAGGCCCAGCACCCCGCACACACCTCCCAGCACGGCTCCCATAATCAGGATCTTTTTCATATTGCCGCCGTGGAAGCGCTGGAAGAGATCCTGGGTTCTGAAGATCAGCCTGTTAAACAGCACGCCCACAATGCCGAAAAGCATGCCCAGCAGCAGATAGAGCCAGAGCGTTTCAACGGGCGCATCGACCAGCTTACCGACGTCGATCACGGCCCCTTCACCGTTGAAGATGCGAAAGACGATGCTCGACATAATAACGCCGATAAACACGGCCTTGATGGAGATAACGTTGAAGCGAAACTGTAAACGCATCTCCTCGATAATAAAGAGGATCCCGGCAAGCGGCGCGTTAAAGGCGGCGGAAAGGCCCGCGGCAGCCCCGGTCGCCAGCAGCGAATGGCGCGCTTCCGCGCTTTTCATCCGGAAGATATCCAGCACCATGCGGCCAATATTACCGCCGAGCTGCACCGTCGGCCCTTCACGGCCCAGCACCATGCCCGCACCCAGGGTGCCCATTCCGCCGATAAACTTAACGGGGATTACCCGCCACCAGCGTACCGGGCGCAGCTCCTCAAGCGCGCCTTCAATTTCAGGTATGCCTGAACCTGACGCCTCAGGGGCAAAGCGCTGCACCAGATAATAGCCCACCACCGCCAGCAGGGCGGAGAGCAGAAAGGCCAGAGGAAAGGCCAGCACCCAGTAATCATCCACCGCAGAGAGTATCGTCAGCCGCTGGCTGCTGATGAAGTTCACCGCTTTCTCAAACGCCACGCCGACCAGCCCGGCCAGCGCGCCGACGATCCCGGCCATGATCAGGACTGCAACAGGGGTTTTGTCGCGCCGTAAAAGCAGACGAAGGAAGTCGCCACGTCGCGCCGGGACGACCTTTAATTGTTCCGAAGAGGCACCGTTTCCGCTCATAATCCTTTCAGTATCAGAGAAAGATAACCCCGTATACTACTCTCCCCGCTCGTCATGTCTCGTGAAAATTCAACAGCAACTGCGCCAGAGGCGCGACTTACCTTTCACCCGGACGGCATGTTCACATAGAATAGTGAGGTTTTTTTAATGCATCCTCAGGAGCGGAACCATGAGCAAGTCTGAAAATCTCTACACTCAGGCGCAACAACTAATTCCCGGCGGCGTTAATTCGCCGGTGCGCGCCTTTACCGGCGTTGGCGGTGTGCCGCTCTTTATTGAACGGGCGAACGGCGCCTGGCTGTATGACGCTGACGGCAAAGCTTACGTGGATTACGTCGGCTCCTGGGGGCCGATGGTGCTGGGGCATAACCACCCCGCCATTCGTGAAGCGGTGATTGAAGCCGTCGGGCGCGGACTGAGCTTTGGTGCGCCAACCGAGATGGAAGTCAAAATGGCGGCGCTGGTCACCGAACTGGTGCCGACGATGGATATGGTGCGCATGGTGAACTCCGGAACCGAAGCGACCATGAGCGCCATCCGCCTGGCGCGTGGCTTTACCGGCCGGGATAAAATCATCAAGTTTGAGGGCTGCTATCACGGTCATGCCGACTGTCTGCTGGTGAAAGCGGGTTCCGGCGCGCTCACGCTGGGTCAGCCGGACTCTCCCGGCGTCCCGGCAGACTTCGCCAAACATACGTTAACCTGCACCTATAACGATCTCGATTCCGTTCGCGCCGCCTTTGAGCAGTATCCGCATGAAATCGCCTGCATCATCGTTGAGCCCGTTGCCGGAAACATGAACTGCATCCCTCCGCAGCCTGACTTCCTGCCGGGCCTGCGGGCGCTCTGCGATGAGTTCGGCGCGCTGTTTATTATTGATGAAGTGATGACCGGCTTCCGCGTGGCACTGGCCGGCGCGCAGGCGCACTACGGCGTGGTTCCTGACCTGACCTGTCTGGGGAAAATTATCGGTGGCGGTATGCCGGTGGGCGCATTCGGTGGTCGTCGCGAGGTGATGGAAGCGCTGGCGCCAACCGGCCCTGTCTATCAGGCGGGGACGCTTTCCGGTAACCCGATTGCGATGGCGGCGGGCTTTGCCTGCCTGAGCGAAATCGCCAAACCCGGCACGCACGCCACCCTGACGGCTCTGACCGACCAGCTGGCTGAAGGCCTGCTCCACGCCGCGAAAGAAGCGAATATTCCGCTGGTAGTGAATCACGTTGGCGGCATGTTTGGCCTGTTCTTCACCAGCGCCGAAACGGTCACCAGCTACCAGGACGTGAAGGCGTGTGATGTCGACCGCTTCCGGAAATTCTTCCACCTGATGCTGGAAGAGGGCGTCTATCTGGCCCCTTCCGCCTTTGAAGCGGGCTTTATGTCGCTGGCGCATACCGCTGAGGATATTCAGCACACCGTTGACGCGGCACGCCGCAGCTTCGCGAAGCTGGCATAACGGCAACACCTGTAGCCGTGGCCGACGTCACACTCTCCGGAACCGCAGTGAGGAGGGGCATAAACGGGCAACCTTAAGGGCCTTAAGGTTATCCTAATGTTGCCCTGTTAGCCTCACGGCCAACACAGGTCACCGGATTGTTTTGAAATGCCACAGCTGCCTTTTATCAGGAGGCCGGCGCTGAGCCGGCTCTCTTTTATTACCCTCTTTGCTGCTTATATCGCTATTTTTCTCAACCTTGCCTACTACCGTCAGGTTCTGGCCGTGATGCCACTGACTTCCATCCACAATATATTTGTTTTTCTTTCGATGCCGCTGGTGATATTCAGCGTTATCCATATTGTTCTGACGCTCGCCTCTCTCATCTGGCTTGAGCGGTTCACCCTTGCCATCCTCCTGCTTATTTCCGCCGCCACGCAATATTTTATTCTTACCTTTGGCATCGTGATGGACAGATCGATGATCGCCAACATGCTCGATACGACCGCCGCAGAATCCTTTGCCTTGCTGACGCCGCAGTTTGTGCTCAGCCTGCTCTTCTCCGGCGTGCTGGCTGTCATGCTGGCTTTCTGGATAAGGATTAACAAAAACGCTTCTGTGGTGAGAGGAGTGCTCGTCCGCGCAGGCAGCATAACGCTCGGCGTGGCGTTGATTCTTTTCGTCGCGCTGCTGTTTTATAAAGATTACGCTTCGCTATTTCGCAATAATAAAGAGCTGGTCAAAGCGCTTAATCCGTCCAACAGCATTGCCGCCTCCTGGTCTTATTATTCACATCACCGGCTGGCTAACCTGCCGCTGATAAAAATGGGTGAAGATGCCAGACAAGCTCCCGCACAACCCGCAGATCATAAACAGCACCTGACCATCCTGATTGTTGGGGAAACCTCCCGGGCGGCTGACTTTTCCCTCTCGGGCTACTCGCGTCAGACCAATCCTCTGCTGGAAAAAGATCGTGTGATTTATTTTCCCAACACCCATTCCTGCGGCACTTCGACGGCGGTCTCGGTTCCCTGCATGTTCTCAGGCATGCCGCGCAGAGACTATAATGACGAGCTGGCCAGCCATCGGGAAGGTTTACTGGATATCATGCAGCGCGCGGGCATCAGCGTATTATGGAATGAGAACGATGGCGGATGTAAAGGCGCCTGCGATCGGGTTCCCCATCAGAATATGACGGATCTTAACCTGCCGGGCATGTGCATTAATGGTGAGTGCTACGATGAGGTTCTGTTCCACGGGCTGGAAGACTATATCGACCGGCTAAAAGGCAACGGTGTGATTGTGCTGCACACCATCGGCAGCCACGGCCCAACGTATTCTCACCGCTACCCTTCTCAATTTAAAAAGTATACGCCTGACTGTGAAACCAACCAGATTCAGACCTGTTCACAGCAGCAGTTGGTAAATACTTATGACAATACTGTTCTCTATGTCGATTATATTGTTGATAAAGCCATTGGCATTCTGAAAAAACATCAGGACAGGTTCACCAGCAATCTGGTCTACCTTTCCGATCATGGTGAGTCCTTAGGTGAAAATGGCGCATATTTGCATGGTCTGCCCTATGCGATCGCCCCGGATCAGCAGAAGCATATTCCCATGCTGATCTGGTTATCCCCGGACTATCAGAAGCAATATGCGGTTAAGATGGATTGCCTTAATAAACTGGCGGTATCCAGAGCTTTTTCGCAGGATAACCTTTTCTCAACCATGCTTGGATTAGCGGGTGTAGAGACCCGGCAATACAAACCTGCCGATGATATCCTGACGACATGCCGGAGTTCATCCTGATGAAAATATTGGTTGTGGAAGACGATGCTCTTTTATTGCAGGGCCTGGTTCTGGCGCTGGAGGGCGAAGGCTATGTCTGTGATACGGCGACCAGCGTCCGGGAGGCGGAAGCGAACCTGATATCGGGCCTCTACAGCCTGCTGATCCTCGATCTGGGGCTACCTGATGAGGATGGACTTCACTTTCTATTACGCCTGCGGCGGCAGAAAAAAATGCAGCCGGTCCTGATCCTTACTGCCCGCGATACGATTGCGGAACGTATTGCGGGACTTGATGCCGGGGGCGACGATTATCTGATCAAACCGTTCTCACTGGATGAGTTACTTGCCCGCATCCGGGCGCTCATCCGGCGCCATGTTAATCAGGGTGACAACAAGGTGGAGGTTGGCAGCCTGGTGCTGGATTTAACCCACCGTCAGATACATCTTGCCGGTAACTTGCTGGAGCTGACGCCGAAAGAGTTTGCGCTTCTCTCGCGGCTGATGCTGAAAGCGGGGCAGCCTGTCCACCGTGAAGTGCTCTACAGCGATATCTATAACTGGGATACGGAGCCCTTAACCAATACGCTGGAAGTGCATATTCATAATTTGCGGGAGAAAATTGGCAAATCCACCATCCGTACCCTGCGGGGTTTTGGTTATGCTCTGGCCAGACCTGAGGATAAAGGTGAGACGCCATGAGGCCTGTTCCGGGATGGCGATGGCAGCACAACACGCTGCGCTTTCGCCTGCTGCTGGTGATCGGTTTGATCCTGTTTTTTTGTCAGGTCATCAGCGTGGTGTGGCTCTGGCATGAAAGCAAAGAGCAGATTCAGCTGCTGGTTGATGCCAGCCTGCATAACCATAACCAGACCCGGCATATTAATAATGAGATCCACGAAGCCGTCGCCAGCCTGGCGGTACCGAGCATTGTGATGATCGTGCTGGCGCTGGTGCTCTGTTTGCAGGCCGTTAAGTGGATAACCCGGCCCTTATCGGCGTTACAAAAACAGCTGGAGAACCGTGCCGAAGATAATCTGGCACCGGTGGAGTATCACAGCTCCGTGCAGGAAATCGACGCCGTCACCCAGGCCGTTAATCAACTGGTTGCGCGCTTAACGACAAGCCTCGCACGTGAGCGTCTTTTTACCGCCGACGTGGCGCACGAACTGCGCACCCCGCTGGCGGGTCTGCGGCTCCACCTGGAGCTGATTGAACGTAAACATGCGATAAGCGTGACGCCGCTCATTCAGCGTCTCGATCAGATGACCAACAGTATTTCGCAGCTGCTCCAGCTGGCCCGCACCGGACAAAGCTTCACCTCAGGAAACTATCAACAGGTATCGTTAGTCCATGACGTTATCCTGCCGATGCAGAATGAACTGGAAACCATGCTGATGCAGCGCCAGCAGCGGCTTGTTCTCAGACTGAATAGCGATGTGACGCTGCGTAGTGAAGCTACCCTGATCCAGGTACTGTTACGTAACCTGGTGGAGAATGCACACCGTTACAGTCCGGAAGGTTCGGCAGTCAGTATCCTGGTAGAGGCGTCCCCCCAGCCTGTGCTGCTCGTCGACGATGAAGGTCCGGGCATTGATGAAAGCAAAAGCGGAGAGCTGAGCAAAGCCTTTGTCCGCATGGACCAGCGCTATGGAGGGATCGGACTGGGGCTGAGTATTGTCACCCGCATCGTTCAGTTACATCACGCCCAGTTTTTCCTCGAAAACCGTCCGCGCCGGGCAGGCTGCCGGGCACGGATAGTCTTCAGTCCTGACGGTGCCTCAGGTGGTAAACCAGATATGCAGAAAAATGAACAGCGTGGTGAGGCTGAACAGTAAGGCAACGTACTCACTAAGGGGTCGGGCGTTCAGATATTTCATGGCACTCTCCTGATAATTTCAGGAGAGTGTGACAAAAGAAGATTAAGAGAATCTTAAGCGCCTCAGCGTTGAGGGCGAATCAGACTTTCCGCAGTAAATAGACGAAGTAAGGCGCGCCGATAAAGGTTGCCAGCAGGCCGGCCGGGATCTGATTCGGGAAGGCGACCATCCTGCCACACCAGTCCGCCAGCGCCATCAGCCCTCCCCCCATCAGCGCCGCCATCAGCAGTTGCGGAACGGTGCGTCTGAAGCCGGTCATACGGGCAATATGCGGCGCCATCAGACCAATAAAGCTCAGCGGGCCAATCGTCAGCGTGGCGGCCGCCGTCAGCGTCGCGGCCAGCAGCAGCAGCGTCATCCGGGACGGCTTCAGCGCCATGCCAAGCGAGCGGGCCGTTTCACCGCCGAGCGGCAGCACCGTCAGCCAGCGACGGCAGAAGGGCACCAGCGCTATCAGGACAACGGCAATGATCACCGTGCGCCAGGCCTGCGCAGCATCAACGTTATAGGTCGATCCCGAAATCCAGGTCATCAGATTCGCCATGCGCGGATCGCCGCTGGCGAGGAACAGCAGCAGCAGCGTGGTAAAGGCGGTGCTCAGCGCCATCCCTGCCAGCAGCATCCGTTCCGGTGAAAAGCCGCCCCTGCCCCCTACCACGGTAATAATCAGCAGCGTAATTGCCGCGCCAAGACTTCCCGCCGGCAGCAGCCAGCCAAAGGCGTCACCGGGCACGAGAAACAGCATGATCACCACGCCAAATGCCGCCCCGGAGCTGATGCCCAGCACTTCGGGGCTGGCCATCGGATTGCCGGTGAGACGCTGGATCATACAGCCCGCCACGCCAAGCATCATACCGGTCATCACGGCCGCGACCAGCCGGGGCATACGCCACGGCAGAAGCTGATGCCACAGCTCGCCTGTCGCCCACTGCCAGCCGTGCGCATCGCGGCCAAAGCTCAGCGCCACGACGCTCAGGATCAGCAACAGCGCGCCGCCCAGCAGCGCCCACAGCAGCACGCGGTGCCGCTCGACGGGGACGTTGTCTCCGGCATTCATCGCAGGTGGCGTTCCGCCAGTGCGCAGGCGCGGCAGCAGCCAGAGCAGCAGTGGTGCGCCGATAATCGCCGTCGCCGTCCCGGTGGAAATTTCTCGCCAGTTATCCGTCAGCCAGATCACTACCTGATCCGCCAGCCAGAGCAGCAGCATGCCAATCAGCGGGGCCAGCAGCAGACGGCTCAGCAACCTTCTCGCTCCCAGCATTTTTGCCAGCAGCGGTGCAAACAGGCCGATAAAACCGATAATGCCGGCCGCGTTCACCAGCTGTGCGCTGAGAAAGATCGCCAGCACCAGCACGCCCAGCCGCGCCGCCGAAAGCGCCAGCCCGAGGTTTTTCGCCACCCCGTCGTCCAGCCCCATCAGCATCATCGGGCGCAGCATCAGCAGCGCCAGCGCCAGGCAGACCAGCAGCTTAGGCCAGAGAAAGCTGACGTTGCTCCAGTCCATCTGGTTGAGCGTGCCGGTGCTCCACAGAAACATACTTTGCAGCCGTTCGTGATTAAACAGCCCCAGCAGCTGGTTGACCGCACCACAGTAGAGCGACAGCACCAGCCCGGCCAGAATCAGGGTAACCGGCGAAAGGCGCTTGCCCCACGCGATGCCAAAGACGATCAGTCCGACCAGCATGGCGCCGCTCATCGCCGCTATCTGCTGCGTGACCAGCCCGCCCGGCAGGCTCCAGAGCGTGACGATCGTCAAACCGAGCTGCGCGCCGGTCGCCACACCGAGCGTAGAGGGTTCCGCCAGCGGATTGCGCAGTACCTGTTGAAAAAGCAGTCCGGCCAGCCCGAGTCCGGCACCCACCAGCAGCGATAACGCCAGGCGAGGCAGCAAACTGTAGTGAAAGACCATCTGGTCGACATTATTAATGTCTGGCGACATCAGCGAGGAAAACCACTGGCTGCGCGGCAGGTGCTGGCTGAAATTCCACAAGGTCAGGCTCAGCGACAGCAAAAAGAGCAGGATCAGCAAACCGGCGGAAAAACGATAGGAGGTTTTCATTTCGCCCCCAGCGCGCTGTCCAGCATACGACAGAAGCGCATAGCCGACAGCGTTCCCCCGTAGAACCAGACCTGAGGAACGCGTTGAAAACGGTTTTTGCGCACAAAGGGCATCGCCAGCCAGAGCGCCGATGAGGTCACCTGCTGCGTAATCCCTGAATCACCGTGATCAAAACAAAGGACATCAACATCATCCATTGTTATCAACCTTTCAATGCCAATCACCGCGCTTCCCCAGAAGTTAGTTTCTCCCTGCCAGGCATTTTCAATCCCCAGTGCTTCCATGACTTCCAGGAACAGACTGCCCTTGCCAAATACCAGGGCGTGACGTGTGTCGAGGACCGTCATCAGCAGCAGCGGCCTTTTTGAACGGGAGGCCAGGCGGGCCCTGGTTGCCGCCACATAATTGTCGTATTCTGCGAGATGCGCTTTCGCCTGTGGTTCGCGCCCAATCAGTTCACCCAGCTCTATCAGCGACTTGCGCGCCATTGTGAGCGGCTTACCGTTTTCATCGCTGAAAGGAAAGCCCTGGGCCGGTGCGACTCTGGCAATTTTATCGCGGGAAGGACCGTAGCCTGAGGAGTAAAGGATTAGCGAGGGTTTCATCTGGATCATCAACTCCAGATTAGGTTCGGTACGCAGCCCGACATCTACCGTCGAGGCGGGCAGCTTCGGCTCACCTACCCACATCTGATAGTTATAGAGTTCGGCAGCACCCATCGGCGCGACGCCTAAGGCCATCAGCAGCTCCGTGGGCAGCCACTCCAGCGTAATGATGCGGTTGATATCCACGCCCTGAGCGGCCTGGCTGCGCAGGACCGGCAGCAGAGGAGAGAAAGCCATCGCCATTAACAGGCGGCGGCGAAGATAATCCGGCATGAAAAGGTCAATCCTTCAGTAAACAAAGCTCACCGGCGCACCGCCGTTAGGGTGAGGTAAGATCCCCATCGGGATACCGTAGATGCGATCGAGTACCTCGGGCTGCATAATGGCCTGCGCGTCGCCCTGAGCGATCATACTGCCCTCGCGAAGCGCAACAAGAGTGTCGCAGTAGCGGGCTGCAATGTTGATGTCATGTAAGATGGCAATCACCGTCAGGCCCCGCTCGCGGCTGAGCCGCTGGATCAGCGCCAGTACCTCAACCTGATGCGCAATGTCCAGCGCGGAGGTCGGCTCATCCAGCAGCAGGCAGCGGCTGTTCTGCGCCACCAGCATCGCTATCCAGGCGCGCTGACGTTCGCCGCCGGAAAGGCTGTCCACCAGCCGCTGCGCTAAGGGTTTCAGACCAACCAGCGCAATAGCTTCTTCCACCCGCTCACGATCGGAGATGCCGTAGCGCCCCAGCGCGCCATGCCAGGGATAGCGCCCCATCGCCACCAGTTCGCGTACCGTCATTCCCTCGGCGGGCGGCAGCTGCTGCGGCAGGTAGGCAACCTCACGGGCAAACGCTTTACTGTTCCACGTAGAGACTTCCGTACCGTTCAGCAAAACCCGTCCGCCCGAGGCGGCGTGATGACGGCCCAGCAGCTTAAGCAGCGTCGATTTTCCCGAACCGTTATGCCCTATCAGCCCGCAGATTTTACCGGCAGGAAAAGTGAGCGACAGCGGCTGAAGAAGCGTTCTGCCGGGGACGGTAAAGGTCGTCTTATCGAGCGAAAAAGTCGTTTCGGTAGCGTGCAGATGAGACATAGCGGTCTTCTGATTGGTGGGCGCGGCGAGCCGCGCCCGGATGTAAAGATTAGAAGCGGAAGGTGGCCGTCGCGACAACCTGGCGCTCTGCGCCCCAGTAGCAGGCATACTCGCGATAGCAGCTGGCCACGTACTCCCGGTCGAGAAGGTTATTCACATTAACCCCCACCGAAGAGCCTGGCAGGCCAAAGCGGGTCAGATCGTATTTCACCAGCGCATCAACGGTGGTATAGCCAGCCACGTCAAAGTTCTGATTAATATTGTCGCCCGTACTGTACTGACCTTTACTCTCGCCGACGTAGCGTACGCCCGCGCCCAGCGTTAAACCGGACAGCGCCGTTTCATTGAAGGTGTAGTCCGTCCACAGGGAAGCCATATTTTTTGGCACCTGTACCGGCGTTTTACCTTTCAGAAGCGTATCGTGAGTATATTCCGCATCCGTATAGGTGTAAGACGCGGTCAGATTAACGTTGGCGTTGAGCGCCGCCTTCGCCTCCAGCTCCACGCCGCGGGAGCGGATTTCGCCCCCTTGCACGCTAAAGAGGATATTGTCCGGATTGGCCGTCAGGTTTTTGGTTTTGGTCAGCTGATAAACCGCACCGGTAATTACGATGGGACGATCGTGCGGAACATACTTCACCCCGGCTTCATACTGTTTGGCGCGGGAAGGATCGAATGTATTCCCTTCACTTGTCGTACCGGCAGTAGGAATAAACGACTCGCTGTAGCTGAAGTAAGGCGCTACGCCGTTATCAAAGACGTAGTTAAGGCCACCCCGCCAGGTAAAGGCCTGATCGTGGCCTTTGATTTCGCTGTCCGTAGTGCGGCTAAACGCCGACGTCATTGAATAGTCGTAACGTGCGCCCAGCGTCATTACCCACTGGTTCCACTCCATCTGATCCTGCGCGTACAGGCCCGTTTGTTCCTGTTTGTTCAGATACTGATAGGGGAAAAGCGATCCTGGGACCATCTCATCGCTACCGTACTGAGGATTCAACGCGCTCAGCGGCGTCGCTGAGCCAAAACCGGCATTAATATCATTGCGGGTGCGCTGATAGTCCACGCCAAGCAGAAGCGTATGGTCAACCTCGCCCGTGGCAAAATTTGCCTGAGCCTGGTTATCCAGAGCGAACTGATTCAGCGTCTCTTCAGAAACAGCATAGCCACGGGTAATGGAGTTGGTAGAAGTATCGAAACCATTGCCATAAATGCTGCGGTAGTCGGTACGGAGATCCGCATAGCGCAGATTCTGCCTGACGGCCCAGGTATCATTAAATCTGTGGGAGAAGCTGTAGCCGATCATTTTGGTATTACGGGCGATCTTATTGCTGCCTTCACCCTCATCAAAATCCGTACCCAGCTTGTGCTGCTGACCGTTGGCATCAACGATCGGCACCACCGTTCCCTGACGCGGCAGCCAGCCGTAATAGCCCGTTTGCGGCTCGTTCTGGAAGTAGGTTAACAGGGTGAAATTGGTATTAGCATCTGGCTGCCAGCTGAAGGAAGGCGCAATGGTGTAGCGCTTTTCTTTCTGCATATCCTGCTGAGCATCCTGGTCACGGGCTTTCCCCGTTAGCCGGTAGCTGTAAACGCCATCGTCATCTATCGCGCCGCCAAAATCAAAGCCGGTAGAGAACAGGTTGTCGGTGCCCATCTGAAACTGGACTTCGCGTAGCGTTTCGGTCGTCGGGCGCTTGCTGACCAGCACAACTACGCCGCCCGGATTGCTTTTACCATACAGCACCGAGGCTGGACCACGCAGCAGCTCGGCACGCTCCAGGAAGTAAGGATCAATCGCAAATTCAGAGTAGTTATCCCCCTGAAGCTTCAGGCCATCCAGGTACTGATTGGTATTGGTTTCGCTGAAGCCGCGAATTGAAAGCGCATCAATAACATCAGAGCTTCCGCGGTTACCGGTCAGCACGCCCGGCGCATAGTTAAATGCGCTTTTGACCGAGCTGACCTGGTGCAGCGCCATCTCTTCCTGCGTCACCACCGATACCGACTGTGGATTTTTTTCGATTGGCGTATCGGTTTTGGTGCCGGTCGCGCTGCGTTTGGCCGCAATAGTCGGCGCGGGGCCCCAGGCGCTTTCCTGCTCAGGTGCGACGGCAGTAGCATCAACGACAATGGTCTCTTCACCGGCGGCAAAAGCGGAGGTGGAGAGCGTCATCGCAATAAGAACGGCCAGCCGACATCTGGCGGTATTCACTGGTAAGGAGAAGCGGAACAAGGACTCAGTAGCCATTTGCATTTCTCTGAATAAAATTGATGAGATGTAAACGTAAACGAGAATTATTATTATAACGCAGCGATAATATGCGAAACGGAGGAAGCACCGCAAGCGGAAATCCCGGCATTTACACCGTTTTCCCGCGGAATAATCTGATGTGATCGTAAAGAAATTGAACGGTGATCGGCTTGTTGCATGAAAGCCATTTATGTCAAGCGGTTACCCTGTTTGTTGAGGGAAATCGCAGGCAAAAAAAAGCTGGCTCAGACTGCTGACAAAGGTAAAGCTCGGGGAACAGGGACTGGGAGTAAAGCGTCCCGCGCCATGGACGGCGCGGGCCGGGCTATCAGGGACGATGCTTTTTGCGTCTTTACGAGCAGGCCCTGTTCCCGGAGCCGGCACTTTATCAAGAACCTCAGCCGGCTCATCATGAGCCGGCTGAGGGACAGAAATTAACTACTTGCCAAACATATCTTTAATCCAGCCCGCCACGCCGTCGCTATCCTTCTGCTCGCCTTGCGGCTGTTGCTGTTGCTGCTGCTGTGGCTGGCCGCCCTGCTGTTGCTGCTGCTGTGGCTGGCCGCCCTGCTGTTGCTGCTGCTCAAGCAGCTGATCCAGCTGCTGTTGCTGCTGCTGCGCCTGCTGCTGGCAAAGCGCATTCGCATCAAGCGTCCAGACGGGCAGAGTGCGCCAGCTGGTGCTGTCCGTTCCGCAGACAAAATTCCCGGCGGAATCGACGTTCATGGAGGCAATATCCTCCGGCGGCGTCGGCATCAGCGGCATCGGCGCCTGATTATCCAGATAGCGACGGTAGATCTGCATCGCACCGCTGGAACCGTACAGCTTGGTCGGCTGATTGTTGTCGCGGCCTACCCAGGTGATCGCCACCTCTTTACCATCAATGCCGGCAAACCAGCTGTCCACCAGGTTATTGGTCGTACCGGTTTTCCCTGCCAGGTGCGCTTCCGGGAAACGTGCGCCCAGCGCGTGAGCCGTACCTTGCTTAGCCACCTGCTGCATGGTGTAGAGCGTCAGGTAGGCGGCCTGAGCGGGCACGGCGCGTTCAGCCTGAGGGAAGCTCTGGTAGAGCACGGTGCCATCTTCAGCAATCACCGAGCGCAGCGCGGAAAGCGTGGCCCGGTTACCGCCGCTGGCGATGGTCTGGAACGCCTGCGCCACTTCGATCGGCGTCAGGTTAAGCGCCCCCAGCAGCATCGCAGGCACCGGCTGAATCTGGGCCTTCGGCACGCCAAGCTTGCTCCAGGTATCCACAATTTGCGGCAGGCCCAGCGTCATGCCCAGATTCACCGTTGGCACATTCATCGAATGCGTCAGCGCGTCCACCAGCATCACCTGCCCGCTGAAGCGACGATCGTCATTCTGCGGTTTCCAGACCTTGCCGTTCGGCTGCTTAAGCGCGATGGGCTTATCCGCTATCCAGCTGTTAAGACGGTAGGTATCCGGCTGGCTGAGCGCGGTCAGATAGGTGGCCGGTTTCGCCAGGGAGCCTATCGAGCGACGCGCCTGCAGCGCACGGTTATAGCCCGCAAACTGCGGATCGGCGCCGCCGACCATCGCCCGCACTTCGCCGCTGAAGCGGTCGACGATCACCATGGCGGTTTCCAGATCTTTCAGGCCGCGCTGTTTACGCAGCGTCGGAATGCCATCCTCAACGGATTTCTCCGCCGCATCCTGAGAGACGGGATCCAGCGTAGTGAAGATTTTCACTCCGGAAAGATCCTTAACCTTGTCACCCAGTTTCGCCTGAAGCTCGTTACGCACCATCTCCATAAACGCGGGCTGCGGCGTAATCACCCCGCCCTTCGGCTGTACGCCCAGCGGACGTGCGCTGAGCATGTCATACAGCTCCTGGTCAATGACCTTCTGCTGTTGCAGCAGGCGTAACACCAGGTTGCGTCGCTCAAGCGAGAGCTTGGGATTGCGCCACGGGTTATAGAGCGAGGCGCCTTTCACCATACCTACCAGCAGCGCCTGTTGATCGAGGCTCAGCTCATCGACCGGACGGCCAAAGTAGTAGAGGCTTGCCAGTGGGAAACCGCGGATCTCATCGTTGCCTGCCTGACCGAGATAAACCTCGTTCAGGTAGAGTTCCAGGATGCGATCCTTGCTGTAGCGGGCGTCCATAATCAACGCCATATAGGCTTCATTGGCCTTACGCCACAGCGAGCGCTCGTTGGTCAGAAACAGGTTTTTTACCAGCTGCTGGGTCAGCGTACTGCCGCCCTGCACCGCCCGGCCTGCGGTGATATTGGCGAGGAAAGCGCGGCCAATAGAGTAAAGGCTGACGCCATCATGGGTGTAAAAGTGCCGATCCTCGGTAGCAATCAGCGTATCCACCAGCAGATCCGGGAAACCGGCGCGCGGTACGAACAGGCGCTGCTCACCGTTTGGCGATTGCAGCATGGTAATCAGCCGCGGATCGAGGCGGAAAAAGCCAAAATCACGGCCGCTGTCCAGATTCTTGATTTCAGAAAGCGTATCGTTGCTGAAGCTCAGGCGGGCGCGAATCTGCCCCTCTTTGCTGTCCGGAAAGTCGAAGGGACGACGGATCATTTCAATGCTGTTGCCCTTGACGGTGAACTCGCCCGGCCGGGTCATCCGCGTCACTTCACGGTACTGCGTCCCTTCCAGCAGCGCGATCATCTCTTTCTTGTTCCAGGACATGCCCGGCTCAAGGTTGACCATGCGGCCATAAACCGTCGCCGGCAGCTGCCAGACTTTGCCATCGATGCGGCTGCGGATCTGCGAGTCGAGGTAAACCCCGTACGCGGCCATCGCCACGATAAAGACCAGCAGCAGCTTAAGCAGCAGGCTCAGCCAGCCTCTTTTTTTACGTGGCGAACGCCCTTTTCCTTTACGTGGCACCGGTGTTACCTCCTCGTTCTCATGGTCATCGTCCTGAACATGCTCAAATTTATCATTATTGTCTTCCCTGCGGCGCCCTCGGCCCGCCGTTCTGCGCGGGGGTTTGGGCTGTTTGCCTTTTCGCCCAATGGGTTCGCGATCGTCAGACATCTGTTTCTCTTCTCCAGCACCAGCTGTCGGCAGGGCCGACTACTCTGTTGATACTCATTCAGTTTCGGAACGGGAACCTTCCGAAATGCATTCCGCCGCGCCGCCGTTCAGGACGGCGCGGAATATTTTTTGGTACGCCGCGTGGGCAGCGCATTTGCCGGATCGTCCGGCCAGACGTGTTTTGGGTAGCGTCCCTTCATCTCTTTCTGCACTTCCCGGTAAGCGCCCTGCCAGAAGGCCGCTAAATCACGCGTGATTTGCAGCGGGCGCTGGGCGGGGGAAAGCAGCTCCAGTACCAGCGGGACACGCCCTGCGGCCACGCTCGGGTTATGCGCCTCGCCAAACATCTCCTGAAGGCGAACCGCCAGCGCGGGCGGCTTCTCCTCGTCATAGCGAACGGGGAGGCGGCTACCGGTGGGCACAGTGTAATGAGTTGGCAGGACAGTATCCAGTTGCTGACGCTGTGACCATGTGAGCAATTGTAATAATGCGCTGGCCGCGTCAATCTGCTTCAACCCTTTTGCATCCCGGACGCCGCTCATCACCGGCAGCAGCCACTGCGTCAGGGAAGCGAGCAGCCCCTCCACGCTGGCATCAGGCCACTTTTCTTCAGGCAGCCAGCGGGCCGCGCAGACCAGACGGATACGCAGCTGCTCGGCCTGTGGCGTCCAGTTAAGCACTGACAGGCCACGACGGCGAACCCAGCGCAGCATGGCCGGATGCAGCGTCTCCTCATCGGGTTTGTTAAGCGGCTGCACCTTAAGCACCAGTTCGCCAATCTGTTCCCGGCGCCAGGCGCGCAGCGTGCCGCGCTCATCGTCCCACTCCACCTCGGTTCGCTGTTCAACCAGCGAAGGTCGCTGGGCGACAAGACTATCGATATCCAGCGGCATCGCCTGCAGAATGCGGGCGTCAGGCTGCGTACTGCTCTGCAACAGGCCAGGCGCAATCAGCCACTCATAACGGTTCAGCGCGTCGGTGCTCTCCAGCATCGCGCCCGTGCCGTTAGCCAGCTGGTAACGTCCTTCGCTGCCGCGCCGCCGGGCGATACGATCGGGGAACGCGGCCGCCAGCAGCGGCGCAATCCAGGCGCTATCCGGCGTGCCGCCGTTAGCCCTGAGACGCGACTGGAGCTGTCTGGCTCTGCTCTGCCAGTTTGGCTGGGAACGGTGAAAACTGTCGCGCAGATCGGGCGTGTCGCGGGAAGGTTCCTCCAGCATCGCCACCAGCCGTGCCGCCGTGGCGACGCGGTCCGGATCGCTGCCGGCCTCAATCAGCATCGCCGCAAAACGTGGTTCGCTGCCGATCCGGCCCATGCTGCGCCCCTTCGCGGTGAGCTGCCCGGCGGCATCGACGGCACCAAGCTGAAGCAGCAGCGTCCGGGCCTGTTGAATGCCGCTCTCCGGTGGCCTGTCCAGCCAGGTAAGCTGGGAGACGTCACGGCAGCCCCACTGCAACAGATCGAGCCAGAGCGAGGCGAGATCGGTATGGAGGATTTCCGCATCGCTGTGGCTGGCCGCCCGTCCCGCCTGCTCCCGATCGATCAGGTGCAGGCAGATCCCCGGCTCCAGGCGTCCTGCCCGTCCGGCACGCTGGGTCATTGAGGCCTGGCTGACGCGCTGCGTTTGCAGGCGGGTCAGGCCCGTGCGCGTATCAAAGTCCGCATTACGCTCCAGCGCACTGTCCACCACCAGCCGGATGCCTTCAATGGTCAGGCTGGTCTCCGCGATGTTGGTTGCCAGCACCACTTTGCGTCGTCCGTTGCGGGCAGGAAGAATGGCTTTGCGCTGGCTGGCCAGCGGCAGCGCACCGTACAGCGGGCAAAGATCGACATCTTCCGCCACCATGGCGGCAAGCTGCGTCTGGACGCGTTGGATCTCCCCTACGCCGGGCAGGAACAGCAGCAGCGAGCCGCTTTCCTCTCGCAGTAGCTGGCTCACCTGCCTTGCGACCGCTTTGTCAAAGCGGAGGCCGGCAGCCAGAGAGACGTAGCGGCGATCCACTGGATATGCGCGTCCTTCCGAACAGAGAGATGGCGCATCCGGCAGCAGCGCCTGCAACCGCGCATTATCAAGCGTCGCAGACATCAGCAGGATCTTCAGATCGTCGCGCAGGCCCTGCTGCACGTCCAGCAGCAGCGCCAGCGCCAGATCCGCCTGCAAGCTGCGCTCATGAAATTCATCCAGAATCACTAACGACACGCCTTCCAGCATCGGATCCTGCTGTAACATGCGGGTCAGAATCCCTTCGGTGACCACTTCAAGACGCGTGGCGGGGCCGGTGCGGCGCTCTGAGCGCATCCGGTAGCCGATGGTTTCACCCGGTTCTTCATTCAGCTGTTCTGCCAGCCGCTGCGCCACGTTACGCGCCGCCAGCCGCCGGGGTTCAAGCAGCAGAATACGACCGCTGAAACCGGCCTGAGCGAGCAGTTGCAGCGGCAGCCAGGTCGATTTTCCTGCCCCGGTAGGCGCGGCCAGCAGCACCTGTGGCGAAGCGCGCAGCGCCAGCAGCAGCTCGGGTAAAACGGCACTGACCGGTAATGAACTCACGTCTCTGCTCCATAACGATATGGTCTTAATTAGCCGGGCATTGTAGCATTCCTGTTTCTGGAATACCGGAGAGCACTATGCGCGATAGTAAAAGGCTGTTTTTCGGCATCAGCGTGCCGGAAACCTGCCGGCAGAGCCTGATTCAGTGGCGTGCTGAGACTTTCAGCGCGGAGGCGGGTCGTCCGGTCGCCGCCGCGAACCTGCACCTGACGCTGGCCTTCCTCGGCGACGTCAGCGGGGAGAAATCCTCTGCGCTGCAACAGCTTGCCGCCCGCATCCAGCAGCCTGCTTTTACGCTGACGCTGGATGATGCGGGCCACTGGCCCCGCTCCGGCGTGGTCTGGCTGGGGCCAAAGCAGGCGCCACGGGGGCTGATTCAGCTGGCGCAGCTGCTCCGTTCCCAGGCTGCCCGCAGCGGATGTTATCAAAGTCCGCTACCCTTTCATCCTCATGTCACATTACTGCGCCATGTTATGCAGCCGGTCCCGTTACCGCCGCGTAATTTCAGCTGGCAGTTTCGCGTCGAACGCTTTGCGCTTTACCAGTCGGTCACCGCGCAGGGCCGGACTCGCTACGACGAAATTGCCGGATGGGCGCTAACTTAGGACGTTTATGGACTATTATCCCGCACTGCGCCCGGCGACGCTGGTTAAGCGCTACAAGCGTTTTCTGGCCGACGTCATCACCCCGGAAGGTGAAGCGCTGACGATACACTGTGCGAATACCGGCGCCATGACGGGCTGCGCCACGCCGGGCGATACCGTCTGGTACTCCACTTCCGACAGCCCGACGCGAAAATATCCGCACGGATGGGAGCTGACGGAGACGCAGCAGGGTGAGTGGATTTGCGTAAACACCCTGCGCGCCAACGGCCTGGTCAGGGAGGCGCTGGAGGCAGAACGTATTCCGGCCTTTGCCGGTTACACCAGCCTGCGTAGCGAAGTAAAATATGGCTCAGAAAAGAGCCGCATAGACTTTCTGTTACGGGCAGATAATCAGCTGAACTGCTATATTGAAGTCAAATCCGTGACGCTGTTACAGCAGGGAAAAGGGTATTTTCCGGATGCGGTCACCGAACGAGGCCAGAAACACCTGCGCGAGCTGGCGAAAATTTCTGAAAATGGCGATCGGGCGGTGCTGTTTTTTGCCGTTTTGCATTCGGGGATTGAGGACGTTTCCCCCGCGCGTCATATCGATGCGCGCTACGCAGAACTACTGACTCAGGCGCAACAGAGCGGTGTTGAAGTGATGTGTTACAAGGCGGAAATCTCACCGACAGGCATCACACTGCAACAACCTCTGGTTGTTGAGTTGTAAAATCAGACGCAATTTGCTGTTATTGGCGAGGCGCTAAATACGCTTTTCCTCACAGGCTTGTCAAGGCATGTTCAGGAATAATTGCCAACCTTAAGCGCTTCTGTTATTTATAGCGGCCTGTTTTTTTCCCCTTTGGGGATCGATAGTGCGTGTTATCCAGGAGAAACAGCATGCAAGAAGGGCAAACCCGTAAAACCTCGTCCCTGAGTATTCTCGCCATCGCTGGGGTGGAGCCATACCAAGAGAAGCCGGGCGAAGAGTACATGAATGAAGCCCAGCTGGAGCATTTCAAGAAGATCCTTGAAGCCTGGCGCAACCAGCTTCGGGATGAAGTTGATCGTACGGTAACGCACATGCAAGACGAAGCCGCCAACTTCCCCGATCCGGTTGACCGCGCTGCACAGGAAGAGGAATTTAGCCTTGAACTGCGTAACCGTGACCGCGAGCGCAAGCTGATCAAAAAGATCGAAAAAACGCTGAAGAAAGTGGAAGACGATGATTTCGGCTTCTGTGAATCCTGCGGTGTTGAAATCGGTATTCGTCGCCTTGAGGCGCGTCCTACCGCCGATCTCTGTATTGACTGCAAAACGCTGGCAGAAATCCGCGAAAAACAGATGGCTGGCTAACGGCCATCAGATTGTGCAGTGAGGCAGGTACGTTACCCGCTTCACTGCCGATCTTCTGCAACGATGAAATCGGCTTATACAGGTCGCTTTGCGCCCTCCCCCTCCGGTGAACTCCACTTTGGCTCCCTGATTGCCGCTCTGGGCAGTTTTCTGCGCGCGCGCGCAGCGCAGGGCCAGTGGCGCGTCCGCATCGAAGATATCGATCCTCCCCGCGAAGCGCCCGGCGCGGCAAAGCGCATTCTCCAGCAGCTTGAACAGTACGGCCTGCACTGGGACGGTGATATCGTCTGGCAGTCACAGCGTCATGACGCCTATCGCGAAGCGCTTAGCTGGCTTATCGCGCAGAAGCAGTGCTACTACTGCACCTGCCCACGCAGCCGCATCCAGCAAATTGGCGGCCTTTACGACGGCCACTGTCGCTCGCGCAATCACGGCCCGGAAAACGCCGCGTTACGCCTGCGCATCGATCGGCCCGTCAGCCAGTTTCATGACCAGCTGCGCGGCGACATCGTGGCAGATCCCGGTCTGGCGCAGGAGGATTTTATTATTCACCGGCGCGATGGCCTCTTTGCCTATAACCTGGCGGTTGTGGTGGACGATCGCTTTCAGGGCATCACGGAAGTGGTGCGGGGTGCCGATCTGATTGAGCCGACGGTCAGGCAGATCGCCCTTTTCGACCGCTTTGGCTGGCAGGCACCCGATTATTTTCACCTGCCGCTGGTCATCGCTGCCGACGGCAACAAGCTCTCAAAGCAGAACCGCGCGCCGCCTCTGCCCGGGGGCGACCCCAGAGCCGTGCTGGTGCAGGCCCTGCGTTTTCTGGGTCAGCCGGTCAGCGAAGGGTGGCAGGATCTGCCGCTGGCGGCGCTTTTGGCGCAGGCTATTATCCACTGGAACGCGGCAACAATTCCGCATCAGGACGCTTTGAGAGAGGATGCAGGCAGATGAGCATTCTCAAACGGGCCGCACTGAGCTATGATTAGCCGCTGTTTTTTATCGTCCCGCTTCATTGTCACTATCGAGGTGTCCCATTTTTACCCGAGTTGCTAATTTTTGCCGAAAAGTTCTGAGTCGCGAAGAAGAGGCACCCGCCGAGGTCGGCCAGGTGCATCAGATGACCGTGATCCCTCGCGACGGCCATACTATTTCGCGTAAAGACATCAGTGAAAATGCCCTCAAGGTGCTCTACCGGCTGAATAAGGCGGGATATGAGGCCTACCTGGTCGGGGGCGGCGTGCGCGATCTGCTGCTGGGGAAAAGACCCAAAGATTTCGATGTGACGACCAACGCCACGCCTGAGCAGATGCGCAAACTGTTCCGTAACTGCCGTTTAGTTGGCCGCCGTTTCCGTCTGGCACACGTCATGTTTGGTCCGGAAATTATTGAAGTGGCGACCTTCCGCGGTCATCACGAAGCGGAACAGGTGACGGAAGATCGTAACACCTCCCAGCGTGGCCAGAACGGTATGCTGCTGCGTGACAATATTTTCGGCACGATTGAAGACGATGCACAGCGCCGGGATCTGACGATCAACAGCCTCTATTACAGCGTCGCCGATTTTTCGGTGCGTGATTATGTCGGCGGCCTTAACGATCTTAAACAGGGCATCGTGCGGCTGATTGGCGATCCCGAGACCCGCTACCGCGAAGATCCGGTGCGGATGCTGCGCGTTATCCGCTTCGCCGCCAAGCTGGATATGTCCATTGCGGCTGAGACTGCCGAGCCGATCCCGCGCCTCGCCACGCTGCTGCACGATATTCCGCCGGCGCGCCTCTTTGAGGAGACGCTGAAGCTGCTTCAGGCCGGTTACGGCTACAGCACCTATCTCCAGCTGCGTGAATATCAGCTGTTCCAGCCCCTGTTCCCGGTTCTGACCCGCTACTTTACGGAAAAGGGCGATACGAACATGGAGCGGATGATCGTTCAGGTGCTGAAAAATACCGACAACCGTATCCATAATCAGATGCGCGTGAATCCGGCGTTCCTTTTCTCGGCCATGTTCTGGTATCCGCAGCTTGAAGCGGCGCAGAAAATCGCGCAGGAGAGCGGGCTGGCTTACTATGACGCCTTTGCGCTGGCGATGAATGACGTGCTGGATGAAGCCTGCCGTTCGCTGGCGATCCCGAAACGCATTACCTCTCTGGTGCGTGATATCTGGCAGCTTCAGCTTCGTCTCTCCCGCCGTCACGGCAAGCGCGCCTGGAAGCTGATGGAGCATCCAAAATTCCGCGCCGCCTACGATCTGCTGGCGCTGCGTGCTGAAGTGGAAAACAACCCGGAGCTGCTTAAGCTCTCCGCCTGGTGGAATGAGTTTCAGGTCGCGGCGCCGCCGCAGCAGAAAACGATGCTCAATACACTCGGTGACGATCCGGTTCCCCGCCGCCGCACCCGCCGTCCGCGCAAGCGCGTCCCTGGCCCACGCCGCGACGGTAACAGCAGCAACGCATGAACCGCGTCTATCTCGCGCTGGGCAGCAATCTTGCCGATCCTCTGCATCAGGTGCAATCTGCACTTGATGCGCTGGATGCCCTGCCGGATACCCTGCGCGTTGCCACCTCCTCACTCTACCGCACGCCGCCCTACGGTCCGCCCGACCAGCCTGACTACCTTAACGCCGCCGTTGCGCTCGATACGCTGCTGACGCCTGAAGCCCTGCTTGATGGCACCCAGCGCATTGAACAGGAACAGGGGCGCGTCCGTAAAGACGAGCGCTGGGGCCCGCGCACGCTCGATCTCGATATCATGCTGTATGGCGCACTGACCATCGCTTCGCCTCGTCTGACCGTGCCGCATTACGATATGCGAAACCGCGCGTTTATGCTGGCGCCGCTGCTGGAAATCGCGCCGGATATCGTCTTCCCTGACGGTACGCGTGCTGCCGACGTTCTCGCGACGCTGGACGCCTCCGCCATCCGCTTCTGGTAATCAGTGCGTTAATTCCCACCCTGCATGCTGTCCTGGTGCAAACTTTCATCCCTTCCATTAAGATACGCCAATCTAAATATAGCTTCAGAGGTTGCGATGAAACCGACCACGATCTCCACTCTTCTCCAGTGGAAAAAGAGCGGACGTAAGTTTGCCTCCATTACCGCCTATGACTACAGCTTTGCCCGTCTTTTTGCCGATGAGGGCATTCAGGTCATGCTGGTGGGCGACTCGCTGGGCATGGTTGTCCAGGGGCACGATTCAACGCTGCCGGTCACCCTCAACGATATTGTTTATCATACTCAGGCCGTGCGCCGCGGCGCGCCCGCCGCCCTGCTGATGGCCGATCTGCCCTTTATGACTTACGCCACGCCGGAACAGACCTTTGCCAGCGCCGCTGCGCTGATGCGCGCAGGAGCTAATATGGTCAAGCTTGAGGGCGGAAAGTGGCTGGCTGAGACGGTGAAGCAGCTTACCGAACGCGCGGTGCCGGTCTGCGGTCATCTGGGCCTGACGCCGCAGTCAGTCAATATATTTGGTGGTTACAAAATTCAGGGCCGCGAAAGCGAAGCCGCTGACGGCCTGCTGGCCGATGCGCTGGCGCTGGAGGCGGCCGGCGCGCAGATGGTCGTGCTGGAGTGCGTTCCCGTGGCGCTGGCAGCCCGCATTACGGAGGCGTTGTCTATCCCGGTGATCGGCATCGGCGCCGGCGCGGTGACTGACGGCCAGATTCTGGTGATGCATGACGCCTTCGGCATTACCGGCGGTCATATTCCGAAATTCGCCCGCAACTTCCTTGCCGACACCGGCGATATCCGCGCGGCGGTGCGCCAGTACGTGGCGGACGTTGAGGCGGGTGTTTACCCTGCCGAAGAACACAGTTTCCATTAACCGAGGAGAAGAGCGGTGCTGATTATTGAAACTCTGCCAATGCTGCGTCGTGAAGTCCGCCGCTGGCGCCAGGAAGGCAAGCGCATCGCGCTGGTGCCGACGATGGGCAACCTGCACGAAGGCCATATGACGCTGGTGGATGAAGCCCGCGAGCAGGCGGATATTGTGGTGGTTTCCGTTTTCGTTAATCCAATGCAGTTCGAACGGCCTGACGATCTGGCGAACTATCCGCGTACGCTACAGCAAGACTGCGAAAAGCTTAACCGCCGCAACGTCGACCTGGTCTTTGCGCCCGCGCCTGGCGATATCTACCCCAAAGGGCTCGGCGATCAGACCTTTGTTGAGGTACCGGGTCTCTCCTCACTGCTCGAAGGGGCCAGCCGTCCGGGCCATTTTCGCGGCGTCTCCACGATCGTCAGTAAGCTCTTCAATCTTGTGCAGCCCGATCTGGCCTGCTTTGGCGAAAAAGATTATCAGCAGCTGGCGCTGATCCGCAAAATGGTGGCGGACATGGGTTACGACATTGAGATCGTGGGCGTTCCCACCATTCGCGCTAAAGATGGCCTGGCGCTCAGTTCGCGCAACGGCTATCTGACCGCAGAAGAGCGCAAGCTCGCGCCAGAGCTGAGTAAGGTCATGAACGCGATGGCATTAAGGCTGGCCGACGGTGAGCGTCATATCGACGAAATCCTGGCTGAGGGTGAAGCCGCGCTGGCCATAAAAGGGCTGCGTGCAGATGGCCTGGCTATCTGCGACGCTGACACGCTGCTGCCGCTGAACGTGGACAGCAAGCGTGCCGTGATCCTGATGGCCGCCTGGCTGGGAAAAGCCCGCCTGATTGATAATCAGCAGGTCGATCTGACGCAGTAGACAGCGAGCCGGACTCAGGCAATACTGCCGTGACTCTTTTGATGATTTCTGTAAGAAAGGTAATAAGGCTATGATCCGTACCATGCTGCAGGGCAAGCTCCACCGGGTGACAGTGACTCAGGCGGATCTGAACTATGAAGGTTCCTGCGCCATCGACCAGGACTTTCTCGACGCATCGGGCATTCTCCAGTACGAAGCGATCGATATCTATAACGTTACCAACGGCCAGCGTTTTTCGACCTATGCGATTGCCGCCGAACGCGGCTCCCGTATTATCTCTGTCAACGGCGCCGCCGCCCGCTGCGCCTGCGAGGGCGATATTCTGATTATCTGTTCCTACGTGACGATGGAAGATGCCGCAGCGCGGGAGTGGCAGCCGAAGGTGGCCTATTTCGAAGGGAATAACCAGATGAAGCGCCTGGCGAAAGCCGTACCGGTACAGGTGGCGTAATCCAGCCGGCGCTTTCCGCTCTGTGCTGAAGCGACTCTCTCCCTCAGGTTTCATATCTCAGGACGGCGGGCAATTTCAGGGCAGACGGAATAACCGGGAAGCGGCGCGTATGGCGCAAAAAAAAGCGGGCAATGCCCGCTTTTCAGTAAGAAGAATCAGGTCCGCAGGCCGCGTCCACGCTGGATCAGCGCCCAGACCAGCAGATAGAAGGCGACGATAAAGGCGACCAGCACGCCGAGGGTAAAGACCAGCGGCACATCGTTGATGCCGAGGAAGCCGTAGCGGAAGCCGCTAATCATATAGACGATCGGATTCAGCTTGGAGACCATCTGCCAGACAGGCGGCAGCAGCGACAGCGAATAGAACACCCCGCCCAGATAGGTCAGCGGCGTCAGGACGAAGGTCGGGATCAGGCTGATATCGTCAAACGTCCGGGCAAATACCGCGTTAAGCAGGCCCGCCAGCGAGAACAGGATCGCGGTCAGCAGCAGCGTCACCGCCACCATCAGCCATGAGTGCACCTGGAAAGGGACGAAGAAGAGCGAAATTGCCGTCACCAGAATGCCGACGCAGAGGCCACGCGCCACGCCGCCACCCACGTAACCGGCAATGATGATATGCGTCGGAACGGGCGCCACCAGCAGCTCTTCGATATTGCGCTGGAACTTGGCGCTGAAGAACGACGAGGCGACGTTGGCATACGCATTGGTGATCACCGCCATCATAATCAGGCCCGGCACAATAAACTGCATATAGGAGAAACCGTGCATTTCACCGATGCGTGAGCCGATCAGGTTGCCGAAGATAATGAAGTAGAGCGTCATGGTAATGACCGGCGGCACCAGCGTCTGGATCCAGATGCGCGCAAAACGGTTAATCTCTTTTCCCCAGATGCTTTTCAGGGCGACCCAGTACAAATGTGTCATGCTTTCTCTCCTTTGCGACCGTTCACCAGGTCGACAAACAGCTCCTCGAGACGGTTAGCCTTATTGCGCATACTTAAAACCTGTACGCCCTGATGGCTGAGCTGGCTGAAGACGCTGTTCAGCCCCTGCTCGCGCAGCACTTCCACCTCCAGCGTTGCGGTATCCACCAGCCGGTACTGAAAGCCTTCAAGCTTCGGCAGCGGGCTTTTCGGCGCCAGATCCAGAATAAAGGTTTCCGATTTCAGCTTGGAAAGCAGCCCTTTCATCGAGGTATTTTCAACCAGTTCGCCGTGCTGGATAATGCCGATGTTGCGGCAAAGCATCTCAGCTTCTTCCAGATAGTGCGTGGTCAGAATGATGGTGGTGCCCTGGGCGTTTAAATCCTGCAGGAAGGTCCACATTGAGCGGCGCAGCTCGATATCCACGCCGGCCGTTGGCTCATCCAGGATGAGCAGCTTGGGTTCATGCATCAGCGCGCGGGCGATCATCAGACGGCGCTTCATCCCACCGGAGAGCATCCGGGCGCGCTCGTTGCGCTTATCCCAGAGATCGAGCTGCTTAAGGTATTTCTCAGCCCGCTTGAGCGCGTCAGGCTTCTCCACGCCGTAGAGGCCCGCCTGGCTGACCACGATCTGCTGAACGGTTTCGAACTGGTTAAAGTTGAATTCCTGCGGCACCAGCCCGAGCTGGCGCTTGGCGTTGACCACATCATGCTGGAGGTCGTAGCCGAACACCCGCACCTTACCGGCGCTCTTATTGACCAGCGAGCTGATGATGCCGATGGTGGTCGATTTTCCCGCCCCGTTGGGGCCAAGCAGCGCGTAGAAGTCACCCGCTTCCACGTTCAGGTCAATCCCCTTCAGGGCCTGAACGCCGCCTGCGTAGGTTTTGGTCAGTTTTTCAAGTTCCAGTGCATAAGTCATAGGTAAAAGCGTGCCCTGTTTTATGTGGTTTTTTTGTTAACCGTTTTAAATCGCGCCCTGTTGGCCTATATTACTGCAACGCAATTCGAGCATTGGTTGACATAAACATGAAAGATATTGATACCCTTATCAGCAATAACCGCGAATGGTCCACTCTGTTAAAAGAGGAAGACCCGGGCTTTTTCGAACGCCTTTCGCTGGCGCAGAAACCCCGTTTTCTCTGGATTGGCTGCTCTGACAGCCGCGTGCCGGCTGAACGCCTGACGGGCCTGGAGCCGGGTGAGCTGTTCGTTCACCGTAACGTTGCCAACCTGGTTATCCACACGGACCTGAACTGCCTTTCCGTGGTGCAGTATGCTGTTGAGGTGCTGGAAGTTGAACACATCATCATCTGCGGACACTACGGCTGCGGTGGCGTGCAGGCGGCGGTGGAGAATCCGGAACTGGGCCTGATTAACAACTGGCTGCTGCACATTCGCGATCTGTGGTACAAGCATAGCTCGTTACTGGGTGAACTGCCGCCGGAAAAACGCTTCGACAAACTCTGCGAAATCAACGTCATTGAGCAGGTTTATAACCTGGGCCACTCTACCATCATGCAGTCTGCCTGGAAGCGCGGTCAGAAGGTCAGCATCCACGGCTGGGTTTACGGCATTCAGGATGGCTATCTGCGCGATTTGGGCGTCACCGCCACCAATCGTGAGATTCTGGAGCAGCGCTACCGCCACGGTATCGCCCATCTGCTCAACGATCTTGAGAGCCCCAGCTGATAGCTGCCGCGCATCATATAACAGGCCGGAATTTCCGGCCTTAGTCGATTGTGCGGTGAGCGAACGCACCTGCTTACTCACCGCAAAACGCGGTTACTCCTCCAGCATCACCACGTTGCCCACGTAGGCAAGATGGCGATAGCGCTGCGCGAAGTCGATACCGTAACCCACCACGAATTTGTCCGGAATGGTAAAGCCCACGTACTCCACCGGCACCTCCACTTCACGACGCTCTGGCTTATCCAGCAGCGTACAGATCGCCAGTGATTTTGGCTGACGCAGGCTGAGAATATCGCGCACCTTGCTCAGCGTGTTGCCGGAGTCGATGATATCTTCCACGATCAGCACATCCTTGCCGCGAATATCCTCATCCAGATCCTTCAGGATTTTCACATCCCGGCTGCTGGACATCCCGCTGCCGTAGCTGGAGGCCGTCATAAAATCGACTTCATGCGGCACGTCGATCTTACGGCAGAGATCCGCCATAAACATGAAAGAGCCGCGCAGCAGGCCCACCAGGACCATTTCACTGCCGCTGTCACGGTAGTTTTCCGTGATCTGCTGGCCCAGTTCGGCGATACGTTTGGCGATCTCGTCTTCAGAGATCATGACTTCTACGGTGTGTTTCATAGCGTTATGTCGATCTTGTCAGTGGCCTAAAGTAAGCCGCGAAGTTTATCACACTCCCCTCCCCTGCGCTCGACGTTGCGCCAGGATATGGCCCCGGTAAGCAGGCTGAAATGAGCCGCACAAGCGGCATTTATCTGCACGATTGAGGGCAAGTTAACGTATGCTGAATCTTATCGCAGAGCGCAACCAGACAGGCAGGAGAGTGCATGACTTTTCACGCTAAAAAGACCCATATCGGCAGCCGTGAGCTTCACCCCGAAACGCAGATGCTTAATTATGGTTACGATCCATCGCTGTCAGAGGGCGCGGTTAAACCGCCGGTTTTTCTTACTTCCACCTTCGTGTTTAACAGCGCCGAAGAAGGGAAAGATTTCTTTGACTACGTCTCGGGCCGCCGCGAACCGCCTGAAGGGAGCGCTAACGGCCTGGTCTATTCGCGCTTTAATCATCCCAATAGTGAGATCGTGGAGGACCGGCTGGCGATTTATGAGCGTACCGACAGCGCCGCGCTCTTCTCTTCCGGCATGTCCGCCATCGCCACCACGCTGCTGACCTTTATCGAGCCCGGCGATGTCATCCTGCACTCACAGCCGCTGTATGGCGGCACCGAAACGCTGCTGACTAAAACGTTTGGCCGCCTGAAGGTAGCAGCGGTGGGCTTTGCGGACGGCATCAGCGAGGCGTCGGTGCAGGCCGCCGCCGGTGAGGCGATGCGCCTTGGCCGCGTGTCGGTCATTCTGATCGAGTCCCCGGCGAATCCGACCAACAGCCTGGTCGATATTGCGCTGATTAAACGGGTGGCCGATGCTATTGGAGAGAAACAGCAGCACCGCCCGGTGATCGCCTGCGATAACACGCTGCTGGGCCCGGTCTTTCAGCGACCCATTGAGCAGGGTGCGGACCTTTCAATTTACTCGCTGACAAAGTATGTCGGGGGGCATTCCGATCTGATTGCGGGCGCGGTCATGGGCAGCAAGGCGCTGATCAAACAGGTTAAAGCGTTACGCAGCGCAACCGGCACCCAGCTCGATCCGCACACCAGTTGGATGATTGGTCGCTCGCTGGAGACGCTGTCGCTGCGCATGGAGCGGGCGAATGATAACGCTGCGGCGGTGGCAGCTTTTCTGCGTGACCACGCCAAAATCAGCAAGCTGCACTATCTCGCCTTTCTGCCGCCGGACTCCCCGGCCGGGCAGCTCTTCAGCCGGCAGTGCAGCGGAGCAGGGTCGACATTTTCCTTCGACGTTGTCGGCGGCCAGGCCGCCGCCTTCAGGCTGCTTAACGCGCTGAGCCTGTTTAAGCTGGCGGTGAGCCTCGGCGGCACGGAGTCGCTTGCCAGCCATCCGGCCAGCACCACCCATTCGGGCGTGCCTGCGAACATTCGCGACCGCATCGGCATCGGTGAAGCGACGATCCGCCTGTCGATCGGCATTGAAAATAAAGACGATCTTATCGAAGATCTGCGGCTGGCGCTGGATCGGGTATAAAGCAACGTCCGGCTTCAGCAACGGCGGCGGAGAGAACGTGAATGCCCTCTTTTCCGCCAGATTATCCCCGCCGCCGTAGTGCTTCTGGTCACTCATCCCCGTTTATAAGTGAAGCCGATCACGGTTTTAACCCCCGCCAGGGATTTTGAAAGGTAATCAGTGACTTTTCACAGTATCGTTTGTAATCGATTACTTTTCACAAGGAGCTTCATTATGTTTGCCAGACTTGTTGCCACCACCCTGATGTTAGCCACCGCAGCCCTGGGCACGCTTTCCGCTCAGGCGGCCAACGTCGAAGATGAAATCGCGTTACAGATGTATACCTTGCGCAATGTAGGTTCGGCGCAGGAACAGTTCGCCATGGCGCACAAAGCGGGCTTCCAGAACGTGGAAATTGTTGGCACACACGACCTTAGCGCGGCGCAGATGAACGCCGTACTGAAGGAAAATAAGCTTAGAGTCACCTCTTCGCACGTACAGCTTGCCGCACTGGAAGATCACTGGCAGGAGACACTCAAATTTAATAAAGCGATCGGCAACAAAACGCTTATCGTTCCCTGGATTGAGGCAGCGGATCGTCCCGATGATACCCAGGGATGGATCAAGTATGCACAGCGGCTCGATACGCTGGGCGCAAAGTTGCGCAAAGAGGGGATGCAGCTGGCCTACCACAATCACAATTTTGAAATGAAGAAATATGACGGCGTGACGGCGCTTGAGATCATCCTCACGCATTCACGCAGCGAAAACCTGAAGCTGGAGCTGGATGCAGCATGGGTCTCCCGCGGGGGTCAGGACCCGGCGCGTCTGTTGAAGGCCTATCCTGGCCGTTTCTATGCCATCCATGCCAAAGACAATGCGGCTATCGGCATTCGTGATGATGAAATGAATTTCGCGCCGCTGGGCGAAGGCCTGCTGGACTGGAAAACGATCCTGCCAGCTGCCAGAGCCAGCGGCGTGAAGTGGTTTATCATTGAACACGATAAGCCAAAAGATCCCTGGAGCATTATTACAACTTCGCACCGCAACCTGCGCGCCGCGCTGAGCCGCGCACAGCAGTAAGCTGACTCAGGTACTGGCACGCTCAATCAGGTGCCAGTCCATGATAATGCGTTCGGTTACCGCTTCGGGATTCTCAATTCGCTGTACCACCAGCTCGCAGGCTTTACGGCCTATATCCCGTGACGGCTGCGCAATCGTGGTGAGCGGCGGCGAGACCATCTCCGCCAGCCCGGAGCCGTCAAACCCCGCTACGGCAATATCTTCAGGCACCCGCAGGCCCGCATCGCGAATGGCCGCCATCGCCCCCGCGGCTAAGGTGTCAGACACCGCAAAGACCGCATCCGGCCGCTCTTCGCCCGCCAGCAGCTGGAGCATATTTTTCTTACCGGCGCTGAAGCTCAGTTCGCTGGCGTAGCCAATCGCCTGCCAGCTAAGCTGGCTGCGCTCAAGCTCACTCAGATACCCCTGCTGGCGCAGCTGAGCATACTTGTAGTTGAGGTCATGATTAATCAGCGCAATCTTCCGGCGCCCTCTGTTAATCAGGTGGCGCACCATCTGCTGTGAAGCGTCGCTGTCATTAATGCCCACGCAGGAGACATCGCCCGCATTGGCATATTCCGCGCACTGCACCCAGGGCGTTTTGCCAATCAGCCGCGTCAGTTCAGGCAGCTTGCTGAAGGCGTCCATGGTAATAATGCCATCAACGATCTTGCCGGAGAGGAGCTGCAAACTTGAGCGCGAGCGCTCAATGTCCGAGCCGGAGTTGCAGAGCAGAATGCGGTAGCCGCTTTTTTCAGCCTGCTCCTCGATCCCTTTTACCACTTCGGCGCAGAACGGGTTGGAGATATCAGAGACCATGACCAGAATCATCGAGCTTCGCGCGGTGCGCAGCTGGCGTGCCAGCAGGTTAGGCTGATAATTGCTCTCTTTAATGGCCTGCAAAACTTTTTCGCGGTTTTTGTCTTTTACGGTGTCGCTGTTATTCAACACTCTTGAAACTGTCGCGACAGAAACACCCGCAAGGCGGGCGATCTTTTGAATGGACATGGGGTCAACTCTTGCTCAAACAGATGGAACGCAGGCTATCATAGATCCGCCCCAACAATAAGTTAACTGCGTCTTCACCACTCGACCTTCATCCAGCGCTGCTGCTGATGGCTGCGCACAATGGCATCAACAATCGCCATCACCTGCGCGCCGTCGTGGAAGGTCGCAAACGCAGCCTCCTTTTGCGCCGGTGGTCTGCCCTGCGCCACCGCAAGATAGAACTGCTGCATCATATTGCGGAACGCATCCGGCCAGCCTTCAATGTGCCCACCGGGAAAGCGCGCCCGTCCCGCAACGTCAGCGTTCAGCAGCGAGGGATCGTCTGAGAGCAGCTGATTGGCCTGATGGCGATGACCAATCCAGAGCTGCTGCGGCGTCTCCTGATCCCACGCCAGCGAGGCAATACTGCCGTTCACTTCAAACGCCAGCCGGTTCTTACGTCCGGCAGAGACCTGCGAGACGTTGAAGCTGCCTTTACTGCCGTCGTCAAAGCGAAACAGCACGAAGCCCATATCTTCCGTGGTGACTTCATGGGATTCATACTGCGGCGCTTCCTGTCTGCCGCCAAAGGTGGCGCCCTGCTGCACGCTGGCTTTACGGCCCGGCCAGACGATGGCGAGATCGGCCATCACCTCCACGATCTTTTTCCCGGTGGTGAACTGAATAGTGTCGCACCAGTGTGAGCCAATATCCGCAACGGCCCTTGAGGCACCGCCTTTTTCCGCATTTACCCGCCAGTTATAGTCGGTCTCCTCCAGCATCCAGTCCTGCACATAGCTGCCCTGGGCCGAAAAAAGCCGCCCCAGCTCCGCCTGTCGCATCATGCTGGCGGCCTGCTGAACCATGGCAAACTGACGATAGACAAAGCTGACGCCGTGCACCACGCCCGCCTGCTCAGCCAGATCGACCAGCTCGCGGGCTTCCTCCATCGTCATGCAGAGCGGTTTTTCCGAGAAAAGGTGCTTACCGGCGCGCAGTACCTGGCGGTTTATCGCGGCATGGACGTGATTGGGCGTACAGTTATGTACCACCTCCAGCCCCTCGTGCTGAAGGAAGGTAGCGACATCGCTGTAGGCATGCGGCACATTCAGCTGCGCCGCATGCGCCTCCGCTTTCGCTTGTTCCCTGTCACAAATCGCCACCACATGAATGTTGCCGAGACGGCGGAGCGCCTCAATATGCGCCGGACCGATAAAGCCGCTGCCAATAATGCCGGCATTAATCATCACAATCTCCTCTGCTCAGGCCCAGCTGCGCTCTGACGCTCGCCTTTTGATCCTCTCTGGCCGCAAAATCATCGAAGGCGCGTCCGGCGACCGGTATGATGTGATGCTGAATAAATTCAGCCCCTTCACGCGCGCCCGTCTCACTCTCTTTCAGACAGCATTCCCACTCCAGCACGGCCCAGCCGTCGTAGTCATACTGCGCCAGCTTGCTGAAAATGCTGTTGAAATCGATCTGACCATCGCCCGGCGAGCGGAAGCGGCCAGCCCGGTTAATCCAGGGCTGATAGCCGCCGTAAACGCCGCTGCGGCCGTTGGGCCGATACTCCGCATCCTTCACGTGAAAGGCTTTAATGCGCGGATGATAGATATCAATAAAGCTCAGGTAGTCGATGTGTTGCAGAAGCAAATGGCTCGGGTCGAACAAAATGTTGCAGCGCGGATGGTGGTTCACCTCAGCCAGAAAGCGTTCAAAGGTGGCGCCATCATGTAAATCTTCGCCGGGATGAATTTCATAACAGAGATCCACGCCGTGGCGATCGAATTCATCCAGCACCGGCAGCCAGCGGCGCGCCAGTTCAGCAAAGGCCTCGCTGAACAGCTGCGGATTGTGCGGCGGCCACGGATAGAGATAGGGCCAGGCCAGCGAGCCGGAAAAGGTGGCGTGAGCGCTCAGGCCCAGCTTCGCCGACGCCGACGCCGCTTTCTTCAGCATTCCTGTGGCCCAGGCGGTGCGCTTAGCGCTGTTGCCCCGCACCTCAGCCGGCGCGAAGCCGTCAAAAGCCTCATCGTGAGCCGGATGGACAGCGATAAGCTGCCCTTCCAGATGGGTGGAAAGCTCGCTGATGACGAGGTCATACTTTGCCAGCATGCCCGTGACGTCATCGCAATAAGCCTGACTCTCCGCAGCCTGTTCAACATCGAAAATCGCCGGGTGATTACAGGGGATTTGCAACGCTTTATACCCCAGCGCGGAAGCCCACTGCGCCATCCCTTCCAGGGAATTAAACGGCGCCTGCCGATCAATAAACTGCGATAAAAAAATACCCGGACCTTTTAACGTTTTCATGCCCACCTCCCGTTATCAACCCTCTTCATCCCGATACTTAAAGGTGAAGAGGAAAAGAATGGCGATCGCCGCTGCCGCAACGGCAGGGATCCACCAGAAAATCGCCCAGTTTTCTGCCGTGGGCTGTCCGGCAAGCAGATTGTTGTAAAGCGCGCCGGAGATCTGCGAGCCCAGCAGCATGCCGATGCCGTAGGTAAACATGACAATCATGCTCTGCGCCTGCCCTTTTACCTTCTCGCCGGCAATGCGGTCGGTGTAGATAAAACCCACCACAAAGAAAAAATCGTAGCAGACGCCGTGCAGCAGAATGCCGAGATAAATAAGCGCCCGCCCTTCATCACCCATACCCGAGGCAAACAGCGCATAGCGAACAAACCAGGCGCACATGCCGATCAGCAGCATGTACTTCACGCCAAGCCGGCGGAACAGCAGCGGGATCACCAGCATAAAAAAGATTTCCGACATCTGTCCGAACGACATCACGGTGCTGACGTTCTCCACGCCAGCGTCCGCCAGCCATGAAGCGGTGTAGGCGTAATAGGTGCCAAGAGGGATCGAAATCAGCGTGGCGCACAGGGAAAAGATAAAGAAATGGCGGACTTTGAGGAGCGCAAAGGCATCCGCGCAAAAGAGATCGCGGACCTTAAAGGGCAGTCCTTTTGCCGCGGCGGGCGTGTGCGGCAGCGTCAGGCTGTAGGCGGCCAGCGCGACAGAACAAACCGACGCCAGTGAGAAAATGGTCGTACTGGCGGAAATGCCGGTTACGCCAATAAAGATCCCGGCGACAATCCAGCCGATAGTGCCGAATACGCGCACCACTGGAAAACTTTTGTCGCTGCTTGCAAGGCTATGGAACGCGATGTTATTGGAGAGGGCCAGCGTCGGCATGTAGCAGAGCGTATAGCCGAAAAGTAACCCGATCAGCAGCGCGCCATTTGCCGTTTCCAGCGCGTGAGGGACAAACCACAGGATCCCCGCGCCCAGCAGGTTCATCACCGCCATCACTTTTTGTGAGGGGAAGAACCGGTCTACCAGCATGCCGAGGACGAAGGGGGAAAGAATAGAGGCAATAGGGCCGGCAGAAAAAGCATCGCCAATCAGCAGCGACATATTATGCTGCGTCATCACCAGCCCCAGGGTGACAGACCAGCTACCCCAGATAAAAAACTGCATAAACATCATCAGTGAAAGCCGTGGTATCAGCCACCGCTGCGGCATCCGGTTAGTGTCAGAACTTTGCAAAATAGCCATTATGCGCTCTCCGATCGGATAGTAATCGATTACATTTCATCTCCTAAAAGTAATCGATTACAAAAAAGATTGTCTCTACGCCGATCACACTTTCAGAATCTTAAGAATAGCGGCTTTCCCCCACCCCATTTATCAAAGGCAGTGACTATCAAATCTGTAGGTTAATACAGGTATGACTTATTGATGGCGAGGGATAAGGTGTAGCCAGACAAAAAATGGAGCATCATAATGAGCACGCCAACTGATACACAAAACGCTTTATCTGCCGGAAAATGCCCCTTTCATCAGGGTAACAATAACCAGGCCGCCGGCGGTGGGACCGGCCATCACGACTGGTGGCCCGATCGGCTGCGCGTGGATCTGCTGAATCAGCACTCCAGCCGCGCGAATCCGCTGGGAGAAGCGTTTAACTATCGGGAAGCGTTCAGCCATCTGGATTACCACGCGCTGAAGGGCGATCTGAAAGCCCTGCTGACGGATTCACAGCCCTGGTGGCCTGCCGACTGGGGAAGTTACATCGGTCTTTTTATCCGCATGGCCTGGCACAGCGCAGGAACCTATCGCTCAGCGGATGGCCGTGGCGGCGCAGGCCGCGGGCAGCAGCGCTTTGCGCCCTTAAACGCCTGGCCCGATAACGTCAGCCTGGATAAAGCCCGTCGTCTGCTCTGGCCGGTGAAACAGAAGTATGGTCAGAAAATTTCCTGGGCCGACCTCTATATTCTGGCCGGTAACGTCGCGCTGGAAAACGCCGGTTTTCGCACCTTTGGTTTCGGCGCCGGACGTGAGGATGTCTGGGAACCTGACCTTGATGTGAACTGGGGCGACGAGAAAACCTGGCTGGCGCACCGTCATCCGGAATCGCTGGCTCAGGCGCCGCTGGGCGCCACTGAGATGGGCCTGATTTACGTCAATCCGGAAGGGCCGGAAAACAGCGGCAACCCCGCGTCAGCCGCCCCCGCCATCCGCGCCACCTTTGGCAATATGGGGATGAATGACGAAGAGACGGTTGCGCTGATTGCCGGTGGGCATACGCTGGGGAAAACCCATGGCGCAGGCGCCGCCAGCCACGTTGGCGTTGATCCCGAAGCCGCCCCGATTGAAGCCCAGGGTCTGGGCTGGGCCAGCCAGTTTGGCAGCGGCGCGGGTGCCGATGCCATTACCTCCGGCCTTGAGGTGACCTGGACGCAGACGCCCACGCAGTGGAGCAACTACTTCTTCGAAAACCTGTTCAAATATGAGTGGGTACAGACGCGCAGCCCGGCGGGCGCTATTCAGTTTGAAGCCGTTGACGCCCCTGATGCGATCCCGGACCCGTTCGATCCGGCGAAAAAACGCAAGCCGACTATGCTGGTGACCGATCTGACGCTGCGCTTCGATCCGGAGTTTGAGAAAATTTCCCGCCGGTTCCTCAACGATCCGCAGGCATTTAATGAGGCCTTTGCCCGCGCCTGGTACAAGCTGACCCACAGAGATATGGGGCCAAAAGCGCGCTACATCGGTCCGGAAGTGCCTGCGGAAGACCTTATCTGGCAGGATCCGCTGCCGCAGCCGGTTTACTCTCCGACCGCGACCGACATTGACCAGCTGAAAACGGAGATCGCTGAGGCGGGCCTCTCCGTCAGCGAACTTGTTTCGGTCGCCTGGGCATCGGCTTCGACCTTCCGCGGCGGGGATAAACGGGGCGGGGCTAACGGCGCACGGCTGGCCCTGATGCCACAAAGAGCGTGGGAAGTGAATGCGGTTGCCGCTCGCGTACTTCCTCTCCTCGAAGCCATTCAGCAGAAAGCGAACAAAGCCTCACTGGCCGATATCATTGTGCTGGCCGGCGTTGTAGGCGTGGAACAGGCGGCCAGAGCGGCAGAGATCGACGTTAAGGTGCCCTTCTCACCAGGGCGGGTAGATGCGCTTCAGGCGCAGACGGATAACGATCTGTTTGAGCTGCTCAACCCTGCCGCCGACGGGCTGCGTAACTATCGTGGGAAACGAGGCAGTACCTCAACAGAAGCGCTGCTGATTGATAAAGCGCAGCAGCTGACGTTAACCCCGCCGGAACTGACGGTGCTGGTGGGCGGCCTGCGCGTAATGGGCGCCAACTTCGACGGCAGCCCGCACGGCGTCTTCACCGATCGCACCGGGGTACTCAGCAATGACTTTTTCATCAATCTGCTGGATATGCGTCACGAATGGAAAGCCACCGATGTCTCTGAAGAGCTGTTTGAGGGGCGCGACCGCCTGAGCGGAGAGGTGAAATTCACCGCCACTCGTGCGGATCTGGTCTTCGGCTCAAATGCGATCCTTCGTTCCGTCGCTGAGGTTTATGCCAGTAGCGATGCCCGCGAAAAATTCGTCAGGGATTTCGTGGCGGCCTGGACTAAGGTGATGAACCTGGATCGTTTCGACCTGCGTTAAGCCCGGCTGCCGGGGAGGGAAAGCGCCCTCCCCGGCGAAGGTGTTTCAGATGTGCTGGTGAACATGCTGGATAAAACCATCATCGGCGATAATGTAGAAATAGGCGCGCACAGTTGTATCATCGGGGATGTTCGCATCGGCGATAACGTTATTATTGGCGCTATGTCTTTTATTAACAAAGATATTCCTGAAAACAGCGTGGTTTACTGTGACAAAGTCACGACGATCCGCGAGCGTCAGCAAAAAACGGCCGGACAGCCAGAAATAGTCTGATAATCGGCCCGTGATGGGCCGGTAGACATTCATCCGTCAGATTGCGGCGACTAATCGTCAGAAGATATTCTTACGCAGGATAGTGCTGTCGACCGCAGCAACTTCCGTTTTACCGCAAAATGCCATCGACAGATCAAACTCATTGCGGATGATATTCAGCGCGGTAGTGACGCCCTGCTCCCCCATCGCGCCCAGGCCATAAAGCATGCTGCGCCCGATATAAGTGCCCTTCGCACCCAGCGCAACGGCTTTAAGCACATCCTGCCCGGAACGAATACCTCCGTCAAAATGCACCTCCGCCTGCTGCTTTACCGCCCCGACAATGGCTGGCAACAGGGATATCGAAGAAGAGACACCGTCCAGCTGGCGACCGCCGTGATTGGAGACAATGACGGCATCGGCACCGGCTGCAACCGCCAGACGCGCATCCTCAGCATCCATAATCCCTTTAACAATAAGCTTGCCGCCCCAGCGCTGTTTTATCCACTCCACGTCCTGCCACGACAAGCTGGAATCAAACTGCTGCTGTGTCCACTCGATCATCGCATCAATATTCGCCACGCCGCAGGCATGGCCGATAATATTGCCAAAATTGCGGTTGCGCGTGGCTAACATACCACGACACCAGCGCGGTTTACTGGCGATATTAAGCAGATTGCGCAGCGTCATTTTCGGTGGCGTCGACAGGCCGTTTTTTATGTCCTTATGCCGCTGGCCGAATACCTGCAGATCCATGGTGATAACCAGTGCGCTACAGTTAGCGGCCCTGGCACGCTCGATCAGACTGGCCACAAACTGACGATCGCGCATTACGTAGAGCTGAAACCAGAAGGGAGAGTAATTCGTGGCCTGCGCCACCGCTTCCATTGAGCAGATGCTCATGGTCGACAGCGTAAAGGGGATGCCGAACGCCTTAGCAGCGCGCGCCGCCAGGATCTCACCATCGGGATGCACCATGCCGGTCAGTCCGGTGGGGGCAATCGCTACCGGCATGGAAACCGCCTGTCCTATCATGCTGCTGGCGGTGCTGCGGTGAGAAATATCGACGGCTACGCGCTGGCGAAATTCAAGACGCTGCAAATCAGCTTCGTTGGCTCTGTAGCTATATTCTGTCCAAGAACCGGCGTCCACATAGTCATAAAACATCTTCGGCACCCGCTTACGCGCCAGATGCCGCAACTCTTCAATGCAGGTAATTGTCACGTTAGCCGTCCGGTAAAAAAAGCGGCTAAAGGTTAATTAGCCGTCTGATATCAGGGAAAGAGAGGTGCAGACTAATTAAGACCTGGTGTAATCAGTATAAGCATTTTGCAGGGCGATATGATCGGCGATATATTTCGCATCATGCCAGACGCCATAAATAAAAGAGGAGGCTCTGTTGACTAAATTGGGCAGGCCCAGGAAATAAATCCCACGCTCGGCAGAAATACCGCGCTTATGAAACGGCAGGCCTTTATCATCAAAAGCGTCCACCTGTAGCCAGCTGAAATCAAATTTAAAGCCGGTGGCCCAGATAATCGTGGTGACGCCTGCGGCGGCTATATCCAGTTGAGACAGCGGGTTTATCAGGCAATCAGGATCGCTCAACAGCTCCCATGCCTGCGGCTCTGGTGGCAAATCCAGTCCGTTCCTCTCAATATAGGCATCGGCATCACGCAATACGTCAAAATAGGCTTTGTCGCCTTCGGCAATATTCTCAGCCAGGCCTCCGGCAAAACTCAGCACGCCGTTTTCCCAGCCGTTGGTGATCCCTACCAGCGTAATACCCATATGCGCCAGACGGCGGAAATCGACGGTTTTACCGCCTTCGTAGCCGCTGACAGCAAAGGCCACATGTTCTTTTTTAGGCTTGATTTTCACTTCATCCCACAGGCCCAGCGCGCCTAACCACCAGCAGTAATCGCGATTGCGGTACGAGCGCGGCGGGCGATAGTGTTCTCCCACAGACAGATAGACGTCGCGGCCTGATTTTCTCAGTTCCTCAGCGATTTGTGTGCCTGAAGCACCCGCGCCTATCACCATTACGCCACCGGCGGGAAGCTGCTGCGGATTTTTATAGACCGAGGAGTGGATCTGTTGCACTGCTGCACTTTCTGGAACGAGCTGCGGAAAAGAGGGCTTCTGGAACGGGCCGGTTGCCGCCACCACATTATCCGCTTCGAATTCGCCTGCCGAGGTGACTACTTTAAAACCGCTACGTCCGGCCAGCCGTTGCACCTGATGAACCTCAATGCCGGTACGCACCGGCGCATCAAGCATCCTGACATACTCTTCAAAATATTGCGCCATGCGCTCTTTAGGCGGAAAAGCTTCCTGAGAGATGTTGTCGAATTTCAGCGACGGAAAGCGATCGTGCCAGGCTGGGCCATTGGCGACCAGAGAGTCCCAGCGCTCTGAGCGCCAGCGTTCGGCAATACGGCTGCGCTCCAGCACAACATGCGGCACGCCCATCAGTGACAGATGTTCACTCATCGCAATACCTGCCTGACCCGCACCAACAATAACGGTATTTATTTTTTCTACAGACATGTGAAATCCCTAATAATGATCGACCCCCGTTCCTTCAGCAATAATCCTGAACGGGCGTTGTATTAATGATAATCAGGCTTTTTTAACAGTAATAAGGGTAATGCCTCGGGTATGTATCAATGCCCCGCTTCAATATTCAATACTTTCCCCAGGCCGAGGTATTTATTAGCAATAATTAACAGAGTTGCTGTGACCGAAATATAAATAACCGAAATAGCAGCGAGGGTTGGATCGGCAAATTCACGCACATAGTTATACATCGCCACCGGCAGGGTCTGCGTTGCCTGGGTAGTGATAAACAGTGAAGCAGTAAACTCATTGAATGAAAGGATCGCCGCAAACAGCCAGCCGCCGAACAGGCCGGGTAAAATCAGCGGCATCGTGATGGTCCACAGCACGCGCAGCGGCGAAGCGCCCAGGCTGGCAGCCGCCAGCTCAATGCGCTGCTCAAGGTTTTTCAGCGAGACGTAAACGCTACGCAGTACAAACGGCAGCACCAGCAGGACATGGCAGAACACCACCAGCGCATAACCACGCCCAATCCCAAACTGTGAAACCAGCATCAGCAGTCCCAGGCCGATGGTGAAGTGCGGAATAAACAGCGGCGACAGCAGTATCCCTTCCAGCACTTGCTTACAGGGAAAGCTGTAGCGCTCGATCGCTATCGCCAGCGTGGCCCCTATCACCACCGCCAGCGTGGAGGCCCACGCGGTAACAATCAGCCCGGAATAGAACCCATGACGGAAATCGTCATAGTTGAGGGCGCGTTCAAACCAGCGCAGCGACCATCCCTTAGGCGGGAAAAACAGGACCGATGTGCTGCTGAATGAAGAGATAAACACCACCACGGTCGGCAGCATAACAAACGCCAGAATAGCGATGACCAGCAGCCGACCGAGCAGCGTCACCCCTTTGTCGTGTTTCGATCGCATCATATTAATGTCCTCCGATCGCCAGCAGCGAGCGCGTCATACGTTTCAACGAGATCAGCAGCAGAATGGTCAGCGCCAGTCCGGCAATACTCATTGCCGCAGCGAACGGGAAGTTCAGCGATGAGAAGCCAAGCTGGTAGACCATGGTGGCCACCGTGCTGACGCGTCCACCGCCGATCAACTGCGGCGTGGCGAAAGCGCTGAATGTCCAGGTAAAGGCCGTCGTCAGGCTGGCGACAATGCCGGGGATTGAGAGCGGAATGGTTACCGTCAGCAGCGTGCGGATTGGCCCTGCGCCCAGGCTGATGGCGGCCTTTTCGTAATCCGGGTTGATGTGTGAAATGGCGGTGGCCAGCATCAGCACCATAATCGGCATGGTGACGTGCACCAGCGCCATCACCACGCCACTCTGGGTGAACATAAACTGGATGGGTTTATCGATCAGGCCCAGCCCCAGCATCAGGCTGTTCAGGAAGCCGCTGTTACCCAACACAATAATCCACGAATAGGTGCGTACCACTTCGCCAAGGAAAAGCGGCGTAATGGCAATAATTAAAATGGTGGATTTAACCCAGGCGGTACGCGTACGCACCAGCGCGTAAGCCAACGGGTAGCTCAGCAGCAGCCCAAAGATCGCCGTTTTGGCGCTGAGCATGACCGTATTGAGAAAGGCTTCGGCATAAAGCGTTTTGAACAGGCCGCTGAAATTGGCCAGGGTAAAGCCACCAACGTCCAGTGAGCCTGGAATATAGGCCCGCACGCTGAACTGCATCACGGCGAACATGGCAACAACAAGCCCGAACGCCGTCAGCGTAGCGGGAATGATGAACCAGGGTAAAAATGTCGGTTTTCTCGTCATAGACGTTGCTGCCTGAATAAAGTGTTGCGACCAGCCATTGAGCCTGGGCGGCAGCGGGTGCCGCCCGATTAACTCAGTGAGACATGATGTTTTCGGAGAACCACTTGCGCCACTCGGCGGTTTTCTCGGCACGCAGTTGCGGATCGGTGTTGATGGTGGCATCCCACTGGGCGGCAGTGGTCAACATGCCGGGCAGCTTCGCCAGCTCTGGATCGATATGGGCGTTGGTCACCGTTGGGCTGCCGCGATAGATCTTCGCCACCTGCTCCTGAATTTCGGGTTTTAGCGCGATATTCATGAACTTGTAAGCTAACTCCGCATGTTTAGTCCCTTTGTTGATACCAACGGTATCTACGCCAAGGATCGCGCCTTCTTCAGGAATAGCGAGCTTAATGTTGACGCCTTCCGCCATCATGCTGTAGGCATTCATCGACAGCATCACCTGCACCGGGGTTTCGCCGGTGGAGATCAGCTGCTGGCTATTGGCGTCGTTGGTATAGAAAGATTTGATATTGGGAATAAGTGCTTTCAGCTTCGCCTGCCCTTGTTCCCAGTGCGCGGCATCGCCGCCGGAGAGTTTTGCCGAAACCGCAATAATATGGCTGGGGTCCCAGTCTGGCAGAGCCAGCGAGCCTTTCAGTTCAGGCTTCCACAGATCGTTCCAGCTGGTGAAAGTTTCGCCTTCGGGTACGAGGTCCGGACGATAACCTATGGTGTAGACATAGCCCCACACGCCCAGGTGATAAGGGCTGACCTTAGCCTGTTTAACCAGGTTAACTGCATTGGGGATTTTGCTCATGTCCAGCTTTTCGAACAGGCCGCTGTTGGCATACAGGAAGCCAATGTGCGCGGTAGTAAAGGTCACATCTGTTTCCGGCGAGCCGCCAGCCAGTTTGGCTTTATTCAGACGGTCAATGGTGCCGCCGGTAACGAACTGCACTTCCACGCCGGTCTCTTTGGTGAACTCTTTCGCGATGGTTTGATCGATCAGATCTTTGAAGCTGCCGCCCCAGGTGCTGACGATGAGCTTTTCTGCGGCCATCGCATTTCCCGTACTCAGCACGCTGGTCAACAATGTTAAGGCATAAATCTTACGCAACATATTCTCGTCCCCAATGAATGAAATGACTGTTGTAGTGGGTATTGACCACCGTCGGCGTCACGCACTGCTCCAAAATAGTGCAAAGGCGGTCTTCTGGTGTGGGATCGATTCTGCCGTGAGTCGTTAAGCCGGTAAAACAGCATTTCCCTCGCCCTTGCGTCAGAATTTCTGACGCTAAAAGTCGCGCGGCTTTACAACGGGTTTTCTTAAGCAGTGATGAGGCAGAAGCGAATGGGACATCCTGCTCTGGCAGGTGATTATGCTTTTATCTGCCCACAGGCATGATAAATGCATGGCAAGAAGCACTATCATAATGACTGACGCGACAAGATCGCGTCAGCGCTGCCAGGAGAACCTGCATGCTCAGTCGCATAACCCAACGCCAGTTGGAATATTTTGTCGCTTCCGGAGAGGCGGGCAGCATCATAGGCGCATCGGAGCGTATCCATGTTTCCTCGCCGTCGATTTCCGCCGCCATCACCCATATTGAGGCTGAGCTGGGCGTGCAGCTGTTTGTACGCCATCATGCGCAGGGGGTTTCGCTCACCACGATTGGCCACCTGGTACTGAAAGAGGCGAAGCTGATCCTGGTGCAGATGTCGAACCTTTACACCATTGCCTCAGAGTCGTTCAACAGCGTGCGTGGCCCGCTGCGCGTGGGCTGTCTGGATACGCTGGCCCCTATGCTGACGCCTGAGCTGGTATTCGGCTTTGGCCGCGCCTTTCCCGGCGTGCGCATTACGCTGGTAGAGGGCAACCATGAACAGTTGCTGAAGCAGCTGCGCTCTGCCGATATTGATATCGCGCTGACCTACGATCTGGTGCCGGCTAATGATATCTCTTTTCAGTCGCTGGCCCAGCTGCCGCCCTATGTGATGGTGGGGGAGCATCATCCTTTTGCCACCCAGTCGGCGGTAACCCTACAGGATTTAGCCAGCCAGCCTATGGTGCTGCTGGATATGCCCTGGAGCCGTGAATACTTTCTCAGCCTGTTCAGCGAGGCTGGCGTGACGCCCAATATCGTTATGCGCTCCAGCAATATTGAGGTGGTGCGGGCTATGGTGGCTAACGGCGTCGGCTTTGGCATCGCCAATGTGCGGCCAAAGGCTAACCTCTCTCAGGACGGCAAGCGGGTGATCCGCGTGCGGCTTGCGGGAGTGAATAAACCGATGCAGCTCGGCTATGCCACTGTGGCACACGTGCAGCAGTCGATGGTGGTCAATGCCTTCGCCGAACGCTGCCGGATGTTTATTTCGGACCAGTACATTCCAGGCATGGCCGCACCAAGCTATTTCGACCCGCAGGTGGTGAACGTGGCGTAACTCAGACGTCTTTCCTGGCAGAGGGGCGATTAGTAGCCACGTGCTGGAAAGACCTGGTTCAGAACCGGCTCACCCCGCGCCAGACGCTGGATATTTTCGGCTACCTGCTGCGCGGCGGTGGCGGGAATCGCTACCGAGGCCAGATGCGGCGTTATCAGCACATTGTCCATCGCCCACAGCGGATCGTCCGGCGGCAGCGGCTCACGATCGAAGACATCCAGCGTGGCCTCGCCGATATTTCCGTTGCTTAACGCCTGCGTCAGGGCGGCCTGATCCACAATGGCACCGCGGGAAACGTTGATAAAAGCGCCTCCGCGAGGCAGCTTCGCCAGCCTCTCTGCGCTGAGCAGACCCTGCGTTTGCGGCGTCAGCGGTAGCATAACCACTAAAATGTCGCTCCCGGCGAGAAACTCATCCAGCGACGTCATGCCGCTGCGGCAAACGATCCCTTCCAGCGATTTTTGCGAGCGGGACCAGCCGTGTACGTCAAAGCCCTGCCTGGCCAGCTCCATCGCCGCATACGATCCCAGTTCTCCCAGCCCCAGCACGCCAACGCGCACTGTTGACGGCAACCGTGGATGCAGATAGTGCCAGCGACGCTCACGCTGCGCACGCTCGAAGGCCGGAATATCGCGCGCATAGCGCAAGACGGCAAACAGCACATACCCCGCCATCATTCGCCCCATGTTGGGGTCAGATAAACGGATAATGGGGATCTCAGGCAAATCATCCCGCCCCACCAGTGAATCAACGCCTGCGCCAAGGTTAACCAGCAGTTTTAAATTGCGATAGGGGCCAAAAAAGCCGTGCGGGGGTTTCCAGACCAGCGCAAATTCAACGGCGTCGGGATCTTTGACTTCCCCGGCACGGCAGAGGGTTATTCCCGGCAGATAAGGTGACAGCAACGCTGACCACTCCTCAAAGCTGTCGAACTCGCTGTAAAAGACCAGGGTACTCATGCGTTTTTTGCTCCGGCCAGGCTGACCACCGCGTCGATAGCCAGCTCATAGCCCAGTACGCCCAGCCCGGCAATGACGCCGGTCGCCGCTTTAGAGACCATTGAATGATGGCGGAACGGCTCGCGCTGCCAGATATTGCTCATGTGTACCTCGATTACCGGACCGTCAAACATCAGAAGCGCGTCCAGGATTGGCACTGAGCTGTAGGTCAGGCCTGCCGCATTGATGATCAGCCCGGCAGCGTGCTGACGCGCTTCCTGGATCCAGTCGACCAGCACGCCCTCGTGATTGCTCTGGCGAAAGACCAGCGTGATGCCAAGTGATTCAGCACGACGATGGCAGCATTCAACGATGCTGGCAAAGCTCTCGCTGCCGTAGATGCCGCTTTTATCCAGGCCGTACAGGTTGGCGTTAGGCCCGTTAAGAAAATAGATCTGCTGTGACATGCAGGCTCCTGGTTAAACATGAGGGCGCGTGGCCGCCATAGCCGGATGCGCATCGAAAGTGGCGAACCAGGCGGCGGTTTGCGGATGGTCCCTCCGCCAGTTAAGTCCGGCAAAGCGGAAGTCGAGGTAGCCCAGCCCGCAGCCGACGGTAATCAGCCCCAGATCGTCAGGCAATGGGTGGAAACAGGACGCATGACGTTCGATTTCAGCCAGCGCGGCGGCAACCTTATTCAGCTGCGCCTCAGCCCACGCTTTCCACTGTTTTTCCTGCGGGCGGGCGCTAAACTCGTAGCGTGCCAGCAGGGCTGCATCCAGCAGGCCATCGCCCAGTGCTTGCCGCGTGAGCGAGATCCAGCGGGCATCACCATGCGCAGGGATTAATGTGCCGCCGGCTCTGGCGTTGAGGTAGTCGCAAATCACCCGGCTGTCATACAGGCATATCCCCTCTTCTGTCCGCAGGGCAGGCACTTTGGCTAACGGATTAAAAGCGGCGATGCGCTCGTCACGTTCGACTGGATGAGCCGCCGACGCCAGCAGCTCAATCTCCTCCGCCAGGCCAAGACAACGCGCCGCCACCATCACCTTACGCACGTAGGGCGAGGTGGAAGCGTAATAAAGCTGCATCAAAGAACACCTCCGGCGCTATCTGTCTGCAACACTACTTTGCCGATGTTAGCGTTAGCTTCAAGAATGCGATGGGCTTCAGCCGCCTGCTGCAAAGGCAGCGTCTGATAAAGCGTTGGCAAGATTTTGCCTTCGGCCACCAGCGGCATCAGATGGTCGCGGATGCACTGAGCCAGCCGTGCTTTCTCAGCCACGCTTTTTGGCCGTAGCGTCGAGGAGGTCAGACTCAGGCTTTTACGCATCACTAGCTGGAGATCCAGCTCGATTTTTGCTCCCTGCATAAAGGCGAGACTGACATGGCGACCACCCGGCGCAAGAACGCTCAGATTGCGCGCAACATAGTCGCCGCCGACGTTATCCAGCACTACATCCACGCCCGTGCCGTGAGTTTCATCCAGGATCGCGGCAACAAAATCTTCGTTATGGCGATCGATCGCCCGCCATACGCCGAGCTGCTGTAGCGAAGCAATTTTCTTACTGCCGCCGGCTGTCGCAATGACGCGAGCACCGAAGGCCTGAGCGCACTGAATAGCAAAAGTCCCCACGCCGCTGGCCGCACCGTGGATAAGCACAGTTTCGCCGGGCATCAGCCGTCCCAGTTCGAACAGATTATGCCAGACGGTGAAAGCGGCTTCCGGGAGACCAGCCGCGTGACGTAAAGACAGGTTCTCGGGCACTGGCAGGCAAAGTTCGGCCCTTGCAAGGGCATACTGGGCGTAGCCACCGCCGCTCAGAAGCGCCATAACCGGGGTGCCGACCGCAGGGCTTTTCACGCCATCACCCAACGCGACTACAATGCCGGAGACTTCGAGACCCAGAATATCCATACTGCCGGGCGGCAGCGGCATGCCGTTGCGCTGCATAATATCGGGACGGTTAACGCCTGCGGCTGCCACGCGGATTAGTACCTCACCAGCGCCCGCCTCCGGCACTGGACGCTGCACAACCTGTAACACTTCTGCACCGCCCGGCTTGCTGGCGATTATGGCGTTCATCATTTCGGGTATCATGAATGTTGTCCCTACTTTTCGCTGGTAAAGGCGCATACGCCCTCGTCGGCAAAACTCACGCCGACCACGCTGCCGACCGGCCAGCGGGTGAGTGAATCCAGTCCGGACTGACGCGCAAACAGCATGGCGCTGCCTAAGGCCGGTGCATCCAGATGCACATCGACATGATCGCCCTGAAACACATGGGCGATCACCGTGGCGCTGAGGCAGGAATCCGGGCCAAGTGGGCCGAGCTGCATGTTCTCAGGCCGGACATATACATCCAGCCGTTCGCCAATGGTGCCCTGCACCCGTTCAGCGGGAAGGCGCAGCGTGTTACCGCCCAGTTCAATCACCGCCAGGGTATCGCGGCCAGCATAGCGGCCAGGCAAAATATTCACGTCGCCGACAAAGCCTGCAACAAAAGGATCGTCTGGCCGCCGGTAGATCTCATCCGGCGAGCCGATTTGCCGCACATGCCCTGCCGACATCACTACCACTCGATCGCTCATACTTAGCGCCTCGCCCTGATCGTGTGTCACAAACACGGTGGTTACACCCAGCTTGCGCTGAATAGCCTTCAGCTCTACCTGCATCGACAGACGCAGGTTTTTATCCAGGGCAGAAAAAGGTTCATCCAGCAGCAGCACCTTCGGGCGGATCACCAGTGCACGCGCCAGTGCGACGCGCTGCTGCTGGCCGCCGGAGAGTTCACGCGGTTTACGATGGCCGAACCCTGCCAGCTTAACCAGCGCCAAAGCCTGCTCGACGCGTCCGGCGATTTCGGCCTTTGGCACGCCACGCATCCGCAGTCCATACCCCACGTTCTTTTCTACCGTCATGTGCGGAAAAAGTGCATAGTTCTGAAACACAATGCCAATTTCGCGCTGATAGGGCGGGATTTCCGTTACCAGCTCACCATCAATAAATATTTCGCCGCCGTCGGCCTCGGCAAAGCCGGCCATCAGGTTGAGCAAGGTGGTTTTGCCGCAGCCGGATGGCCCCAGCAGCGTGATAAATTCCCCCTCTTTAATGGTCAGGGAAATTTTATGCAGGGCGATGGCGTCACCAAAGCGTTTCAGCACGCCATCCAGCCGCACGGCGATTGGGGTTTTTACCGGCGCGTCAGGGATACGCTCGGCCTGTGGGAATGGGGTAACTTCTGCGCTTACCATGAGATCTCCAGAAAACGGGGCTGTTATTGCTTGCCAGCAGCATACGGCTTCTTTGCGCCTTACGCGGTTAGTGCTTCCTGAAGCTGACGTTTGGAAAACATAAAGCAGGGGCTGAGCCTGCGCTGAACGGGTTAACGGCTCATCCAGGCCGCGAGACGACGCAGCATCTCATCGCAGGCGTTCAGCTGATCGAGAGTGATAAACTCGTCCGGCTTGTGGCCCTGCTCCATGCTGCCCGGCCCGCAAACCACGCTGGAAATCCCGTTCTGATGAAAGAGCCCACCTTCGGTGCCGAAAGCAACGGTGCTTAATTCGCCGGAGCCCGTCAGATGAGCAATCAGCCTGGCGGCGGGACTGTCCGCTGGCGTATCCAGTCCGGGATAGCTGCTGAGGGAATAAAAGTGGATTGCCGTGTGGTGATTTACCGCGCGCATTTGCGGCAGCAGGTCACTCTGTGCGTAGTCTTCCAACTCATTGACCACCTGCTGCGCATCCTGCTGCGGCAGCGTCCGCACCTCGAAATCAAATGTGCAGTCAGCCGGCACGATATTTAAGGCGGTGCCACCAGCAATCACCCCGGTCTGCACGGTAGTGAACGGCGGATCGAATCGTGCATCCTGCCGGTCCGGCGCAGCCAGGCGTTCGCCAATCACCGTCAGGCGCTGGATCAGCTTAGCGGCGTATTCAACGGCGTTGACGCCCTGCGGCGCGTAAGCCGAGTGGCAGGCAGCGCCTTTCACCTCGCAGCGCATGCCGGACTTGCCCTTGTGTCCTGAGACCGCTTTTAGCCCGGTCGGCTCGCCAATCAGGCAGATAGCTGGCTTGTCAGGGCGCTGGGCCAGCGCGTCAAGCAGGCTGCGCACGCCCAGGCAGCCAACCTCTTCATCGTAGGAAATCGCAAGGTGCAGCGGCTGGGTCAGGGGCTGCGCCAGGAAGTGAGGAACCGCCGCCAGCATACTGGCGATAAAACCCTTCATATCAGCCGTGCCGCGCCCGTAGAGCTTGCAGTCACGTTCGGTAAGGGTAAAGGGCGGCACGCTCCAGGCCTGCCCATCCACCGGCACCACGTCACTATGGCCGGATAACATCACGCCGCCACTCCCTGCCGGCCCCAGGCGGGCATAGAGATTGGCCTTGCTGCGTTCCGTATTGTGGATCAGTTCACAGCTGACGCCGAGATCGGTCAGATAACGCCAGACAAAATCAATCAGCGCCAGATTGGACTCCCGGCTGGTGGTATCAAAGGCCACCAGCTTTTCAAGCAGCGTTCGACTGGTTAACATCAGGTTTCTCCAAATTCTACTCGTCGCCCGGCACGCCGTAACTGGGCGCCTGGGTCGGATCGAGCGCACGAATAATGTAGTCCTGCATCTGTGGCCGGTAGGCCTGCCACAACCGTTCCAGGCCCTTTACAGGATCCGCCTCGGTCCAGTCCAGGCGAAGATCGACTAGCGGCCAGACCCGATCGTCAACAATCGACAAGGCCGCCGAGTGCACGGGACCCGCTTCTCCACCGGATGTCATGCCGGCCTGCATCGCGGCTATCAAACGGTCAGCCAGGTGACCTTCGTGCTGCTCAAATGCCACGACCATTGCCGGGATCACATCGGTGTTCGCCAGCAGATTGCCTGCGGCAACACAGTTGACGCCGGTCAGCGCATGATTAACGCCAAGCGTTTTATCACCGCTAAAGCAGGCCGCCTGCCCATCGGCTGAAAGCACCGTAACCTGGCGATACTGAAAATGCGGATCGCTCTTAAGAGCCGCCTGAAGCGCCGCTTCTGCCGTATCGCCCAGCTGCAGACGATCCAGAATTTGCGGGCCAAGCGACGGTAGCGTGATATTTTGTGTGGAAACCGCGCCAGCTCCCGCTCTTAACCATGGACAGCGCGCGCCTACGGCAATACTGGAAGAGCTGATGGCTATTCCCATTTGACCGGTCCGGGCGCAGCGCCCGACGATTGATAACGTCATCGCATGCGCTCCTTATTGTGGCTGCCAGTCGTCGGGGATCACCGCGATGACGTCAATCTCCATCAGCCACTGCGGCTGCCCCAGGCCGGAAATCACCAGGCCCGTAGAAATGGGGAATACCCCTTTCAGCCATTTTCCAACTACCTGATAGACCGGCTCGCGGTAGCGGGGATCGATAATGTAAGTGGTGGTTTTTACGATGTGTGAAAGATCGCTACCGGCTTCTTCCAGCAGCTGCCTGACGTTTTTCATCGCCTGTTCGGCCTGAGCAGCCGGGTCGCCCAGCCCAATGAGATTCCCTTCAAAATCGGTGCCGATCTGCCCGCGCACATAAACGGTGTTGCCCGCACGGACGGCCTGACAGAGATCGTTGTCCAGCGACTGGTTGGGATAGGTTTCTTTGGTATTGAATTTGCGGATACGCGTGTGTGTACTCATATGTGCCTGCTGTGTAGGGTGGAAAGCCCGGTAAGGTATACCGCTCTCTTCCCGGCAGACAAAACAGCATTAACCGAGGGGCTGCTTTAAAAAAACCGAATCTCCTGGTTCTCTGCCCAGACAGTAAAAAACTGCCAGTGAGCCAGCGCACAAACCAGGCATAAACTCTTCGTCGGGAATTGATGTAACCTCATGAATTTCAAAAACCCCAGGGCGTTTGCATAAGTTTTACCTGGCAATACTCCCTATCCGCTTCCCCCTGTTGCTGCGTATACCTATAGCGGTGCTTTTAACCCTACAGGTGACGCATGACACAACAATATGAAGGCTCGCTTTTCCGCCGCATCATTCTGACGCTTAACGTTAACCAGACTGACCGCGCCAGCATGGGTTTCGTTAAGGCCTCACTGCAAAGCGATGCTTATCAGCGCCGCCGCTTTCGACGCATGCGCCCGCAACGCGCTGCCGCATAAGAAGCGTAACGATGCCGTTTTTGATCGATAACTGGCGCTGTGACGCCAAACGTCCGTAGTTGGTACGCAAAGGAAACAGCATGAAGAAAATATTACGTGCGGTGACGCTATTAGCATCGATGGCCGCCAGCGCGCCCCTGCTGGCGCAAACATTCGTCTACGTGTCAGAAGCCGGTGATGGCACCATCGCGCGATACGCGCTGAACGAACAAACGGGTGCGCTGCAACTGCTGGGACACACCCAAACGCCAGGAAAAGTGATGCCGACGGTACTGAGCGCCGATCGCAAACATCTTTATGCGGCGATTCGCAGTAAGCCGCTACAGGTGGTGAGCTGGCGCATCGACAGCAAAACCGGCGATCTGAGCCAGCCCGACGCCGTGGCCGCGGCGGCCAGTTATCCCTATATCAGCACAGACCAGCAGGGGCGCTTTCTGCTTGGTGCCTCATATGACGGCGACGTGGTGCACGTCTACCGGCTCGCCAGCGATGGCAAAGTGATTGCGCCGCCGGTCGGTAGCTATAAAACCGGACACGCGGCCCATTCGGTGATTGTTGATGCCAGCGGGAAAAATGCTTATGTCGGTAATCTCGGCACCGATCGCGTACTGCAGCTGAAACTGAACGCCGGGGGTGAACTGACGGCGCTCGGTAAGGGTTATGTCGACACTGCCGCAGAGAATGGACCGCGCCACTCGGTGCTCTCAGCGGATAACCGCTATCTCTACAACATTGGCGAGATGGGCGGCCTTATCACGCAGTTCCGTCGTGAAGCCAGCGGCGAGCTGGTAAAAGTGGCGGAGGTGCCGAATGCCGTTGCTGAAAAATACAAACTGGAACATGGAAAAGAGCGACCGCCGGGCTACAGCGACACCACGCCGCGTATCTGGGCAGCCGATATTCACCTGACGCCGGATGGACGTTTTCTCTACGTCAGCGAGCGGACCAGCAGCACAATTAGCGGTTACCGGGTGAATAAGGCGGACGGCAAGCTGACGCTGATTGATAGCTGGCAGGTTGAAAAACAGCCGCGCGGCTTTGCGATTTCGCCTGATAGCCGCTGGCTGATTGCCAGCGGTGAAAAGAGCGCGGTTACCGGCAGCTATGAAATTAATGCTGAAAGCGGAACGCTTAAGCGGGTAAGCGAAGCGCCTGCCGGAGGTGATGCAAATTGGGTAACGGTAGTGGCGTATTAAGGTTGCGTTGTAAGGTGTGGTTGGGGCTGGTCGCCATAAATAGCGACCAGCCCTGCGCGGATTTTGTAAGTTCGCATGGGGTGTGACATCAAGGTAAAGCGTACACAAAACCTCTGTTTTCTGTACTCTCAAAAAAGGGACTTAGTGCGCGATGTATCAGGGTTAGGCTTCAGGACGCCGGGAGTCCGGACTGGACGGATACGGGGATTTTTATCCTACTGCCTGCCGGAACAGGGACCAGAAAAAGCAGGCTTACCAGTCCCGCACTGCCGTAAACGATGACGGCGTGCCGCCAGTCGGTGATATGCAGCAGTGCGGTGCCCAAAGGCCAGAACGCAGCTGAAGCAAGACCACCCAACAGGGTAATCAGAGAGATTGCCCGGCGAGACCGTGCACCGGCAGTTTCGACAAGCAGCGCAAACGCGGCGTCATACAGGGCGAACCGCATCCCAGCCCCTACCAGGGCCCATACGGCAATCCAGGCTGGCGTGGTATGAATAAACGACATCAGAAAACAGCCGACAGCAACAGTCAACGTGCCTGCCATCATCATCGTGCGTCCGCCAATACGGGCCATAATGGGACCAGTCAGAGGTGAAACCAGTCCCATGGCGAACATGGCAACGGTCAGGCCCGAGAAAGTGACAACCTGAGACCAACCCGTATCAGCCATGATAGCGGCCCCTAAGGCACCCGGCATGTAAAACGTGATTCCCCAGTTAATAAGCTGCGTCATGCCGATACAGAAAATGGTGCGACCTGTCAGATGTCCTTCTGTCAATCTGTGCTCCCCGGAAGCTTTGCGTCACCCGTTCCGAGCGTGCGCTGCAGGATGACCGTATCAAGCCAGCGTCCGTGCTTGAATCCCACGGACCTGAGTGTGCCAGTGATACTGAAGCCCGCAGCACGGTGCAGGGCCAGGGAGGCGGTGTTTTCGCTGTTACCCACCACGGCCACGAGCTGACGAAAGCCACGGGCTTCTGCCCACGCTAACGCATGGGACAACAGCAATTTGCCGATACCCCGGCCCTGAAACGTCGGGTCAATGTATACGGAATCTTCCAGGGTGAATCGGTAAGCACGCCGTTCACGGTAAAATGATAAATAGCAGTATCCCCGGACCCGCCCTTCATCAACCGCCACAAACCAGGGCAACCCTGCTGCACACACCTTTTTCAGGCGCATTGCCATTTCAGTCTCATCCGGCGGCACGGTTTCAAACGTGGCGGTGCCATGTAATACGTGATATGCATAAATCTGTTGTATGGCAGGAACATGTAGTTCATCTGCTTCGGTTATTTCCATTAATACAGTTCCTTTTTCGGTCAGATACAGAGACTAACCCGGATGAATAAACTCAGACAGGCGGCAAGGCTTATCAGTGGCATAAGGAAAACTTTGGCATGGCAACGCTGAACCTCGATCACCTGAATACTTTCAGGCTGGTCATCAGCCGGGGCAGTTTCTCCGGAGCGGCAGAAGCACTCGGCCTGTCGCAACCGGCAGTAAGTCTGCAGATAAGACAGCTGGAACAGGCGCTACAAGCCCGGCTTATTGAACGAACCAGCCGCGGGATAAAGCCAACGCCTGCCGGACTGACTTTTTCTGAGCACTGCATGAAAATTGATGCAGTGGTACGTACAGCTGTTGAATCTGTGTCCCTGCATTCAGACGATATAACCGGCACCGTTACTGTCGGCACAGGCGCAACGGCCTGCATTCATCTTCTGCCTCCCTTACTGCAGCAACTGCGACAGGCGCATCCCCTGTTGAAAGTGGACGTACGCACTGGCAATACTTCAGATATTATCCGAGGCGTAGAGGAAAATCGTATAGACATTGGCCTGGTAACCCTGCCAGCAACAGGTAAGTGCCTGAACGTCAACCCGCTGGGTCCGGATGAATTTGTTATCATTATGGAAAAGGATGCATCAGAGCAGAACGCAAAACCGCTTTCTCCAGCAGCCCTTTTGTCAATGCCACTGATTATTTTTGAACCCGGAAGCGGGACACGCTTCCTGATTAACGAATGGTTCCGGTTTACCGGGCACGTTGCCTGCCCTGTGATGGAGCTTGGCAGTATTGAAGCCATCAAAAGGATGGTACGTGCCGGCTTGGGTTACAGCATCGTCCCCCGCATGTCCGTTGCAAGCATGGGAGAAAGAAAGGGTCTAAGCCTCTATTCCATGACGCCCCCTCTTTACCGGACTCTCGGGACGGTAATGCGGGAGGATCGGATCCTCAGCAGGGGGATGAATGAGGTATTAAACGAGTTAGTTAAAATCTTCACTGAAGAAAAATAAACTTCGTGTGACGGTTTTTTTATAAAGAGGCTGACAATCCCTTATTATTCATAAAATTATAAACGTCCGCTCTGTGCCAGGAGCGGACATCATCGCTATAGCTGAGGAGTTAATAGATTAGGCTGTGTAGCGAAAAAGCAATGAGCAACATCCCGCCGACAATGTTGACGTATCTTTTGAGTATCAATGGGTTGGTTTTTTTTGCAGAAAATATGAGCGTTTGACTAATTGCTAAAAGCCAGACGCTCATAACTACTATATGAACTGATGCCAGCATCAGGTAGTTGCAAACGCCTCCCTTTATCCCTGCGAACTGTGAAACGACAGTCAGATAAAAAAGGATGGCTTTAGGGTTTAAAACATTAGCCAGCCAGGCCTCTTTTAAGGTCACCGAATGCTTTGTAATAGTAAACCCGCCTGTATTCACAGTTATCCCACTGCGGATTAGCATTACTCCTAACCAAAGCAGATAGGCAGTTCCAACAACTTTAAGTACAGCAAAAGCTGATGGCGACGAGATGAGCACAGCGGTTATACCAAGCCCTATAAAAACCGCATGGGTATATATGCCCAAAGCTGTTCCGGCAAGAGTTCTGAATAAACCTTTGTTACCTCCTGCGAGAGCACTGTTCATAACGAGAGTGAAGCTTGCTCCGGGGGATAGTGCAACAGGGAGTAGTGCTGGCATAAAACCAAAAATGTTCACATCCATAGGCTTTGGATAGTAATTGACGCGCTCTTAGATTGCTAGCCAAGGCGCTCCGTAAGGATGTAATGTTCAGCACAACGAAAACACGTAATCGTCATGAATCTAAGGTCCGCTCCTCGCTCATAGCAGATAAAGGTCGCGCAGTCGGCGTCTCCTAAGTGCCAAAAGCGGACATTACAAACATTGATGTAGGTTAATTCACAGGAAGAGTCAGTAAGTATTACTCATATTTCAGGACATACTCTCATAAAATCTGTTCGTACTTTTTAAATCCAGACATCAAACAGCACTCTTGTCTTTTTCCAACGCTTCCCTGCGCATGAATGCCCAGTCGATTAGTTCAGCCATTGACGGCCCTAACCTGATACCGATCTCAGTGAGTGCGTATTCCACTCTGGGCGGCACTTCAGGATATATCGTACGGGTAATTATTCCGTCTTTTTCGAGCTGCCTGAGCTGTTGAATAAGCATCTTCTGATTTACGCCTTCGACGCGTCGTTCCAGTTCTGAGAACCGCAATGGACCTTTTGCGCCAAAAAGCTGGCAGATTATGACAATTTTCCACTTACCTTCCAGGACCTGTAATGCTTCCCGTGTCGCAGCCGCCCACACCAGTTGCTGTTGTGGATCCTCACACCGCCAGTCACGTTGCTTTACCATACTTACCTCTAAGTGTGTAGCACACCAAATAGTGGGTTCTTGTTAAAATCTCAGTAGTCTTTTATTTTGGCAGAACCTTAAACAGGAGGCTACAGATATGAAAGCAATTCGATGGACTACCGGTCCCAAACCCGATTTAGAGATGCATGACGAAGCAGTGCCGACGCCTGGAGCTCATGACGTACTGATCCGTGTAGAGGCAGCTTCACTGAATTTTCGCGATCAGGCAATTCTTGATGGCGCGTACGGTGGACCCCGTCAGGAAAATGGAGTTCCTCTCTCAGACGGCTCTGGCGAGGTGGTTGCAGTAGGGGCCGCGGTTAAACGTGCGAAAGTGGGGGATCGTGTTACATCCGGGTGTCATCCAGCCTGGATAGGTGGTCCTGCTCTTCCTGAATATCAAAATGACAGCCTGGGCATGACCACAGATGGATGGCTTGCCGAATATATTCTGTTGAATGAGAATGCTGTCGTTAAAATTCCTGATTATATGTCTTACGTTGAAGCGGCATCGTTACCGTGCGCTGCTGTCACGGCCTGGACAGGCCTTAATCTGTCATCTCCACTTCAGCCCGGACAGACAGTGCTTATTCAGGGGACAGGTGGAGTGGCGCTCTTTTCACTTCAGGTTGCAAGAATGTTTGGTGCTCGTGTGCTGGCAATTACCTCAACAGATGAGAAGGCTGAAAAGCTCAAAGCCATGGGGGCTGAATCAGTTGTTAACTACAGCACTTTTCCTGACTGGGAAAAGAAGATTCTGGAACTTACGAGTGGTGAAGGCGTCGATAAGGTCGTTGACATTGCTGGAGAAAAAACCATCGTGAAATCCGCTGCTTCTACCCGAAAAGGTGGAGATATAACGCTGGTTGGCTTTACGAGCGGATTCGGAGGCGGATTGCCACCTATTGATATTCTGTCCCGCAGTCTTACCGTTGCAGGTACGGCTATCGGCCCACGGCAGAATTTTGATGCATTGATGGCTGCCATGGAACAACACGAAGTCAGGCCAGTAATTGATAAAGTATTCCCTTTTGCAACATACCGTGAAGCCTACAAGCGGCTTAAAAGCGGGAGTCACATTGGTAAAATTGTTATCGACGTAGCTCACTAAGCGCAGGGCGGACTCGCAATGTCCGCTTCTCGCTCAAAGCGGACATTCTGATTCGTTGCTACTGCCCCTCTGATGTCCCTCTCAACCAATACCGGAACTATCTAAATACCGATCTTATCGGACTGATTGAAGTGAATATCATGGGGGCACAACACCATCACTGCTCCCGGTTACGCATCATCCGTTTCACTCACCGTAAATCCAAGCATCATTCCCGTATCTTCGTGTTCCAGAAGATGGCAGTGCGCCATATAGGCGTGTTCTTTAGCGGCGAGATGATCGAACCGGATCAGCACCTCGCTTCGCGCGCCTTCCACGCTGACAATATCCTTCCAGCCGCGGCGATGCGGGGCCGGTGGCTTACCGTTTTCGGACAGCAGGCGAAACTGCGCGCCGTGAATATGGAACGGATGGAGCATGGCATCATGCTCGCCGGAGATGATCCACTTCTCCACTTCGCCCCGCTTCACATCAAATGACGGCGTCGTCATATCAAAGGCTTTACCGTTGATTTTATTGCCGTTATGGAAATCATCCACCTGCTCCGTAGGCGACGTGTGATGCATCCCGCCCATCGCTGGCGCATGTCCCTCGTGGCCGCCGGCGCTCCCGGCACCTTCATTACCGTGTCCGTCACCGCTCATGCCTGCCATCGCCGCATGACCATACTTTTCCATCAGCGCCAGCATGCCACGGCGATCCAGCTCGGGATCCATGGTGAGCTGCAACAGGCGGCTTTTTCCCTTCTCCTGTGACGGTAGCGGAGGCAGCGCCACCAGCTGGTCCGGCAGCGTGCCGCTGGCAAGGACCTGCAAAGGCGTGATGGTGAGTACCGGGAGCGGCTGGCTGAACGGCGCCAGCGTCATGCCCATCTGCCGTACGGGCAGCGTTTGCAGATCGAACGCGTTGCCATCGCCGGTATCCACCAGCACTTCGAAGCGCTCGCCCGGCAGCATAGGTAGCTGCGTTACGGCTACCGGTTCAGCCAGCAGTCCGCCATCGCTGGCGATCACATAGAGCGTGCGGTTGTCGCTGGCGGTCAGATTGAGCGAGCGCGCATTGCAGCCGTTCAGCAGGCGAAGGCGCAGCCAGCCACGGGGGACGGCGAGCTGCGGATAGATGGCGCCGTTAGTCAGCATAATGTTGCCGAACCAGCCCACCGCCGCGCTCATGACATCCAGCTGATAGTCGATTTTATCGCCCGCTTCGCTCACCCTTTTGTCCTGAAGAATGACCGGGATATCATCCACGCCCCAGATTTTTGGCAACAGCAGTTTTTCGCTGGCAGCATCTTTGATCAACACCAGGCCGGCCAGCCCCTGCGCGACCTGATACCCCGTCCGCCCATGCTGGTGAGGATGAAACCAGCAGGTGGCGGCGGGCTGATCGGGCGTAAAGCTGACGGTGCGGGTGGCGCCGGGCGCAATCAGCGCCTGCGGGCCGCCGTCAACATCGCCCGCCAGCGCCAGGCCATGCCAGTGCACGGTGGTCGCCTCCGGCAGCGTGTTCCGCACGTTAATGGTGACCGGCGTGCCGCTGTCGAGCACGATCGCCGGCCCCAGCAGATCGCCGTTATAGCCCCAGGTGGAAACGGTTTTTTCCTGCCAGACTGTCTTACCCTGCTGCGCGGTGATATTAATCACGCCCTGAGCATCGGCCGTTAGCTGTTTCGGCAGCGGCAGGCTGACCCGGGGCTGCGCGGCCATCAGCGACTGGCTCCAGAACGGTAGCGCGCTGGCGGCCCCCATGGCGGCACTCAGCTTAATAAATTCACGACGTTGCATTACTTCTGTCCTCATCCTGGCGGCGAATACCCTGCCGAAGCATAACCCTTCCCCTAACGGTAAGGTCAAGTCCTGCAAATGCGCGCTTTTCAACGGCGGCTTAACAAGGCGGCAGGCCGCGCTTTTTCCGGCAAAATTGTCTGAAGCCTGCCGATAACTGTGCTAACGTCAGGCTACCGGAAATGGTTGAGAACAATTATGAAGAAAAGCATCAAGACTCTGCTGTTACTGAGTCTCTTTAGCTTCTCATCGACAAGTTTTGCGCTGAGCGAGTCTGAAGCGGAAGATCTGGCGGATCTGACCGCCGTTTTTGTCTATCTGAAAAACGACTGTGGTTATCAGGAACTGCCGGATGGTCAAATCCGTCGGGCGCTGATCTTTTTTGCCCAGCAAAACCGCTGGGATTTAAGCAACTACAGCAATTTTGATATGAAAGTGCTGGGTGAAGAGAGCTATCGCGATTTAAGCGGTATCGCCGTGCCTAACGATACGAAATGTAAGTCACTGGCGCGGGATTCCCTGAGCCTGCTCGCCTACGTGAAGTAATCCCCCCTGCGTGATCCGTCCCTGCTGATAATTTGACCGTGCAACCACGGTCAGAGTTAGCTATTATGTCGCGCCCATTTTTCGTGGCTGTTATGAGGAAGGAGAGCCCCCACCATGGCCGAACAAGAAATGTGGCATGAAACGCTTCATGCCGGGTTTGGACAGTATTTTTCTGTCGATAATGTCCTGTACCGTGAGCAGACCGGCCACCAGGATCTGATCATCTTTGAAAACGCCGCTTTAGGCCGCGTGATGGCGCTGGATGGCGTGGTACAGACCACCGAGCGGGATGAGTTCATTTATCATGAGATGATGACGCACGTTCCGCTGCTGGCCCACGGCAACGCGAAGCGCGTGCTGATAATCGGCGGCGGCGACGGTGCCATGCTGCGTGAAGTGAGCCGTCACAAAAACATCGAGCAGATCACCATGGTGGAGATCGATGCTGGCGTGGTGACTTTCTGTAAGCAATACCTGCCGAATCACAGCGCGGGTGCCTATGACGATCCGCGCTTTACGCTGGTGATTGATGACGGCGTGAATTTCGTCAATCAGTGCAGCGACAAGTTTGATGTGATCATCTCCGACTGTACCGATCCAATCGGTCCGGGAGAGAGCCTGTTTACCTCCGAATTTTATGAGGGATGCCGCCGCTGCCTTAATGAAAATGGCATCTTTGTGGCGCAGAATGGCGTTTGCTTCCTGCAGCAGGATGAGGCGATTAACAGCCATCGCAAGCTGAGCCACTATTTTGATGACGTCAGCTTTTACCAGGCCGCGATCCCGACCTATTACGGCGGCATCATGACCTTTGCCTGGGCAAGTGATAACCCGGCGCTGCGCCAGATTGATGCGGAAACGCTGGCGGCACGCTTTGCGGCCGCAGGCCTGAACTGCCGCTACTACAATCCGGCGATCCATACTGGCAGCTTTGCCCTGCCACAATATCTGTTGAATGCGCTGGCCGACTGACCGGGCATTTTAAGGGGGTGAACGAAATTGCAAAAGCTTAAACTACATGGCTTCAACAACCTGACCAAAAGCCTGAGTTTTTGTATCTACGATATCTGTTACGCGAATACAGATGCAGAGCGTGACGGATACATTGCGTACATTGATGAGCAGTATAATGCTAACCGACTGACGGAGATCCTCAGCGAGACCTGTTCGATAATTGGCGCAAACGTGCTGAATATCGCCCGCCAGGACTATGAGCCGCAGGGCGCCAGCGTGACGATCCTCGTCAGCGAAGAGCCGGTCGATCCCAAGGATATTGACACCTCCGAGCACCCAGGTCCGCTACCGAACTCCGTCGTGGCGCACCTTGATAAGAGCCATATCTGCGTACACACCTATCCTGAAAGCCATCCTGAAGGCGGTTTGTGCACCTTCCGTGCCGATATCGAAGTCTCTACCTGCGGCGTGATCTCACCGCTGAAGGCGTTGAACTATCTGATCCATCAGCTGGAATCCGATATCGTGACCATCGACTATCGCGTACGCGGCTTTACCCGCGATGTGAACGGCGTGAAGCACTACATCGATCATCAGATCAATTCCATACAGAACTTTATGTCGGAAGATATGAAGGCGATGTATGACATGATGGATGTTAACGTCTATCAGGAAAATATGTTTCACACCAAGATGCTGCTGAAAGAGTTCGATCTCAAACACTACCTTTTCAACACCAAACCGGAAGAGCTGAGCCCGCAGGAGCATAAGCGCATTACCGATTTGCTGTGGAAAGAGATGCGTGAGATTTACTATGGCCGTAATATTCCCGCCATTGGCATCAAAACGCTGTAACGCACGGTGAACGGCAGAAAACGGGCGGCCTCTGGGTCGCCCGTTTTTGTTAGCGGGCCAGCGTCAGGCTGAACGCCTGGCCATGCAGCGTCTCTCTCGCCTCCTCGCTGAGTCGGGTATCGGTAATGATATCGGTGAGGTTTTGCAGCGGGGCCACGCAGAACAGCGACCAAGCGCCATATTTACTGCTGTCCGCCAGCAACACCCGGCGACGGGCGTTAAGCAGCAGATCCGATTTCAGACCCGCTTTCTCCTCCGTTGGCGTGGTAATTCCCTTCTCCATGCTCCAGGAGTTACAGCTGACAAAGGCCAGATCCGGATTAAGATTTCTCAGCAGCCGGCGACCATGATCGCCAATGCAGGACTGGCTGGAATCATCGATTCGTCCGCCGATAATGGTGACTTCAATCTGCTTAAACGCTGACAGGAACAGGGCGATATGCAGATCCGAGGTGATCACCCGTAGCGGGAGATGGGTAAGCTGGCGCGCCAGTTCAAGCATCGTCGTACCCGCATCCAGCAATACAGCATCGCCCGCGCTGACCAGCGCGGCGGCGGCCTGGGCGATGGCCTGTTTCTCGGTAAGATTACGCTGCATTTTCTCCAGCGTGGTCGGCTGAGCGGGGATAAAACGGTTCAGCGTGACGCCGCCGTGGGTGCGGCTGATCACGCCTTCGCGATCGAGCTTAATCAGATCCCGCCGGATGGTCGCCGGTGACGCGGAAATGGCGTTCACCAGCTGATCGACGGTCACCAGATTATGGCTCTTCAGATAGTCCATAATCTGTTCAAGGCGACTTTGTCCCTTCATAAATCCCTATGCAAGCTGCATGGCTAGCTGGATGGAAATCGCCATGCTCTCAGACTTCGCTTTTCCTGTCCAGGCAATATCAAACGCCGTCCCGTGGTCTGCCGAAGTGCGGATAAACGGCAGGCCGGCGGTAATATTGACCCCTTCATAAAAGCCAAGCAGCTTGAGTGGAATATGCCCCTGATCGTGGTACATCGCCACCACCATATCGTAGTGACCCTGATGGCATTGCAGGAAAACCGTGTCCGGTGGGCAGGGGCCGGTGACCTGATAACCCTGCGCTTTCATCGCCTCTACGGCGGGGCCGACGGTAGTGATCTCTTCATCGCCAAACAGACCATGCTCTCCGGCGTGGGGATTAACGCCCGCCACGGCAATGCGCGGCTGTGCGATACCGACCCGCTTCAGAAAGCTGTCCGCCATACCAATAACCGTTTCCACGCGCTCGCGGTTAAGCGTATCCAGAAACTTGCGCAGGGCAATGTGCGTGGTGACGTGAATCACCTTCAGACGGTCAGTGTAAAGTACCATCGCATAGTCTTTGCTGCCGGTCAGCTGCGCCAGCAATTCTGTATGGCCCGGATAAGCATGACCAGCCAGATGCAGCGCCTCTTTGTTCAGCGGTGCGGTCGCTATCGCCTGCACCTCCCCCGCCATGGCCAGCGCGGTCGCCCGCTTCACGCAGCGGTAAGCCAGATCGCCCGCCGCCGCCTGTATCACGCCCGGTTGCAGTTTCTCCGGCTCTGCCAGCGGCTCGTCGATCACGTTAATCACGCCAGGCGCATACTGCGCATCGCTCACGCTCTCCAGCACGCGAATAACCGCCTGGGGCGTGATCTGCCTCTCCAGCACCCGGCGAAGCGTGGCGGCGCAGCCCACCACCACTGCCGGTATACCTGACAGCTCGCCTTCCGCCAGCGATTTGATAATAATTTCCGGTCCTATTCCCGCCGGATCGCCCATGGTAATCGCCACCACTCTATTTTTCTTCACGGTACAACTCCTCTGTAAACCAGATTGCTTTACGCAGCGTATCTTCATCGCCAAACCCACCCGCTTTGGTGATCACCGGCAGGTCGTCAATATCACTTTGGGTCAGCGTGCCCCAGGGAACGCAGGGCGCAATCTCACCTTCAATGCGGTAGCCCTGCGCATTCAGTATGCGGGCGACGGCAATGGCAATATCGCCGCCCGTCAGAAAGAGCCCGCCAATCCGGGCACGGTTCAGGATCGCCAGCGTCAGTTCCGCAATGCGCTGGCTGATGACGTCGCCCAGCTCCGCCCGGCTCAGGTGCCAGCGCTGACAGAGCGCGTCAATCCGCAGCCGATCCTGCTCGTCGCGGCAGGTTCTGATCACGCAGTGCTGCCTGCGCTGTAAAATGTCTGCCGCTTTTGCCGCCAGTTGGTCAATCTCTCTGGAGGCTTCTTCACCGGGTAGCGCGGTCACATCAACGTCCAGGATCGCCAGCTGCTCTTCACGGGCGGCGCTGGCAATCTGCTGCCGGGTGGCTTCACTCATGGAACCGGCCACGGCCAGCAGCGGAAGATGAGAGCGTGAGGTCAGATAGAGCGAAGGCGGCAGCGCATTTGCCAGTCCCGCCGCGCCAACCAACAGATAGCGGCACGTCAGCCCGGCAGCCGCAGCGGCAATCGCCGTTAAATCCGCATCGGTTACCGCATCGGCCACCACCAGGGTATCGCCGCTGGCGGTAAGCCGCGCAAGCGTCTGGCCCAGCGAGGCAGAACGAACCTCCGCGAGCGGGAGTTCTGCCACCGGGAGATCGCACTGACGGGCCAGAATCGTGGCTATATGGGATGAGGTGACGGGGGTTTTTGGATCGCTGGCAAATTCCGTTTCATGCACGGGAACCTGATTTACCAGACAGCAGCCGTCAACCGTCACTCTGCCAGCCGCAGGGATGGCTGCGGCAATAATGGCTGTCCGCGCCCCGGTTGCCTTCATGGCGGCGGCAATCTCCGCCCCGACGTTGCCGCGAAAGGTTGAATCGATCTTTTTATAGACGAGCGGTACGGCAACGGCCTGATTGTTAATCGCCTCAGCGACGCGCGCGGCGGCGGTCTGCGCATCGCAGGCGCGGCTTTCGGTGTTGATGATTACCACATCAGCCTTGCTGTTAGCGGCAACTTTGCCATGCAGCAGCACCTCGGTACGCGCGCCTTTTTTGGCCATCTGAACGCCAGTGTCGTTGGCACCGGTAAAATCATCCGCAATAACCAGCATTTTCATGGCGTCTCTTTTCCTTCCGTTATTCCGCGACGAAGATTCCGTTTAGCCACCCAGGAAGTAAGCAGCGGCGTCAGGATCGCGGTGGTGATGACCGAGGCGGCGATCAGCGGCGCGGCGGCGGACGCTGCCTGGGCAAGCGAAGGATCGGCCTGCGCAATGGCCAGCGGCGTTGCCACCGCGTTGCCTGCGGTACTTGATGCCGCCGCGCCCGCCACGCCCGTGCCGCCGACCAGGCGATCGGCGCGGATAGTAAAGAAACCGCCGACGAAAGTGGTCAGAACGCCCAGAAGGATGCCGGCAATCCCGCCTTCAAGCAGCATGTGCAGATTGATCCCGGCGCCCAGCGCAAAGGCAAAGAAAGGGATCAGCAGCGGGCCGCCTTTGGTCAGGAACTGGCGCATCTCGCTATCCATATTGCCCAGGATCATGCCAATCACCAGCGGCACCAGCACCGCGACAAGCGCCATCAGGGGAATATTGGCCATGCCGGCCGCACCAAGGGCGATCAGCGTGAAAAACGGCCCGTCATTCAATGACAGTACGGAAATAGCCCCCACATCGCGCTCATTGCCGAACTCGCCCACCAGCGCAGCGTAAAGGCCGCCGTTGGAATTACTCATTGCCGAAATAATCGCAATGCCGGTCAGGCCGTAGATCCCTTCCGGACCCGCGAGCTTTTCGACCAGCAGCCCAATCGCCACGGCGACAATAAGCTTGGTCAGCGTGATGCTTCCTCCCTGCATAACGGCGTGAGGCGCCGCCTTCAGGCTGATACCGGCCCCCATACAGAGCAGAAACGCTCCGATAAGCGGCGCGGCGCCGTTTTTGAATAAGGCCGACGTAAAACCACCGATCTCCAGCGCCTGCGGCGCGAAAGTGTTAATCAGTGCGCCGACAACTAAAGGCACTACCATCATACCGCCGGGTATTTTCTCAATAGCCTGTTTTAGTTTCATCTTTTGTCACAACCCTGGTGTTGGATATAAGTCGCTGTGAATGATTCTAATCAATCATGAATGATTTAAAGCGATCATAATCACAAAAAACAGATAGCATTTGATTAAAAAAAATCAAAATGAGAGGACTTGTTATATAAACCGACGCTGGAGGTGTTAGAACGAGGGATAAAACTGTCGAAGGCATAAAAGCGGCTCAGCCGCTTTCAGAGAGCAGAGCCGGATGGCAGCGATATCCGTAATGGATAACGGCAGAGGGTGTGGTTTTAACTTACTTTATGGCAGTAAGCGGTCAGGCACCGCGTGACCTAAAACAGCCTCAGGGAAAACAGAAACTTACGTCTTAAAGCTTGCCGCGAGGCTCTTACAAGAGAGATATCACCGGGACCGCCGGCAGCGCTTCTCCAGATAAGAAGCCGATGTACGACAGGCCAGAGAGGCCTCAGCGCCCCTGCAAAAAGGCCCGGTAGGCGGCAATCACCGCCAGAAAATCCTCCACGCCGCAAAAGCAGAGGCTCTCTTCATCGTAGTAATTCATCCCCTCTTCCATCTCATCACCCTCAACGCTGAGCAAGTTGGCGCGGACAATCACCTCCTCCTCATCCAGCCACAGCGTATATTCGCGACCGATACGCTGCCACTGCCGCTCGCTGCCTTTAACGCTGCTGACGGCCGCTTCCACTTCATCCAGTAAAGACAGATCCCCTTCGACTTCCTCATTAAACCAGTGACCGACGGCCTCATGGCCCATCGACATGCCTACCTTCACACCGCCCGTCACATCCCGCAAAAATTCGTATTCCATGCTGATATCTCCGTGCCAGGCCTGAAGTCCGGCACCCTGCATATTAAAAAGCGTATATCTCTATTATTGCAGCCCCTCAGGCGAAAAACAGCGATTTCAGAGAGGGTTCAGCATGATTTCAGGCTGGATGCGCGATTTCACCGCGTTTATCTGCTTCTGCCTGCATTTAAGGGGAAACTGCATAATCGTAAGGAGGATGAAAAGAAGGCATAAGAGGGATGGCACAGCGTTCATCTGCCCGTGCCGCAGGCGAGAGAAAGGCGAATCACCGATTTGCCTGATGTTACGGATGAAATGCTGGCTCCGGGAACAGGGCCTGCTCGTAAAGACGCAAAAAGCATCGTCCCTGATAGCCCGGCCCGCGCCGTCCATGGCGCGGGACGCTTTACTCCCAGTCCCTTTTCCCTTCGCTTTACGTTTGCAGCAGCCTGATACGAATCCCCGTTCCGCCGCGTGCGGTAAAGAAGCGCTTAACGCAGCCACTCGGGCAGATCGTTAAGCCCCATCGCCTGACGCAGCAGGCGGGGTTTAACGCCCGGAAGATTATCCGCCAGGCTGAGGCCAATATCACGCAGCAGCTTTTTCGCCGGGTTGTGGCCGTTAAACAACTCGCGAAAGCCCTGCATACCGGCCAGCATCATCGCCGCGCTGTGCTTGCGGCTGCGCTCATAGCGGCGCAGATAGAGATGCTGACCAATATCTTTCCCCTGCTGATGCAGGCGACGGATCTCACCCACCAGCGCGGCGGCATCCATAAAGCCCAGGTTTACGCCCTGCCCGGCCAGCGGATGGATCGTATGGGCGGCATCCCCTACCAGCGCCAGCCGGTGGGCCGCGAAGTTCCGCGCATAGCGGCCCATCAGCGGAAACGTCTGACGCTCGCTTTCTACCGAGCAGAGGCCGAGCCGTAGATCGAAGGCGACCGACAGCTGCTGATCGAACAGCGCCTTTGGCATTGACTGCAGCCGTGTCGCTTCCTGCGGCGACAGGGACCAGACGATAGAGCAGAGGTTTGGATCGCTGAGCGGCAGAAACGCCAGAATGCCGTCGCCATGAAAAACCTGGCGCGCCACGGCATCGTGCGGCATTTCGGTACGGATATTGGCAACCAGCGCATGGTGTTCATAGTCCCAAAACGCCAGCGGGATATCCGCTTTATTGCGCAGCCAGGAGTTGGCGCCGTCGGCAGCCACCAGCAGCCTGGCGGTCATCATGGTGCCGTCGGCCAGCGTAACGAAGGCTTCGTTATCGCCAAAGGCTACCTGCTGTAGCTCAGCCGGTGAGATCAGCGTGATATCGTTAAGCTCGCTGGCTTTCTGCCACAGCGCCTGATGAATAACGCTGTTTTCAATAATATGCCCGAGATGAGGCAGCCCTTGCTGCGCGTCATTAAATTCAATCCGGCCAAAACTGTCACGGTCCCAGACTTCCATGCCGTGGTACACGCTGGCGCGCGCCGCCAGAATGGCGCTCCATACGTCAAGATGCTGAAGCAGGCGTTCGCTGGCAGCATTGATTGCCGAGACCCGAAGCGCATGATCGGCTCCCGCCTCCTGCGTAACCGGCGCCTGGCGCTCAAGTACGGCAATCTTCAGTCCGCTGCCGTGCAGCCCGCAGGCCACCGCCAGGCCGACCATACCGCCGCCTGCGACGATCACATCATATGTTTGCATTACGTGCTTTCTCCTTAACGCTCAACCCAGCCCAACGTGCGCCCGGCGAGCAAATTACGCGCCAGCGGCAGCGAATCCATGGCCATTAAGCCCAGATTGCGTCCCGCGACCAGCGGTGCATAGCGATTCGCAAACAGTCTGACCAGCGCATCGGTCAGGCCGATCGTGGCCGCCGCATCGGGCTGCCGGCGCTGCTGATACCGCTGCAAGGTAGCATAGCCTCCCACATCCTGCCCGTTTCGCCAGGCTTCTGCGACCGTTTCCGCCAGCGACATGACGTCGCGAAGGCCTAAATTGAATCCCTGTCCCGCAATCGGGTGCAGCGTCTGTGCGGCGTTACCCACCAGCGCCAGGCGATGGGAAACATGCTGCGTGGCGGCCTGAAGCTGAAGTGGATAGCTGTGCCGCTGGCCGACCTGGGTAAAGCGCCCCAGCCGCCAGCCAAACGCCTGCTGTAGCTCATCAAGAAAGCGCTCGTCGCTCCAGGCATCCACCTGCGCTTTCTCCGTCAGCGGATGGCACCAGACGAGCGAACTGCGCCCGGCGGACATCGGCAGCAGCGCCAGCGGGCCATGCTCGGTAAAGCGTTCCCAGGCCCGGCCCCGGTGCGGTTCACGCGTGGAGACGTTCGCGATCACCGCCACCTGCTGATAGTCACGGCTCTGCCACTGCACGCCGCAGGCTGCCGCCACCGCCGAGCGGGAGCCGTCAGCCGCCACCAGAAGCTGGGCCTGGAGCTGTTCTCCCGTATCCAGCCGCACGCTGACGCCGGACGCCGTGCGCTCAACCTCAGCCACTCTCGCCGGGCAGCAGAGGCGCACGCCGGGCGCCTTTTTCAGCAGCGCAAACAGGCGCTGACCAATCTCGTGCAGCTCAACCACCTGTCCGAGCGCAGAGATGCCATGATCTTCCGCCTTCAGCGAGACGAAGCCAGCATGGCCCCGATCGCTGACGTGAACGTGTGTTATTGCGGTAGCGCAGGCCCGGATCGCGGGCCAGAGGTTGATCGCGGCGAGCTGCTGGCGGGTGCCTTCCGCTAGCGCGATCGCACGGCCATCGTAGCCGGGATGGGCGCGCGTTGAGGGTTCGCTGGCTTCCACCAGCGTCACCGGCACCTTACCGCCGGTCAGATGCGAAATCGCCAGGGCCAGCGTGGCGCCCGCCATTCCTCCGCCTGCAATAACGATACTCATAGTCGTTTCGCTGCCGCCATCAGGGCTTCAATGTCGTCGGGATCTTTCACCACGCTGTCGGTCAGGTTTTCGTTGCCGTCAGCGGTGATAAGAATGTCATCTTCCACGCGAATGCCGATGCCGCGATACTCTGCGGGGACATCGGCATCCGGGGCAATATAGAGGCCCGGCTCAACGGTAATCACCATGCCGGGTTCGAGCAGACGGTCACGATCGTTGCCGTAGAGGCCAACATCATGCACATCCAGTCCAAGCCAGTGGCTCAGCCCGTGCATATAGAACTGCCGGTGCGCCTGCGCTTCAATCAGCGCATCGACCTCGCCCTTCATCACGCCAAGCTCAACCAGCCCGCTCACCATAATCCTGACCACTTCCGCATTGACTTCACGGATGCTGGTGCCCGGTCGGAAAAGCGCCAGCGCCCGGTTCAGGGAAGCGAGGACGATCTCATAGACTGCGCGCTGCGGCGCGGTAAAACGCCCGTTTACCGGGAAGGTGCGGGTAATATCGCCCGCGTATCCCTGATATTCGCAGCCGGCATCAATCAGCACCAGCTCACCTTCGCGCATCCGGGAAGCATTCTCGGTGTAGTGCAGAATGCAGCCGTTCTCACCCGCGCCGACGATGGTGTTATAAGCCGGGTAGCGCGCGCCATGGCGGGTAAACTCATGATGAATTTCCCCTTCAAGCTGGTACTCATACATACCAGGGCGGCACTTTTCCATGGCGCGGTGATGCGCCAGCGCGCTGATACGTCCCGCTTCGCGAAGGATCGCCAGCTCTTCCGGCGATTTGAACAGGCGCATTTCATGCACCCAGGGCCGCCAGTCGGTCATCGTGGCGGGCGCGCGGAGGTTTTGCCGTGAGCCACGGCGCAGGGTTTCAAGCGCGTCAAACATCAGCCTGTCGGCTTCCGGGTAACAGCCCTGAGCGTGACAGACCACGTCCAGCCCGTTAAGCAGCAGAGGGAGCTGCTCGCCGATGTCGCTGTAGGGCAGCGCGCGATCCACCGACAGCGCTTCCGGCGCGGCGTCCTGCCCCAGCCGACGACCAAACCAGATTTCCGCCGTGAGATCGCGCACGCGGTTAAACAGCACGCTGTGATTGTGGGTTTCATCACTTTTGATCAGCACCAGTACCGCTTCCGGCTCGTTAAAGCCGGTGAAATACCAGAAATCACTGCTCTGCCGGTAGGGATACTCGCTGTCGTTGCTGCGGGTCACTTCCGGGGCAGCAAAAATCACCGCCGCGCTGGCGGGTGGCATTTTCGCTAACAGCGCCTGGCGGCGGCGTAAAAATTCTTGCCGGGTCATCAGCTTCTCCTGAATGCAGTCCTTGTTAGTAGCCTGACGCCGCTTAGTGCAGCGTCGGTTTTTTTACTTCCACGACGGTCGGTTGTTGATGCGTAAACGTATCGTGGCAGAGCAGCGCCGCGACGCGAACATACTCAATAACCTCCTCCAGCGATTGCTCAAGCTCCTCCTGATCTTCATCCTCATCGTAGCCGAGCTGGGCGATGGTCCGGAGATCGTCAATCGCTTCGCCGGTTTCGCCCTTCACTTTATCCAGTTTAGGCTGGGAAACGCCCAGGCCCAGCAGGAAATGATTCACCCAGCCGGCCAGCGCATCGGCGCGGTCAAAGACGCTGATGTCATCATCGTCCGGCAGGTAAAGCTGGAAAAGAAAGCCCTCTTCCTCCAGCGCATCGCCGATGCCCTGATGAAGCTGCTGTAGCGGCTGGGAGAGCGACTGCGAAAACGCCATGCCTTCATTCGTCAGTTCATGAACCAGCGTCTGCCAGCTGCTGTCCGTGTTGCCGCCGCAGATCATTCCGCTGATCAGGCCGTGCATTTCAGCGGGCGTCATGCCGACTCCCTGCTGCGTCAGTGCTGAAGCCAGCTGGTCATAGCCCGGCATTGTGTTTGATAGTGACATACGTTTTGGTCGTCGTTGGCTGAGTAAGTTCGTGATATGCTACCACCAGGTGCCTCAACGATTCCAGAAAGGGGTTGTTTCTTCTAAAAGGGGTAGTTATAGTTGCGCCCCTCCCAGCCCGGTGTGCGGTTAAGGGTGATTGGCGGCGCAGTAATCAGTCAGGATGGTGGCATGTCTGCACAACCCGTAGATCTACAAATTTTTGGTCGTTCTTTAAGAGTAAATTGTCCGCCTGAACAGCAAGATGCGCTGAACAGTGCTGCCGAAGACCTTAATCAGCGGTTGCAGGATTTAAAAGTCCGCACTAGAGTCACAAATACCGAGCAGCTGGTTTTTATCGCTGCCCTGAACGTTTGTCACGAGCTGGCGCAGGAAAAAGTTAAAACGCGCGATTATGCCAGCAACATGGAACAGCGCATCCGTATGCTGCAACAGACCATTGAACAGGCATTGCTTGAGCAGGGTCGCATAACGGAACGTTCAGGACCGAAGTTCGAATAACACCTCAACGTCATCTGTGCTACAGTGACGGTGAAGTAAAAAATTCTCTGAGATGTTTGCAAGCGGGCCAGTCCCCTGAGCCGATATTTCATACCAACAGAGTGTGGCGCTCTGTAACCTGTGAGCATGCTCGGTCCGTCCGAGAAGCCTGATGGTTGCGACGGCACATTCACCTTGAACCAAGGGTTCAAGGGTTACAGCCTGCGGCGGCATCTCGGAGATTCCCTTCTTTACCTTTCTTTTCCGTTCAGTGACCTCACCCCCAGCGGGTCGAAATTCCCTCTTCCGTATGGCAAACTCATCGTCTTTCGCGTGATAAAGCGGCACCAATTGGATTTCTGCGCCAGATAACGGGAGTCATCGTCATGGATCTGAACCTTCTTGACCGGCAGGATATCCGGACCCACGTCCGCCATCTCCGTCGCGCCCTGACGCCAGAGCAGCAGCGGGAGTCCGCCGACCAGGCCGCCGCACGGGCGCTGAATTTCGCGCCGGTGCAGCAGGCAGAAAAAATCGCGCTGTTTCTCTCCTTCGACGGCGAGCTGGACACCCGCCCGCTGATTGCCAGCCTCTGGCAGCGCGGGCAGCAGGTTTATCTGCCGGTGCTCCATCCTTTCTCTCCGGGGCAACTCCTCTTTATTCGCTACGAGGCCGACACGCCGCTGACGCCAAACCGGCTGCGCATCCCGGAGCCGCCGCTGGATATCCGCAGGCTGGCAACCTTAAGCGAGCTGGACGTGCTGATGGTGCCGCTGGTGGCTTTTGACCGGTATGGGCAGAGACTGGGAATGGGAGGCGGATTCTATGACCGCACGCTGCAAAACTGGCAGCAGCATGGCTTTCTGCCGGTAGGGCTGGCGCATGACTGTCAGCAGATTGCGCAGCTGCCGGTCGCGGAGTGGGATGTCCCCCTGCCGGCGTTGATAACGCCCTCAAAAATCTGGCAGTGGCCGACGCTGAATAGCTGAATCAGTGCCACCGGGGTGGCGCTGATTCAGTCGTCTGGGGTCATTAATAAAGCAAGCGGGCGCGGATGGTGCCGGGGATCGCTTTCATCAGCTGTAGCGCGGTATTTGCCACATCCTGAGGCGCCTCAATATCGATCACCACGTAGCCCATATGCGGCGTGGTTTGCAGGTACTGAGCGGCAATATTGATGCCCTGACCGGCAAAGATGTTGTTGATGGCGGTCAGCACACCCGGCCTGTTTTCATGGATGTGCAGCAGGCGGCTCTGATCGCCATGCATCGGCAGCGACACTTCCGGGAAGTTAACGGCGGAAAGCGTGGAACCGTTATCGGAATATTTCGCCAGCTTGCCCGCCACCTCAATCCCGATATTCTCCTGCGCTTCCTGCGTGGAGCCGCCGATGTGCGGCGTCAGGATCACATTATCAAACTCGCACAGCGGTGAATTGAAAGGATCGCTGTTGGTCGCCGGCTCTTCAGGGAAGACGTCGATCGCCGCCCCGGCCAGATGTTTATCGGCCAGCACCTTGCAGAGCGCGGGAATATCCACCACCGTGCCGCGCGAGGCGTTAATCAGCAGCGCGCCCGGCTTCATCTGCGCCAGCTCTTCCGCGCCCATCATATTCTGTGTGGAAGGCGTTTCCGGGACGTGGAGACTGACCACATCGCTCATATTCAGCAGGTCAGAGAGCGCCCGCACCTGGGTGGCGTTGCCCAGCGGGAGCTTGTTTTCAATATCATAAAAATAGACGTGCATCCCCAGGCTTTCCGCCAGCACGCCCAGCTGCATACCGATGTGGCCGTAGCCGATGATGCCCAGCTTCTTGCCGCGAGCCTCATAGGAGCCGACAGCCAGCTTGTTCCAGATGCCCCGGTGCGCTTTGGCGTTGGCCGCAGGTACGCCACGCAGCATAAGCAGCAGTTCACCGATAACCAGTTCAGCCACGGATCGGGTATTGGAGAAAGGCGCGTTAAAGACCGGAATACCGCGTTTCCCTGCCGCGTTCAGATCGACCTGATTGGTACCGATGCAGAAGCAACCCACCGCAACCAGCTTTTCTGCGGCGGCAAAAATCTCTTCGGTCAGTTGGGTACGTGAGCGGATGCCGATAAAGTGGGCATCGCGGATGGATGCTTTCAGCGCTTCGCTGTCCAGCGCGCCTTTGTGAAATTCGATATTGGTATAGCCCGACGCGCGCAGATTCTCTACCGCGCTCTGGTGTACGCCTTCCACCAGCAGGAACTTAATCTTGTCTTTCTCCAGTGATACCTTTGCCATTTCCCGACCCTATTTAGCTGACTTCAGAAGTGGCTAATCTTGCCTTTTACGGAGATGGTCGCCTGACCTGCGACAATCCTGAGCCAGGGGCGTTATTACTGCCCCGTGGCGGCTCAGACCGGCACATTGCTGCGGCGTCCGTTCCCGGCGATAAGTTAGCCTTCTGTCAAAATATCAAAATTTACGGCGTCGGCAATACAAACGATTGCCCGCCGGTCAGCACGGCGGAAGCGAAGCGGGCGCTAACCTGACACATAATCACGGCTGCAACCCTATCTCCAGCAGAATCCCCCTGAAGGCTACAGTTATGTGACATAAGTCACCAAATTTCAGGAGGTGAAGAAAAGATGTTTTTTATCATAAATTAACTGACGCCAGCAGCGCGGGTCAGATCATTTATTAATCGTCCTGACGCCGGAAGCGCTGCCTATCAGCGCCACGTCCGCCCCGCGGTTGGCAAACAGGCCGACGGTAACCACGCCTGCCAGCGCGTTGATCGCTTTCTCCAGCGCCACGGCATCCAGAATGCGCAGGTTATGCACATCAAGGATAATGTTGCCGTTATCTGTCACCACGTTCTGACGATACTCCGGCAGGCCGCCCAGCTTCACCAGTTCGCGGGCAACGTAGCTGCGCGCCATCGGGATCACCTCCACCGGCAGCGGGAAACGGCCAAGCACGTCCACCTGCTTCGACTCATCGGCGATGCAGATAAATGTCTCTGCGACGGCCGCAATCACCTTCTCCCGCGTCAGCGCCGCGCCGCCGCCTTTGATCATCTGCATAAAGCCGTTTATCTCATCGGCGCCATCCACGTAGATTGACAGTGAGTCGACTTCATTCAGATCAAAAACCTGAATACCCAGGCCTTTCAGCTTCTGGGTAGAGGCTTCCGAGCTGGAGACCGCGCCATCAATCTGATGCCTGATCGAGCCCAGCGCATCGATAAAATGGGCGGCGGTCGAGCCGGTGCCTACGCCAACGATAGTGCCGGGCTTAACGTAATCCAGCGCGGCCCAGCCCACGGCCTTTTTCAGTTCTTCCTGCGTCATATGCGTTTACAATCCCTGCTGCCATTGTGTGCGCCTAGTATAAAACAACCCCGGCGAAAAAATCCGCCCTGCCCGCGCATTTCCTGTCACTTTGCAAAGCGGCCCACAAAGCGGCTGCCGGATAAAGTCGCCGTTGCACAGGGCAAAGTGTCAAAAATATGGCATAGTGCTCTATCCACACCTGAATGAGAGCGAAAGGAATAATGAAACGCCCGGATTATCGAACGCTTCAGGCGCTGGATGCGGTGATTCGCGAACGCGGCTTTGAACGGGCCGCGCAGAAACTTTGCATCACGCAGTCCGCCGTTTCCCAGCGCATCAAGCAGCTGGAGAATATGTTCGGGCAGCCGCTGCTGGTGCGAACCGTGCCGCCCCGCCCGACCGAACAGGGACAGAAGCTGCTGGCGCTGCTGCATCAGGTTGAACTGCTTGAAGAGGAGTGGCTGGGCGATGAGAACAGCGGCACCACCCCGCTGCTGCTCTCGCTGGCGGTCAACGCCGACAGTCTGGCGACCTGGCTGCTTCCGGCGCTAAAAACGGTGCTGACCGACTCGCCGGTACGTCTTAATTTGCAGGTTGAGGATGAAAGCCGCACTCAGGAGAGGCTGCGGCGCGGCGAAGTGGTTGGCGCGGTGAGTATTCAGCCTCAGCCGCTGCCAAGCTGCCTCGTCGATCGGCTGGGCGCGCTGGATTACCTGTTTGTCGGCTCGAAAGATTTTGCGGCCCGTTATTTCCCGAACGGCGTGACGCGTTCGGCCCTGCTGAAAGCGCCCGCGGTCGCCTTTGATCATCTTGATGATATGCATCAGGCCTTTCTACAGCAGAACTTTGACCTCTCGCCGGGAAGCGTGCCCTGTCATATCGTCAACTCTTCGGAGGCTTTTGTGCAGCTGGCCCGGCAGGGGACAACCTGCTGCATGATCCCCCATTTACAGATTGAACGTGAGCTGGCGGAGGGGGAACTGATCGATCTGACGCCCGGCCTGTTCCAGCGCAGGATGCTTTACTGGCACCGCTTTGCGCCGGAAAGCCGCCTGATGCGTAAAGTCACCGATGCCTTGCTTGCTCATGGACACCGCGTGCTGCGCCAGAGCGAATAGAAAAAGGCCGCCCCGCTAAGGGACGGCCTGGTATTTATCGCCATGGGCAGCGCTTGCCCACTTCCTTTACTGACCGCGCTGAAGCTCAAATACCACGTCAACCTGGTCGTCGAAATGAATGCTCTGCTGCTCATAGGTCTGGGCTGCCGAGGTCATCGGTGCCGCGTCGGCGGCTTTGTACATCCGCGCCATCGGCATTGGCTGATAGTTAGCCACGTGATAGCGGATGCTGTATACCGGACCGAGCGTCGCATTAAAGCCTTTCGCCAGCTGTCCTGCCTGGCGGGTAGCGTCCTCTATCGCCGCCTGACGCGCCTTGTCACGGTACTGCTCTGGATGGGCCACGCCAAGCTCAACGGAGCGGATCTCATTGAGTCCTGACTTCAGCGCACCGTCCAGCAGCTCGTTCAGCTTATCCAGCTGACGCAGCGTGACCTGAACCTGACGTACGGCGCGATATCCTTTCAGCACGGATTTACCATCTTTCAGGTAATCATATTCCGGCTGAGTCCGCAGATTGGCTGCGTCGATATCCTTTTTCTCAATATTGTTTTTTTGCAGAAAGTCGAAGTACTGCGCAACGCGTGCGTCAGTCTGCTTTTTCGCCTCGGAAGCATCTTTTGAGGAAACGCTTACTTCAATGGAGAGTGTGGCAATATCCGGCGTGGCATCTACGCTCGACTGACCTGAAGTAACGACGTGCGGTCCGTTAGGTACTTCACCGGCCACGGCGGTGACCGAAAGCGCGGTGGTCGACATCAATCCGGCTAAAACCAGGGCTTTTAATCTCACAGTATTCCTCCTTGAGGGGAAATGATTCGTCGCATTCTGCATAACGCAGCAGTTTATAATGCACTAAAGATGATGTTCAGATTTTTTATTCAGAAAAAAGTTCGCCGTCGGACGCGTTTTAACGCCGGAACGGACTACTTTTACCGCAAAAAAAGAGCACATGCTACGGTTACAGCGACAGTCAGCGTGCTAAAAAGGCTGAGGAGTACAGGCGGTCTTCCTGCGTTTCAACCCGCCGGGCAGGCGTTAAAACCAGGCCATGCCCTGGATAGCAAGCTTCAGGGCGATAACCCACATCACCATGCCAACCAGCGCGTTGATGATGCGCTGCGCCCTTGTCGTACTAAGGCGGGGCGCCAGCCAGGAGGCCATCAGCGCGAGGCTGAAAAACCACAGCAGGGAAGCGATCGCGGAACCGAGCGCAAACCAGGTCCGCGCGGCAGCAGGCAGCTGGCCGCCAAGACTGCCCAGCACCACGAACGTATCAAGATAGACATGGGGATTCAGCCAGGTGACGGCCATCATGGTGGCGATGATACGCCAGCGGCTCTGCTTCTGGATATCCGCGCGCACAAGATCGATATTGCCGCTCAGGGCCGTACGGATAGCGCCCCAGCCATACCATAGCAGGAACGCCACTCCGCCCCAGGTCACCAGGTTCAGCAGCAGGGCCGACTGGGTCAGCAGTGCGCTGCCACCAAAGACGCCAGCGCAGATCAGCACAATATCGCTCAGCGTACAGAGCCCGGCGGTCATTAAATGATATTGACGGCGAATGCCCTGATTCATCACAAACGCGTTTTGTGGCCCCAGCGGCAGGATCAGCGCAGCGCCCAGCGCCATCCCCTGGAAGAAAACAGACAGCATGAAGTCAGCCTCAGGTGAGTAATTTAACGGGAGTTTATCGGGGCGATGGCATTAGCGGAAATGGAATAATCTAATACGTTATTAGCTGCTCTTATCAAGAATGCCAAAAAAAGAGCGAACCGCAGTTCGCTCTCCTTCAAATGATTATTCGGATTTAGTCAGGCTGGTTTCTGCCGGTGCCTGTAACGCTTCAGGCTGATTCACCTGATGCAGGTGAACATCCATCTGCGGATAAGGAATACCGATTTTGTTGGCATCCAGCGCGCGCTTGAACGCTTTCATCAAATCCCAGTAAACGTTGATCAGCTCGCCGGCGTTGCTCCAGCAGCGCACTACGAAATTGAGCGAAGATGGCCCCATCTCGTTCAGGCCAATCTGCACGCCCATATCCTGCAAGACGCGCGGTTCAGCATCAACAACCTCACGCAGCAGCGTGAGGACCTGATCCACATCCGCATCGTAGGAGACGCCAATAATAAACTCGTTACGGCGCACCGGCTCACGGGAGAAGTTAACAATATTCCCAGCAATGACTTTACCGTTTGGCACCACGACGGTTTTACCGTCAGCCGTCTTCAGCGTGGTTGAGAAGAGTTGAACGTGCTGTACGGTCCCCATTACGCCGATATCAATAAATTCTCCGGTGCGGAAAGGACGGAAGGTCACCAGCAGTACCCCGGCGGCCAGGTTTGCCAGCGAATCTTTCAGCGCCAGACCGATAGCCAGACCTGCGGCACCCAGTATGGCAATTACAGAGGCGGTTTGTACGCCCACTCTGCCCAGCGCGGCAATCAGCGTGAAGGCGATAAGCCCATAACGCACCAGCGTGGAAAGAAAGCCGGCTACCGTTGCGTCCAGGCGACGCGAAATAAGCACTTTATTCAGCATGCCAGAGATAATGCGGGAAAGGATCATCCCCACCACGAGAATGACAATTGCGGCAATGATATTGACTGAGTAACTCAGCAGCAGCGCCTGATGCTGCACCAGCCAGCTGCCGGCGCTGTTGATGCCGTCAATCACGTTCAAATCTTCCATTTGGTTTTCCTGTTGTTGTTCCCAGCGGGATATCATCTTGCGGCCAGCCAGAACTGACGCCCAGCATGAAAGAGTAACTAAAAAAGGCAGCGCCTGCCAAATTTGCTGAGGAAGTCCTGTTTTTTCCGGGGTAAAGGCCATAAAAAAAGCCCCTTTCGGGGCTTTTTAACGCATGCTGTTTAAAATTACAGCACGTCGACCGCGTTCAGTTCTTTGAACGCCTGCTCAAGACGAACGATCATTGAGGTCTGGGCTGAACGCAGCCAGACGCGCGGATCGTAATATTTCTTGTTCGGCTTATCAGCCCCTTCCGGGTTACCCAGCTGGGCCTGCAGATAGCCTTCGTTCTTTTTGTAGTACTGCAGAATACCGTCCCAGGTTGCCCACTGGGTATCGGTATCGATGTTCATTTTGATCACGCCGTAGCCGATTGATTCTTCAATCTCAGCCGCTGATGAACCGGAACCGCCGTGGAAAACGAAATCCAGAGAGTTATGTGGCAGGTTGTGTTTCTTGCTCACATAGTCCTGAGAATCACGCAGGATGGTTGGGGTCAGCTTAACGTTGCCTGGCTTGTACACGCCGTGCACGTTACCGAAGGAGGCTGCGATGGTGAAGCGAGGGCTGATTTCGTTCAGTTTGGTGTAAGCGTAATCAACGTCTTCCGGCTGCGTGTAGAGAGCAGAAGCGTCCATGTGGCTGTTATCCACGCCATCTTCTTCACCGCCGGTGCAGCCCAGCTCGATTTCCAGCGTCATGTCGATCTTAGCCATACGCGCCAGATACTTGCTGCAAATCTCGATGTTTTCTTCCAGTGACTCTTCAGACAGGTCGATCATGTGTGAAGAGAACAGCGGCTTACCGGTTTTCTCAAAGTGAGCTTCACCCGCATCCAGCAGGCCATCAATCCAGGGCAGCAGTTTTTTAGCACAGTGGTCGGTGTGCAGAATAACCGGAACACCGTAATGCTCGGCCATCTGATGGACGTGATGCGCGCCAGAGATCGCGCCCAGAATCGCCGCAGCCTGTGGCTTGTCGGACTTCAGGCCTTTGCCTGCGATGAACGCAGCGCCGCCGTTGGAGAACTGAATGATGACCGGCGCTTTGACTTTAGCCGCGGTTTCCAGCACGGCATTGATGGAGTCAGACCCCACGCAGTTTACCGCTGGCAGTGCGAATTTGTTCTCTTTCGCTACCTGGAAAATTTTCTGTACGTCGTCACCGGTGACAACGCCTGGTTTTACGAAATCAAAAATTTTAGACATGCTTTTTGTCCTGTTTCGTCGGCCGGATTAAGAAATTCGGTGCCTGTAGATCAGGCTGGAAATTCCGGCGGGAGATGCGCCCCCGCCGCAGAGATTACTGTTTTGCGCGCGCTTCAAGCATCGCAACGGCTGGCAGTTTTTTACCTTCCACAAACTCCAGGAAGGCGCCGCCGCCGGTAGAGATATAAGAAATCTGATCTTCGATACCGAACAGATCGATGGCTGCCAGCGTATCACCACCGCCGGCGATAGAGAATGCGTCGCTGTCGGCAATCGCTTTCGCGATGATTTCAGTGCCTTTACGGAAGTTCGGGAATTCAAACACGCCAACCGGGCCGTTCCACAGGATAGTCTTGGCTTCTTTCAAGATCTTAGCCATCGCTTCTGCGGTTTCATCGCCAAAGTCCATGATCTCTTCATCATCGTTGACTTCGCTGACTTTCTTCACGGTGGAAGGGGCAGTTTCAGAGAATTCTGTACCTACGCGGGAGTCGGTAGGCACCGGGATTTTGAACTCGTCACGCAGTTTTTTCGCCGCATCCACAAAGTCAGGCTCATACAGTGATTTGCCGACGTTGTTATCGATAGCCACGAAGGTGTTGGCAATACCGCCACCCACAATCACCGTATCCGCGATTTTCACCAGCGAGTTCAGCACGTCGAATTTGGTAGAAACTTTGGAACCGCCAACCACGGCCACCATCGGACGGGCCGGGTGCAGCAGGGCTTTGCCCAGCGCGTCCAGTTCTTCAGCCAGCAGCGGACCCGCGCAGGCAACCGGCGCGAACTTACCAACGCCATGGGTGGAAGCCTGGGCGCGGTGAGCCGTACCGAAAGCGTCCATCACATAGATGTCGCAGAGCGCGGCATATTTTTTAGAGAGCGCTTCGTCGTCTTTCTTTTCGCCTTTGTTAAAGCGGACGTTTTCCAGCACCACCAGCTCACCTTCTGCAACGTCCACGCCGTCCAGATAGTCTTTTGCCAGGCGAACCGGAGAAGAGAGTTTTTCTTTCAGGTAGTTAACCACCGGCAGAAGAGAGAACTCTTCGTTATATTCACCTTCGGTTGGACGACCAAGGTGGGAGGTTACCATCACTTTAGCGCCCTGCTTCAGCGCCGCTTCGATGGTCGGCAATGAAGCACGAATACGTGCATCAGACGTCACTTTCCCTTCTTTTACCGGCACGTTCAGATCGGAACGAATAAGTACACGCTTACCAGCAAGATCCAGATCGGTCATCTTAATTACAGACATGGTGAATCCTCTCGTTGATTCTCTAAATTTTAAAGGCGCAATCCGCGCCCTGGCTGAAACCGCTTGCGGCCATCGCTAACGTGGTATCGAGCATCCGGTTAGCAAAGCCCCATTCGTTGTCACACCAGACCAGCGTTTTGATCAGGTGCTGACCGCTGACCCGCGTCTGCGTGCCGTCCACAATGGCACTGTGCGGATCGTGGTTAAAATCTATGGAGACTAACGGTAATTCCGTATAGTCAACTATACCACTAAATGCCCCTTCCGACGCGTTTTGCAACAGCGTGTTAACTTCACGGGCGCTGACCGCATCGCGTACGCTGACGCTCAAATCAATTGCGGTCACGTTAATTGTGGGCACACGGACGGCAATCGCTTCAAAGCGGTCATGAAATTTCGGAAAAATACGGGTAATGCCGGCGGCGAGCCGGGTATCCACCGGAATGATCGACTGACTGGCTGCGCGGGTGCGCCGCAGGTCAGGATGATAGGCATCAATAACCTGCTGATCGTGCATCGCGGAGTGGATCGTAGTGACCGTTCCTGACTCAATACCAAACGCATCATCCAGCAATTTTATCACCGGAATAATACAGTTGGTGGTGCAGGAAGCGTTAGATACGAGGCGATCTTCAGGACGCAGCGCTTTCTCATTGACGCCATAGACGACTGTCGCATCCAGATCGTGACCGCCGGGATGCGAGAAAAGCACCTTCTTCGCGCCCGCCGCCAGGTGCGCCTCACCATCGGCCCGGCTGCCGTAAACGCCGGTACAGTCCAGCACCACATCCACGTCCAGCGCCTGCCACGGCAGATCGCTGATATCGGCACGATGCAGAAGACGAAGGGTATCTTCGCCCACCCACAGCAGATCGCGCTCCTGCCGGACTTCCCAGGCGAAGCGGCCATGGCTGGTGTCATATTTCAGCAGATGCGCCATGCCCGCTGCGTCCGCCAGCTCGTTGATGGCGACCACCGTGATCTCAGCGCGGCGTCCGGTTTCATACAGCGCCCGCAGCACGTTGCGTCCTATGCGACCAAAACCATTTATGGCAATGCGAACCGTCATATCACTCCTGCATCAGAATTGAGTGTTAAACCGAGCCTTTAGCCTGAGCCAGCCGGGCAGGTTTGTACAGGCAATTCTTGACCTGCTGAAACAGCATTCAGACAGCGTGTCATCCGCTTACAGCGCAGACTGAAACGCTTCAGCCAGAATAATAGATGGGAGGAATAATAGGAATGACGGGGATCAATTGCCGCAGCAATCTTTGGATCTGTATCACAGAATCGGAAAAAATATCGCCCCTCAGGCCGTGAAGCTACGGCTGAGGGGCGATGCGGATCGCAGGAGAGGATTACAGCAGCGATTTCGCTTTAGCGACAACGTTCTCGACGGTGAAACCGAACATTTTGAACAGCTGGTCGGCCGGGGCAGATTCACCAAAGGTGGTCATGCCCACAACGGCGCCGTTCAGACCGGTATATTTGTACCAGTAGTCGGCGATGCCGGCTTCAATGGCCACGCGTGCGCTGACCGCCTTCGGCAGTACTGCTTCACGATAGGCTTCATCCTGCTTATCGAACGCATCGGTAGAGGGCATGGATACCACCCGAACCTTACGCCCTTCCGCAGAGAGCTGCTCGTAAGCGCCTACCGCCAGTTCAACTTCAGAACCGGTGGCGATCAGGATCACTTCCGGCTGACCGTCACAATCTTTCAGGATATAAGCACCACGAGCTACGTTTGCCAGCTGCTCAGCGTTACGATCCTGCTGCGCCAGGTTCTGACGTGAGAAGATCAGCGCAGTCGGACCGTCGTGACGCTCAACGGCATATTTCCACGCCACCGCCGACTCAACCTGGTCACAGGGACGCCACAGGCTCATGTTTGGCGTTACGCGCAGGCTCGCCATCTGCTCAACCGGCTGGTGAGTAGGGCCATCTTCACCCAGACCAATTGAGTCGTGGGTATAAACCATCACCTGACGGATTTTCATCAGCGCTGCCATACGGGCAGCGTTGCGCGCGTATTCCACGAACATCAGGAACGTCGCAGTATAAGGCAGGAAGCCGCCGTGCAGCGTAATGCCGTTTGCGATAGCGGTCATACCAAACTCGCGCACGCCATAATGGATGTAGTTACCGGCCGCGTCTTCATTGATTGGCTTTGAGCCAGACCACATGGTCAGGTTGCTCGGCGCCAGGTCGGCTGAGCCGCCCAGATATTCCGGCAGCAGCTTACCAAAAGCGTCCAGCGCGTTCTGAGAAGCTTTACGACTGGCGATTTTGGCGGGGTTAGCCTGCAGCTGCTCGATATATTTCTGAGACTCGCTCTGCCAGTTGGCCGGCAGCTCACCCTTAGTACGACGGGTAAACTCTTCCGCCAGCGCCGGGAACGCCTGCGCATAGGCGGCAAATTTCTCATTCCAGGCAGACTCTTTAGCCTGACCCATCTCTTTCGCATCCCACTGCGCGTAGATGCTGGAAGGGATCACGAAAGGTTCGTGTTCCCAGCCCAGCTGCTTGCGGGTCAGCGCGATCTCATCGCCGCCCAGCGGTGCGCCGTGCGAATCATGCGTACCCGCTTTGTTTGGCGAACCGAAGCCGATCACCGTTTTGCACATCAGCAGGGAAGGCTTATCGGTCACGGCTTTCGCTTCTTCTACCGCTTTCTTAATCGCTTCCGCATCGTGACCATCAATGCCACGGATGACATGCCAGTTATAAGATTCAAAGCGTTTTGCCGTATCGTCGGTAAACCAGCCTTCGATATGACCATCAATGGAGATGCCGTTGTCATCATAGAAAGCCACCAGCTTGCCCAGCTTCAGCGTTCCCGCCAGTGAGCAAACTTCATGGGAAATGCCTTCCATCATGCAGCCGTCGCCCATAAACACATAGGTGCTGTGGTCAACGATCTCGTGCCCCGGCCGGTTGAACTGCGCCGCCAGCGTACGCTCGGCGATCGCCATACCGACGGCGTTAGCAACACCCTGCCCCAGCGGGCCGGTTGTGGTTTCAACGCCGGCGGTATAGCCATATTCAGGGTGACCTGGCGTTTTTGAGTGCAGCTGACGGAAGTTAGCCAGCTCTTCAATCGGCAGATCGTAGCCGCTGAGGTGCAGCAGGCTGTAGATCAGCATTGAACCGTGACCGTTGGACAGCACGAAGCGATCGCGGTCAGCCCAGCCTGGGTTGGCCGGGTTATGGTTCAGAAAATCACGCCACAGCACTTCGGCGATATCCGCCATGCCCATCGGGGCGCCGGGGTGGCCGGAATTGGCTTTCTGTACCGCATCCATACTCAATGCGCGAATGGCGTTCGCTAGCTCTTTACGAGAAGACATGTTTTACTCCAGGTCGGATTAAACGCTTCGCCGCTCATAACTTGTTTAATCAAGGAGTTAGCAGGCAAAGTGATAAAAGTCGACCCTCAATGTACATGAAAGTCACTGCCTGTGTACATGGCATAATATGCAAAAAACCCGGTCCAAACTTGCGCTTTGCGGCTTTAGCCACTATGTATAAGCGCCAGTACGGGTTATAACGCCCTTTTACTCAGCAACGATTCTTTTCTGCCTTCAGACAGACTATTGTTTTTATTTCCTTATTACTTTACGGCTGAAATACATGAAACTCTCTGCTTCACTTATCGCGCTCACCCTGACCGCCACGCTCTCCGGCTGCGCAAACCTTAATACCGATGCGCTGATGCAGTCCGGCGCTCAGGCTTATCAGGCCGCCACGCTCAGCGACGAACAGGTCAAAGAGCTGAGCGTCAAATCCTGTGCCCAGATGGACAGTGAAGCGCAGATCGCGCCGGCAAACAGCGTCTACGCTCAGCGCCTGGATAAAATTGCCAAAGCGCTGGGCGATAACATCAACGGCACGCCCGCCAATTACAAGGTCTATGTGACCAAAGACGTCAACGCCTGGGCGATGGCTAACGGCTGTATCCGCGTCTACAGCGGCCTGATGGACATCATGACGGACAATGAAGTGGAAGGCGTACTGGGTCATGAGATGGGCCACGTTGCGCTGGGCCACACCCGCAAAGCGATGCAGGTCGCCTATGGCACCACGGCGGCGCGTACGGCAGTCGGCTCAGTCGGCGGCATTGCAGCCTCGCTGTCGCAGTCACAGCTGGCGGATATGGGGGAAAAACTGGTGAACGCCCAGTTCTCTCAGGCGCAGGAATCTCAGGCGGACGATTACTCGTTCGACCTGATGAAAAAGCGTGACATTAATCCGCAGGGGCTGGTCACCAGCTTTGAAAAGCTGGCGCAGCTGGAAGGCAGCCATCAGAGCAGCATGTTTGATTCACACCCCTCTTCCGAATCGCGCGCGCAGCATATTAAAGATCGCATCGCTGCCGGGAAGTAAAGCCATTGAAAAAGGGCGGTCAGCCGCCCTTTGAGGTTTTTGATAACGTGCCGGCTCCGGGAACAAGGCCTGCTCGTAAAGACGCAAAAAGCATCGTCCCTGATAGCCCGGCCCGCGCCGTCCATGGCGCGGGACGCTTTACTCCCAGTCCCTGTTCCCCGAGCTTTACCTTTGTCAGCAGTCTGAAAGGGCGGTCAGCCGTCCTTTGTTCCGCATAACATCCTTACGGACATTAGATTACTCGCCTTTATTCACGGCCTGCACATGCAGCATGTCCAGCGCCAGCGTGGCAGCGGCAAGCGAGGTCAGATCGGACTGATCGTACCCCGGCGCAACCTCAACCAGATCCATTCCCACGATATTCAGCCCCTGAAGTGCACGAACAAGCCTGGTCGCTTTATCGGTAGTTAGGCCACCGATCACCGGCGTTCCCGTGCCCGGCGCGTGAGCCGGATCCAGACAGTCGATATCAAATGTCAGATAGATAGGCATATCACCCACAATCTGCTTCACCTGAGCGATGATATCATCGACGGAGCGATCGTTTACCTGCGCCGCGTCCAGCACGTTAAAGCCCAGCGAAGCGTCAAACTCGGTGCGGATGCCAATCTGTACGGATCGGGTCGGATCGATTAACCCTTCCTTTGGCGCATGGTGGAACATGGTTCCGTGATCGAAGGTAGGCCCGTTTGAGTAAGTGTCGGTATGCGCGTCAAAGTGCACCAGCGCCATTTTACCAAAGTATTTTGCATGGGCGCGCAGCAGCGGCAGCGTAACATAATGGTCACCGCCGAACGTCAGCATACGCTTCCCGTTCGCCAGCAGCTTTTCCGCATGAGCCTGAAGCTTGTCGGTCAGATCCTGCGAGTCGCCGAAGGCGTAAACGAGATCGCCACAGTCAACAACCTTCAGGCGCTGACGCAGATCGAAATTCCACGGCCAGCGGCAGCCTTCCCAGGCCAGGTTGGTGGAGATCTGGCGGATCGCGCCCGGGCCAAGGCGGCTGCCCGGCCGGCCGGAGGTCGCGGCGTCAAACGGAACGCCGGTAATGACCCACTCCGCATCGCAATCATACGGCTGGAAGTTAACCGGGAAACGCATAAAACCGAAGGCGTTAGAGACCAGTGAGTTATCGTACTGATTGCCCAGGGTGTTATTCATAGAAAGTCCTCTGTAGACAGGTGCCGGAAAAGCGCAGAGCCAGTTGCCTGAGTAGATGAAAAAAATCCCTTTCACGTCGTTAAGCCCGACGGGAAAGGGATTTATTCCTGCTGACGCAGAGGCTAAATTATCGCTGCTAACGCTCTGCTTCGCAAGCTTCCGCTCCTTTTCTCCATGCTGAAATGCAGGCTCAAAAGAACGTTATGCGAACGGAAGAGAAGCCGTCTGGCGGGACGCTGAAGCCTCCAGAGTAAAACGGGCAGAACCGCTGAAAAAAGGTTCCGCCCGCCGGCTTTACTTACTCATCTTCAAGATAGGTATAGCCATAGAGACCAGACTCAAATTCTTCCAGGAACTGTGCACGCAGATCCTCATCCAGATCGCTCTCTTTGATCTGATTGCGGAAGTGGGTCAGCAGCTCCTGCGGATCCAGCTGCACATACTCCAGCATATCCGCCACCGTATCCCCTTCATCGGACAGCTGCACTTCCACGCTGCCGTCAGGGAAGGCGAAGACGTCAACCGCTTCGGTATCGCCAAACAGGTTATGCATATTGCCCAGGATTTCCTGATAGGCGCCCACCATAAAGAAGCCCAGCATCGGTGGATTATCGACATCATAATGCGGCATCGGCATGGTAGTGGCGATACCGTCACCATCAACGTAATGGTCGATAGTACCGTCGGAGTCACAGGTGATATCCAGCAGCACCGCACGGCGCTCCGGCGATTTATTCAGTCCTTCCAGCGGCAGAACCGGGAACAGCTGATCGATGCCCCAGGCATCCGGCATCGACTGGAACAGCGAGAAGTTAACGTAAATCTTATCCGCCATCCGCTCCTGTAACTCATCAATAATCGGACGGTGCGCGCGGTTGCTCGGATCAAGGTGCATCTGGATATAGTGACAGATGCTGAGATAGAGCTGCTCGGCCCAGGCGCGCTGAGTCAGATCGTAGATCCCCTGCGAATAGCCGGTATGGATGTCGAACAGATCCATCTGGCTGTCGTGCAGCCATTCGCGCAGCGAGCGGCGATTACTTGGCTCGTGCATCTCCTGCCAGGTATCCCACAGGCTGAGCACCGGACGCGGAGCGTCGGCTTCCGGGGCCTGAGGTTCGCTAAACTCGTTACGCTCGACGCCGATAATATTAGAAACCAGCACGGTATGATGCGCCGTCACCGCCCGGCCCGATTCCGTAATAACGGTCGGGTGAGGCAGATTATGCTCCTCACAGGCGTCGCCGATGGCCCAGATCACGTTATTGGCATATTCGTTCAGGCCGTAGTTTACCGAGCAGTCAGACTGCGAGCGCGTCCCTTCATAGTCCACGCCCAGGCCGCCGCCGACGTCAAAGCATTCAATGTTGACGCCAAGCTTCGCCAGCTCCACATAAAAGCGGGCCGACTCACGCACGCCGGTAGCGATGTCGCGGATATTGGCCATCTGAGAGCCGAGGTGGAAGTGCAGCAGCTGCAGGCTTTCGAGCCGCCCCGCTTCACGCATGATGTCCACCAGCTTCAGGACCTGAGTGGCAGAAAGGCCGAATTTGGATTTTTCACCGCCGCTCGACTGCCATTTACCGGAGCCCTGAGACGCCAGGCGGGCGCGGATGCCCAGGCGCGGCACGACGTTCAGGCGCTCCGCTTCTTCCAGCACCAGCTTCACTTCGGTCATTTTTTCAAGCACCAGATAGACCTTATGGCCCATCTTCTCGCCGATCAGCGCCAGGCGAATGTACTCACGATCTTTGTAGCCGTTACAGACGATAACTGACCGGGTCATCCCGGCATGCGCCAGCACGGCCATCAGCTCGGCTTTAGAGCCCGCTTCCAGGCCCAGCGGCTCACCTGAATTGATCAGGGATTCAATGACGCGTTTGTGCTGGTTAACCTTGATCGGATAAACCAGGAAATAGTCGCCGCGGTAGCCGTAGGATTCACGCGCGCGTTTAAACGCCGCGTTAATTGAACGCAGGCGGTGTTGCAGAATCTGAGGGAAACAGAACAGAGCAGGCAGTCGCTGACCGTCGGCCTCGCGCTCTTTGACCAGTTTGGCCAGATCGACACGGGCTTCCGGCACGTCCGGATCGGGACAGACGCTGATATGGCCCAGCTCATTGACGTCATAATAGTTATTACCCCACCAGGCAATATTGTAGGTGCGCAGCATTTTGCTGGCATCTTGATCGCTCATGGCCACCTCCTGCATTGAACGGAGTACACCCTGTTCGCCTGCTGACGAACCCTTAATAGTCTTCATGTCGTCAGACATCGCGAGCCTCAAATTTCAATAATGCGGAATAGTTAACTACTATCGCAGGGAAACCCCGCAACAACAACCCATCGGACAGCGGGAAAGCCAGCATAAAACGCTGAGTTACCGCCTCAATCAGTACCTGAAGTATAACAGTAAACACGTAGCGGACTCCGGTAACGGGTCAGACGACCAGTGATACGCTCCCTCAGGAAAGCCTGAGAGAAACAGATGACGGCGATGGCGAGAGATTAGCCTGGGCGAATGTCAGAATGATGGCTCAGAGCGCCGGCATACGGATAAAGCGCACGGGCATAGTAGTCATAAGAAGGGGAACGTGGCACGCCAGAGCAGCGTAATTGATCGGATTTAAAAACGCCTGTGATCATTACTGTTATCACCTCCACACACACCAGATGGCGCGTGGAAAACCAAATATGCTGAGGGTGAAAGGTCAGGATGAAATCATCACCGCTGACGCGCCTGCCGCTAAACCGGTTGAGCAGGGTTTAAAGCAGCGGCGTTTTATACAGCCACAGCGCAGGAAATGCAAAATCAAATTGTGCGAAATGCGTAACCTGTCAGGAAAATTTGCCACCTGGCACGCGACAAGAAAGGCGCTTTCGCGAAAAAACGCTGGCAATCCGCTCAATGAGTAACCTAAAATAGCCGTCCAGATGTTAATCCATCTATACTGGTTAACTTCTAAGCGTCTTCGCATAACTATACTGCTCATGGCTTTGCCTGAGGGAGCGCTGAGAATAATCCAGATGCCGATCGTGCAAGCTGGTGCCCCGTCTTCAGCGCTATGCAGTCGATTTCAACCCGTTTTAGTAAGGTAAAGAATTAAATGGCCAAACACCTTTTTACATCCGAGTCCGTATCAGAAGGACATCCCGATAAGATCGCCGACCAGATTTCTGATGCCGTGCTCGATGCCATTCTTGAGCAGGATCCGAAAGCGCGCGTCGCCTGCGAAACCTATGTGAAAACCGGCATGGTGCTGGTGGGTGGCGAAATTACCACCTCTGCATGGGTTGATATCGAAGAGATCACCCGCAGCACCGTGCGTGAAATCGGTTATGTTCATTCTGATATGGGCTTTGATGCCAACTCCTGCGCGGTCCTGAACGCGATCGGCAAACAGTCACCGGATATTAATCAGGGCGTTGACCGTGCCGATCCGCTGGAGCAGGGTGCCGGCGATCAGGGTCTGATGTTTGGCTATGCCACCAATGAAACTGACGTACTGATGCCTGCGCCGGTGACCTACGCGCACCGTCTGGTTCAGCGTCAGTCAGAAGTGCGCAAAAACGGCACGCTGCCGTGGCTGCGTCCGGATGCCAAAAGCCAGATCACCTTCCAGTATGACGATGGCAAAATCGTCGGGATTGATGCCGTGGTGCTTTCAACGCAGCATTCTGAAGAGATCTCCCAGAAAGATCTGCAGGAAGCGGTGATGGAAACGATCATCAAGCCGGTGCTGCCTGCTGAGTGGATCAACGAGAATACCAAGTATCACATCAACCCAACCGGACGCTTTGTCATTGGCGGACCGATGGGCGACTGTGGTCTGACCGGCCGTAAAATTATCGTTGATACCTACGGCGGCATGGCCCGTCACGGCGGCGGCGCCTTCTCCGGTAAAGATCCTTCTAAAGTGGACCGTTCAGCAGCCTATGCTGCCCGCTACGTGGCAAAAAATATCGTTGCGGCTGGCCTGGCTGACCGCTGTGAGATTCAGGTTTCCTACGCGATTGGCGTGGCTGAACCTACCTCCATCATGGTCGAAACCTTCGGTACCGAGAAAATCTCTACCGAGCAGCTGACGCTGCTGGTGCGCGAGTTCTTCGACCTGCGTCCATATGGCCTGATCCAGATGCTGGATCTGCTGCACCCTATCTACCGCGAAACGGCGGCTTATGGTCACTTTGGTCGTGAACATTTCCCATGGGAAAAAACCGACAAAGCCGCGCTGCTGCGGGATGCTGCTGGCCTGAAATAACCGTCAGCTTGCAGAACTGAGGGCACCCAAGGGTGCCCTTTTTGCTGTCTGCTGACTGGCGGACTGACGAACGTTCGCTACACTTTTTCTGCTCAGTCCGCCAGCTATGTTACCGGTTACAGTCGGAAACATATTATTTTTCTTATAATTAAGAATTTACAGGACTGACAACCGCTACCGGAATGCGCTATTTTCAGCGCTGTCCGATAGAGGGCAACCAGGGAATTAAGAGAAACTGTTTAATGCTGTGTCTAACTGGTTATAAAGCGTAAGCGCGTATGATCCACCGGTTTTCCCGACAGATCTGAAGTGTAACCGATTACACCAGTGTGATCTGACGCACAGTTACGCGCGCGAAGGTTTTCTAACATTTATAACAACAATATGAAGTACTACTTACATGGAGGCTGTATGCCTGAAAATAAAAAGCAGAGCAGAACATCGAACAAGGCGATGACCTTTTTTGTCTGTTTTCTTGCAGCACTTGCGGGTCTGCTGTTCGGTCTGGACATTGGCGTCATCGCAGGCGCACTGCCCTTTATCGCTGATGAATTCAACGTCACCGCGCATCAGCAGGAGTGGATTGTCAGCTCGATGATGTTTGGTGCCGCCGTCGGTGCCGTTGGCAGCGGCTGGATGTCTTCACGCCTGGGCCGTAAAAAGAGCCTGATGATCGGCGCTATCCTCTTCGTTATTGGATCGCTCTGGTCAGCGATGGCACCTAACCCGGAAATGCTGATTGTGGCACGCGTGCTGCTGGGTCTGGCCGTGGGTGTCGCTTCCTACACCGCACCGCTTTATCTCTCCGAGATCGCTCCGGAGAAGATCCGCGGCAGTATGATTTCACTCTACCAGCTGATGATCACCATCGGTATCCTGGGTGCCTATCTCTCCGATACCGCATTCAGCTACACCGGCGAATGGCGCTGGATGTTAGGGATCATCACCATCCCCGCCCTTCTGCTTCTGGTCGGCGTCTGCTTCCTGCCGAACAGCCCACGCTGGCTGGCAGCGCGTGGTGATTTCCGCAGCGCACAGCGCGTGCTGGATCGTCTGCGTGACACCAGCGAGCAGGCGAAGCGTGAGCTGGACGAAATCCGCGAAAGCCTGAAGATCAAGCAGTCCGGCTGGAGCCTGTTTAAGGACAACAGCAACTTCCGTCGTGCGGTTTATCTGGGCGTACTTTTGCAGGTAATGCAGCAGTTTACCGGCATGAACGTCATCATGTATTACGCGCCGAAGATTTTTGAAATTGCAGGCTTCACCAACACCACCGAGCAGATGTGGGGCACCGTTATCGTTGGCCTGATCAACGTACTGGCGACCTTTATCGCTATCGGCCTGGTTGACCGCTGGGGCCGTAAGCCTACGCTGATCCTGGGCTTTATGGTGATGGCGGCCGGTATGGGCATCCTTGGTACCATGCTGCATGTGGGCATCCATTCAGAGAGTGCGCAGTACTTTGCGGTCGCTATGCTGCTGATGTTCATCATCGGTTTTGCCATGAGCGCCGGTCCGCTGATTTGGGTACTCTGTTCTGAAATTCAGCCGCTGAAAGGCCGCGATTTCGGTATTACCGTCTCCACCGCGACCAACTGGATTGCCAACATGATCGTTGGGGCAACCTTCCTGACCATGCTGAACACGCTGGGTAACGCGAACACCTTCTGGGTCTACGCTGGCCTGAACGTGGTCTTTATCCTGCTGACAATCATGCTGATCCCGGAAACCAAAAACGTTTCTCTGGAGCACATTGAGCGCAACCTGTTAGGCGGCAAAAAGCTGCGTGACATCGGTCATCGCGACTAAGTTAATCTGGCCGGGGAAACCCGGCCAGCCTCATTGCTATCCCTGCTTTCCCATCGTATCCTCTGCGTCATGAAACCCCTCAGACTTCCCATTGCCGTTCAGCAAGCCGTGATGCGCGCGCTGCGCGAAAAATTACAGCTGGCTAACCAGCGGCTGGAGCGCCACTATCCGGAACCTGCACTGCTGTACCAACAGCGCGGCACGGCGGCGGGCACCGCGTGGCTGCAAAACTGGGAAATCCGCCTCAATCCTGTACTGCTGATGGAGAATCAGGAGGCATTTATTAATGAGGTTGTGCCCCATGAACTCGCTCATCTGCTGGTCTGGAAGCACTTTGGCCGGGTGGCACCACACGGCAAAGAGTGGAAGTGGATGATGGAGAGCGTGCTGGGCGTTCCGGCGCGCCGGACGCACCAGTTTGCGATCGCCTCGGTGCGCAGCCGCACTTTCCCCTATCGCTGCCGCTGTCAGCAGCATCAGCTTACCGTGCGCCGCCACAACCGGATCCTGCGCGGAGAAAGTGAATACCGCTGCGTCTCCTGCGGGGAGCTTTTACAGCCGGGCGTCTACGCCTTGTCTGAAAAAGCGGTTTAATAGCGCAATAACAGGGAATTTAGCGCCATTTCAGCCGCACGCATTTCCGAAAACTGACAGCTTCTGTTACTCTCGCCGCCTCGTTTTTATCACCGATATTCTGGATTATGCTTCGCAAAATTACCGGCTGCCTCAGCCTTTCCCTGCTCGTTCCCGTCTTTTACGCACACGGCCTCAGCCTGGATAACTATCATCAGAACAGCTTCGGCCAGGCTAAATCCTATGCCGCGCAGATAAATGCGGACGCGCCCGGTACAATTTACTGCGGCTGTACTATTCACTGGAAAGGTAAAAAAGGCGTCCCGGACCTCGCGTCGTGTGGTTATCAGGTCCGTAAAAACGCGAACCGCGCCAGCCGGATTGAGTGGGAGCACATCGTTCCGGCCTGGAGCTTTGGCCACCAGCGCCAGTGCTGGCAGAACGGCGGCAGGAAGCAGTGCGCCAAAGATCCCGTGTATCGCCATATGGAAACCGATTTACATAACTTGCAGCCTTCCATCGGCGAAGTGAACGGCGACCGTGGCAACTTTATGTACAGCCAGTGGAAGGGCGGCGAAGGCCAGTATGGCCAGTGCGAAATGAAGGTCGACTTTAAAAACCGAATGGCAGAGCCCCCTGCCCGCGCCAGAGGCGTTATCGCACGAACCTGGTTCTACATGCGGGATCGCTATAAGCTCTCAATGTCGAAGCAGCAAACGCAGCTGATGACGGTCTGGAATAAACAGTACCCGGTGTCGGTGTGGGAATGTGAACGTGACGCCCGCATCGCCCGCGTGCAGGGAAATCATAACCCCTATATACAGCAAGCTTGCCAGCGGTAAAATCGCTGACCTAAACTAGTGCTCATCTTCTGGGCCGTGCCGCTGCGCGGCCTGTAACTTTAAGCAGGATTTCCATGCGTATACCCCGCATCTTTCACCCCGAAACCTTAACCCAGGGCAGTGAGATTTCCCTTTCCGACGACGCGGCAAATCACGTCGGTCGCGTGCTGAGAATGGCCCCGGGACAGGCCCTAGAACTCTTCGATGGCAGTAATCTGACTTTTACCGCCACAATCGTGCAGGCTGATAAAAAAAGCGTCCGCGTTTCGGTGGGCGAAAGCCGCGAAGAGAGCCGGGAATCCCCGCTTCATCTGCATTTAGGCCAGGTGATGTCGCGCGGCGAGAAGATGGAGTTCACCATCCAGAAAGCCGTTGAACTGGGTGTAAATACGATCACCCCCTTGTTTTCTGAGCGCTGTGGCGTAAAGCTGGACGCAGAAAGGCTGGCGAAAAAGATCCAGCAGTGGCAGAAAATCGTGGTTTCCGCCTGCGAGCAGTGCGGCAGAAACGCCGTGCCCGTAGTGCGGGCGCCGATGACGCTGGAGGCCTGGTGCGCGGAGCCGGAAGCGGGACTGAAGCTGAACCTGCATCCCCGCGCCAGCCAGAGCATTAATACGCTGCCGCTGCCCGTCAGCCGCGTGCGCCTGCTGATTGGCCCGGAAGGCGGCCTTTCAGCGGATGAAATCGGCATGACGGCACGCTATGACTTTACCGATATTCTTCTTGGCCCGCGCGTGTTGCGCACGGAGACCACGGCCCTTACCGCAATGACCGCTCTTCAGGTCCGGTTTGGCGATTTGGGCTGAACAAACGGCCTGCGTTCAAGATAGCTAGTAAGAAAGCTCACTGGAGAAATAAAAATGATTAAGCTTGGCATTGTGATGGACCCGATTACCTCCATCAATATTAAAAAAGACAGCAGTTTCGCCATGCTACTGGAAGCTCAGCGCCGTGGTTATGAAATCCACTACATGGAGATGAAAGATCTCTATCTGCGCGGCGGTGAAGCGCGGGCGCAGACCCGTACGCTGAGCGTTGAGCAAAACTACGATAAGTGGTTTGAGTTCGGCAGCGAGCAGGATATCGCCCTGGCGGACCTGAACGTGGTGCTGATGCGTAAAGATCCGCCTTTCGATACCGAATTTATCTACGCGACCTACATTCTGGAACGCGCAGAGGAGAAAGGTACGCTGATCGTCAATAAGCCGCAGAGCCTGCGCGACTGTAATGAAAAACTCTATACCGCCTGGTTTGCGGAACTGACGCCAGATACGCTGGTCACACGTAGTGCCAGCCAGGTACGTGAATTCTGGCAGGAGCATGGCGACATCATCCTCAAGCCGCTCGACGGCATGGGCGGCGCGTCAATTTTCCGCGTAAAGAAGGAAGATCCTAACCTTTCGGTCATCATTGAAACGCTGACCGAGCATGGCAACTTCTACTGCATGGCGCAAAACTATCTGCCCGCCATCAAAGAAGGCGACAAGCGCGTGCTGGTTGTGGATGGCGAGCCGGTGCCTTACTGCCTGGCGCGCATCCCTAAATCGGGCGAAACGCGTGGCAACCTGGCCGCAGGTGGCCGTGGTGAAGCCCGCCCACTCTCCGACAGCGACTGGGAAATTGCCCGCCGCGTCGGCCCCGCGCTGAAAGCGAAAGGGCTGATTTTTGTCGGTCTGGATATTATTGGCGACAAGCTGACTGAGATTAACGTTACCAGTCCAACCTGCATACGTGAGATCGAGGCCGCATTCCCAATCTCCATTACTGGTATGCTGATGGACGCTATTGAGAAACGCCTGGCCCGATAGCCTGAACGGGGTCAACGGCCCCGTACTCAACCGTTAACACCGTTCAAGGCGCAGGCCCTGAGCGGTTAACCCGAAGACAGAACCTTGATAATGAATTTACAGCATCATTTTTTGATTGCGATGCCCGGCCTTCAGGATCCGCTCTTTAAGCGCTCGGTTGTTTACATCTGTGAGCATAATGACGAGGGTGCCATGGGCATTATCGTCAATAAGCCGATGGAAAACCTTACCGTCGACGGCATCCTGCAGAAGCTTAAAATCATGCCCACGCCGCGTGAACCTGACAGCAAACTCGATAAACCCGTGTTTGCAGGCGGTCCGCTGGCTGAAGATCGTGGATTTATTCTGCATTCGGCCCAGAGCCTGTTTGCTTCCAGCATTCGCGTCTCTGATAACACGGTGATCACCACCTCCCGCGACGTGCTGGAGACGTTAGGCACGCCCGAACAGCCTGAAAATGTGCTGGTCGCCTTAGGCTACTGCGCCTGGGAAAAAGGCCAGCTTGAGAACGAACTGCTGGAAAACGCCTGGCTGACCACCTCAGCAAACAGCCTGATCCTTTTTCAGACGCCGATTGCGGAACGCTGGCGTGAAGCGGCGAAGAGTATCGGCGTCGATATTCATAAACTGACCAGCGACGCGGGTCACGCCTGATGACGATGATGACGCTACTGGCCTTCGACTTCGGCACCAAAAGCATCGGCGTGGCTATCGGCCAGCAGCTGACCGGCACCGCACGCCCGCTGAATGCCATTAAGGCCCAGGATGGTATTCCGGACTGGAATAAAATTGAGGCGCTGCTGAAAGAGTGGCAGCCCGATCGCGTGGTGGTGGGACTGCCGCTGAATATGGACGGCACCGAGCAGCCGCTGACCGCCAGAGCCCGCAAGTTTGCCAACCGCCTTCATGGCCGCTTCGGCGTGCAGGTGGATCTGCACGATGAGCGCCTGAGCACCGTTGAAGCGCGCGCCGACCTCTTTGCGCGCGGTGGCTTTCGCGCCCTTACCAAGGGCAGCGTGGATTCCCTTTCTGCGGTGATTATCCTCGAAAGCTGGTTTGAGAACGCCTGGTCCTGACCGTCACGCGTTTACTGTAGGGACGGACTTTCATCATTCGTTTTGACCTCTTTTTCCACCCTGAACGGATCGATTCCACGCAGCTGCAGACGGCGGAAGCGAATAATATTGATGCCGTTCACGATCAGGAAACTGCTTTCAATCAACGTTCCGCCGATGGATCCTAACCAGATGTTATGAATCACCCAGCAGCAGGTGGAACACCACATAACGCAGCGCGTTGTCAGCCCGCTGGTGCGAAACAGCGCCCAGGTACTGACGACCGTCGCGCCAACGGGCAATAACTCCATCAGGTGCTTCGCCTTAACCAACCCGAAAACTAACGTCAGCGAAATAAATATCACCATCACCCACAGGCTGCGGGTTCGCAGAGAAACCAGCGTACGCACGGAATTGAGCAAGGCGCTCATCCCGGCAGGCGCGGCGCCCATCAGCAGAAAATGCGTGCCAATAATCGCACTGTACAGGGAAAGCTGCTGCTTGAAGCGGCGGTCGCTGCGGTTGAAAAACATCGTGATGCCGACCAGAAAAGCCAGCACGCCAACCGACTGCGCAAACCAGTAAAACGTCATCTCCAGCGATCTCCTCTTTGTCGCCGCAACGCGACGCGCCGTCAGTGGCGCGCCGCTTGCCCTGCATTAACGCGGGAAGATCACAGTGTGACGCCGCTTTTGAAGATAGCAAGCTCCCGGAAGTCATTCAGTTCATTACAGGTTTTACGACCGTCGGCAATCGCCACAATCGCGTCCACAAACTCCTCCAGCAGCCGATCCATACTGACATCGTGGATCAGTTGTCCGGCATCAAAATCGATCCAGTGCGGTTTTTTCGCGGCCAGTTCGCTGTTGGTGGCCAGCTTCACCGTTGGCACAAAACCGCCGTAAGGCGTGCCGCGTCCGGTACTGAACAGCACCATATGACAGCCTGCCCCCGCCAGCGCGCTGGTCGCCACCGCATCGTTGCCCGGCGCGCTCAGCAGATTGAGGCCGGGCGTGGTAAGCCGTTCGCCATATTTCAGCACATCCATAACCGGGCTTTGTCCGGCCTTTTGCGTACAGCCGAGGGATTTCTCCTCCAGCGTGGTGATGCCGCCCGCTTTGTTACCCGGCGAGGGATTCTCGTAAATCGGCTGGTTATGTTCGATAAAATACTGCTTGAAGTCGTTGACCATATGAACGGTCTTTTCGAACGTCTGCTCATCGCGGCAGCGGCTCATCAGAATGCGTTCGGCACCGAACATTTCCGGCACTTCGGTCAGCACCGACGTACCGCCGTTGGCTATCACATAGTCGGAGAAGCGGCCCAGCAGCGGGTTCGCCGTTATACCGGACAAACCATCAGACCCCCCACATTCCAGACCGAATTTCAGTTCGCTGAGCCAGCCGCGTTCGCGTTTGTCCTCGCGCATTGCGGCGTAAAGTTCGCGCAGGCGCTCCAGTCCCGCCTCCACCTCATCGTCGTGTTTTTGCATCGTCATAAACCGCACGCGCTCGTCATCCACCTCGCCCAGCGTATCGCGGAACACATCAACCTGATTGTTTTCGCACCCAAGGCCTATCACCAGTACCGCGCCCGCGTTAGGGTGACGCACCATATTTTGCAGCATGGTGCGGGTATTAATATGATCGTCGCCCAGCTGGGAGCAGCCAAACGGATGGGTGAAAAGATGCACGCCGTCAATCCCTTCCGCGTCGTTGGTCTCTTTCAGAAAACGCGTCTGGATCTGGCGGGCGATACCGTTAACGCAGCCTACCGTGGGGATCAGCCACAGCTCGTTGCGTATGCCGACATCGCCGTTTTTACGCCGGAAGATCTGCACCTCACGATCCGCCATCTGCGCCGGCAACGTCATAAATTCCGGCTGATACTGATAGGTATCCAGATCGCTTAAATTGGTTTTGCCATTTTGCGAATGAATATGCTCGCCGGGGGCGATATCCCGCTGCGCGTGACCAATTGGCAGACCATATTTCACAATGTTTTCGCCAGCGGTAATCGCGCTCAGGGCAAATTTGTGACCACGATCAACCGCCTGCGCCAGTGTCACAACATGATTCCCAACGGTCACCTGCTCGCCCGCTTCAAGGTCGCGCAGTGCTACGCCGACGTTATCGGCGGAATGAATCTGGATAATACTTTGCATAGTTACTCTCTTAGCAATACGACGTCAGCGCTGCGCGCATACCGCGATCGTCAATCGCCTGTAAATGTTCAGTGACTGCCTGAGCCAGCTGCGGCACCGCATTGAGATCCGCACCCCAATGTTCTTTATCCGCCAGCACGGTTTCCACCAGTTCTGCCAGAGCAGTGTCACCGCTGCGTACCCCGTTCCACAGCTGGGAAAAACGGTTTAACCAGAGCGCATCATCCTGCAAAGGATAGGTTTGTCCGTCGCGCTCACCGCGATAAAACGCCAGCAGCGCCGCTAATGCGAAGGTCAGACGAGGTGGCAATACGCCATTCTTTTGCTGGCTGGCCAGCAACTGAGGGAGGATGCGGGTGCGGTACTTGGTCATGCCGTTCAGCGCTATCGACAGGAGCTGATGCTGGATAAAGGGATTGCTGAACCGGCTCATTACCGCCTGAGCAAACGATGTCAGTTCCGCCTGCGGCAGATCCAGCACGGGCGAGATCTCTTCCGCAATCGCCAGCTCCACAAAGCGACGGATTTGCGCATCGTTCATCGCTTCGCCCACGGTCTCTAACCCGGCAAGAAATGCCACCGGCACCAGCGCCGTATGCGCACCATTCAGGATGGCGACCTTGCGCGCTTTGTAGGGCTTGATGTCATCCACCAGCATAATATTGAGCGGCAGCTTATCCAGCCTCAGTTCCTGCGCCAGGCTCTTCGGTCCCTGAATAACAAAGAGATAGAAATGCTCAGCGCTGTCGAGGAAGCTGTCACGGTAGCCCAGCTCTTCTTCGAGGCTTTCCGCCTCGCTGCGTGGGTATCCTGTGACGATGCGGTCCACCAGCGTGGAACAAAACGTGTTGCTGGTGTTCAGCCAGTGGGTGAACGCCTCCGGTAACGCCCACTGCCGTGCATAACGCAGCACCAGTTCCTGCAACGCTTCGCCGTTATAGTCGATCAATTCGCACGGCAGCAGTATCCAGCCTTTGTCAGCAGCGCCGTCAAAATGGGTAAAGCGTTCAAACAGCAGACGGGTTAATTTTGCCGGAAAGCTGGCAGGCGGCGCATCATCAAAACGGTCGCTCTCCTGATAACTGATGCCCGCCTCCGTCGTGTTGGAGAAAACAAAACGGATATTGGGATCCTGCGCCAGCGCCAGATACTCATCAAATTGCTGATAGATGTTAATTTCGCGGTTTACCGATCGGATAACGCGGATCTCCCGCACCGCGTCGCCCTGCTCGTTCAGCCCGCTGATAATGGTGGTATACAGACCATCCTGCTCGCTGAGCGAGGGCGGGAAATCGGTATCAATAGGCCGCACAACCACGATGCCGGCATCCAGATCGGTGTGCTCATTTAGCAGATCGATTTGCCAGTCCACAAATGCCCGCAGAAAGTTGCCTTCCCCGAACTGAATAATTTTGTCGGGATGACGACGGCCAGGAAAGTCACGGCGATTTAATCTCTGCATGTCACATTTACCTTAATTTGATCGCACGTCGGTCTTTGAGGACAATATTGCCGCTCCGCCGCCGTTTGGTTATCGGGAGTCGTGATGGCGCGCAGCCAGGCGCGCCTTAAAGATCTCAGTTCAGTTCAATCTCGAAATACTGTCTGGCGTTATCGAAGCAGATATTTTTCACCATACTGCCCAGTAACTGGATATCCGCAGGCGCTTCGCCATCTTCCACCCAGCGTCCGACCATCTGGCACAGGACGCGGCGAAAATATTCGTGACGCGTGTAGGAGAGAAAGCTGCGGCTGTCGGTCAGCATGCCGACAAAGCGGCTCAGTAAGCCGAGGTTGGCAAGCTGCGTCATCTGGCGCTGCATGCCCTCTTTCTGATCGTTGAACCACCAGCCAGAGCCAAACTGCATCTTGCCCGGCATTCCTTCGCCCTGGAAGTTACCGACCATGGTGCCGATAATTTCGTTATCGCTGGGGTTCAGGCAGTAGAGAATCGTTTTCGGCAGGCCGCCTTCCATGCCCTGCGCGCCCAGCAGCTTCGCTAAAGGTTCAGCCACCGGCTGATCGTTAATGGAGTCAAAGCCCACGTCGGCACCAAGCAGCCTGAACATCCGGGTATTGTTATTACGCAGTGCGCCAATATGGTACTGCTGCACCCATTCACGCCGGTGATATTCCGAGGCCAGATAAAGCAGGACGCCGGTTTTGAACTGGGCGATCTCTTCTTTGTCCGGCATGACGCCGCTCAGGCGACGCGAAAGAATAGCATCCAGAGTTGACTCGTCCGCTTCGCCGTAAACCACCACGTCCAGCGCGTGATCGGAGACCTTGCAGCCATGTGCCGCAAAGTGATCCATCCGTTTTTTCAGCGCTTCACAGAGATCGCTGAAGCGGGTCACAGAAACATCCGCCGCGGAGGCCAGCTTATGGAGATAATCCGTAAAGGTTTCAGCTTCAATATTGAAGGCTTTGTCAGGACGCCAGCTTGGCAGGACTTTAATATCGAAGCTGCCGTCTTCGGCTATCGCCTTGTGGTGTTCAAGCGAATCGATCGGATCGTCAGTGGTGCCCACCATTTTCACATTCATCTGCTTCATGATGCCGCGCGCGCTGAAACTGTCCTGCGCCAGAAGCGCGTTACCGCGCTGCCAAATCTCGTCAGCGGTATCCGGAGAGAGCAGTTTGCCTGTAATGCCGAACGGACGACGCAGCTCAAGGTGCGTCCAGTGGTAAAGCGGGTTACCAATCGTATGAGGAACCGTGGCCGCCCAGGCATCAAACTTCTCACGGTCGCTGGCGTCACCGGTACATAAACGTTCCGCCACGCCATTAGTGCGCATGGCGCGCCACTTATAGTGATCGCCTTTCAGCCAGATATCGTACATATTCCTGAACTGATAGTTCTGTGCAATCTGCTCTGGGGGCAGATGGCAGTGATAATCGAAAATGGGCTCGTCTTTGGCAAACTCGTGGTAAAGGCGACGAGCCATTTCAGTGTCCAGCAGAAAGTCATCTGTCATGAAGGCGGTCATTCGGCTACTCCGTACAAGTGTTCTCGGTGAAAAGCAGAGTTATTGGACCAATTATTCGCTTTGCCAGACATCTCGTCCAGTCATCTTGCGCTAAAAACCCTGCCCAGGTCACAAAATCTCTCCGATTGCGTTAAGGAATCTTCTGCGCCGCTGTTTAGCAGCCAGACAGGCTTCGTGGCAGCCTGCCGGGCATGAATCAGCATCATTTCGCTCCTTTCAGCCGTTATTAACCGCATAAAATGTGACCCGCGTTGCGTTTATGGCATCCACTTCTTAGGGGTATTCGTTTTTTGTGATGGCTCTCAACATCCATAGATGTTCTACCAATTAGAGTTGGCACCTCGAAGATGTAGGACATTAAGACCGCATCCTCAGGGAAGAGGTCTGGCAGAAAACAACACACATACTTGAGGTTTCGCTCCAATGAAGATGAAAACGCTCACCGCCGCCATCCTGATGGCTGCCCCTTTAGCCCTGGCCGCCTTCTCTTCCCATGCCATGGACAGAATTACCCTGAAGCTGGCTCATAATCTTGACACCAAGCACGTGGTTCATCAGGCGCTGGCCGGGATGGCTAAAGAGATCGCTACCGCCTCTGACGGCAAGATGAAGCTGCGTATATATCCGGGTGGTCAGATGGGCGGTCCGCGCGAGACGCTGGAACTGCTGCAAAACGGCGCCCTGGATATGACTAAGGCGAGCGCCAGCGAAATGGAACCCTTTTCCCCAGCCTTCTCCATCTTCAGCCTGCCTTATCTGTTCAAGGATCAGGCCCACTTCAACAAAGTGATCTATGGTCCGATTGGCCGCACCATGATGGCCGGGACGCGTGACAAGGGCTTCGTCTCTATCGCCGCCTATGTCGCGGGCACCCGCAGCTTCTATGCCAATAAACCTATTCGCACACCGGCCGACATGAAGGGCATGAAGATCCGTATCGTCTCCACGCCGACCACTATCAAGATGATCGAACTGCTCGGTGCCGCACCGGCTCCGATTCCGTTCGGTGAAGTCTATACCGCACTCCAGCAGGGGGTGATCGACGGTGCCGAGAATAATGAACCCTCTTATGTGCAGACCCGTCATGTGGAAGTGGCCAAATTCTACGCCGAGGATGAGCACACCTCAGTACCGGACTTCCTGGTGATCTCGACCAAGGTGTGGGACAAGCTCACCGACGAGCAGAAACAGATACTGGAGACGGCGGCCAGGCACTCCGAAACCTATGAACAGGAACTGTGGGACAAGGAAGTGGCGGCATCCCGGAAGCAGGCAACCGAGGCGGGTGCCACTTTCATTAAGGTCGACAAGGAGGCTTTCCGCGCTGCGCTGGCCCCTCTGTATGACGATTTCCGCAAGGATCCGGTGCGGGGCGAGTGGCTCGGCAAAATCGAGAACGAAGCGGCCCAGTAATCATGAGCGGAGGGCGGCCCAGGTCGCCCTCCCGGGAGAAGAGCAATGCGTCTTGAAAAGTTCAAGCAACCCATCGACAGGCTACTCGCCATGTTCACCGTTACCGTGATGTTTCTGCTGGTGATCTGCGTGGTGTGGCAGGTGTTCAGCCGCTATGTGCTGTCACAGCCCAGCACCATGACCGATGAGATAGCCCGCTTCAGCATGATCTGGGTCGGTCTGCTCGGCGCCGCCTACGCGACCGGCAAACGCCGCCACCTGAGTATCGATCTGTTTACCTCCAACCTGCAGGGCACCCGGAAGCTCATCAACCAGCTTTTTGTGGATTTCTGCGTGCTGCTGTTTGCCGGTAGCGCCATGGTATGGGGGGGAATGACCCTGGTGACCAAGGTCTACAGCACGGGTCAGGTATCGCCTGCGATGCAAATGCCGATGGCCTATATCTATCTGGTGCTGCCGTTCAGCGGCCTCATCATCTGCTACTACTGCGTGATCTACATAGCGGAGACCCTGCTCGACAGCCTGGCTCCCCTTCCGGATATTGCCCCCTCAGAGGAGAACATCTGATGGATTGGACCATTGCTCTGGTCATGTTCGGCTCTTTCTTCGTACTGGTCTTCGCCGGCGTGCCTATCTCTTTTTCCATTGGTCTGGCGACGCTGGCCTCCGGCCTGATGTTGCTGCCTCTGGAAACCATATTAGCGGTGGTCGGTCAGAAGATGGCGACCGGCCTCGACAGCTTCTCGCTGCTGGCGATCCCCTTTTTCATCCTGGCGGGAACCCTGATGAACTGCGGCGGCATCGCACAACGACTGATCAACTTCTCCCAGGTGCTGGTAGGACGTATGCCGGGCTCCCTCGGCCACGTCAACGTTATGGCAAACATGCTGTTTGGTTCCATCTCCGGTTCTGCGGTGGCGGCTGCGGCTGCGGTGGGCGGCACCATGGCCCCCATGCAGAAGAAGGCGGGCTATGATCCGGCCTACTCTGCCGCTATCAACGTCACCTCCTGCATTTCAGGTTTGCTAATCCCACCTTCCAACGTGCTGATCATCTATGCCCTGACGGCAGGCGGCATTTCGGTGGCGACCCTGTTTATGGCGGGCTACGTGCCCGGTATCCTGATGGGAGTCAGCATTATGGCGGTCGGTACCATCATCGCCAGGCGCCGCGGTTATCCCATCGCCGAACGCCCCTCGTTCGCCATGGTGGTGCGCGCTTTCCTGGATGCTATCCCCAGCCTGCTGCTGGTGGTGGTGGTGATGGGCGGCATACTCGGCGGCATCTTCACCGCCACCGAGGCCTCCGCCATTGCCGTGGTTTACACCTTCCTGCTTTCCGTGGTCATCTACCGCGAGGTCAAAATCAAGGACCTGCCAGCCATCATGCTCGATTCGGTGGTGACGACCGCCATCGTGCTGCTGCTGATAGGCATCTCGGTAGGCATGTCCTGGGCAATGACCAACGCCGACATTCCTTACGCTATCAGCGATGCCTTGATGAATGTCTCCGATAACCCTCTCGTTATCCTGCTTATCATTAATGTCATCCTGCTGATCGTCGGTGTCTTTATGGACATGACCCCGGCGGTGCTTATCTTTACCCCCATCTTCCTGCCGATTGTCACCGAGCTTGGTATGAATCCGGTGCATTTCGGCATCATGATGGTGTTCAACCTCTGCATCGGCCTCTGTACGCCGCCGGTTGGCAGCGCCCTGTTTGTCGGCTGCTCCGTCGCTGGGGTAAAACTGCAGTCGCTTATCAGACCGATGCTGCCCTTCTTCTTCGTGCTGCTGCTGGGCCTGCTGGCCGTGACCTATATACCCTCTCTGAGCCTCTCCCTGCCGGGCCTGTTTGGCATGCATTAAGGCATCAGGTGCACGAATGAGCCGCTGGCTCATTCGTGCATTTTACGTTAAATTGGTATAATAAGTTCTCCATGCCGGGCGCGATGCCCGGCATTCGCAACAAAAGAGGCCTGGGTGTGAGTGACATTAATGAAGATGTCTTCGAGTCGAAACGGCTCTATCAAAAAGTCGCCGCCGAGCTGAAACAACGAATTGCGAGTCAGCTCTATGAGGTGGGCAAACGACTGCCCGCAGAGCGGCTCATCGCTGAAGAAATGAACGTCAGCCGTACCGTAGTGCGCGAAGCCATCATCATGCTCGAAGTCGAGGGTTATGTGGAGGTGCGCAAAGGTTCGGGCATTCATGTGATGTCTAATCAGCAGCGTCATCTGGTGATTGCCGACGATGGCAGCGAGTTTGGCACCGCCGGTCCGTTCGAGCTGCTACAGGCACGCCAGCTGATTGAAAGTAATATTGCGGAGTTTGCCGCAACCCAGGTGAATAAGCAGGATATTATGCGCCTGATGGAAATTCAGGAGCATGCCCGCCAGGAGGATCGTTTCCGCGACTCGGAGTGGGATCTGAAATTCCACGTACAGGTGGCGCAGGCGACGCAGAACAGCGCGCTGGCGGTTATCGTTGAAAAAATGTGGAGTCAGCGCCTGCATAATCCTTACTGGATTAAGCTGCATGAGCATATTGACGAGCGGTCGATCGAGAGCTGGTGTGAAGAGCACGATCTGATCCTGAAAGCGCTGATCCGCCGCGATCCCTACGCCGCCAAGCTGGCGATGTGGCAGCACCTGGAAAATACCAAACTGATGCTGTTCCGCGCCACCAGCGATGATTTTGAATTTAACGTTGACCGCTATCTCTATTCCGAGAACCCGGTAGTGCATCTTGAGCCCCCGCTAAAGGATAAATAGCGCATCAGGGCACCAGCCCCTGCCTGCGCCGCTCCAGCAGGCTCTGTTCGAAAGTCTGCATCCCCGCCTGCATACCGGTTTGCAGCAGCCCAGGCAGCTGGTGGGTTTTCCCCTCGCGGATCATATTGGCTACCGCAGGCGTGTTGACCAGCACCTCAAACAGCGCCACCCTGCCCTCATTACTACCCGGCTCCAGCTTCTGGGCAATCACCGCCCGCAGGCTGCCTGCCAGCTGGCTGCGGATCAGGTTTTTCTCCGCGCCCGGAAAAACATCGACCAGCCGCTCCACCGCCTGCGCTGCGCCGCGCGTATGCAGGGTGGCCAGCACCAGATGCCCGGTTTCCGCCGCCGTCAGCGCCAGCTGGATGGTCTCGCCGTCACGCAGCTCTCCCAGCAGGATCACATCAGGATCTTCACGCAGCGCGCCACGCAGCCCCTCGCTGAACGAGAGGCAATGCTGTCCGATTTCGCGCTGCTGGATCAGCGAAAGCTGGCTGTGATGGAGAAACTCGATCGGATCTTCCAGCGTGATGATGTGCCGATCCTGCTGCTGGTTCAGCGCGTTAATCAGCGCGGCCAGGGTGGTGGACTTTCCGCTGCCGGTCGCGCCGGTGACCAGCACCAGGCCGTCCGCCAGCCGGAGCAGATCATCAGCCACCGGCGGCAGTCTCAGATCGGCCAGCGGCGGCGCGGCGCTGGCAATCAGCCTGAGCGTCAGCGACAGCCCCTCCCGCTGCTGAAAAAAGTGGGCGCGCAGGCGCGTCCCGGCGCCAGTCGTGACGGCAAAGTCTACCTGCCCCACGCTCTCCAGCTGCGCCTGCTGCGTGCCGTCGAGCCAGGCGGCGGCCAGCCCCTCCAGCTCACAGGCCTCAACCGGTGGCCAGTCGGGGATCTTTTCCAGCCGGCCATGCCGACGCCAGAACGGAGAATGACCACTGCAAAGGTGCAGATCCCCGGCATTATGCTTTACACTAAGGGCCACTAACTCCTCAATACGCATATATTCTCCCTGACTATGACCTCGATTCAGCACAACTTACAGCATGTACGTGAGCGAATCTCCGCTGCGGCGACACGCTGCGGCCGCGATCCGCAGGAAATTACGCTGCTTGCAGTGAGCAAAACAAAACCTGCGGGCGCGGTCGAAGAAGCGTTCGCCGCCGGGCAATGCTGCTTTGGTGAAAACTACGTGCAGGAGGGCGTTGAAAAAGTGCAGGCGCTGGCGAATCCGGCCCTTATCTGGCACTTTATTGGCCCGCTGCAATCCAATAAAAGCAGGCTTGTTGCGGAAAACTTCGCCTGGTGCCATACCGTCGATCGGCTGAAAATCGCGGCAAGGCTTAACGAGCAGCGGCCCGAGGCGTTACCTCCGCTAAATGTGCTGATCCAAATAAACATCAGCGATGAACAGAGTAAATCTGGCATCATGCTGGAGGCGCTGAACGGGCTGGCGCAGGGTATCGCCGTTCTGCCGCGGTTAACGCTGCGCGGGCTGATGGCGATCCCGGCGCCGGAGGCGGATTATGACCGCCAGCTGGCCGTATGCCAGAAGATGGCGGAAGCGTTCCACGCGCTGAAAAAAGATTACCCAACCGTCGATACGCTTTCGCTGGGAATGAGCGACGATATGGACGCCGCTATTGCGGCAGGCAGTACGCTGGTGCGCATTGGCACCGCAATTTTTGGCGCTCGCGACTATGGCGCCGCCCACAACACTAATTAAGGAAAACCATGCTGACGTTGACTTTTCTGGTCAAGACCCTGATCGACCTGTACGTAATGGTGCTGCTGTTACGTATCTGGATGCAGTGGTCACGTTGTGATTTCTATAACCCGCTGGCACAGTTCATCGTGAAGGTCACCCAGCCGGTGGTGAAGCCGCTACGCCGGATCCTGCCTTCCATTGGGCCGGTGGATACCGCCTCGCTGCTGCTGGCGTTTGTGCTGACCACGCTGAAGTATCCGATCCTGCTGCTGATTCAGGTCGGGGCCTTCTCGGTCGATCCGATGAACCTGCTGGTGGGCCTGCTTTCGCTGGTCAAGTCGGCCGGTCATCTGGTGTTCTGGGTGATTATCATCCGCTCGCTGATGAGCTGGATAAGCCAGGGGCGGGGAGCGGTCGATCAGGTACTGATCCAGCTGACCGAGCCGCTGATGTCACCCATCCGCCGCATCCTGCCTGCGATGGGCGGCATCGATTTCTCCGCCATGGTGGTGATCCTGATCCTTTATATGCTGAATTTCCTCGGTATGGATCTCTTCCCCGGCCTCTGGTACCTGCTGTAACCCTGAATGAATTGTGGATGTGATATGCAAAAAGTTGTGCTCGCCACCGGCAACGCCGGGAAAGTTCGTGAACTGGCCGATTTGCTGGCCGCGTTTGGCCTGGATATTGTGGCGCAAACCGAACTGGGCGTGACGTCAGCCGAGGAGACCGGCCTGACGTTTATTGAAAATGCGATCCTGAAAGCGCGTCACGCCGCCGCGATAACCGGGCTGCCCGCGATTGCGGATGACTCGGGTCTGGCGGTGGATGCGCTCGGCGGCGCGCCGGGCATTTATTCCGCCCGCTACGCCGGAGAGGAAGCCTCCGATCTGCAAAACCTGAACAAGCTGCTGGGCGCGCTGGAAGCGGTGCCGGAAGGTCAGCGCCAGGCGCAGTTCCACTGCGTGCTGGTTTACCTTCGCCATGCGGAAGATCCGACGCCGCTGGTATTTCACGGCAGCTGGGAAGGTGAAATTACACGCAGCGCCGCAGGTGAAGGTGGTTTCGGCTACGATCCGATCTTTTATGTTCCGGCGCTGGGCAAAACGGCCGCCGAGCTGAGCAAGGATGAAAAGCGTGCGGTTTCTCACCGTGGAAAAGCGCTGACGCTGCTGCTGGATGCGATGCGCAATGGGTAATCTTCCTCCGCTCAGCCTCTATATTCACGTTCCCTGGTGCGTACAAAAGTGCCCTTACTGCGACTTCAACTCTCACGCGCTGAAGGGCGAGGTGCCGCATGAAGAGTATGTGCGCCATCTGCTGGCGGATCTGGATGCCGATCTGCCGCTGGCATCAGGTCGGGAGGTCAGCACGATCTTTATCGGCGGCGGCACGCCAAGCCTGCTCTCCGGCGCGGCGATGCAGATGCTGCTGGATGGCGTGCGGGCGCGGCTGCCGCTGGCACCGAAAGCTGAGATTACCATGGAGGCCAACCCCGGCACCGTCGAAGCTGCTCGCTTCAGCGACTATCAGCGGGCCGGGATTAACCGCATCTCGATTGGCGTGCAGAGCTTCAGCCAGCAGAAGCTGGAGCGGCTCGGGCGCATCCACGGCCCGGAAGAGGCGAAGCGCGCGGCCAGGCTTGCCGAAGGTCTCGGCCTGCGCAGCTTTAATCTCGATTTGATGCATGGCCTGCCCGACCAGTCTCTGGCGGAGGCGCTGGATGATTTGCGTCAGGCGATTGAACTCAATCCGCCCCATCTCTCCTGGTATCAGCTGACCATTGAGCCGAATACGCTGTTCGCTTCAAGGCCGCCGGTTCTACCCGACGACGACGCGCTGTGGGATATTTTTGAGCAGGGCCACCAGATACTGACGGCGGCGGGTTATGAACAGTATGAAACCTCTGCCTATGCCAAACCAGGCTATCGCTGCGAGCACAACCTGAACTACTGGCGCTTCGGCGACTACCTGGGGATCGGCTGCGGTGCGCACGGTAAGCTGACCCAGGCTGACGGCAGAATTATCCGTACCAGCAAAACTAAACATCCGCGCGGGTTTATGGCGGGCAACTATCTCGATCGCCAGCATGAGGTCAGCGACAGCGAGAAACCTTTCGAATTCTTTATGAACCGTTTCCGCCTGCTGGAAGCGGCGCCAAGAGTAGAGTTTGGTCGCTATACCGGACTGGATGAAAGCGTAATCCGTCCCCAGATTGATGAGGCGCTGGCTAAAGGCTATCTGACCGAAACGGCGGAAAACTGGCAGATAACGGAGAAAGGAAAGCTGTTTCTCAACTCACTGCTGGAGCTGTTTCTGGCGGAAGAGTAAGGCTTTTAGCGTACTAAAATTGATATTTATCAAGGATACTGCTTTGTTCAGGGGTTAATAAGAGTTCTCTTATTGGCAGTAAATTGTGGGAAATCGAAGATAGCCTGGCGATGGATATCGTTACTCACAATAAATAGGGAAATAAAAATGAAACAATCTGGACTGAAAGTACTTTTCGCCGTACTGCTCTCTGCCGCAAGCCTTAGCGTCTGGGCCGACAATGACCATCACAAAAGCAGAACGGAGATAGAGCATCGCGGCGAGCAGGGTAAGCATCACGGCGAGCATGAAGGAATAGCGCATCGCGGTGAGCATGAGACGAAGAACTCAGAACATCATCAGTTTGGTAAGAGAGGGAACCCGGAGCACCACAGAATTGACAACAAGCACCCGCAGGAACACAGGGACGGTGACCATCGCCAGGCGGCGAAACATCACACATCAAAACATCATCTGAAAGAAAAAGCGCAGCGTTCAGAGCATAAAAAACCCCATCACGACGAAGCGTAATAGTCAGCAGGCTGCCATCCGGCAGCCTGCTTTTTTATTTCAGCCCGGCGATCAGCGCTTTGCGCTGCCCTTCCAGCGTGGTCACACGGTTGCAGACCTCATGGCCAAAATTCTGAAAATCTTTTTCCTGGCTGCGCCATTCGGCCTGGATAGACTGCTGTAGCCCGCCCAGATTGCCCATGATCGCCTGGAGCGGATTGTCGCTGTTCCCGCCCTGCCTGCCCATCTCGTTCAGGCTGTCCTGCAATACGCCGCCCAGCGCGCTCTGTACCAGCTTTTCGCCATCCTGACGCACCTGATCGATAGCCTGATGGTGAAAGGTGAGCCCGTCGCTGCGGTGTTCAATAATCCGGTTCATCTGCTGCTTAAGCTGGCTGTCCAGCGTAGTCAGCCGGCTGCGCACGTTGCTGTTCTGACCCAGCTTTTCCACGATAACGCCGTCAAGCGCGACGCGCGCTTTCTCAAGACGCTGGCGGGCGCCCTGATCGACCCAGGGCAGATCCCGGCGCAGGGAGGCCTGATAATCAATCGCCTTCTGACGGGTTGCGGTGTCCACCGTCGCCGCCTCTCCGTTACGCTGCACCTCGCCCGTTGGCATGATGGTCAGATTGCCGCTGGCACCCACGACCTGCACGCTCTGAGGGGAAATAACAATGTCATCCTGAGGGTTCACGCTGCACTGGTAGTCTGCCTGCGCCTGACCCGCAGCCAGAAGTAACGCACCCACCATCATCGCTTTACGCATTTGGCTCTCTCCTGAGATCGATGGGGCCACGCAAGCGTGGCCCCGACTGACTTTCTACCGGGCCTGCCGTGATAACGCGGCAGGCGATAAAAGGTTTAGTCCCACCAGACGTCAAAAAGTTCGGTGACCTGAATATTGCTCAGCTTGCGATCTTCCAGCCATTTGCGTACCAGTTCGCGATGCTCTTCGGTGCACTTGCCGGTTTGTTGCAGGCAGATCAGACCTTCCCACTGCAAATAGCCGCTGCCGTCAAAGGCCAGGCCGTTAGGATCGATCGCTTCATTGATCAGCGCATCGACGGTGGAATCGATTGTCTCTTCGCTGGTGCCTTCCGGAAACGAGAAGGCGATGGAGAAGCCCAGTTCCTGAAACTCATCGATGTGCATTTTTTTACGCAAACGACGACTGCGTTGGGTAGCCATTATTTAATCCTCTCAAACATCAGATCCCAAACACCGTGGCCCAGACGCTGGCCACGCTGCTCAAATTTTGTTAACGGACGCGACTCGGGGCGCGGCACGTAGTCCTGCGTTGCTGACTGGTTTTGATAACCCGCAATGCTGTTCATCACTTCCAGCATGTGTTCAGCATAGGCTTCCCAGTCGGTTGCCATATGGAATACGCCACCCAGCTTCAGCTTACGCATTACCAGTTCGGCAAAAGGCACCTGCACGATGCGGCGCTTGTTGTGGCGGGCTTTATGCCACGGATCGGGGAAGAAAAGCTGAACCATACGCAGTGAGTTATCCGGAATCATCTTTTCCAGTACCTCTACAGCATCGTGGCACATCACGCGCAGATTCTCCACGCCAGCTTCCTGCGCGCTTTGCAGGCAGGCGCCGACCCCCGGCGAATGCACTTCAATACCGAGGAAGTTCTGCTGCGGATTCGCTTCCGCCATTGCCACCAGCGACGATCCCATACCGAAACCGATTTCCAGCACAACCGGCGCTTCGCGCCCAAACAGGCCAGCCAGCTCGACAGGCTCAGGCTGGTATTCCACGCCATTTACCGGCCAGAGCGTCTCCAGTGCATGCTGCTGTCCTTTGGTCAGGCGGCCCTGACGACGTACGAAGCTGCGAATACGGCGCATCGCGCGGCCGTTTTCATCAAACTCCGGAGAGATCACATCATTATTCATGTTTCTGCCTGCTGGTCTGCAATATCTGGAAAACGGGCATTATGCAATGTTACAGCTGTTAAGCAAGCCCTGGAAACTTCCGGTTTACAGCATAGTTGGTCTGTGCTGGAATCCCAGCCTGATTTTTTATTCTGCGGGAATTCTCTTTACCATGATGCAAGCGCCGCCGTTCTCAAGCCAGGTTCTGGACTGGTATCAGCGCTATGGTCGTAAAACCTTGCCCTGGCAGCAGGAAAAAACGCCCTATAAAGTCTGGCTTTCCGAAGTGATGCTGCAACAGACTCAGGTTGCCACGGTAATCCCCTACTTTGAGCGCTTTATGTCCCGCTTTCCGACGGTCACCGATCTGGCTGATGCGCCGCTGGATGAGGTGCTGCATCTCTGGACGGGACTGGGCTATTACGCCCGGGCGCGCAACCTGCATAAAGCGGCCAAAACGGTTGCAGATAAGCATGGCGGCGTTTTTCCGCAAACCTTTGAGGAGGTTGCCGCGCTGCCAGGCATAGGACGTTCCACCGCGGGCGCCGTGCTTTCGCTGGCGCTCGGCAAACATTTTCCCATTCTTGACGGCAACGTTAAGCGCGTGCTGGCCCGCTGCTATGCCGTTGCCGGCTGGCCCGGTAAAAAAGAGGTGGAGAACCGCCTGTGGCAGATAAGCGAAACCGTCACGCCCGCAGAGGGCGTCAGCCAGTTTAATCAGGCGATGATGGATTTAGGCGCCATGGTCTGCACGCGATCCAAACCCAAATGTGAGATCTGCCCGCTATCGTCCCGCTGCATCGCCTATGCCAGCGGAAGCTGGGCCAGCTATCCCGGCAAGAAACCGAAACAGACGCTGCCGGAGCGCACCGGCTGGCTGCTGATGATGCAGCGGGAGAATAGCGTCTGGCTGGAGCAGCGCCCGCCCGTCGGCCTCTGGGGCGGCCTGTTCTGCTTTCCGCAGTTTGCCACCCTGCCCGAACTTGAGCAGTGGCTGCGCGATAAGCGGCTCGACGCCGGCGCGCTTCAGCAGGGCATCGCCTTTCGTCACACCTTCAGCCATTTTCATCTGGATATCGTGCCGATGTGGCTGCCGCTGCTTTCCGCCGGTGCGGCAATGGATGAAGGCGCCGGTCTCTGGTATAACTTAGCGCAACCACAGTCCGTCGGGCTGGCCGCCCCGGTGGAACGTCTGCTACAGCAGCTGCGTCACCCGCAACAGCGCGCCCTGAGCATTGGCGCCACAGAAGAGGAAGAGTAATGAGCAGAACCATTTTTTGCACGTTCCTGCAACGCGACGCTGAAGGGCAGGACTTTCAGCTCTACCCTGGCGAGCTGGGCAAGCGTATCTATAACGAGATCTCCAAAGAAGCCTGGGCACAGTGGATGAGCAAGCAAACTATGCTGATCAACGAGAAAAAGCTCAGCATGATGAATCCGGAAGACCGGAAGCTGCTTGAGCAGGAGATGGTGAAATTCCTGTTTGAAGGGCATGAAGTCCATATCGAAGGTTATACCCCGCCAGAAGAATAATCGTTGGGCCTCCGGAATGAGGCCCTCTCAATTTGGGCGAAGCACGACACAATGAATAAAAAACTGATCGGCCTGCTGGTCATCGCGCCGCTGTTAATCTCCTGTTCCAGCAACAAAAAGCCCCTCTTTCATGAAGAGTGGGTAAAAGACACCAACGGCTTTGACATTTTGATGGGCCAGTTTGCCCACAATATCGAAAATATCTGGGGCATGAACGAAGTGCTGATTGCCGGCCCCAAAGACTATGTGAAGTACAGCGATCAATACTTCACCCGCAGCCACATCAACTTTGACGCGGGTTCGATTACCATCGAAACCATTGCCGGGACCAACCCCACGGCCAGCCTCCGTCAGGCGATCATTACCACGTTGCTGATCGGTGAAGATCCGGGCAACGTCGATCTCTATTCCGATGCGAACGACATCAAGCTCGGCAAAGAGCCGCTGCTTTACGGACAGGTGCTGGATAATACCGGCCAGCCGATCCGCTGGCAGGGTCGTGCGGCAAGCTTCGCCGACTACCTGATCCAGAACAAACTCAAGCGCCGTTCCTCAGGCCTGCACGTGATCTGGTCCGTTACCATCCCGATGGTGCCTAACCATCTGGATAAGCGCGCGCATAAATATCTGCCGATGGTGCGCCAGGCGGCGTCCCGATATGGCGTCGATCAGTCGCTGATCCTGGCGATCATGCAGATCGAATCGAGCTTTAACCCTTATGCGGTCAGCCATGCCGATGCGCTGGGTCTGATGCAGGTGGTTCAGCACAGTGCGGGCGTGGACGTGTTCCGCATGAAGGGGAAATGGGGCAAGCCAAGCCGCAGTTACCTGCTCGATCCGGAGAATAATATCGATGCGGGGACGGCCTATCTGTCGCTGCTCCAGTCGAGCTATCTCGCCGGCATTAGCGACCCGACCTCGCGTCGCTATGCGGTGATCACCGCCTATAACGGTGGCGCAGGCAGCGTACTGAAAGTCTTCTCAAGTGACAGGAACAAGGCGTTTAACGTCATCAACAACCTGTCGCCTTCCGAGGTTTACCAGACGCTGACGAAGAACCACCCTTCCGCAGAATCACGTCGCTACCTCTATAAAGTTAACACCGCGCAGAAGAGCTATCACCGCTACTAGCCGTAAAGCAAAAAGCGGCGAACCGACGTTCGCCGCTAAGCTAAATTGCCATGGCACTGGCAGAACCTAACGACGAATCGTTTTAAACTGTTTTGTCGTCTCGGTCAGGGCGATCTCTGAAGGCAGGCGCTCCATAGAGCTTGCGCCATAAAAACCGTCGCACTGTGGACAGTGGTTCAGAATGTATTCCGCATCCTGTGGGCTGGAGATAGGCCCGCCGTGACAGAGCACGATCACATCCTCGCGTACGGCTTTGGCCGCCGCTGCCCATGCATTAATTAACGCCACGCAGTCCGACAGCTTAAAGGCCGTTTCCGCGCCAATATTGCCGCCGGTGGTCAGCCCCATATGGGGAACGATGATATCCGCGCCTGCGGCCGTCATGGCGACCGCATCCTCCTCGCTGAAGACATAAGGCGTGGTCAGCATATCTTTCTGATGCGCCAGCCGGATCATCTCCACTTCCAGATCGTAACCCATGCCGGTTTCTTCAAGATTTGCCCGGAAATTGCCGTCAATCAGGCCGACAGTCGGGAAGTTCTGCACGCCGGAAAAGCCCAGCGCCTTCAGCTCATCCAGAAAACGATCGAACTGGCAGAAGGGATCGGTACCGTTTACACCTGCCAGCACCGGCGTCTTCTTCACCACGGGCAGCACTTCTCTGGCCATATCGACCACGATCTCGTTTGCATTGCCATAGGCAAGCAGTCCGGCCAGCGAGCCGCGGCCCGCCATCCGGTAGCGGCCCGAATTGTAGATGACGATCAGATCGATACCGCCCGCTTCTTCACATTTGGCGGACAGCCCGGTGCCCGCGCCGCCGCCGATAATCGGCTCACGACGGGCAATCATTGCCTGAAATTTATTCAGTATCTCCTGACGGGTAAAAGCCATACTCAGAACTCCTTCTCCGCAAGCGCCCGGAAGTGCTTCACCGCAGCTTCCGCGAATTGTGGATCGTTAATGTTACAGGGCAGCCGGACAATCTTCCGGCGCTCCGTTTGCAGCAGATGCGCTTCAAGGGTGGTGATAAAGGCGCGATCCGCCTCTGGCGACCAGAACGGCTGACCTTCGCTGTCCAGCGCCGAAAAACCTTTTTCCGGGATCAGGAAGGTGATATCGCCTTCGCAGCGGTTGAGCCTGGCGGCTATCCACTGCGCCATCGCGACGTTCTCGTCCGGCGTGGTACGCATCAGCGTAACCTGCGCGTTGTGATGATAGAAAAGCCGATCGGCATACTTTTCCGGCACGGTAGAAACGTGGCCAAAATTGACCATATCCAGCGCGCCGCAGGAGATAACGCAGGGAATACGGGTTTCTGCCAGCGCCGCAAAGCGCGTGTCGTCGCAGGCGAGGACGCCGCCAAACAGTAAATCGCACACTTCGGTCGTGGTGAGATCCAGCAGGCCGGATAGCATACGGCTCGCCACGAGCTTCTCCATCGCGTTGCCGCCGCTGCCCGTGGCGTGAAACACCAGACAGTCATAATCTTCTTCCAGCGCAGCGCTGACCTGCTGAATACAGGGCGTGGTGACGCCAAACATGGTCAGCCCCAGCGCGGGTTTTCCCGGGATATCTTCTTCCTGCTGGAACAGCACCGCCCCGGCAATCTGGTTGGCCGCATTGCCCAGTACACGACGGGAGATGCGGTTCAGACCGGCGACGTCGGTAACGGAATAGACCATGCTGATATCGCTGGCGCCGATATAACCGGAAATATCGCCGGAGGCCATCGTCGATACCATCACTTTCGGTACGCCCACCGGCAGCGACTGCATGGCGGGGGTAATCAGCGCCGTGCCGCCCGATCCGCCCAGGCCAATCACCCCCAGCAGATCGCGCCGCTGGCTCAGAAATTGTTTAAAGGCCAGCGCCATCGCGTCAATCGATCGGCCCCTGTCTTCGCAGAAGACCGCGCCACGACCTTCGGGATGAAAATCGGCGATCAGCTCCGGCGGGAAATCGGCCCGTGAGGGGGAACTGCCGCGCTGCGTGGAGAGATCCACCGTCACGACATTAACGCCCGCCTTCGCCACCGTTTCACTGACGAAAAACAGTTCTCTTGCTTTAGTATCTGCCGTCGCGACGGCATAGACAAACCCTGTAGCTGCACTCATAGTCATCACAACACCCTGTTATAAGACGCAATAAAGACTTGATTAAGCACAAGTAAAAAGTTAATAACGTCGAAGTATCGCTTGCGCTCATCGCTTTGAGATAACAGTATCATCTAAATCAATGGTAAATCAATTGAATGGAATGTGCGTCTCAGAGGGATGTTGGCTATGCTTACGGATGAAACCTGTTCGTCAGGTTATGCGGGAGAAGAGGAAAATTTACTCACTGCCGTCCTTTAATTGCTTAAATTTTAAGTAAAATTAACCGTTAAAATGAGGTTATTGTGGAGCAAAGGGATTCCGCTGGGGTGACAACACTGACCGCCACACGTGCGAGAACGCGTCGTTTACTGATTGAAACCGCAATGAAAATGTTCGACAGCGGCGCCTTTCCATCCATTACCGAGGTGGCGCAGGAAGCGCAGCTTTCCCGCGCGACGGCATACCGTTACTTCCCGACCCAGAGCGCGCTGGTTTCCGCCATCGTGACGGAAACGCTCAGCCCGATTAAAAGCTGGCGGCCTTCCCGCGAAGAGGTGGGCGACCGCATTGATGAGCTGCTCTCTTTTGCCTTTCCGCGGATGCTGGAGCATGAAGGGACGCTGCGGGCCGCGCTGCATCTCTCGCTGACGCAGTGGGCGCAATCGCAGGCCACCGACAGGCCCGGAAAAGAGAAGCTGGTGCGTGGGAACCGTAAAGCGCTACTGCAACATGTGGTGGAACCGCTGAACAAAGAGCTTCCACCTGAGATGGTGCAGCGGGTTATTCAGTCGCTTTCCCTGGTATACGGCTCGGAGATCTTTCTGGTGATGAAAGATATCTGGGGCTGTGACAACGAACAGTTACAGGACATCGGCAAGTGGATCGCCAAAGCCATTGTCCGTCAGGCGCGCGAGGAGGCGGGCGTACGGCCTGCAAGCTAAGCGGACAGGAGCCGGCAGTGCCGGCTCCTGAACGATCAGGATTGAATCATATAGCCATACAGCCGCTTAACGCCCGAGTCGTCCGCCTCAGCGTAGACGCCCTGTAGCTCAGGCGAGAAGCCGGGTAACAGATTCAGCCCCTCTTCCAGCGCCAGGAAATAGCGCTGCACGGCGCCGCCCCACCGCTCTCCCGGCACCACACAGAGCACGCCCGGTGGGTAAGGCAGCGCCCCTTCCGCCGCAATCCGCCCCGCCGCCTGCGCGACAGGCACCAGCTCAACGTCGCCACGAATAAACGCGATATTGGCATCCTGAGGATTCATTGCGCTCTCCGGCAGGCTCTCCTGACGGAACATCGCCTTCTGCAAATCCTTCACGCCGTGGCTGACATAGAGCTGATGCATTTCCTGACACAGACGGCGCAGCGTGTAGCCTTCATAGCGCGCCCTGTTTTTCCGGTAGATGGTCGGCAGCACGTCGCGCAGCAGGGCATCTTCTTTAATATGCTGTTCAAACTGCGCCAGCCTTGCCACCAGGTGCGCCATCTTCTCCACGCTCTCCGCTGGCGTCAGCAGAAAAAGGATCGAGTTGAGATCGCACTTCTCCGGCACCACGCCATTCTCACGCAGATAATTTGCCAGGATTGTCGCCGGAATGCCAAACGAGGCGTACTGGCCGGTGGCCGCATCAATACCCGGCGTGGTCAGCAGCAGCTTGCAGGGATCGACCAGATACTGATCTTTCTCATAGCCGGCAAAGCCATGCCACGCGGCGCCCGGCGCATAGCTGAAATAGCGCGGATCGGCGGCGATCGCGGCGGTTGCCGCCTCCTGCCAGGGCTTGCCATCCACCTCATCAGGAATAAAAGGTTTAATCATTTCGCACTTTTGCAAAATGGCCTTGCGGGTATCAATGCCCAGCATGACGCATTCATGCCACAGGCGGCGCCCCGCCTCGCCCTGATGCATTCTGGCATTGACATCCAGCGCGGCAAACAGCGGGTAAAACGGGCTGGTAGAGGCGTGCAGCATAAAGGCGTTATTGAGCCGCTTGTGGCTGCAAAAGCGCTGCTGGCCGCGGATATGGTTATCTTTTTTATGGATTTGCGAGGTCTGTGAAAAACCCGCCTGCTGCTTATGTACCGACTGGGTGACGAAGATGCCCGGATCCTGTTCATTAAGCTCAAGCAGCAGCGGAGAACACGCCTGCATCACCGGGATAAACTGCTCATAGCCGACCCAGGCGGAATCAAACAGGATGTAGTCACACAGGTGGCCGATAGTGTCGATAACCTTCCGGGCGTTGTAGACGGTGCCGTCATAGGTGCCGAGCTGGATCACCGCCAGGCGGAAAGGACGCGCCTCTCCGGCACGTTCAGGCGCCACCTTTTTAATCTGCTCACGCAGCCAGCCTTCACTGAAACAGTGCGCGTCGATGCCGCCAATAAAGCCAAAGGGATTGCGGGCCGTTTCCAGATAGACCGGCGTGGCGCCCGCCTGGATCAGCGCGCCGTGGTGGTTTGATTTGTGATTATTGCGATCGAACAGCACCAAATCCCCACGCGTCAGCAGCGCGTTGGTCACGACCTTATTGGCGCTGGAGGTGCCATTAAGTACGAAATAGGTTTTATCGGCGTTAAAGACCCTGGCGGCAAACTTCTGCGCGTGCTTGGCTGACCCTTCATGGATCAGCAAATCGCCAAGCTTCACGTCCGCGTTACACATATCGGCCCGGAAAATATTCTCGCCAAAAAAGTCGAAAAACTGGCGGCCCGCCGGATGCTTTTTGAAGAACGCCCCGCCCTGGTGCCCCGGACAGGCGAAAGTACTGTTATCCATCGCCACATATTTGGTCAGCGTCTGAAAAAACGGCGGCAGCAGCCCCGTCTGATAGTCAGAGGCGGCGGCTTCAAGCAGCGCGGCATCACCAGGCTCGCCCGTGAGTAAACCGGTTACCGCCGGCAGATCCTGCGCCTGTTCCGGCTCGTCCAGCGCGATAAAAACCGGCAGGTTAAAACCGGTATGCCGGAGTAGCGCCAGCACGCCGCTGCGCGAATCAGAAACGGACAGCACCACCGCCGCCACATCGGTAAAATCGGTTTTCTCCAGCGTAACGACTTCGCGTCCGGTCTGGAGGTGAATAGCCACAGTGGTGCTGGCTGCAATTTTCAGTGGTGTCATAACACAAATCCTTAAGCGGCAAGGATGAGAGGGTGCCACAGGCACAGTTTTGGGAGACGGCAGCAGCCCTCGCCCGGCGAAAGGTGTCTGGAGGATGAACAGCCAGTGAATGCAGGCTTCTACCGATAGACATCAGTAAAATCAGATCGCGTCTGTTTTTACGCATGGCCATGAGTTAAGCGTATGAAAACCTCACCGGACGGTGACGATATTTTTTGGCAGGATGTGACAAGCGAAACGGCGCGCGTGCGGCATCGGAAGATGTCGGGAACAGTTGCTGAAAAGCAGCAGTGAACCTTGCATAGCGGCGGCCTCAAACGGGAGAAATAAAGGTGTGCATCAGTAAGGCCGCAATCATGGCATTTTTTATTTTGCGGTTCAAGAAGAGGGGCGGCTGAAAGCGGGCGCGGTGTTTGGTTAAGTACAAAACCGGGCGCTGCGCAGGGGCAAGTTATCGGGGACAATATGAAATCGTCCGTGGGAACCTGGAGGCCGCGTCCCTGCGGCATATGCCCCGTAATTATTGTGGCTTAAGCAGATCTGGCAGGGCTGGTTGCTTCCTTCCCTTATAACCAGTGCTGCGCCTGAATCTTCTCGCCTTCGCTGAACCGCGATAAACGGAAAGCGGCGGGATCGGCAATGGGTGTGGCGTTGGTGACCAGATCCGCCATCAGATGACCGGCGGCTGGCGCAATACCGAAACCGTGGCCGGAGAAGCCAGTCGCCAGATACAGACCCGGCAGCGAAGGCGCGCCAGAGATAACCGGAATGGCATCGGGCATTGTATCAATCATTCCTCCCCAGCTTTGCGCAACCTGCACCTTGTCCATTGATGGCAGCCACTGCTTCAGGCTCAGCAGCATCTGGCTGATTATCGCCGGGTTGATGCGAGGCTCCAGCACCCGAATCCGCTCATAGATTGAGACTTTATCGGCATGTCCCGGCTGCCAGTGTAGCGCCTCTTCAACAAATCGCTTGCCCAGCCGTAACTGAACAGACTTACGCTCGTGCCAGAAAGCGGGAAAGAACGGCTTGATGAAGCGTAGCGAATCAGGGGTAATGTCAGCCGTGTTAGTGGCTGAGCTGGCTATGGTCAGGCCTCCATCCAGCCTTTTGCGCAGCGCCACGTTGCCAAAGCTGGCGCAAAAGGTGATATCACTCTGTACCGGACGCGTTCGCATCACCGTGGAGAGCACCTTAAGCTGGGGCAGAGCGATGCCCATTCCCTGCATCAGCAGCCTGGACCAGACGCCGCCCGCCACCACCACAGAGTGGCAGTTCACCACGCCATGTTCGGTAACAACGTGGCTGACGCGTCCGGCGGACTGCTCAATAGTGCGTACCGCGCAGTGCTGCTGAATATTAACCCCAAGCGACATTGCATATTTTGCCATCGCCGGCGTCGCTTTCTGCGGTTCAGCCCGCCCATCGAGCGGCGTCCAGAGTCCACCAACAAGGGTGCCATTCAGACCCGGAAGTTTCTCCTTTGTCTGAGCGGGCGACAGCATCTCACTGTGAATATCATAATTGCGCGCTTCCTCTATCCAGCGCAGGTGCCGCTCACGTTGCTCCTCCGTGCGTGAGGTATAGAGAATGCCTTCCCGGCGAAAGCCCGTTTCTCTGCCGACCAGAGCATTCATCCCTTCCCACATTTTCATACTTTCGTGGATCAGCGGCAGCTCACGCAGATCGCGCCCCGTACGGCGGCACCAGCCCCAGTTCCGGCTGGATTGTTCAGCGGCCACGGTGTGGCAAAAAGGTCGTGGTACTGGATGCGAATGCGCTGGGCAGCGGCGGCAGCACCCGCACTGGTGGCATGATAAGCAGCGGCCAGAAACTGGTGGTGGGCGGTGCGATAAAGGGCATCTCTGTCGAGTTGTTCAGCCGCATGATTGCCGATTCCATCGCCTCTTACGCCTTTATTCAGGATCTGGTGAAAAACGAGCAGCTGGATGCCGATCTGTTTATCGGCGGTCGCTACTTCGGTGCACACACTAAAAAGCAGCTCGACAGTCTGTACGAGATGGGCGATATCCTGCACAGCGTAACCGGCGTGACCGTACATAAAGTGAAGCGAAAAGAGCAGGCATCAATTATCGGATCGGAGTTTTATCACGGCGGGATCCTGGTAGATGAGTATGGCGGCGTACATCCCGGGAAATATAACAGGGCACTGCGGGATCTCGCTCGTAAGCTGGGTGCAGGCCTCTATTCCCACGCACGCGTCACTTCCGTTACGCCCCGTAACGGGCTGAAGATTGTGGATACTGAACGCGGTGCCATCGAAGCGCAGGAAGTGCTGGTGCTCACTAATGGCTATACCGATTCACTGGCTACGCCAAACCTGGTAAAACGCATTGTCCCGGTAAAAAGTTATCAGATTGCGACCGAACCGCTGCCGCCTGAGCTGATGGCTAAACTGATCCCCGGTGGCAGGATGATTACCGACAGCCGACGCGATCTGATCTACACCCGCCCTTCTCCCGACGGTACACGTCTGCTGTTTGGATCGCGTCCTGGCATCATGGACTGCGATGACAAGACGGCAGCAGTCAGGCTCCGCGAACGGATGCTGGCTATCTGGCCGGAGCTGAAAGATTACCGCATCAGCCATGCCTGGAGCGGCTATGTTGGTATGACGCGCGACAAAACGGCCTATGCCGGGCTTATGGATAACGCCCGTTTTGCCGTAGGCTGCAACGGTAATGGCGTGGCGCTGATGAGCTGGCTGGGATACCGCACGGCGCAGAAGGTGTTGGGCACAGAAGAGCGCCCACTCTCATTCGACCGCCCGACGTTTAAGCGCATTCCGCTTTATGATGGCCGCCCCTGGTTTGTACCGTTCGTCAGCGGCTGGTATCGTCTGCGTGATGTTGTGGATAAGCGGCTGGACTAATTACCCTGCCCAAAGGTATGTGCCTGAGCTGCAACAGGGGCTTGTTGTCTGACGTTTTTGCTACTTTTTCGCCGGGTTGATGGAAAAGAGTGCAACCAGTACGTTTTTGGTTATAAAGACATTGACGCACCGCGGCCAGTAAGGTTTAATGCGCCCCGTTGCCCGGATAGCTCAGTCGGTAGAGCAGGGGATTGAAAATCCCCGTGTCCTTGGTTCGATTCCGAGTCCGGGCACCATTATTTAAAGAACCCGCCTTACGGCGGGTTTTTGCTTTCTGCAGCCAGCACATATCCCCTCTCCTCTGGTATTCGCATACGCTCCAGGATCCCCTTGCTTTGACGGTAAATCAGCCCGGCAGCGTTTCAACATCCATATTGCCTACGCTCATTATCGCAGTCTTGGTGAAAGCAAGCCGGCCCGGCCTTTAGCATAAGCTTTTACAGCCGCTAAATGCACAAACGCCTTCAACGCATTACAGGGTTTATCAGCTACATGAAGACAACGTTATGTGAAATGGATCGGTTGCCAGCCGGCAAATGATACGCCAACTGGTCTGCTATTCGCTTTTATTCAGGAAGTTGCAGTACCTGACCGGGGACTATTTCATCAGGGCTGGTTAACTTATCTTTATTCGCCTCAAAAATACTCATATATTTAGCCGGATCATTATAAAACTGTTTAGCAATCGCACTCAGCGTATCGCCAGATTTAACAATATAAGTACGTCCGCCTTCAGATGACGTCGTATTTTTCTCTTCATTACTTTTATCTACGGCATGTAACAGATCGCTACCAATATCTTTAACTTTATCTAAGAGACTCATACTCATCCTTTGATATTATTCTGAGGTTTATATTACGTTTAGAAACAGCATTGCCATACAGGCCCTGCTGAAAGTACGATACTACCCGCTTAATTAAGAGAAATAATAAACACACACTAAACATAAAAGAATATAAACACAGAATTAAGGAGCTGGAATGGGTATATTATCATGGGTTATATTTGGATTGATTGCTGGCGTCATCGCCAGGTGCATCATGCCCGGAAAAGAACACTTGGGCATTTTCATGACGATGATCCTTGGCGTGGTAGGGGCTCTGATTGGCGGTGTTATCAGTACAGCGTTGGGCTTTGGTAAGGTAAGTGGCTTCAATATTTACAGCATTGCCATTGCTACCCTCGGTGCAATTATTGTGCTGTTCGCTATTCATAAGATCAGGGCATTAAGACAGCCATAATAATTGAAGACTGGAAGGAATAGAGTAATGAGCATGCTGGAAAAAGTGTTGGGTATGTGCGGCCTCAGTAATCAAACCACTCAGGAAGTCAATGGGGTAATACAGTGGGTAGAGCAGCAAGGTGGGATACAAGCCCTGGTGAATCATCTTCAAAGCGGTGAGTTCAGCGATATTGTCCAGTCCTGGCTCAGCGATCAACAAAATGTTGCGCTCAGTAGCGAGATTGTGCAGAAGATGATCGGCTCAGAGGCGATTGAACAACTAGCTACTAAGCTGGGTGTAAATACAACAGATGCATTAAACCTGCTGGCTAAATACCTGCCACAATTAGTGGATAAATCCTCCTCTTGTGGAGCAGTAGATTCAAATACAGACCTTACGTCAATTGTAAGTAATTTATCACACTAACTAGTGCTAAAGATAAAAGCCACAAAAGCTTCAGGCTGGCTTTTATCTTTTTATAATCATAAGCAGCACTGGAATTGTAAAAACCCTGATGCGTTATTAATTGCGTGTAGTATAAAAACCCCCCGTTTAAAATCAACGACCTTTCCCTGAACAGATACCATACTGCCCAGAATCCCTGCCCCATTCAGCAGCAACATTGCGGCATGATGAAGCCTTCCCCTGAACAGAGATTTCGCCGATGAAAAAGACACGATTCACTAAAGAGCAGAGTATTTTGCCTGAAGCCCTCTGAGCTGGGGAGATCGGTACCGGGTGTCTGTCGCAGCTGGTTATCTCCGATGACACTTTCCACATCTGACGCAGAAAACAGGGCGGGATCTTACCGTAGAGGATAAGCAGACCGGTTGGGGAGATCGGCGGTCAGGCCGATCTCCCCAACCGGGCAGCGATGAAGCGCTACCCTTTCGCTTCACCGCTGGTGCTGAAGAAGCGCTGTCGTGCGCGCTCTATCGGCGCCAGCAGCAGAGCAATCAACGGTTTTTTATCCACTACGATATCAGCACTCAGCGTCATTCCTCCCAGTAACAGGCGGGAATGTTTACCGGGATCTTCAAAAGAAGAAGGCAACTTAATGCGCGTCAGGTAATAGGTCTGACCCTGCTTTAAAGAGATTAAAGCTGACCGGCTGTCGATACTGACAGGATAGAAATTTTCCAGCTTAGAGGTCACGGTGCCGTACTTATCCATTGGCCACGCATCAAAGCGAACTTTCACACTGTCACCCGTATTAATTCGCCCTGCTCCACTGGAGGGGATATACAGATAACCTTCCAGCGGACTGTCCCGATCGTGACGGATGACCATCACCACCTCGCTGTCCTGGGTTACCGCTTTGCCCGGCGGGAAGTTAATGGCCACCACATAGCCACTGGTCGGTGCCAGCATGGCCATCGTCTTACTGCCCTGCGTCGCCATCGTGCGATCGATTTCGCTGTTGCGGTTATCCAGATAGAGCATCTGGGTACTGAGATCGTCAATCTGATACTGCGTATTATCGTTTGCAGACGTTTTATTACTCTGCAACTGTAACAGGTTGGATTCCTCAAGCTTCAGATTCAGCTGGGCATTAAGAACATCATTATATTTCACGCTGAGATCTGTTTTAGAGACATACCCTTTGCCCGCAATCGCCTTATAAGACTGATATGTCTGGTTAGCGTTATTTATCAACTCACGCGCTTTTTTAATTTTAATGGCCGAGGCTTCAATCTGCGCATCGATAGTCGCGGACTGACGCTTCAGGCTATCCCTGAGCCTGGCGAGTGAGCGTTTCATATCGTTTATGCGTTCAACGTTTCGGGTTTTTTCTGCCGCGTAACGCTGCGCCTCATATTCAATGACTGAGCCCTCTTTCCCGCCGTAATCTCGTGAAAGGCTGAATAAAACCTGGTTCTCTTTAACGAATTGCCCTTCATGCACCGGAATATTGATGATGGTTCCCGATGCTTTTGCCCGCACCTGCACATCGCCTTTAACGTTAGTAATGACGCCCTGCGCCAGCGTTGTTTCGGAATATTCGACAACGCAGGAGTAAATCAGCATACACAGGAAAAAAGTGGCGAACAGCGTCAGAGCGACTTTCAACCCTGGCAAATTTATTTGATATATACGTGCGTAATGACGCCCGGGCGTTGCCGGCAGACGAGTTTTGCGTTGTTTGATCAGCGGCATGGGTTCATCCATGAAGTAAAACAGAAATATCGTCCCACTGTCCCCAGCAGGCAGGGTTATGGGCCAGATGTGTAAAATTGTCCTGCACTGCTTGTGTCCAGCCATCCGCCGGCAGGCTCTCACCCGTCAGCTGAAAAGAGCCCAGTGGACTGCCGACGGGTAACAGGGTTTGGATCTCCAGATGAAGTCGTTGCAGAACCCGCGGAGACACATCAGTGATCAGCAGTCGGTTGCCATTCAGAATCACGGGTTGCAGAAAAGAAGCGGGCAGCCGCTCATCAATAAACACCAATACCAGCATTGGCCGTGAGGAGAACAAACCGCCGCCCTGCACCGGACGCATCATTTTCAGAGGCTGCCAGCGGTCATCACAGGTAATGAACATAAAGTCATAGCCATCCGGGGCTATCTGCATCATTTTTGCCAGCACCAGAGGCAGACCGTTCCAGCGCAGTAACGGGACAATGCAGCGCCGCTCAAATAACCTCGTCTCACGGACCCAGCGCAGCACTTCCTGCTCCGCCGACGGCGACATATAGCGCGGCCAGCGCGCAGGGGGCAACGATTTTAAGGTGACCAGCAAGCGCAGTTTTTCACGTAGATTTTCCACAAAGAGACTGTCGTTATAGTGCTCTTCGGGCTGGCGCATCAGCTGGAGATAATTTTGTTCAAACCGCCCGCCAATGTGCTGACGGCGGGCATTTTTGGCCAGCCAGTGACAGATCACATCCGGGATCATAACGCCTCTCCTGCCTGCTGGGGCCTTAACTCACCATTTTTTAACGTGAGCAGCAGGCCCTGCTGGTAAACCACTTCCGGCGAATGCGTGACAAAAATCAGGCCAATCCCCAGGCTGCGCAAATTATCCAGCACTTTTCGGGCGGTGGTTTTATCCAGGTTCGCCGTCACCTCATCGCACAGCAGCCATGCCGGACGGCCATACAGTGCGCGGGCAAGTACCAGACGTTGCACTTCTCCGGCAGAGAACAGCGGATTGCCCGGCACAAAAGTGGTGTCATAGCCGTGGGGCAGAGCGCTAATAACCTGATGGATTTCCGCCAGCTTACAGGCGGCAATGATCTCCTGAATATCAGCTTCAGGCGCAAAACCAGCAATGTTTTCAGCCAGCGAGCCGCTAAATAAATGATCATCTGCATGAATAATACGGATATGCTGGCGCAGACTTTCCAAATCAAAGGATGCCTGCGGGAAGTCATTCAGCAGGATATCGCCGTCCGTCGGCTGCAGAATACCGGAAATCAAACGCAGCAATGTGGTTTTCCCTGAGCCACTGTGCCCAATAATAACCGTTTCCTGCTGCGGCGTGAGCGTCAGGTTAATGTTTTTCAGCACGGCTGTTTTACCCGGAAATGCAAAACTGGCATTGTCGAAAGTTAGCGAGCTAATTTCATCTAATTTACGCTCGCCAAAGCTGTCACTGTCGCCAGGATAAGTCACAAGGTCTCCAACACGTTCGAGTGGGCCTTTGAGTGCATTTTTCTCAAGGTATTTATGCGCAACCTCGACCATTGCATCGGAGAAATAACGTTTGTAGCTAAGATAAGCCACCAGCATACCAATGGTCATATCACCGTGTAAAATAGACCAGGCTCCCATACAAACTACGATCAGCTGTTCAGCATTAATCACTAATACTGACGCGGCATCAAAACGAGCCAGCAAACGCTCTTTTTTCATCAGCCCGTTTATATGGCTGCGCATGGCACGATCAATTACGCTGTTATAATTATTAAGCATGTTATTGGCTTTGATCGTGACAATCCCTTTTTGTGTTTCTACCAGCAGGGATTCGTATTCTGCCGTTTTAGTTATAGAATTATCGACTGCTCGCTGATAAGGGCCAATCAGTAAAAAGCGGATGGCGAAGAAAACGCTCATCGACAGCAATGTCACGGCAGCAATCTGCACGTTGTAAAACAGCATAAAAATCATGCTGCACACGCTGATTAACATGGAATAAACCAGTGCGACGTAACCGTTGCTGATAAATTCAGCACAGCCATGCAGTGATTTTTCAATAGCGAGGATCACCCCAACCGGACGTGTGCGAAACCAGCTTGAGTGGGCCCGCAGCAAATAGCGCCGTATCGCCTGACTTAGCTCGTCATAAGCAAAGTTTCGCAGGCAGATTTCCAGTATTTGTTTAAGGAAACGGCTGGCCACATCAAAAATAAAGACAATGGCGAAAATACAGGTTAGCAGCACGACCAAATCGTAGTCACCGCGTGAAATCGCCTCATCAAGCACCAGCTGAATGTAAGCCGGTGACACCAGCATGATTATTAAGGTGAACAGGGAAAACAGGAACAGCGTCACCTGCCGTTTCATTAGCTGCGTCACCTGGGTGGCCAGTTGCCCTAACGAAAAGCTTTCTTCCTGAGTTTTGGCAGAAAAATCAGCCGCCGGGTGCAGTTCCAGCACAAAACCGGAGAACAGCGCTTCCGCTTCTTTATAGCGATAGCGGCGCACGCCACTGGCCGGATCGTGGATCGTGATACCGCGATCGTCAGTCTGCACCACAACCACAAAGTGATTGCCTCGCCAGAAAGCGATCAGTGGCAGATTGACCTGCCTGAGTTCCTGAACCTTTCCCTGCAATAAACGCCCATCAAGTCCCTTTTCACGCGACCAGCGCAACAGAGATGACATTGAAGTTCCACTGTCTTCCGACACCTCATATTCACGACGGAGTTGGCTGACAGAGGTCTGGTGCCCATAGTGGCCCAACACCATGGCCAGACAGGCCAGCCCACACTCGGTATATTCATGCTGACGAATCATGGGCGTTTTGGAAGGGGAGCGAAATCGCAATAGAGAAAACATAACTGCCTTGCCATCTGAGAAGAAAAAAAATGACCCAACGAATTGGGTCATTTATGATCATTTTATTGCCGGGGATCAGGCAGACAGGAAGCCAGTCACAAAGCCGCCTAACAGTCCGAATACACCACCAATCACGCCGCCCAGAGGACCAAGCAGTGAGCTACCTGCGGTGTAACCCGTCTGCGCGCCAGTCATCGCGACGCCGAACGGATCCCATCCACCCACGATCTGATCTGCAACTTTCAGTTTTACTGCATTCATTTTAATTTTCCTTAATCTGTTTTTTTCTGATGGTTCGAATGATCTGCACCATCATGCCGTTAATAAAGCCGCCGAGACCGCCGAGCACCCCGCCGACAAAGCCACCCGCAGGTCCCAGTAGCTGGCTCCCCGCCTGCTGGCCTGTTTGCCAGCCATAGCGGCTCGCCCTTCCCAGAGAAAGCTGCCTGATTTTTCTTGTCCGGTTAAGGGAAACCACGTTCATACTGCCTCCGCGTGAGTTTCTGGCTGTTACTTAACAGTACCGACGAAGCCACCGATGAAGCCGAGGATGCCACCTACAGCGCCACCAACCAGGCCGCCCAGCATGCCCATGATGCTGGCACCAGCGTCATAACCGGTCTGCGCACCTTTAACCAGAGCAGCAATTGGGTTCAGAGCTCCACCGATAACATCATTGGCCACAGCCAGAGATACAGTTTTCATTGCAATATCCTTACGTTATTAATAACAGGGTTACCTTTCAATCCATCATTGAATGAAAGGAATATTCCCCGAAGGGAATTCTTTACCAGGACTTTCCGCAGCTTGATAGCGAAATAATCTTTTTATGATAAATAATTACACGATTTGATTCAGCCTGCTCATCTTCCAACTTAAGGCTTTCGCCTGGACCGATGAATGCTGAATGGGCGTAACTGTTACTACAGCCACGCGAAGACATATATTTAAAATACGTATTCCCTGTGTTTTTAATTTCATTCTTTGTATAACTGTACCGGAACTCTTCCTCTCCAGGCCTGACTATCATGATAGCCTCAACGGCGACACGATAATCGTAAAGCAGCGATCTTTTTTCAGGATGAATAATATCCGCTTCGATGGGCATTTCAATAAATTTCACCCTGAAATAACGTTCTTTTTTATCAATTTTACCTTTATAAAAAAACTTAAACCCCCCTTTCTCTCCTGAATTAAGAACCAGTTTTTGAGGAGAATAAAGAAGAGCACCATCGTTAATTACGGTCTCCATCCCACTGCGGCGCGGGATGCTGACCTGAACCATACTGACAGTATAAACTCTCCGCCCGGAGGTTAAGTTTACAATTTCTTCATACTGCACCTTTTTCTCAGGCTGCAGGTCTATATTCAGGTTCTTAATAAATAAAGCTGACGCAGGTTGAGAAAAAACAATAAGAAAAAACAACCATCCGCACTTCATCTTCATTAATTCCATGATGCCGAGACTTCAATGGTCCCCTGAGCACTAACCACCCCATCCCAGTAGCCACCGTCAAAGGTTTTCTGTGTTACGGGATCGTCCATAGGGAACTTCAATATTAGCGGTGTTTGCCAGACTGACAGATCCGTAGACACCGTACTACTCTGTTTAACCCACTCGCCAGCACTGGTTGACGGAGGCGGAACAGCAATAGCGTTGCCGGTACAGTTGTGGGCATAGCTCGTCTGACTAAGTCCGACCAGCACGTTGCCCGGTACCGGCACCTCTATCGCGCTGGCCACGCCCGCTCCGCTGAACAGACAGTAGTCCTGACCGTTCATTGCTTTACTGGGCCCCGTTACCCGGACGCTGACGGCCACTGCCGGATCTTTTGAACTGGTGTAAATGGTATAAGGAATGGAGATCGGCGTTGCCGTGCCCACCTTCCCTTTACCGCTTCCGCCCAGGCCGCTTGAGTCCAGGCTGTAGTCCGGGTTATCTGGCTTAATTTCGATACTGTTAGCAAGCGGAGTAATATTGATGCCGTTACCCGGATGGAAACAGAAATCAGCCCCCAACTGCGCCATCGGTTTGCTCAGACAAAGCGTGGCAATATCGGTCAGGTTAGCGGCGTTCCCCTGCAGAGCAACCGCTTTGATAAAATCATCAGGAAAAAACATTTTCAGGCTGGCACTGCCACCGCTTTTGGCTGGCTGCTGCAGGAAACTGTCAGCAAAAGTGGCAGGCGTGCCGACACTTCCGTTTGAAAGCGTATACCAGACATTTTCATCAAAGGTCAGGGAGACATTTAGCCCTTTACTCTGAAACTGGGTCAGCAAGGCGTTAACCTGTGAAACGCTCATCGACAGCGTTCCGGCATAAGGCGTTACCGAGCCCCCCTGGTAGGTGTAGGTCATCACATCACAAAGTTGTCCTTTAAGTGCAATGTACTGATATGACGTGCAACGCGTACCGGTAACGCCAGTTTGCAGGGTGACCTCGCCAGTGATTGGATCGACCGAGAATCCCAGTTTTGCCGTGTTATCCAGTTTATAATCACCTAATTTTTGCAGGATATTGTTCTGCGATGAGGCGGGTGTCGTTGTCGAACTGGTGTAGGGCGCCGTGGTTGCAGTTACTGATTGCCCTACACCAAGCCCCAACAAATAGCTGTACAGGCTTTCACTCAGCACCAGACCGGTAAAACCAAACTGACCGCCAAGTGGGTTATAAGGAACCGTCATCTGAGTACTGCTGACGCTAACCGGCGCTTTGTAACCCATACCAGAACAGCTGGTACAAGTAGTACCCCGGAAGCCAACATCGCTAAAACCCGTGAATCCATAGTGCCAGGTCAACTCATCGGTCCAGCCGCTGACGCCCGAGCTGGTTGACGAAACGGGAACATAAGTGGCAACCGTCAGCAATCCGCTATCGCTCAGGGAAGGGTAAGTCACCGATCCGATCAGCTGCTCTCCGGCCCCTGCATTCAAGCTATAAATCGCGCTGCCGTTGGCGCTGCCCGCTGTATTATCATTGTTGATCGCGATATAAGGCAGCGTAACGTCAGCCTGCACCCCTGCCGAAATCAGCAGCAGGCTAAGAGCCAGCTTTTTCATTTAATTCTTCTCCTTTAACCGCAGATTGTTGCCAGACATAGCTACCCTGGTCGCACTGGACATCGCCCAGCCAGAGCGCACCGTCAGTCGACGTGATATTCAGCGTCAGCGCACAGACGCTGTCGTCGCCGGTGGCGATGTTAAGCTGCGGATGATTTCTGTCGATGTCGATCACAAAACGACCGTCGGCACCGCTCTGCGCCAGACCAAAACGGTTTTTGATTTCCCGGTTGGCGATAGCCTGCCCGTTCTGGCCCACAAGACGACCAAATACCGTGACGATCTTTTTCACCTGCGGCTGCATGTAAATCACATTACCGGGATAAACCGACACGGTCCTTCTTCCACCATCGACAACGTCATAGCTGTCGAGGGTGTCGGCGTTATTCAGGATTTCCATGCGGTAATTTGCGTATGGTGGCAGAGAGATAAAGTTTCGGTTGCCCTGAAGCTGGTGCTGAGTTCCGTCAATATCGAGGGTCAGTTTCTCACCACGTTCCAGCCCGGTATCAATTAGCAGCCCCGCACTTTCGCGCCCTTTCCCGGCACCGATATGCGTACCGGACCAGCCCACGGAACCCTGACTGGTCAGGGTGGCATTCCAGCCACTTGAGTTATCGGTCTGGTAGCTGAGGGAGTTGCGGTTAAACGGCGAATCAAAATCAACGGTCGCTCCGCCTGCGACTTCGCGTTCCACATCACCACTGAACGATTTCGATACGTTAGCCGATACGCTTTTCAGGGTATCGCCGTCGAAGTTATGCGTCGCATCAAGATTCATAGCCGTACCGGTCTCCCGCGAATGCGATACGCCCACAGAGATGGCATTGCCCAGCGGGATCGAGAAGTCGAGCATCACGTAGCGCTCACGATCGCTGTAATGGGTGGCACCGTAAGTATTGTCGTTATAGCCAATCCCGGTACGCAGCCGTACGGAACCATAGCGACCGGCGTAAAGCCCCTGCGAATAATCCAGGCGCCGACGTTTGTAACCGTAAATAGCATCACGGTCTTCAGTCCAGCTGATCACGCCACCAGAGGCCGGGCCAATAGAAGGAAGGTTGATCGAAACTCCCCAGGTATTTCCCCGGGTTTCATACAGCGAGAGAAACTCGCCGCTGTGCAGCCTGCTATGGCTGTACCAGACATTGCCGATACCTTTGGGCAAGCGCAGATTTCCGCCGTAGTTGCCTCGCCAGGATCCGTCGGTGGCACTCATTCCCTGCATATTCAGCGACAGCCACTGCGTGATATTGCTTGATGCCCACAGTTCACCTATCGCCTGTTCACGCAGCATATAAGATGAGAAACTCCAGTCGACAAAGCCCTGGCTTTTACCCACGGAAACCCCGACCAGCGACATCATTTCCTTTTCGGAGTCTGAATCAAGGACGCGGACATTTTTGTTGTATTCGTCTGCACGGTAACGGTAATGATACAGGCGGTCGCGGTTATAGGCGCCGCCCCACATTTGCCAGCGCAGCCCGTCCGTTACGTTGGAAGAAAACGGCTTGTTGATTTGATAGACGCCGTTAGAAATCACGCGGCCGCCACTCACTACTTCAACCTGAACGCTGTAAATACCAAAAGGCAGCGTGGAGGTATCCAGTTCATGGCTACCGACAGAGAAGCGCTGAATGCCAATCAGGTTGCCATCACGGCGAATGCGCGCCTCACCAGCGGCAGGAAAGAAAACCACCACGGGAGTTAACGACAATGCGCCATCACGCTTACGCGAATTGGCAGCATTACCAAATGAGAATCCATAAATTTCGCCGCCGGTCAGGGCGCTGACGGTGGCGACTGACTGCATGTTCCAGCTGTCCAGCATCCCCGCTGCGTAGCGTAAACCTTTATAATCCCGCTCCCACAATGCGGCGTTAATACGCCCATCACGGTCGGAAGACAGGCTATTTCCCGAGTAGGCAGAACCGTTTAACAGCAGATGGTCGACGCCTACTGAGGTGGTAGAATTGAAGTTAAGATAGCCGGAGTTGCGCGTCATTCCCTGTGAGCTTTTGGTGGTATATCCCCCAAAATCATAGGTAAGCGTCCCGCTGGGTGTGCGGCTGGTAGGCGCATCGACGTCATATTCGCGCGGACGGATCACCGCGCCAAAACCCTGCTCACCCACATGCAGAATCAAACGCATCTGTTTCGCATCCAGAGAAAACCAGGCTCCGGGAGAAACGGATAAATGCATCTGGTCGTCAAACGTTTTATCGCCAAGACTATCCAGTTGTTTGATCATCGAATCGGAAAGTCGGACAGAGTTGTCCCCATCCTCCGTCATGTGAACAGCGCGAAGGCCCAATCGATTCTGCGAGGCAAATAGCGTCGCTTTACCGATTTGCACATATTTATCCGGTGCGGAGAGTGACGCTTTCTCTTGTTGGTTATTATCCAGTAAAACAGGTAATTCAAGCCCGCTTTGCAACATAGCGTAAAGCGCAGCAGGAAAACGATAACCCGCTAAAATATAAGATCCCTGCCCTGTTGACTCTGCCAGTGCTGGTGTCAATGGCATCACCAGCAACGAGAGTGCGGAGATCATAATCCGCTTCTTCATGTGATTCCCTTCCTGTCTCAGGCGTATTCTTACTGCAGCGGAATAAAGTGTTCAATATCCCACAGCCCAACATGCGAACCCTTCGCATGCAGATCGACTTGCTGGAATGCGTGTGTTTTTCCTGGCATAACGTAAAAAAGCTCACGACAGTCTTTTTTCTTTTTATCCTGACAGTCGCCGATAGCCGTTATACGAAATGAGACATTACCTTTATTCACCACTCCTTGCGGCGTCAGGGCGTACTGAAGGTTTTTTTCACGAGGCTGGACGACAAGGATGGTACTGATAACGGCTTTGGCCTGAGCCATCGCATACTTTCCGCTGTCCTGATCGCCCTCGTCACTGATAGGTTCATCAGTAAAGGTAAGGCGGTAATACCTTTCCTGCGTATCCTGTTTCCCCTGATACCAAAATTTTATAATATTTTTTGAGTTACCTGGCATCATCAGCTGTGAAGGCGATGAAAGCAGCTCTTCCGCAGAATCATAGGGAATTATTTTTCCTGAACTCAATGGTGAATCAATTCGGTCAACGCGCACGGTAATGAGCCGCGCCATTTCAGACTCATTTTTAATTTCTTTAGCGATTAATTGTTTTTCTGCAGGAATAATAGTGGTAATGGTACCGACATTAATGGCCTGCGCGGCCAGAGGCATCAGTATGAATACTAATGCCATGAAAAAACCTTTGGCGGGCATAATAATTCCTTTATATAAATGCCCGGCCAGAGAGCGCTCTCTGGCCGGTACGTTTCCCTTCCGGAGGTAGCTTATTCGCTCCAGGTCGCCCGGAACGCCACCGCGACTTCACCCTGCCACAAACCGTCAGGCAGCTTGTCGAAAGTCGTTGCGGTAGTACCGTCAGTAGTGGCTTTTTTCACTTCAAACTTGAAGTTGTCACGCGCAGTCAGTTCGGTATCTGCAACAGCACCAGCAGACTGAGTCAGGGTCCACAGGCCAGAACCACTGCCGATATCCTGAGCAGAGTCAACCAGGGTGGTCCAGTTAGCGGTTGAACCAACGCCGGTGGTTCCGCCATTAGAAGAACCGAGTTCGTTACTACCGAAGTAAGCACCCACACTCAAAGTACTGTCACCGCCAACCTGACGCAGGGTGTTGTTGCTGTCATCTACACGCGCTTCCAGTTTAAAACCGGTTGCGGTGGAGTGGTCGCCACGGATTGCGACATCAAAAGTACCGGTATCCTGGTTAAACGCCTTAAGATTAGAAGTATATTTGAACTGCAGCGCACGCATAGGCGTAACAACCAGTTCACTCTGGGTGTCCTTCGTTGCTTCAGCCTGCCAGATAGCGCTGGCATCTGCTGTGGTGGCAGCAAATGATGAGCCGGAAGCCATGATCCCCATTGCTGCTACTGAGAGTAACAACTTATTCATATAGTAATTCCTTTTGCAATTAGCATTGTTGCAATAATCGTAAACCTGATTATTTATCCATATCCATACTTACACCCAGCCTTGAAGGCACAAACTAATCCATGCATGGTGAAAGCGAGGCGATAGTAGGCGAAGGAAAAACAGTGAATCCAATGAATTCTTACATATTAAAAATTATTAAAAAAAGAGAAGTCGCTGAAACGATAGTTTAATTGCGATTCACAAAAAACCTTTATAAAAATCATCACCTGTAGAATTTCCATTCAAAAAACACAACGAAAAATATGTTCTGAAGGATGCGCTGCAACTCTACTTCATTTTCAGTTTAGGGTTCTTTTACTCGCGCAATATGGACGCGGCACTACGCGAAGGGCAGGAAACTGTTCCGGACTGATACCGCCACATGCACTGTGGCAACACCAGCAATGGTCATTACATTCGATATAATTAAATAGCATCGTCCGCATCACTTCCTGGCTAATAAAGCGCTCGCCAGGGGTACTTTCTTCAGCGGACTGGAGAAGCTTCCAGCACAGTATTGTCATAACAGCCGCTCCTGGCACTCATACCTGTACGCAATTCATACCGTTTCAGCAGAGTTCGAAATCCGTTGAATAATATTGACTACCGCAGCCGGTGCGAACAATCTCTTTTACGGCCATTTTGCCGCCGTAGAATCGCATTGCCCGCCAGCCGTACCGTCATCCGCGATGACATGGACCAGCCAGACGATCGTACGCGGCCCCTGTCAATAATAACTGCAAGATAGAGCCAGGCATGTCGTGCGCAGACAGGTGATAAGTAATGCGGAGCAGCCAGACGGCGAATAGACTTCAGGCTCATTCTATTGAAGCTATCTCCCGCAGACTCAGGGAGTATCAAATCATTGCATTGCCTTTCTTTTGAAGTTCCATTCTGCACGGGGCATATGACTCACTTATTTATGAATTACTATGCATGGCCGCCTGTAAAAAAGTGAAAATATAAATTAAGAAAATAACACCTTGGAAAATATTTATTATATTTTTAACCAGAAAATATAGAAATAGAAAAATAATGAATTCATAATAATCAATAAAAAATTACCTTATCTTTTAACCTGGGTTTTCTTAATTATAAAAAAGCAAGATAATAACAACCTGATGTTTATTCTTGATTTTCATTACTGACAAAGCCCCATCCCTTCTGGCAACATTTGAATAACCACAATCGATATGGTAGTTTAAGCCATCATTTGAGACGCCAGTCCTTATTCTCAAAATGAAAAGTGACTTACATCAGGGTTACAATAAGGAAATACAAAAATGGTTTATACTATTAACGGCACAGTTATATTTAACTCCGTTAAACATACTATTGTGTCTTGCCAGCACGGTTCAGGAAAGGAATGTAAGCTTAACCAGCCGGCTAGTCGCTGCCTTTTATTGCTGATACAAAATAATGGCAAGACAATTTCTCAGGAAAAATTTATAGATGAAGTCTGGCGTAAGAAAGGAATGGAAGTCGCTGTAAACACCTTTTATCAGAATATATCAATATTACGTAAGGCGTTAAGAAGTTGCGGTTTAGATCAGAGGGTTGTTATCACGGTGCCAAAGAAAGGGATTATGCTTCATGCCGAAATAGAAGAGCAGTCAGAGTCCAACAGTATTGAGCCCAGCATAGAAAACGTAGATACATCACAGGGTGTGATAAGAATAAAAAGAGGAAAATCACAAATCAAAACAATCTACATTGGATCGATCATTTTATTATTGTTATTACTCAATACGTTGCTTTTCTTTTTTTTCATTCATAAAGATGTTCCATCACATTATCCTGAATATCGATACCAGATGCTGTTTAACGGCTGCAAGTTATATACAAACACAAACAGGATGATATATAAAATTAAGGAGATAGAAAAGCTGAATGATGTGCTTAATTGCCAGAATTATGCTTTTGTCTACCTGACGCTGTACACCTTTAGCAGCCAAGCCTCCCTGCTTATGTGCTCCAGCGAACTCAGCACGGCAGGAGCAAAATCGTGCTACATAAAATTTATCAAAGAGTCGGATTTTAATCTGCCCTGAATGTCTGACAGTCACTGTCGATAATTTTTTTGTAAGGATTCGCTGGCCCCGGCTGGCGAATGCCGGAATTACATAGGTTAATAAAAGGTATTTATTATGCCTGTGATTCTGGTCATAACTAACCATTCCGCGGTTTTTTCGCCGCCAAAACGCTTGATTGCCGCTGGCTGATACGCTATTTAAATCACGACCGGATGTATGATTATGGCGTGTCCAATGCCAGTTATCCCCAATTACGGCTGGAGCATATTTAGGATCAGGATCACAACTGACATAACTCACTGACGGTGTATTTAACCTTGAGAGCAGTTCAGGAATTTTTATAGCTATGCAGCCGGAACGGTTGCGGTTCAGATCAGGGTGCTTGCAGGTTTTTTTGATTTATCTTTGCTGATGGGCGCTTTGGGTTGTCCTGCTTGTGATCCTTAACCTCCTGTGGATTGCTTCCCTAAAACTGCATGGATTTCCCGATATAGCAATAGCTTTCGTGTTGGATGCTATAGACCTGACTCTATAACTGCTGTTAATCTGGCACTGATGCTTAACCCTCTGGTCTGCCAGCTCTTTGATAATCCTCATCATTACACTGGAAATCATTTTCTTCAGGGAGTGAATATGTTTTCTGTTTTCAGTAAAAATAACACTTTAATAAAAATATTAAAAAGCTATATTGAAAGAAAAATTCCAGCCCTGCAAAATCAGCAATACGCTTATCTGACTTTCAGAAAAAACGACCCTTCAGATGTGCTCATTATTTCTACTTACCCAGAAGAATGGGTTGAACTTTATCTTAGACATAGCTTCCAGCTAACTGACCCCGTCATAATTAAGTCACTCAGGCAATCATCTCCCTTTGCATTGCATGACAACATTACACTTATGGCGGAAAAATTTTTTTTACTCTCTGAAAAATTCAACATAATCAATGGAATAACCTTCATCCTGCATGATCATCACAACAGCCTTTCTTTATTATCAATTGCATTTAATAATAATGTAAACCTTCCTACTGAAAAACAGATCGTCGCTAACTTCGGGTTTATACAGCTGTTATTAATAGATATCAACGCACAAATGTACAAACTTATTGAATCGACTACTTCAACCTCTTTAATTAATAAGGATAAATTGAATAAACCTATTTTTACCGCCCGCGAGAATGAGGTACTCTACTGGGCCAGCATGGGGAAGACCTATATAGAAACTGCCTTCATCCTTAATATATCCCTCAGCACTGTCAAATTTCATATGGGGAATATTGTTAAAAAGCTTAGGGTCACTAACGCCCGGCAAGCCATCAGACTCGGCGTCGAACTTAATCTTATCAGGCCAGCAGTATCAGCATTCGGATAGACTATATGGTATGAGGATATAAAGCGGCATAAGATATCTGGCTTATATCATGAACAGGCAATCAATACGTATCCCGATGCTCAGAATATGGCTACTTTATATGCCCCTTCCAACATAAATCCGGTACCGCTTTGCGCATCCCGGATGCATAAGAATTCATGGCGCTACCACATCAGTCATCCTTGATGGGCTGTAGCTTCAGGCTGTTGCCGCCAAGTTCGATGATGCGCGGTTTATCCGGATCGAGTTCTTCACGTCCGAGGGTCATTTTCCAGCTGTTCTTCGCCAGATCCGGATGACGGAATAACCCGACAATCGCCACGAATTTTGCCTCTGCTTCCATTGGCATATCCAGCACCGCATCACCGCCCGGCTTAACGACCACATCGCGCGTGGCCAGCAGATCGGCGCCAAGGCTATTTTCATCCTCTTTCAGCAACTGCTGATAGACCGTTCTGTCGAACGTTTTGGTCTCTTTCAGCTGATAAATGCGTATCACCACCGGTTCAGATAAGGAATTGCTTTCACGTGCATCGATATTGAGCGCTTCCCGGGCGGTGAAATCGAGGTGTAACACCTTTATCTTTTTATAGAAGAGAGATTTTACGGCCGTCGTCGTTCCCTCCGTCACGCTCTGCGTCAGGCCACATCCACAGAGGCTGAGAATGAGTAAAGGCAGCATCATGCGGGCCGGTTTAGTTAAATTTATACGTAACACGTCGGTTTCCTTTCGTTAGCGTTGCCGGTTGCAGACCGCAATACAGCCCAAGTTCGGTGGTAAACGTCTGCGGGATATCATCCGGGACTTTGCCCTCTTCCACACCAAGTACGCCGTTCAGCCCCAGCCAGAAAGCGGCTTCGCCGAGCGGGGGAACGGTCAGCAGGCGGGTACTGAGGGTAAGGCGAAGTTTTGCCTTAAAGCGCCAGCCCAGATACACCCGCAGCATGACCATAAAATCCTGATATAGCTGACCGTCAGGCATCCATTCGTGCATCTCCTGCTCATCCTCTGTGGTCAACTCAATCAGCAACTGGCTGCTGGCGTCCATCACTTCATCGCCGAGCGGGGCATTTCCATCCAGTAAAATGTCCTCATCGCCATAAAACCCCATTGGTTTATCAACCGCTACCGGACGCAAACAGTACGGACTGATTTCTGCCGTAGTATTGGGGGCCAGCAGGTGCACCATTGACTGGATCCCCTCTGCCGTCTTCCCCGGCTGTTGCAGCGCGCCGAGTAGCGCCAGAAAGCGTGATACCGGCGTGGCGATATGCTGTGTCGTACCGGGGATCCCCAACCCCACCAGCCCCAGCAGCGACTGTGAAATTGTATCGCTGCCGCCGGGCTCAAAGGTGGCCGGGTAGGAATATTTACGCCAGATACGATAAAACTGCGTCAGAATACGGTGACTGAAAATATCCAGAAATCCCTGCAACGCCTCATGCCCTTCACGCCGCTGGGTGATGTCATCGAGATAGGCGGTCGGGAGTGGCGAATCCACCCCGTACAGCCCCATAAAAGTCGTGCGGATAACCGGCGGTGCGCATTCATCATCCTCACTGTACTCAACGCTTTTAAGTTCGCTTGCCGGAAAGCCCATTCCGGGAGCCGGGCAAAAACGCACCGGGTCATCTGACGGGTGACTGGTGCTGCCTGTCAGCGGCCTGGCCGGATTCTGTTTCTCCAGCAGCTGACAGAAACGATAAAAGTTAATGCGATAAAGATCGCGCTCCAGCCGCGGCGTTAACCGGGAATACGGCGATTGTGTTTCTCTTCCCATTCGAGGCGCTCTCCGGTGGGCTGCAGGATAATAATCAGGCGATTAAACAGATAGATATCGGTATAAAGTGCGAAGAAGCGGCTCAGCATTTCCCCAAACAGGCTGATATCACCGGTGCCGGCAAAGCCGTGACTGCTGAGCGTGACTTCGATCTGCACCCCACGCAAAAGATGGCCCTGCTCAAAGCGTTCTGTTTCGCTGTGGCGAACGTCGATAATCGCCTCCAGACGGCGACGGTTCATTTCACTGTCCGTCCATTCATACAAAGCCAGCGTTTCGCGCAACACGTCTGCGTTATCCATCATCGACAAAAAACCGCTTTTCAGATGGCTCAGCACCCGCCAGTGGAAACGATCGCGGTCCGGAGGGTAACAGGGCAGCGTAGGTGCGCTGAGATTGCGCACACCCACGCTGACGGAGGTGGTTTTCATCACCGTGTCGAGCACCGTGCTTTGCAGCGCCCGGCGCGGCAGCTGACCGTTGGTCCCGGTCAGGCTCAGCGACAAATTCTCATCCTCCGGTAAGGTGTTATTATCAAAGGCTTCGCCACCCAGGATAAGCCAGGTATTGTGCAGACCCGACGGCCCCCGCCGCATGCGGGTATGATAGTAGTACTCCGGAGCGCTGTGGCGCATCATGCCGCCCTTATGACGAAACGAGGAGAAGGGCACGTAAGTGTGGCCGCTCGACGAGAGCACTGAGTCCACAGAATAGATTTCGGTATGGCCGTCCTGTACCCGCATCGGCCGCAGCATATACTCCGTCTGGAGTGAATTCAGCATCAGCGGATCGGACTCCAGCGGAAAGAGATTAATCACCGGTACACAGTTGAGGCGCAGATGCTTTTCCGTAAAACGGAATTCATGCTCCCAGCGCTTTTCAAGCACCACATCGATATCAAACCCTGCCAGCCCGGCGGGAAAATCCACCTTCTCAAGTCCGTGCAGGCCGGTGAACATAAATTTTTCCCGGAAGGTAAAGTATTCAAGCAGTAGCTGATAACCACTGAAGCTGCTGTTTCCTTTCGGCCACAGACAATCCTCCTCGCCAAATCCCAGCGCCGTGAAATAACCGTCAAGCGGACGTCCCTCTGTGTCGCCCGGCAGGCGTAGCCACATACGCGCTACGTTAGTGGTAAAAGCTTCATGCATGGCGCAGGCCAGCGGCGCATCAGCGTTGAAATAGAGCGGTAGCTGGCTAAGATCAACCCGCCGCCAGTCGGCGAGGCTGCTACAGGCAAAGCGCAGATTAATCACGGTGCGGCCATCATGATCGGTGGTTAACCGGGCCTGCTCCAGAGCCAGAGGCTGAAGCCTGATATCCTGCGTGGTGGTGTAACGGCAGCGGGTACGTTTTTCACCAATGGGGCGGGAAATAACTTCAAACCCCTTCGCCATGCGCAGGGTTTCTTTCATTTCGCGCCAGTCCGGCGTGAACTCCACTATCGACATTGAGGGAATGGTCCGCAGATAATGCGGCCACAGCAGCGTGACCAGCCCTTCGGTCAGCTCGGGCAGGTCGTCATCCAGTTTTTCCCGCAGGCGTCCCATCAGGAAGGCAAAACCTTCAAACAGGCGCTCCACATAGGGGTCGCGCGCGCCCGCTTTATCGAGGTTAAGCATGGCCGCCTGCTCAGGATGAGCACGGGCAAATTCTTCTCCCGCTTCAAGCAGGTAGCGCATTTCAGCGTCATAATAACGCAGGGTTAAGTCGTCCATAATTCCCTGATTTTGAGTTTTTAAAGCATACGGGCAGGCAGTTCGTCCGGCCTGGAAAATAACGCAGGAAGTTTGCTTAATACCCGGTAACTATTTTCATCAAACCGGCAGGTCTGTCCTGCGTTTCGCCGCCTGGCCATTAGCGGATTGCATACATGTCATCACTGTCCGGACTGGTTGCCAGCGCCTGCTCCATCGCAGCAGCATCAACGCTAAAAATTTGCTCCGGCAGGCCGAATCCGCGTAATGCCAGCAGCGCCAGCGGGCCGTTACCGAATTGTGAGCGCAGCACCCACTGCAGCGAATGGCCATCCGGTGTGGTAAAGCTCATCATCCACTGGCTGCGGTCAAGCTGCTGACGCCTGCCCTGCTCCAGCCAGCGGATAAAGCCCCAGGTCCCGCTGTAGTCGCCGAACAGACGCGCACCGGCGTTGACCGTGGTCCAGGTCAGCATGGTTCCCGGCTTAAACGTATCTCCCGGCCAGCGGAAGCTTTGCCAGTCAGCCATCTGATTAAAGTAATGCAGTTTTTGTCCATCAATGGTGAGCTGGGTTTCCACCACCTGCGGCACAGGACGGGCCTGCAGCTCAAAGCTGATCCCCTGAGTGCCGTCGGTAAACAGAATGTCCGACAGCTGGCTCAGCTGGTTTACCGCCCGCAGGAATGCCGGGTTAAAGGTCAGCCCCTGGCTGTTGACCTTATCCGGCACCCACTGGCTGCCCTCTTTGTGCAGCACCCCGCTGAGCTCTGTCGTCAGGAAGCGCTCAATGCGTCCGCTATCCTTGCGCACAAACTCAGCCAGCATCGGCAGCGAGGCTTCGCTTTTGCTGGCGGAAAACGGATAGCGCCCGTCAAATGCCGTGTGCCAGTTAGCAACGACCGCACGGCTCCATTTATCATTCAGGCTGGCGGCTGACGGCTGCAGTACGGTTTCCCACGCCTGCGTCAGCGGCTCGACAAACAGGGTCTGGCCGAAGCCGCTCCACTCTTCGCCGAGGCTTGCGGCAATCAGGCTGCCGTACTGCTGAGTATCTGTCAGGTCCACGCTTTTGCCCTGGAATACCGTCTGCGCCAGCGCCTGCATCATCTCCTGCGGGTCGGTGCTGTTTGCCACCTGCTGCAGACGCAGACGAACGCGGGTGATGCGGGTCAGGTAAGTCTGCAGGCTGAGCGTGTTATCCGCCGGCATCACATTGCTGCCTTTGTTTTTTCCCAGAAGCTGAAGCAGGGGGCCGAAAGTCTCGTCCAGTGGACCCTGGGGACCCGATGCCGTCTGGTCAATCACCGGTTTCTCTTTTCCGGCGACCAGCGCTTTAGCCGACTTAATGATGGAGCCGGACAGCCCTTCCGCCTGCTGTCCGGTCTGTCCCTGCCAGGCGATGGTGTTCATCAGGGCAATCAGTGGAGACTGGCGGACATCGCTCATCAGCGTCAGCTGATCGGTGACATCAGCAATGTTGTTCGCCGGATTAAGTCGCAGGCTGTTGAGGAAACCCAGCCAGCTGCCGGCAAAGTCGGTGAAGTAACGCTGAGTCAGGCGCGCTTTCAGTGCTTCCGGCGACAGGTCGGCCGTTACTGCCTTGTGGGAATCGCTCAGCACCCAGTCAATCTCTTCCCGGCGGGAGTTTGCCGCTTTCTCAATCGTCTGCCGGATGCCGCCCTCCCACGCCTCACGGGTGAACATCCCCGGCACCACTTCTTCGGTGGTGAACAGACGCCGCGCATCGGTGCCGCTGGTCATCTCTTCCAGAGAAACGTCCGCGTAATTACGGCGCACCGATTTGAGCATATTTTCATAAAGCGTACTTTCGGCGTTACGGCGGCCAATCTGCTGCAACAGCACCTGACGGCTCTGACTCACCAGCTGCGCGGCCGGGCTGATTTTCCACTGTGGCTGCTCTGGCAGTCCGGCGATGTAGAAGGCCCACAAATCCGGCGACAGGCTCTGCCACAGGCCGGTTGAAATACCCTTCCGCGACGGCTGCACGGTTTTCATGGTGCGCGCGTAGAACGCGCCGTCGGCTTTATCCGGGCGGGCCATCATCAGCCAGGCTTTAAGCTGGTCATAGCCGGGCTTCGCAAGCTGTGCCCGCTGGTCGCTGTTGGGGGCAGAGTTTGCAAGCGCGCTGAGCTTCTGCGTCAGCGCAGCATTCGCCGGATCGCGTATCAGGCGATTGTTCGCCACGCCGTACCAGGGCAGCATCGCGTCGAGCAGCTGTTGATTATGGTCCAGGCCAAAGCGCTGATACCAGGGTGCACCTTCCTGAATACGGTGTTGCAGGCGACCGGCATCGTTACGCAGGCTGTGTAATGCAGTGAGCTGTTCGTCTGATACCGCCGGATGCGCCACCAGGGCATGAGCTTTATCCGCCACCGCGATAATCTGATGGCGGTTCAGCGCGAAGGAGAGCAGCAGACCGGCTCCCCATAAGCCAGCGAGAACGATCAGCGTCCGGGCCAGCGTCTGTTCCCACGCCATACCGACACGGCGGCCACGTACACGGGTGCAGTCAGCGATCACGCCCTGCCAGCTCTCCGGCAGGGTCAGCGCATGGCGCCGGGAGAGCGGGACATAACGATCGGCCCCGGAAGCTTCGGCGCCCTGTGCATGGCGCTCGCCAGCATCCGTACCGGGTTTCTCCGGGAGGCTGAACATCAGCCCGCGCAGCGGCACACGCTGCTGGCTGCCACGGAGCCAGGGAGTAAGTTGCTGAGCCCAGCGGGCGATCCCCCCTTCTTTCAGGTACTGACCGAGGCGCAGCAGGAAGTCGTGGCTGTTATTCTCCACTATCTGGCTCATGCCCTGTTCTGTCAGTGCCGGCAGCAGGCGCTCCAGCTGGCGGGTGATATCATCCTGACCTGCGCGCAGCGGAAAGGACGCGCCCACCGCCTGCTCTGCCCGGCCGGTCTGCGGCCAGTCGCTGTCGCACAGCTGCCACAGCCAGACCGGCGCTGAATAGCGCAACAGTTCACTGATGTTCTCCAGGCCGCGCAGATCGCTGTCGCTCAGCTGCGGCGTGAGGCGTTGCGCGCTATCCAGTACGCGGATAATACCGTCCAGCGGGCGTCCACGGCGCAGTTTACGCAGCGCGGTGTATTTTCCGGCGTCCGCTTCATCACTCAGGCTACCGCCGTAAATCAACACGGTGCGGTTGCCTTCGAGCCAGTGCTGCTGTTGCAGGCCGGGAACCAGTTGTTCGATTGCGGCTTCGTCGCCGGTAATTAACAACAGGCGGACTTTATAGCGCCAGAAAAGGTTATAGCGGCGGTGGAGATGGCTGCGGATATCCGCGTTGAGCGGCAGCCGGGGCGTTCTTTTCTTTTTGACCGGTCTGGAAGAAGCCTCTCCCATCACTTTATCCCGAATCATTAAATGAAAAGCGATAAACCCCAGCACCAGTACGCAGAGCGACACTCCCCAGACAACAAAACAGGCCGTCATGATTCGACGTATCACGTCCCATTCCGTGGAGAGATCTTCCCCCCAATACCACCACAGCAACCCACCTGCCAGCACAAGCAGCGTGACAGTAGCAACAAACAACACCGCCGTGGCAAGCACAGAAAATTCAGCAGGCTTATTTTCCTTCACCATAAGGTTTAATAATTCCAAGTGCGAGAGTGTGTAGAGGATCTTTGGCTATCCAGCCGCAGGGTTCTTGATAATTTTTTGCGTAAAGGGCCGCCAGAACCAGCACGATAAGCATTTCCATATCACCGGGGTTCCCCCAGTTGAGGTCCTGAACGTGATGGGTCACATTCCAGCCGCTTTGCGCCAGGGCGGGCAGCGTCGGCTGTGAGAACAGCATGCAGACGTCAGACGGCTTTTCGAGTCCGCTTTGCTGCTCCGCTCGCTCGCAGGCTGCGGTTAAAACCTCTTTCCCGTCGTTATCGTAAACCTCCCCCCGGGTGAGGCTGACCAGCCCTTTCTGCGCGACCAGACACAGTGCAGCGGACTCACCGGCAGGCTGCGCAGAATTAAACGAGGCAACTATCGAATGACACCCGGCGACCAGAATGGCCTCTGTTTCAGGAAGCGTTTGAGCCGTTGCGGCAAGTGCAGACAGGGTCTCTTCGCCTTGCCATGTCTCCGGCTTTTCAGGAAGCGCCACGTCCGGAAATGAAACCTGCATTTGGGTACAGAATGCACGCCAGGCATCCAGAGAACCCTGCCAGTAGCAGCGCCATAAGTGTGGGAGGGAGGAATCTGCTCTTTGCGTCTGCCATTGCAGCACCAGCATTTTTGCCAGCAAAGCCTCGCGTTCAGCCACCGTATCGACCAGCGTTCGACCGATACGCAGCGCTTTCCCGCTCGACTCATGTTTTATCTCAGGAACCCGATGCTCCCGCTTTAGCAGCCGCAGCCAGTGTGGCGTATCGGTTCCGGCCGGGCCCAGCAGCACCATTTCACTGAGCGCGAAACGGTGTTGATGCTGCTCCCACCAGGCCTGCTGCTGCTGCTCAACCAGTTGTTCATAATACCGGGCGTTATGGGCCGAAGTCCGGTAATACAGCAGGCGTATTAACCAGAGCACGCCCATCAGAACCACCGCGCCAGCCATTCCTTTTATAACCAGCCCGGCACCGCTCCCGGCAGGATGAAGCAGCGCGCCGCCACCCCCGCACAGCAACACCATCAGCGCGCCCGCTGACAGCCATCGCTTGCCACTAGGAGGGCGCGCGACCCGGTAGGGTGGATACTCCGGTAACGGCCTCACAGCTCAATGCCGCAATCGGGAAAGGAGCTCACCAGCGTGCAGCCGCAGGCACAACGATGACCGTGCAGCGCCACCGGCTGTCCGTCCACTTCCGATAACGAACTACCTTCGCTGATGACCGTCATGCCATGTTTATTGCACTTCACCGCATCGCCTTTGCAGGCAATCCCTTTCCCGAAGCAAAGATAATGCCCGCCCAGCACTTTCCCGCCGTACTCCCGCAGGGTATCGCCCTCGCGTATCACTGCTTTCATCCTTCATT
>NZ_JBCHVB010000009.1:0-129096 GCF_039023475.1 Erwinia psychrophila
ACGGTCAGGGTTTTTTGCGTTATGCGGCATCAGAAACGCAGCCGGCCAGATACGTTTTCATCCTGTCCGCACCGCACCGGGCCTGTATCCGCGCCCGGATCTCCCGCGTCCCTGCGTAAATCCTGAGACTGGAAAGATAATTTTCAGTTCGTCTCCACACATCGACACCCACTACATCCGGGCATGTCAGCTTTCAGATACTGAAAATATGTCAGCTTTACTGCGGCCCATCCCGGCCTCTCTGCCTTCATCCTGCTTAACGCGGCTTACCCAGCCAGCCAGCGATAAAATCGGCGATGCTGTCCGGCTCGTTAAGATCGAGATGGGGAAGAGCCAGCCCCTGATCCCTGTCGCTGGCGACGGCAATAACAAAATCATCCAGCGGACCGGGAAAAGGATGTCCTGAAGCTTCACGGTGCAGCACAATTCTGGTTAAGGCTTCCTCTTTAAACCCTTCAACCAGGATCAGATCAAGCTGGCTGGCGTCCATCCGGCCCGCCAGAAAAGCCAGATCCAGCTTTTCAGCCGCCGGCGTCTCCGTCATCAGTGCCCAGCGCTTCTGGCTGGCGACCATGACCTGATTCGCTCCTGCTTTCCGCAGCTCATAGCTGTCTTTGCCGGGCTTATCCACGTCCATATCGTGGTGCGTATGCTTAATCAGCCCGCAGCGAATGCCGCGATCCTGCAGCAGCGGGATCAACTGCTTCAGCAACGTGGTTTTTCCTGTGCCGCTAAAGGCGGATATTGCCAGTAAAGGAACCATTAAACATAAACCTCAGCGCGTAAGATCTTCAGGATGGTTAATATTGATGAAGGCATCGGGTTGGTCATCAAAAGAAACAGCGTGCCCCCCGGCCTGTTTCAAAAAAAGCATCACTTTGCGTTCTCCTGCGGCCAGAAAGGCGGCCAGTTCGTCAGCAAGGCTGACATGAACAAGCGCAAAAGTGGGATGATCGCGGCCCGCGCAACGAGCCCAGACAACTGGCGCACTATCTTTGCCCTGCCAAAGCCGGGTCACCAGACTGACAGGCAGCGCAGGCGTATCGCAGGGGGAAAAGACGGTCCATGCATGTTGAGTCTGTTGCAGTGCGCTAAGCATCCCAGCCAGTGGACCAGGAAAATCGGCCAGGGTATCCGTTATCACTCTGAGGCCGCCCTGCTGATAGGCAGCAAGATTGCGGTTAGCATTGATACAGATCTCCTCTACCTGAGGCTGCAGGCGTGAAAGAACATGCTGATAAAGCGGTTTACCTTGCCATAAAATCAGCCCTTTATCCTCACCGCCCATGCGGCTCCCTTTTCCACCCGCCAGGATTACGCCTGAAACAGGTATCCTGGAGATAGTAGACTTCCCGGACATAATACTTACACCCTCTTTTATTGTGGGTTTAACCCTGCTACCGTAGCTGAAACTGACTCAAAACAGGGATCAACTGATGAAATGTCACCGTCTTAATGAACTTCTCACCTTGCTGCAACCTGCCTGGCAACAGGAGCCCGATCTCAATCTAATGCAATTTTTGCAAAAGCTTGCTGATGAGGCTGGTTTCAGGCAACCCATAGGCGAGCTAACCGATGACGTGCTGATCTACCATCTTAAAATGCGTGGGACAGATAAGCATGAGGAGATCCCTGGCCTTAAGAAAGACTATGAGGATGATTTTAAAACCGCACTGCTTCGTGCCCGTGGCGTGATCAAAGATTAACGCCATACCTTCATCCGTCTACCTGATAATGATGATATTCTTTATTACTGATTGAATCGCCATTATCTACAAGTAGGCCGGATGAAAGAACCCGCTTTTACCTTCCAAAACTTAAATCCTGATACCATCCTGGATGCGCTCTGGGAAACCGGCATTCGCGTCGAGTCCGGTTTAACGGCCCTGAACAGCTATGAGAACCGCGTCTATCAGTTTTCCGATGAAGACAAAAAGCGGTACGTCGTGAAGTTTTATCGTCCCCAGCGCTGGACCCAGCAGCAGATCGAGGAGGAACACCAGTTTACCGCCGAAATGCTGGAGGATGAGGTTCCGGTCGCCGCTCCGCTGCTTTTGCAAAACAGTACCCTTCATCAGCATGAGGGCTACCGTTATGCGATTTTCCCCAGTTTGGGGGGGCGCCAGTACGAAACCGATAATGATGACCAGCTGGAGTGGGTTGGCCGTTTTCTGGGGCGTATCCATCAGACCGGGCGGAAAAAAACCTTTCAGCATCGTCCCACTTTTTCGCTGAAAGAATATATTGAAGAACCTCTTCAGGTGTTTGAAAACAGCAGCCTGATTCCTGCCAAACTGAAAGAAAAATTAATCGCCAGCGTCATGCTGATCGGCACAACTTTACAAAAATGTTGGCATACTCAATGGCAACCTCTACGTCTGCACGGGGACTGTCACCCCGGCAACATACTCTGGCGTGATGGTCCTATGTTTGTCGATCTTGATGATGCCCGCAACGGCCCCGCAGTGCAGGATTTGTGGATGCTGATCAATGGCGACAAGCAGGAGCAACGCATCAAATGGGATATTTTGCTGGAGGCATACGGTGAATTCAGTGACTTCGATACACATGAATTGTCACTGATTGAACCTTTACGCGCCATGAGGATGGTTTATTATCTGGCATGGGTGGTTCGCCGCTGGGAAGATCCTGCGTTTCCTGCCTCATTTCCGTGGATGACGGATGAAGATTTCTGGCGCAGGCAGATAGCTATTTTCAACGAGCAGGCGAAGCTGTTGCAGGAACCCCCGCTTCAGCTATTGTCCGCATTCCAGGGCTGACCGCGTATTCTGGTCGGCTTCTTTTGCTGTTAGGAGAGCGTTTTAAAATGAAAAAGATTTGGTTTGCGTTGGTCGGCATGGTGCTGGCATTCAGTGCGTCAGCTGCCCAGTTCACCGAGGGTCAGCAGTACGTTACCATGCAGAAACCCGCAACCGGCGAACCCCAGGTACTGGAGTTCTTCTCCTTTTACTGCCCACACTGTTATGAATTCGAACGCGTCTGGCACGTTAGCGATGCCGTGAAGAAAGGCCTGCCTGAGAATACGAAAATCACCAAGTATCATGTCGAGTTCCTGGGTGGCGAGATGGGCAAAACCGTGACGCAGGCCTGGGCAGTGGCTATGGCGCTGGGTGTGGAAGAGAAGGTCACCGGACCGGTTTTTGATGGTATCCAGAAAACACAGACCATTACTGACCCAGCCAGTCTGAAAGAGACCTTTGTTAAGGCTGCAGGTATCAAGCCCGAAGAGTATGATGCGGCATGGAACAGCTTTGTAGTGAAGTCCCTGGTCGCACAGCAGGAAAAAGCGGCGGCAGATATGAATCTGCGTGGCGTACCAGCAATGTTCGTTAACGGTAAATATATGGTTAACAACGGCGGCCTGGACACCAGTTCAATGGATACCTACGTACAGCAGTATGCCAACGTAGTGAAATTCCTGCTGACGCAAAAATAAGTTATTACCGCGAACAACGCCGGCTGATAGCCGGCGTTGTTGTTTATACGCCCCGGAAGACGATTTGTTGAGCGGACTCATCGGTGCGGATCGGCGTTAACCGTAAAGGATCCTGTGCTGTTAATAGCGCTGATAATTAATATCCACAAAAACGGTATTTTGCAAAATGTAAAGGCTGTGCCAGGGTTTATTTATAATCTTTTGTATTTATTATTATTTTACATAACAAACAAGTTTATATTCTGTTTTTACTACTATAGGCAGAAAATTACGCACAAACTTATCCACAGCTTATTGTTATGCGTCCCGCCGCAAATTTGGGCACGAAACGACGCAATTCCCAGAGTTATTTCATCTTTTATACTCAGCTGTGGCATCCTTACCCTATCGAAAATATCAACGAAGAACGTAATGAAACTATGGCTAAAATCGCAGAAAACCCGCTCATTCTGGTAGACGGCTCCTCTTACCTCTATCGTGCTTATCACGCCTTCCCTCCGCTGACCAACAGCAAAGGAGAGCCGACCGGCGCGATGTATGGTGTCCTGAATATGTTGCGCAGCCTGCTGCTGCAATATAAACCCAGCCATGTTGCCGTCGTTTTCGACGCCAAAGGAAAAACGTTCCGCGATGAGCTGTTCGAACATTACAAATCCCATCGTCCTCCTATGCCAGACGATCTGCGTGCTCAGATTGACCCGCTGCATAGCATGGTAAAAGCGATGGGGCTGCCGCTGCTGGCCGTATCGGGGGTTGAAGCCGATGATGTAATAGGCACGCTGGCGTTAGAAGCGGGTAAAATCGGGAAGCCGGTTTTAATCAGCACCGGCGATAAAGATATGGCCCAGCTGGTCACGCCGGATATCACGCTGATCAATACAATGAACAATGCCATCCTCGGTCCTGAAGAAGTGGTGGAGAAGTATGGTATTCCGCCTTCTCTGATCATCGATTTCCTGGCACTGATGGGGGATTCATCAGACAACATTCCCGGCGTGCCGGGCGTGGGTGAAAAAACCGCACAGGCGCTGCTGCAGGGGCTGGGCGGTATTAAGGATATCTACGATAATCTGGATAAAGTGGCCGGCTTAACGTTTCGCGGCGCGAAAACCATGTCCGCGAAGCTTGAGCAGAATAAAGAGGTCGCTTTCCTCTCCTATCAGCTGGCCACGATCAAAACCGACGTTGAGCTGGCGCTTACCTGTGAGCAACTGACGGTCACTGAACCCGATGTGGAGACGCTGCTCGGACTGTTCCGCCATTACGAGTTCCGGCGCTGGATCGAGGATCTGGAACAGGGGAAATGGCTACAGGGTAAAAAAAGCAATCCGGCAGCGCAGCAAGCCCTGGTTGAAAAAATTGAAGAAAAACCTGAAGCGACCAGTGTGTTATCTGCGGAGGGTTACGTCACCATTCTTGATGACGAAACGTTCGAAGCGTGGCTGACGAAAGTGCAAAAAAGTCCTCTGTTTGCTTTCGATCTGGAAACGGATTCGCTGGACACGCTGAGCGCTAATATTGTCGGCCTCTCTTTTGCCGTGGCACCGGGTGAAGCCGCCTATTTGCCGGTCGCTCACGATTATCTGGATGCCCCCGTCCAGCTGGATCGCAACAGCGTGCTGGAACGCCTCAAGCCTTTGCTGGAAGATCCCAGCCTGCTTAAGGTCGGTCAGAATCTCAAATATGACCGGGGCGTGCTGAAGAATTACGGCATTGAACTACAGGGCATCAAATTTGACACCATGCTGGAATCCTATGCGCTGAACAGCGTTTCCGGACGCCACGACATGGATTCGCTCGCGTCGCGCTGGCTGAACCACAAAACTGTCTCCTTTGAGGAGATCGCCGGTAAGGGCAAAAAACAGCTTACGTTTAATCAGATAGCTATGGAGCAGGCGGCCCATTATGCCGCTGAGGATGCGGACGTCACGCTACAGCTGCACCTCAAAATGTGGCCTGAGCTGGAGAAGGCACCGGGCCCGAAGCAGGTTTTTGAAAATATCGAGATGCCGCTGGTCACCGTTATTTCGCGTATTGAACGTAATGGTGTGCTGATCGATCAGGGAATACTGGCCACCCACTCTAAGGAGCTGACGGAGAGGCTGGCCGGTCTGGAACAGAAGGCGCACGAACTGGCGGGCGAGCCGTTTAATCTCTCCTCAACCAAGCAGTTGCAAACCATTCTTTTTGAAAAGCAGGGGATCAAGCCGACCAAAAAAACGCCGGGGGGAGCGCCTTCCACCTCTGAAGAGGTGCTGGCTGAACTGGCGCTCGACTACCCTTTGCCAAAGGTTATTCTTGAGCATCGCGGGCTCTCCAAGCTGAAATCGACCTATACCGATAAGCTGCCATTGATGATTAACCCGGTCACCGGCAGAGTACACACCTCCTATCATCAGGCGGTGACGGCTACCGGGCGCCTTTCGTCCACCGATCCAAACCTGCAAAACATTCCGGTGCGTAATGACGAAGGCCGTCGTATCCGCCAGGCGTTTATCGCGTCCAAAGGGTGCAAAATTGTGGCGGCGGACTACTCGCAAATCGAGCTGCGCATCATGGCCCATCTCTCGCAGGATAAAGGGCTGCTGAATGCCTTTGCTGAAGGCCAGGATATTCACCGCGCCACGGCGGCTGAGGTCTTTGGCATGGCGCTGGATAGGGTCACGGGCGAGCAGCGACGCAGCGCTAAAGCGATCAACTTTGGGCTGATTTATGGTATGAGCGCCTTCGGCCTCTCGCGTCAGCTTAATATCGGTGCCGGCGAAGCGAAGAAATATATGGATCTCTATTTTGAACGCTATCCGGGCGTGCTGGAGTATATGGAAAGCACACGCCAGCTTGCGGCCGAAAAGGGATACGTTGCTACGCTGGATGGCCGCCGGCTTTACCTGCCGGATATTAAGGCCAGCAATGCGATGCGCCGCAAGGCGGCGGAACGCGCTGCGATTAACGCCCCAATGCAGGGCACCGCAGCAGACATCATAAAAAAAGCGATGATTGCCGTGGACGCCTGGCTGACGCCGCAAGCGTCACCGGATGTCAAAATGATCATGCAGGTTCACGATGAACTGGTCTTTGAAGTCAAAGCGTCTGAGGTTGAAGCCGCCTCGGCTAAAATTCGTGATTTGATGGAGAACAGCATGACGCTGGATGTGCCGCTACGGGTGGATGTCGGCGTTGGGGATAACTGGGATCAGGCCCACTAATTTTTTATAACGAAAGCCGGGAGGCTGGAACCGCGGCGTTTCAGCCTTATTTTTTCACCATACGAAAATTATCTGGCTGAAACGATCCCGCCTTTTGCTACAGGGCATTCCGCTCAGGTTCCCTCCTAAGCATTTATCCCGAAAGCACTTTTTTTGTAATTTTGCTACAGCAAAAGTCGCTTTATGTGACACGAGTTTGATAACACAGGGGGTTTTCTGAAAATTAACTACAAAAAATCCTTTTGAGCGCTCATAAAATCATGTAGAGTTTCAGGCGTAGGGTACAGAGGTAAGATGTTCTATCTTTCAAACCGTTTACTTCACGTAACCGGATTTGGCTGAATTTAGCCGCCCCAGTCGTTATGACTGGGGCGTTTTTTATTGGGCGCGATTCAGCCCTGAAGCCCTATTCTGCGGGGATATTCTCATCGGTCGCCGGTGGGATTTCACTGAACCAGCTATCCAGCTTCTGACTCAGTTTATCAACGCCAATTTTTTTCAGTGAAGAGAACATCTCTACCTGAACATCGCCAACAAATTCTTTAGCCGCTTCCCGCACCTTGTTCAGCTGCGCCTTACGCGCACCGGAGGCCAGCTTGTCGGCTTTCGTCAGTAATACCAGCACCTCAATGCCACTCTGCACGGCCCACTGAATCATCTGCTGATCCAGATCTTTTAGCGGATGGCGGATATCCATCAGGACAACCAGCCCTTTCAGGCATTCGCGCATTTGCAGATATTCTGCCAGCGCACGCTGCCACTTGAGCTTCATCTCTTCCGGGACCTCTGCATAGCCATAGCCGGGGAGATCCACCAGCCGGTAACCCTCCGCGACCTGGAACAGATTGATCAACTGCGTACGCCCTGGGGTTTTACTGGTACGCGCCAGCGCTTTCTGGTTGGTCAGCGTGTTAAGCGCGCTGGATTTGCCCGCATTAGAACGACCGGCAAACGCAACTTCAATTCCGATATCGGGAGGAAGGTGGCGGATGTCAGGGGCGCTGGTGACAAAGTGAGTAACGTGATAATTCCAGCCAGGCAAAATAAAAACTCCAGATAAAAGGGCGATTGCGCAGAGTATACCCTGTCTGGAATGAAAGCGCCCAGCCGTCCGTTTGCCTGCCTGAATTTTGTCAGCGATTTGCCATTAGTTTTGACGGCGATCGCCGCTATTTTTTTTACGCCGTTAACAGAACAGAGCCGTAAAACATTGCGTTAACGATGGTACTGAAAAAATAACGGGAAAATTGCTTTCTTCACCTTGTGTGTCTGACGCTATGGTCTACAGTATCTGTCATAACCCGGGAGGGGTTACTTCAGGATGAAGTGCTCAGGGAGATTGGGATAGTGTGGAGCAGGGAAGGACGGTGCTGAGGGTGAAGCACGAAAAGGAAGGATCGCGTCCAGGCTGGACGAAAAGGCAACGGAAAACAGGGAGGTTGTGTGCTAAAAAGGATGCGGAATGAGTCAACCCTTCTCTGGAAGGGATGAAAAAAGGCGACAGGGTGACCTGCCGCCTTTTTTCTTTGTCCGCTTTCTGCTAGATTTCGCCGCAATTCTATACTGAATGATAAATCCCTGAGAGCAAAAACCATGAAGCAACCCGCACGCGCGTCCCTGGACAAAAAACCAGCCGCGAAAACTAAACGCAAAACGCGCGATGACGTCAACGCTGAAGCACGCGATCGTAAACGTGACAAAAAACATCGCGGTAATGCTTCCGGCAGCCGGGCTAATCCCGTTGTGCAGAATCAGAAAGGCAGCGGCGCGTCTGGCAGCAAAGATCCACGCATTGGCAGCAAAAAACCCGTGCCGCTGGTGGCTGAAGGTATCAGCAGCAAACCGGCCAAACCGGCGAAGGTGAAGCAGCCCGCTGAAAAGAAAAAAGTGGCTCTTTCTCCCCAGGAGGAGCTGACGGCCCTCGAAAACGACGAACGTCTGGATGCGCTGCTCGACCGCCTTGAGAATGGCGATACGGTATCTGCGGAAGAGCAGGCCTGGCTGGATGAGACGCTGGATCGTATCGACATACTGATGGAAGAGCTCGGCATTGCCCTGGACGACGGCGCAGAGGATGAAGAAGCCGAAGAGGATATGTATCGTCTGCTGAAGGGCGGTCAGTAACTATCACGGCCTGAAGGCAGATATTGAGGCAGCGCAATCTGGCGCTGTCTTATAAAAAAGGTTTCTCCGCTAATGAATTGGCCTGGATCAATTTTTGCGCTGATTCTGCTCTGCATGCTGGGCGGGTTATTTGCTAAACTTCGTCGCCTGTCGCGGCTGAAAGCCCGGTTGCGCAGAACCACCGCCCGTCCGCCCCTGAATCAGCACTCCCCCTTTATCCGACGGTCGGCCACCAGACGCAGACGCCTGCGAAGGAGTGACTATCGTGACACAGATGATTGAATGGGATCAGGGCCTGATCCAGAAGTACAATATTTCTGGGCCACGTTACACGTCTTATCCCACCGCGCTGGAGTTTCATCAGGATTATGATGAAGCCGCATTTATGCAGGCGTCGCAGCGCTATCCCGGTCGTCCGCTTTCGCTCTATATTCATATCCCTTTCTGCCATCGTCTCTGCTATTTCTGCGGCTGTAATAAAGTGGTCACCCGCCAGCAGCATAAAGCTGATGCCTATCTGGATGTGCTGGAGAAAGAAATCCTCGCCCGCGCGCCGCTGTTTGTCGATCGCACCGTCACGCAGATGCACTGGGGAGGCGGTACGCCGACCTATCTCAGCAAGGCGCAAATCACCCGCCTGATTGGGCTGCTTAAGTCACAGTTTCGCTTCGACGAGCGCGCTGAACTTTCTATTGAGGTCGATCCGCGTGAAATCGAGCTTGATGTGCTGGATCATCTTCGTGCCGCCGGCTTTAACCGGCTGAGCATGGGCGTTCAGGATTTCAATAAGGCGGTGCAGGAGAAGGTCAATCGCGTACAGGATGAAGAGATGATTGTGGCGCTGGTGGAGCGCGCGCGCAGGCTTGGCTTTACCTCGACAAACCTGGACTTAATTTATGGTCTGCCGATGCAGACGCCGGAAAGCTTCGCCTTCACGCTGAAAAAAGTTGCCGGGCTGAATCCGGACAGGCTGAGCGTATTCAACTATGCCCATATGCCGAACCTGTTTGCCGCCCAGCGTAAAATCAAGGAAGCCGATCTGCCGGATGCCCAACAAAAGCTCGACATACTTCAGCAGTCGATCGCCATGCTGACCGCCGAAGGCTATCAGTTTATCGGTATGGACCACTTTGCCCGGCCCGATGATGAGCTGGCGGTGGCGCAGCGGGAAGGAAAACTGCACCGTAATTTCCAGGGATATACCACGCAGGGCGACAGCGATCTGCTGGGAATGGGGGTTTCTGCCATTAGTATGATCGGCGACACTTACGCCCAGAATCAAAAAGAGCTGAAGGCGTACTATGCCAGCGTCGGTGAGCAACAAACGGCGCTGTGGCGGGGCGTGGTCCTTTCAGAAGATGACTGCCTGCGGCGGGATGTGATCAAAACGCTGATTTGCCATTTTGCGCTCAATTTTGACGATTTCGACGCGCGCGGCCAGGCTTTTACCGACTATTTCTCTGAAGATCTGGCGCTGCTAACGCCGTTTATTGAGGATGGGTTGGTGGAACGGCATGGGAAGGGCCTTCAGGTCACGCCTAAGGGACGTTTGCTGATCCGCAATATCTGCATGTGCTTTGATGTTTACATGCGCCAGAAAGCCCGTATGCAGCAATTTTCACGGGTCATCTGAAGAAAGGTAAAGCCCGGACACCGACACGCCATCTCAACTGTCGGGATCGTTCGGTGTCCGGCTTTATCTTTACGCGCGGCCAGGGGAAAGATAAGGCCGCGCGGCTTTGCCTCCGCTACTCCATTCCCAGCTCTTTCAGCTTACGGGTCAGGGTATTTCGCCCCCAGCCCAGCAGCCTGGCCGCTTCCTGCTTGTGCCCCTGCGTATGACGCAGGGCGGTAGTCAGCAGCGTACGCTCCATCTCCGGCTGCGCTTCCGACAGCAAATTTTGATGACCGGAACGAAGCGCGCGATCTGCCCACTGCGCCAGCAGCGTCGCCCAGCTGTCAGGCAGCGACTGTACCGGGTTGTCGGGCGTCGACGTTTCAAAGAGTTCGGGAGGAAGATCCTGGATCAGCACTTCCTGTCCGGCCGCCATTACCGTCAGCCAGCGGCAGGTATTTTCCAGCTGGCGCACGTTACCGGACCAGTGCAGCCGGGTCAGCGCCGTTTCGGTTTCCGGATGAAGTATTTTCGCCTCCACGCCCAGCTCCCGCGCCGCAACCTGTAAAAAATAGCGCGCAAGACGAGGGATATCCTCACGGCGCTCCCGCAGCGGCGGCAGATGGACGCGGATCACGTTCAGGCGGTGAAATAGATCTTCCCGGAACTTGCCCTCCTGAACGCGCAGCTCCAGGTTCTGGTGGGTGGCCGCGATGATGCGGACGTCCACCTTGACCGGCGCATAGCCTCCGACGCGATAAAACTGCCCATCGGCCAGCACACGCAGCAGACGAGTCTGGACATCCAGCGGCATATCGCCGATTTCATCCAGGAACAGCGTGCCGCCGTCGGCCTGCTCAAAACGCCCCTGGCGAATCTGGTTGGCGCCGGTAAACGCCCCTTTTTCATGGCCGAACAGTTCGGACTCAATCAGGTCTTTTGGGATCGCGGCCATATTCAGGGCGATAAAGGGCGCTTTTGCACGCGGGCTGTGCCGGTGCAGCGCATGAGCCACCAGCTCCTTACCCGTACCGGACTCGCCGTTGATCAGCACGCTAATAGAAGAGCGTGAAAGGCGGCCAATAATGCGGAAGACATCCTGCATGGCTGGCGCTTCGCCGATGATATCGGTGGTAGGACCGCTGACCGGCTGATTGCGCGGCTGCTGCTGCTCCTGATAGTGGCTGATGGCACGCTCAACCAGCGCAACCGCTTCATCAATATCAAACGGCTTTGGCAGATAGTCGAATGCCCCTTGCTGATAGGCGCTGACGGCGGCATCCAGATCCGAATGGGCGGTCATTATGATGACCGGGAGCATCGGATGCCGCTGTTTTATCTGCTTCAGCAGGGCCAGGCCATCCATACCGGGCATGCGAATATCTGAAAGTAAAACGTCCGGCGTCTTGGTAGCAAGGGCGGTCAGCACCTCATTACCGCTGTTAAAAGTGGCACAGCTTAAACCGGCTCCAGTGAGGGCGCGTTCAAGCACCCAGCGGATGGAGCTGTCGTCATCGACGATCCAAACTATCCCTCGTTGCATAGAAACCTCACTGGCGAATAGGCAGGTAAACCGAAAATTCAGTATGTCCGGGCCAACTGTTGAACTCTATTTTTCCCGAATGTTGATCGATAAGACTACGGGCTATCGACAACCCTAAACCCGTCCCGCCTTCACGTCCGCTGACCATCGGATAAAAGAGCGTATCCTGAAGCTGGGCCGGGATACCGGGGCCATCATCTTCAATATCAATACGCGCGACCAGGCGGTAGCGTACGCCGTGCAGCGTCAGCTGGAACGCCGTGCGGGTACGCAGCGTAATTGTCCCGCCTTCTTCCCCCAACGCCTGGAGCGCGTTACGTACGACATTCAGCAATACCTGTTCAATTTGATCCGGATCGTGCGGAAGTTCTGGCAGGCTGGGATCGTAATCTCTGACCAGCGTGACATTATCAGGCAGCTCCATCGACACGAGGTTAACCACCCGCTCGGCCACCTGATGAATACTTTGCGTGACGTGCATGCCCGGCTGCTGAGGGCCAAGCAGGCGATCGACCAGATTGCGCAGCCGGTCTGCCTGCTCAATAATCACGCGGGTATATTCTGTTAACGCGGGATCGGGCAGCGCTTTTTCCAGCAGCTGCGCGGCGCCCCGTAATCCACCCAGCGGATTTTTAATTTCATGGGCCAGCCCACGGACTAAATCCCGTGCGGCAACCTGCTGGGCATGCTGAATCTGTTCCTGACTGAGACGGCGTTGATTATCCATCGGTGCCATTTCGAGCAGGATTAACCCTTCGGGAAGACGCTGTGCCGTCAGCGACATAATATGCGCGCGGCTGTCCACCACAAGAGTCACTTCACTGTCTGTAAATCCCTGACCTGCATTCAGGCTCTCATGCATGACGTCGATATTTAACGAGAAATATCCCACCAGTTCCGGCAGCGGTGTGCCAAACAGCTTGCGAGAGCTCTGTGCCAGTAATTGCTGTGCCGCAGGGTTGGCGTAGTGAATCACCAACGCACTATCAACCAGCAAAATGCTGTTAAGCAGGGAATTGAGAATCTGCCCAGCATCGGGCGGCGTGCCTGTTGCCATACAGCGTTCTCCTGCACTCTTTTAGTGCATTATGAGGCGAGATCCGGGGATCGTCTTCCTGAACGATGAGGGCGTGGAGAAAAAAGCCCATCCGGAGATGGGCTGTACGTTTCCACGGCAACAAAATCCAGGCGGTTTTACGCGGCAGCAGGCTTTGGCCCGACTTTTACTTCTGCCTTAAGGCCTCTTCCGCCAGGGCGGGAGTACCTTCGGCCATTTTGCTGCGGCATAAACCTGCCGGGGACTACCTGATTAAACGCTGTAGTACAGTTCGAACTCGACCGGGTGTGGCGTCATGCGCACGCGGTCCATTTCAGCTTTACGCAGTTCGATGTAGGCATCGATGGTGTCATCAGTGAACACACCGCCGCGCGTCAGGAACTCGCGGTCTTCGTTCAGGGCGTTCAGCGCTTCTTCCAGTGAACCCGCAACTTTTGGGATCTCAGCTTCTTCTTCCGGCGGCAGGTCGTACAGGTTTTTGTCCATCGCATCGCCAGGATGGATTTTGTTGATGATGCCGTCCAGGCCAGCCATCAGCAGGGCTGAGAAAGCCAGATAAGGGTTAGCGGCAGGATCCGGGAAGCGGGCTTCAATACGGCGCGCTTTCGGGCTGGCCACAACCGGGATACGGATTGACGCAGAGCGGTTACGGGCGGAGTAAGCCAGCATCACTGGCGCTTCATAGCCAGGGACCAGACGCTTGTAGGAGTTGGTGGTCGGGTTAGCCAGGGCGTTGATCGCTTTAGCGTGTTTGATCACACCGCCGATGTAGAACAGCGCCATTTCAGACAGGCCGCCGTATTTGTCGCCCGCGAACAGGTTATTGCCATCTTTAGAAAGAGACATATGGCAGTGCATACCGGAACCGTTATCACCAAAAATCGGTTTTGGCATAAAGGTCGCCGTTTTGCCATAGGCATGGGCGACGTTGTGCACGACATATTTGTAGATCTGAATTTCGTCCGCTTTCTTCGTCATGGTATTGAAGCGGGTCGCCACTTCGTTCTGACCTGCGGTTGCCACTTCGTGGTGGTGAGCTTCAACAACCAGCCCCATCTGTTCCATGGTCAGACACATTGCAGAACGGATGTCCTGTGAAGAGTCGACCGGTGGTACCGGGAAGTAGCCGCCTTTCAGACCTGGACGGTGACCTTTGTTGCCGCCTTCGTACTCTTTACCGGTGTTCCATGCGGCTTCGATATCGTCGATCGCAACATGAGAGCCGGAAGTGGTGGCGCCAAAGCGAACGTCATCAAACAGGAAGAATTCAGGTTCCGGTCCAAACAGCACGGTGTCAGCGATACCGGAAGAACGCAGGAAGTCTTCAGCGCGTTTCGCGATAGAGCGCGGGTCGCGGTCATAGCCCTGCATGGTGCCAGGCTCGAGAATGTCACAACGGATGATCAGGGTAGAATCTTCAAAAAACGGATCGAGGACGGCGGTCGTTGCGTCCGGCATCAGAACCATGTCTGATTCGTTAATGCCTTTCCAGCCGCCGATAGAGGAGCCGTCAAACATTTTGCCTTCTTCGAAAAAGTCAGCGTTAACCTGGTGAGCAGGAATGGTGACGTGCTGTTCTTTGCCTTTGGTATCGGTGAAGCGCAGATCAACAAACTTGACTTCATGCTCGTTCATCATCGACAGAACGTGTTCAGCGGACATACTTAACTCTCCTGGATTTTGTCATTGTCGTCGTGGTTAGAGATCTTCACGGTGTACTTTGCTTATCTGGCTTAGTCATCCGATAATAAAGATCTCTGACAAGCTATCAACCGTCGTGGAAATGGCGTTTATCGCTTAAGTGATATAAAGCGAAATCTATGCCAACTTTTTCATTTGGCCCGAAAAGCGCTATGATACGCGCTCTCGTGAAACGCGAGCTGCACCACAATGGAAGTCGCGCACCATTATGGTGCCTCCAGGTGCCCGATGGGCACTAATTTGGTGCATTTTTTCGATGGAGTGCAATTCTTGCACTGTAAATGGCTCTGAAAGCAATCCTGACAGTTATCTTTAATTGAAATTTGTGATCCTGTTCAGTCCTTCGATTAATCCGTGTACAATAGCGCGCTATTTCTAATGCCTGAGGCAAAGCTGTGATCGAAAATTTGCGTAACATCGCCATTATTGCCCACGTTGACCACGGTAAAACTACCCTGGTTGATAAATTGCTACAGCAGTCCGGTACTTTTGATGCCCGTACTGAAGCAACTGAGCGCGTAATGGACTCCAACGATTTGGAGAAAGAGCGTGGGATTACCATCCTCGCAAAAAACACCGCCATTAAATGGAACGACTACCGCATCAACATCGTGGATACCCCAGGACACGCCGACTTCGGCGGTGAGGTAGAGCGTGTGATGTCGATGGTCGACTCGGTGCTGCTGGTTGTGGATGCAACGGATGGCCCTATGCCGCAAACCCGCTTCGTGACCAAAAAAGCGTTTGCTAATGGTCTGAAGCCGATCGTGGTCATCAACAAAGTTGACCGTCCTGGCGCCCGTCCAGACTGGGTTGTGGATCAGGTGTTTGACCTGTTCGTTAACCTGGACGCGACTGACGAACAGCTCGACTTCCCGGTTATCTATGCATCCGCGCTGAACGGCATCGCCGGTCTTGATCATGCCGAAATGGCAGATGACATGACCCCGCTGTACGAAGCGATCGTGGAGCACGTTTCCCCACCGCAGGTGGAAATGGACGCGCCGTTCCAGATGCAGATTTCTCAGCTGGACTATAACAACTACGTGGGTGTTATCGGCATCGGCCGCATCAAACGCGGTAAAGTTAAGCCAAACCAGCAAGTTACTATCATTGATAGCGAAGGCAAAACCCGTAACGGTAAAGTCGGCAAAGTGCTGACCCACCTGGGTCTGGAGCGTATCGACGCGACCGAAGCGGAAGCAGGCGATATCATTGCTATCACCGGTCTGGGCGAGCTGAACATCTCCGATACAATCTGTGATCCACAGAATGTTATGGCGCTGCCAGCCCTGAGCGTTGATGAGCCTACCGTTACCATGTTCTTCAACGTCAACACCTCTCCGTTCTGCGGCAAAGAAGGTAAGTATGTGACGTCTCGTCAGATCCTTGACCGTCTGAACAAAGAGCTGGTGCACAACGTGGCGCTGCGTGTGGAAGAAACATCCGATGCTGACGCGTTCCGCGTATCAGGTCGTGGTGAACTTCACCTGTCCGTTCTGATTGAAAACATGCGTCGTGAAGGTTTCGAACTGGCCGTATCCCGTCCGAAAGTTATCTTCCGCGAATTCGAAGGCCGTAAGCAGGAGCCATTCGAAAACGTGACGCTGGATATCGAAGAGCAGCACCAGGGTTCCGTGATGCAGGCGATGGGCGAGCGTAAAGCCGACATGAAAAACATGGATCCGGATGGCAAAGGCCGCGTACGTCTCGACTACGTGATCCCTAGCCGTGGCCTGATTGGCTTCCGTAACGAATTCATGACCATGACTTCCGGTACTGGCCTGCTCTACTCTACCTTCAGCCATTATGACGATATCCGTCAGGGCGAAGTTGGCCAGCGTCAGAACGGCGTGCTGATCTCTAACGGCCAGGGTAAAGCGGTTGCTTTCGCCCTGTACAGCCTGCAGGATCGCGGTAAGCTGTTCCTGGGTCACGGTGCGGAAGTATATGAAGGCCAGATCATTGGTATTCACTCACGTTCTAACGACCTGACCGTGAACTGCCTGACCGGTAAGAAGCTGACCAACATGCGTGCTTCCGGTACTGACGAAGCGACCACCCTGGTTCCAGCCATTAAAATGACCCTGGAGCAGGCTATCGAGTTCATCGATGATGATGAACTGGTAGAAGTGACGCCGCTGTCCGTCCGTATTCGTAAACGTCACCTGACGGAAAACGATCGTAAACGCGCTAGCCGCGGTCCTAAAGAGTCGTAATCGCCTCTGCAGGATGTAAAAAACGCTCTCCGGGTTCCGGAGGGCGTTTTTTTATGCCTGATGAAAACCCTTCCTCCTGTTCAGCCTCCACATTTACCGCTAGAGTGAATAGCTCACCGGCACAAAAGGAGATGACCATGCTGTATATCTTTGATTTAGGTAACGTCATTGTCGATATTGACTTCAACCGGGTTCTCGGAGTCTGGAGCGATCTTGGCCGGGTGCCTCTGGCAACGTTACAAAGCCGCTTCCAGATGGGGGAGGAGTTTGAGCAGCACGAGCGCGGCGAAATCAGCGACGAAGCTTTTGCCGCCAGGATGTGTGAACAGCTGGATATTGCCCTCAGCTTCGAACAGTTTTCTGCTGGCTGGCAGGCGGTGTTCGTTGGCGTCAGGCCGGAAGTGCTCGCGATCATGCATAAACTGCGTGAGCGGGGCGACCGTGTGGTAATTCTCTCCAATACGAACAAACTGCACTGCGCCTGGTGGCCGACCCAGTACCCTGAAGTGGAACGCGCCGCAGACAAAATTTATCTGTCGCAGGAGATGGGGTTACGTAAGCCGGAAGCGGCGATCTTCCGTCGCGTGCTGGCGGAGGAACAGGTCGCGGCGGAGAACGCGGTTTTTCTGGATGATAATCTGGCGAACATTGAGGCTGCACGGGCATCCGGTATCCACAGCGTACACGTCACCGACGCGACGGTTGTCCCCACATTTTTCAGCGATCGTATTTAAATGCGCAGGTTTAACCGTTACCGGCATCGTCTGCGGACCCTCTGGGCCTGGCTGAAACTGCTCTGGCAGCGCATTGATGAAGATGGCATGACCATGCTGGCAGGCAATCTTGCCTACGTTTCCTTACTTTCTCTGGTCCCCCTGGTCGCCGTCGTCTTTGCCCTGTTCGCTGCTTTTCCCGCTTTTGCTGATATCAGCACCCAGCTGAAAAGCTTTATCTTCAGCAACTTTGTCCCTGCTTCCGGCAACATCATCCAGAGCTATCTGGAACAATTTATCGGTAACGTTAATAGAATGACGGCGGTGGGGGCCTGTGGGCTAGTGGTGACCGCGCTGCTGCTGATGTACGCCATTGACAGCGCGCTGAATACTATCTGGCGGAGTAAGCGAAAAAGGCCGCTGGTCTACTCCGTGGCCGTTTACTGGATGATCCTGACGCTGGGGCCATTGCTGGCCGGGGCCAGCCTGGCGCTCAGCTCTTATCTCCTGTCGCTGCGCTGGGCATCCGTGACGGGCGTCAGTGGGCTGATAGACTATGGGTTGCGCATTTTCCCCCTGCTGCTGTCATGGCTGTCGTTCTGGCTGCTCTACAGTATCGTACCAACCCGTCAGGTGCCGGGCCGTGATGCCTTGATTGGCGCGCTGGTCGCCGGTCTGCTGTTTGAGTTGGGTAAAAAGGCTTTTGCGCTCTATGTTACGATGTTCCCTTCGTATCAGTTGGTCTACGGCGTGCTGGCGGTCATCCCTCTGCTGTTTTTGTGGGTTTACTGGACCTGGTGTATCGTCTTACTGGGTGCCGAAATCGCCGCGACGCTGGGCGACTTCCGCCATCTGAAGCAGCAGGAAGAAAAATCAGAAAAAGAGGAAGTATGATTGCCTTAATTCAACGGGCGCTGAATGCCAGCGTGACGGTGGCAGGAGAAACCATCGGTGAAATCGGGCCAGGGTTGGTGATACTGCTCGGCGTGGAAAAAGGCGATGATGAGCAAAAAGCGCAGCGGCTGTGCGAGCGGGTGCTGGGCTATCGTATTTTTGGCGATGAGCAGGGCAAAATGAATCTTAACGTACAGCAGGCTGGCGGCAGCGTGCTGGTGGTGTCGCAGTTTACCCTGGCGGCGGATACGCAAAAAGGGATGCGCCCTGGCTTTTCGGGCGGTGCGGAGCCGGCAGAAGCTGAACGCCTCTATACGTATTTCATTGGCTGCTGTCGTGAGAAAGGCGTTACCACTGAAACAGGCCAGTTTGCTGCCGATATGCAGGTCGCGCTGGTGAATGATGGCCCCGTCACCTTCTGGCTCCAGGTTTGAGACTGTTGGGCGAACGGCAGGTCAGCGTAGCGGGTTCAGAAAGAGAGAAGCATTTTATGTATCATCTTCGAGTGCCTGAAACAGCGGAAGAGCTGGAGACCTACTACCAGTTCCGCTGGGAAATGCTGAGAAAGCCCCTGCATCAGCCGATGGGGTCCGAACGGGACGCCTGGGACGCGCTGGCGCATCATCAGATGGTGGTGGACGAACGCGGCGAGCCGGTGGCGGTCGGCCGCTTATACATCAATGCGGAAAATGAGGCCGCTATCCGTTTTCTGGCGGTGCATCCTTCCGTCCAGGGCAAAGGATTAGGTACGCTGGTGGCGATGACGCTGGAATCCGTTGCGCGGCAGGAAGGCGCCAAGCGCGTGGTATGCAGCGCCCGTGAGGATGCGATGACGTTCTTTGCCAAGCTGGGTTACATCAACCAGGGCGAAATTACCGTTCCGCAGACGACGCCGGTGCGCCATTTTCTGATGATTAAGCCGGTGATCACGCTTGATGACATTCTGCATCGCGGCGACTGGTGCGGACAGCTTCAGCAGGCATGGTACGACCATATTCCGCTCAGCGAAAAGATGGGCGTGCGCATTCTTCAGTATACCGGCAAAAAATTTATCACCACGATGCCCGAAAACGGTAACCAGAATCCTCACCATACCCTGTTTGCCGGGAGCCTTTTCTCGCTGGCTACGCTGACCGGCTGGGGGCTGATCTGGCTGCTGCTGCGCGAGCGTCATCTGGGTGGGACCATTATCCTGGCGGACGCGCACATTCGCTACAGCCACCCCATTAGCGGCAAGCCGGGTGCCGTGGCGGACTTAGGCTCGCTCAGCGGCGATCTCGATCGTCTGGCGCAGGGGCGCAAGGCGAGGGTACAGCTGGAAGTCGAGCTTTTTGGCAATGAGGTCTGTGGGGCGGTTTTTGAAGGGATTTATATCGTTCTGCCTGCCGACCCGGATGGCCCTCTCGAAGAGGGCGGCTCCGGGCAGTAGCGCTGTTTTAGCGCCCTTTCTTTTTACGACCCGGCTGGGTAAAGCGCTTACGGCCAGCCGGCGCGGCGCTTTTTTCACTGCTTTTCGGCCCGCTGACGGCAGGTTTCTTCGCTGCGGCGGGTTTGGCCTTCGCCTTTTGCGCTGGTTTTTCCTCGGACGAGGAGTCCTCAATCAGCCGGAATAACTCGATCAGCTCATCATCGGTCAGGTCGCGCCACTCCCCCGGCGGCAGCCCTTTCAGGCTGACGTTCATGATGCGGACACGCTCAAGCCTGGTGACTTCATAGTCAAAATGTTTGCACATGCGGCGGATCTGACGATTAAGCCCCTGCACCAGCGTAATGCGAAACGCGAACGGCGCTTCTTTCTTCACTTTGCATTTCCGGGTCACCGTTCCCAGCATGGGCACGCCTGCACCGAGGCCCTGAATAAACTCATCGGTCACCGGCTTGTTAACCGTGACGATATACTCTTTTTCGTGATCGTTTCCGGCGCGCAGGATTTTATTCACTAAATCGCCGTGGTTGGTCAGAAATATCAGTCCCTGAGAATCCTTATCGAGACGCCCCACCGGGAAGACGCGCTTGCTGTGGTTGACGAAATCCACGATGTTATCCCGCTCGCCTTCCTCCGTGGTACAGATGATGCCCACAGGTTTATGCAGCGCGATAAAGACCAAATCTTCTTCATTACGCGGCTCAATAAGCTGACCATTCACCTTCACCACATCCCCGGCAAATACCTGAGCGCCAACCCCGGCCCGTTTGCCGTTGATAAATACGTTACCCTGTTCGATGTAACGATCGGCGTCGCGACGGGAGCAGATACCGCTCTCGCCAATATATTTGTTCAGTCGAATGGATGAGTTGGTCAGCATAGTTCCTCCGTAAAAAAGCGGACTATACCCTAACTGCGGGACATTGCGAATATAAGGGGATCACATTGCATCCTGTAGGCAATCCCCTTCACGGGTGGTATTTCAGGGCGCGGGAACCAGCTGACCTGCCTGTAGCCTTTGCTCAAGGGACTTTTCGTCAGAGGAGACCGACAATATGCCGTTCACCGTCGGTTTCATCGCCGTCTCTGCCGCCAGGCTTCCGGTTATTTTTAACCGCAGCTCTCCTTTGTCGCTCAGTGGCACCTCCGGCCAGCCCCAATTCTGCAACAGATTAACCGGAACTTCATGGCCCTGTAGCGTCAGCGACAGCGCCCGCTGGGGCTGCTGGGAAACCGTTGCCAGACTCTCCACCATACCCGCCTGGATAAACGCACTCATTTCCGTCACGTTAATCATATTATCGTCGGCGGTGAGTGCAACAGATGGATGCCGCATATCGACGCGGTTAAATGTGGCTTCGGCCGCGTTAAAGCGGAGGTTGCCTGACCAGATCCCCCACTGCCGCTGGCGTGCAAGCAGCAGGTTTTTGCCGCTGCCGTCCAGGGCGGTCATCTGGAAGGGAAATACCGGATTGATATCGATGATCAGGTTACGGTTCGCTTCAAACCTGGTGATTTCCACGGCGGAAAGCCATTCGGGAAGCTGCTTCATCCAGCGCTCGCGCCAGTTGAGCGGCAGCGTATATTCGATCCCGGCAATCGCCAGCTCGTCCAGGGTCAGTTTCTTGTCGCTGCGGTTCCATTTTCCGGAGGTACGGATCAGGCCGTTGACCCAGCGTGAACTGAACTGGGTGAGCGATACGCCTTCAGGCGAGAACGTCATATTCAGGATTGGATCGTTCAGTTGCAGGCTACCGTTCACGAAGGATCGGGCATTCATCGACAGTGAACCCTCATCGCTTTCCCATTCGCCGTTGCGCAGCGTCAGATCTTTCAGCGCCAGATTAAGATCGGTGACGGCCCAGTCTGCGCCTTCCAGCCGCGCCCCGGTGACATCAATACGGTCGAAGTGGACGGGGGGAAGACGCCGCAGCGGCGAGAAAAAACCGGACAGGGAATCTGAGGTTTGCAGGCGAATGCTGTTGAGACGCAGATTCGCCACCTGCCAGGCGCCCCGGGCATCACGCTGCGCGCTGGCGGTGATCGAGCCCAGCGCCACATCGGCCCCGACGTTACTCATTACCAGCTGCTGTTTGCTGATGCGTCCCTGCAAGAACACGTTTCTGGCCGGGATACCGTTCAGTTCCAGCGAGTCCGCGCTCATCTGAAAGCTGGCATCCGTTCCGATAACGTCTCCCGCAACGGGCTGCCAGGGAACGATGCCCCCGTTAACCTGCTGCGCGACCAGGGGCAATTCGCCCTGAGGGCGGTTAACCGACATCTTAATCAGCTGGAGCCTGTCCGCCGCGAAGGGAAGGGGAACGCCGTTATCAGTGACCCTGAGCGTACCTTCTTCCAGCTGAATAGCGGCAAAATGGTGGGGCTTAGTAAACTGGGCGCTGCTCAGCGTCAGCGTCACGTGACGGGCAGCCAGCAGCGCCGGGGCAGCTTTGCGGCCAAACGAAACGTCGTTGAGGATGAGTTGAGCAGGATCGGAAAAGTTGTGCTCCAGCTTGCTGAAGGCCAGCTGATAGCTTGTGTGCTGCGTGACGGCACGGCTTACCCATCCTGCGCCCCACTGAGTTTGCAGCAGCACATAAAGCGTGACCACGATAAGCAGTAACACCAGCAGCAGCGTAAGCAGAATTTTTCCAAGTAATTTCATTGCACCCTTTCCCGTGAGCATCCATTCATGAGCGAGTTATGCCTCATTTAAAACTGAAGCTCAACCGTCGATGATGACGGGCGGTTCACAGACCGCCCGTCGCAGGCACCCAGAATGACACAGGAGGGGCTTATTTTTCCTGTGGAAAGATAAGATTCAGAATGATGGCGGTAATTCCGCCGGCGGCAATGCCGGATGAGAACAGCGTTTTCAGCCATTCAGGCGCGAACTGCAGGATCAGCGGCTGTTGAGAAACGCCTAATCCGACCGCCAGCGAGATCGCCATAATCATAATCGCCCGCCGGTTCAGCGGCTCGCGCGAAACGATACGCACGCCGGAAGCGGCGATGGTGCCAAACATCACTAACGTTGCGCCGCCCAGTACGGGTTCAGGAATATGCTGCACAAATCCGCTGACTGCCGGAAAGAGGCCCAGCACGATCAGCATCAGCGCCACGACAAAACCGACGTAACGGCTGGCGACGCCGGTCAGCTGGATCACGCCATTATTCTGACCAAAGCAGGAGTTAGGGAAGGTGTTAAACAGCGCTGAAACAAACGAATTCAGGCCATTCGCCAGCACGCCGCCTTTCAGACGCTTCATATAGAGCGGGCCGCTGACCGGTTGTTCGGAAACGTCAGAGGTAGCGGTGATATCCCCGATGGTTTCCAGGGAGGTCACCATAAAGACCAGCATCAGCGGAATCAAAAGATTCCAGTCAATACTCAGTCCGTAATAGAACGGAACAGGGACCGTAATCAGCGACTCGTTTACCGCGGCCTGGCTCGCCGGCAGCATATCCAGCGCCCAGGCCAGCAGATAGCCGACGGCCATGGCAATCACCAGCGAGGCGACGCGAAGGTAAGGGTTGCGCTGACGGTTGAGCAGAATAATCACCAACAGCACGGCGCCTGCCAGCAGAAGGTTTTTCGGCGCGCCGAAAGTGTGATCGTTCATGGCCGCGAAACCGCCGCCAATTGAGGTTAGTCCGACCTGAATAAGCGACAGGCCGATGATCATCACCACAATGCCAGAAACCAGCGGCGTGATGATGCGGCGGGCCAGATGCAGCACGCGTGAAAGCAGCATCTCCGTACAGGACGCCAGCATCAGCGTACCGAACAGGGCCGCCATCATTGTTGGCACGTCCGCGCCGCCGTTTTTCAGCGCGAGGCCGCCCATAATCAGCGGGGAGACAAAGTTAAAACTGGTGCCCTGAATCGACAACAGGCCCGAGCCCACCGGCCCCCAGGTTTTGATTTGCAGAATCGACGCCACGCCGGAGGCGAACAGCGACATGCTGATAATATGCTGTGTATCCTGGGCGGGCAGCCCCAGCGCCTGACAGATAAGCAGCGCTGGCGTAATGACCGCCACAAACATCGCCAGCAGATGCTGGCAGGCGGCAAACAGCGTCTGCGGCAGCGGCGGGCGATCTTCGAGACGGTAGATAAGCTCACTGTTGGTGACAGAAGCAGGGCTACGGGCGGCTTCAGCATCGGAGGTATTAACGGACATTCTCACGGTTCCCTGGCGAACAAAGTGGCGATTTTAATCTTCTGTCAGCCAAAAGCAATCGTTTGCAGTCAGACAGCGTGCCTGAATGACCTCTGATGTTCAGCGCAGGGAAAGGGAAGCGGCTACAATCGGCTGAACAGTCTCATGGATTAATAGATAACGAATGTGAGGTAGAAATGAGCCGGGTATTTCTTATAGGTGCAACGGGTGGCGTAGGGCGACAGCTCAGGAAGCGCCTGGTTAATGCGGGTCATCACGTTACCGGACTGCATCGTCAGGATTCACAGGCGGATGAGTTAGTGGCGGATGGAGTGACCCCCGTTAATGGCGATTTGCTGAACACCAGCAGTGAAAGGCTGGCCGAAACAATGCGCGGATGCGATATCGTGGTCTTCTCCGCCGGGGCCGGCGGCGCTGGCGTCGATCTGACAGATGGTATTGACGGACGGGGCGCGCGTTTTGCCACTGAAGCCGCCATGCTGGCAGGCATCAGCCGGTTTCTTCTTGTCTCTGCCTTTCCGGAGGCCGGACGCGGTAAGACGGTGTCACCCACGTTTGAGCACTATATGCGGGTCAAAAAACAGGCTGACGTTATGCTGGCGGCAACGCCGCTGGAGTGGGTCATCCTGCGGCCGGGCACCCTGGTCAATGAGCCGGGGAACGGAAAAGTACGGATGGGGCTGGCTATTCCTTACGGAACCGTGCCCCGCGAAGACGTAGCGGCGGTACTGCATAGCCTTATTGAACAGCCCCAGGTGAAACGGGTCATTATCGAACTGACCTCTGGAGAGCAGGCGATTGGGGATGCCGTGGGCAGCATGGCCGCTTTTAGCGGGCAGTAACCTCAGGCATTGGTATAGCGCTCCGTTTCCGGCAGCCAGCGCTCGATCAGTGCCTGAGCCTGTTCCGGATAATGCTGGTGGATGTGCCGGGCGACCCGCTGTACTTCAGGGATCATGGCCTGATCGCGCAGCAGATCGGCAACCTTAAACTCGGCGTTGCCGGTTTGCCGGGTGCCAAGCAGCTCGCCAGGACCGCGAATTTCCAGGTCGCACTGGGCGATCACGAAGCCATCGGTGCTGTCCCGCAGCACCTGAAGCCGTTTCTGGGCGGTTTTACTCAGTGGTGCCTTATAGAGCAGCACGCAGTGTGAGGCGACGGAGCCGCGGCCTACCCGGCCACGCAGCTGGTGAAGCTGCGCCAGCCCAAGGCGTTCCGGATTCTCAATAATCATCAGGCTGGCGTTGGGGACGTCCACTCCCACTTCAATGACCGTGGTGGCCACAAGCAGGTGAATGTCGCCCTGTTTGAACGCCTGCATCACCGCCTGCTTCTCAGCAGGTTTCATGCGGCCATGTACCAGGCCAACCGTCAACTCAGGCAGCGCCAGCTTCAGCTCTTCCCATGAGGCTTCTGCGGCCTGTGCCTCAAGCTGTTCGGATTCTTCAATCAGCGTACACACCCAGTAGGCCTGACGGCCTTCGCCGCTGCAGGCATTCTTAACGCGTTCAATAATGTCCGCCCGGCGCGTATCAGGGATGGCGACGGTGGTTACCGGCGTTCTGCCCGGCGGCAGCTCGTCGATGGTCGAGGTATCCAGATCGGCGTAGGCCGTCATTGCGAGCGTGCGGGGGATCGGCGTGGCCGTCATGATCAGCTGATGGGGATGAAATCCCTGCTCCTCTCCCTTTTCCCACAAAGCCAGACGCTGGTGGACGCCGAAACGGTGCTGCTCGTCGATAATGACCAGCGCCAGCCCGTTAAACTGCACCTGCTCCTGAAAAATGGCGTGGGTGCCCACGATCATCGAAACCTGCCCGGCAGCAATCGCCTCCTGCTGTGCCTGGCGCGCTTTCCCTTTCTGTTTACCGGCCAGCCAGCCCACTTCAATACCCAGAGGCGCAAACCACTGACGGAAATTACTGGCATGCTGTTCGGCGAGCAGCTCGGTCGGTGCCATCAGGGCGACCTGTTTGCCATACGCGATCACATTTAGCGCCGTCAGCGCGGCAACCAGCGTTTTCCCCGATCCCACATCGCCCTGAACCAGCCGCATCATAGGATAGTCGTGCGTCAGATCCTGCTCAATTTCACGCACCACACGGCTTTGGGCGGCGGTAGGGCTGAACGGTAATGTAGCGAGCAGCTTATTGCTCAGATCGTGTCGTGCGGGCATCGGCAGCGCGTGATATCGCTGTGCACCCGCGCGAACCGCCAGCATGCTGAGGTTATGTGCCAGCAGTTCTTCCATAATCAGCCGGCGCTGGGCCGGATGCTTCCCGCTATCCAGATCGGCCAGCGCCATATCCGGCGGCGGACGATGAAGCGTACGCAGCGCTTCGGGAAGGCTGATCATCCCCTGGCTCAGCTCAGGCGGCAGCAGCTCCGCAATCGGGCAGGTTTCCAGCAGCGTAAGCGCCTGGTCGGTGAGATTGCGCAGGGTCGCCTGACGGATGCCTTCGGTGGTGGAATAGACCGGCGTCAGGGTTTCCTGAAGCTCCACCACGCTGTTATCTCCCTGAACGCGGTATTCAGGATGGATGATTTCTGCGCCGCGCTGGCCCCGCTTGATCTCGCCATAGGCGGTGACGCGGCGGCCGGGCGCCAGGCTGTTTTTCATGCCCGCATTGAAGTTGAAAAAGCGGAGGGTAAGGATACCGGTGCCGTCGCTGATCTGGCAGGTCAGCATACGGCGGCGGCCAAAGGTAATATCGCTGTGCAGCACTTCGCCTTCCACCGTGGCGTAGATATCAGGCAGAAGATCGTTAATGGCGTACAGCTGAGTGCGGTCTTCGTAACGAAGCGGGAGATGTAACAGCAGATCCTGCACGGTGCCCAGACCCAGCTTTGCCAGCTTGCCCGCCTGGCTTGCGCCAACGCCGGAAAGCGAGTTCAGCGGAACGGCATCCAGCAGGCGGCCCTTCATTTTTTCCGCACCGAAGCTTGCATGGTTGCCCACCAGTCAGGATCGGCGACCACTTCGCCGCGGTCGTTAATTTCCGGGTAGGGCAGGCCTTTATGTTTCGCCACTCTCGCCAGTACCGGATAGCCCCCTTCGAAAAGCAGGCGTTGCTGTTCGCTGTAGGGAAGCGAACTGCTTTTATGCTGATACATACCGGCGTTCTGACGCTGACGCTGGGCTTCATAGAGGATCAGCGCAGAGGCGACAGAAACGTTCAGTGACTGCACCATGCCCACCATCGGGATAATGATGTCCCGATCGGCCAGCGCAAGGGCTTCCTGGGTGATGCCGGTTTTTTCCTGACCCATCAAAATACAGGTCGGACGGGTGTAGTCAATTTCGCGGAAATCGACAGCGGTATCGGAAAGGTGGGTAGCCAGGATTTGCATATCCTGGCTTTTAAGATGGCTGACCGCATCGACGATGGTGCGGTGCGTTTTCACCTGTACCCAGCTGTTGCTGCCGGCGGCGGAAGAAACCATGGTACGCATCCGGCTGCCGGGCCAGACGGCATGAACCTCATGGACGCCAACGGCATCCGCCGTGCGGATCACGGCGGAGACGTTGTGCGGCTTATGGACCTGCTCCATGCAGACGGTCAGATCGTGCTGACGGGCGGCCAACATTTCACAGATGCGGGCATAGCGTTGGGCATTCATACGTCAGTTTCGGTTACGGTGAACTTTAATCACATCCGGCATTACGCGGATTTTACGCATAATATTGGCCAGATGAACACGGTCACGGGCCGTCAGACGGATAAAGGCACTGTAAACACGCCCATCTTTTTCTTCCGTATTCAGGCTCTGGATATTGGATTTGGCGGTGTTAATCGCCGCCGTCAGGTTAGCCAGTGCCCCCTGATGGTTGAACATATCCACCTTAATTTCCGCCACGAACTCCTGCTCGGAGGTCACTTTATCCCATTCGACGGCCATAAATTTCTCAGGCTCTTTCTGGTAGCCGCGGATATTACGACAGGATTCATGGTGTACCACCAGTCCCTTGCCGGGGCTGACGTGCGCCACAATGGGATCGCCCGGAATCGGACGGCAGCACTTGGCGAACGTGATCAGCACGCCGTCTGCTCCTTTGATCGGCAGCTTGCTGCGCGACGCGGAAGGCGACGAGATGGCGGCAGGCGTTGACTGTTCGCTCTGCTGAAGGTTTTTCGCGACCACCACGCTCATGGCGTTGCCAAGGCCGATTTCCGCCAGCAGATCGTCCAGCGTGGCCAGCTTCATCCGCTCCAGCTCACGCTGAAGGTTTTCCGGCGGAATTTCGGCCAGTTTGCGGCTGCCGCCCAGCGTGTGGTTAAGCAGGCGACGACCAAGGCTGACGGAGTCATCCCGCTTCAGGTTCTTCAGCAGCTGACGAATTTTCGCCCGCGCCTTGGAACTGACGACAAAGTTGAGCCATGCCGCATTCGGACGCGCGCCCGGTGCCGTAATGATCTCAACCGTCTGTCCGCTGGTTAGCGGCTGCGACAGCGGATAGGGCTGGCGATCGACGCGTGCGCCGACGCAGGCATGGCCGATGTCGGTATGTACCGCATAGGCAAAATCGACCGGCGTGGCGCCCGCAGGCAGCTCAACGATACGGCCTTCCGGGGTGAAAACGTAAATTTCGTCCGGGAAGAGATCGGACTTCACGCTTTCAATGAATTCAAAGGAGCTTCCGGCGCTCTGCTGCAGCTCAAGCAGGCTTTGCAGCCAGCGCTGAGCGCGGATCTGCGCCGTTGTGCCGGTCTCACCCTGTTCCTTATAGGCCCAGTGCGCTGCAACCCCCATTTCCGCCATCTGATCCATATCTTCGGTACGGATCTGGACTTCGACCGGCACGCCGTGCGGGCCTATCATCGAAGTATGCAGGGACTGATAGCCGTTCGCCTTGGGGATGGCGATATAATCTTTTACCCGGCCAGGACGAGGCTTATAGAGGCTGTGCATCTGACCCAGCACGCGGTAGCAGGTATCAACATCACGCACAATGACCCGGAAAGCATAGATATCCATGATCGAATGGAAGCGCTGCTCTTTCAGGTGCATCTTGCAGTAGATGGAGTAGAGGTGCTTTTCCCTGCCGCTGACGCGACAGGCGATATCGGCTTCCTGCAAACGCCCGTCAATTTCAGAAAGGATCTTCTGAATCATCTCTTTACGGTTGCCGCGGGCGGCTTTCACCACTTCTTTAATGACACGGTAACGGTTAGGGTAGAGCGCCTCGAAACCGAGCTCTTCCAGTTCAGTTTTAAGGTGGTGAATACCCAGACGATGCGCCAGAGGACTGTAGATCTCCAGCGTTTCCAGCGCGATGCGGCGACGTTTATCCGGACGAAGCGAACCGAGCGTGCGCATGTTGTGCGTCCTGTCGGCCAGCTTAATCAGGATCACGCGAATATCCTGCACCATCGCCATGATCATTTTGCGGAAGTTTTCCGCCTGGGCTTCTTTTTTATCGCGGAATTTCAGCTTATCAAGCTTGGAGACACCCTCCACCAGTTCAGCAACGCTTTTACCAAACAGCTGCTCCATATCCTGATAGGTGGCGGGGGTGTCTTCGATAACGTCATGCAGAAGCGCGGCCATGAGAGTTTCATAGTCGAGCTTCATTTCAGCCAGGATACAGGTGACGGCGACCGGATGGGTGATATAAGGCTCACCGCTGGAGCGCGTCTGTCCCTCGTGGGCATCACGTGCAACGAGATACGCTTGCTTGAGGCGCTTAATCTGGTCCTCAGGCAAGTATTTTTCAATCAGCTGATTGAGACTTTCGAACAGATACAAGGGCGAGCCTACCGGCGGGTGATTAACGACGACCTTCAGCGATAGCGGTCACGGCCTGGAGTTCAGCGGCTTCCTGCTCCTGCTGTTCCTGGCGATCGCGCACGTCCAGAATTTTATTAGTGATCAAACCTTCTTCGATCTCGCGCAGGGCGATAACGGTAGATTTATCGTTTTCTTCCGGAACCAGCGGATCTTTACCGCCTACCTGCATCTGACGCGCACGACGTGCTGCGACCAGAACGAGGTCAAAACGGTTACCAATTTTTTCTACTGCGTCCTGTACGGTTACGCGTGCCATAATTGTGATACTCCACGGGAGAAGAAATGACTGGGCATCATACTGAGTTGTCCTCAGTCTGCCAATAGTTTGCTGATTAATGCATCGTGCCGGGCTTTTTGACGACCCATGCGCAGCCGCTCAGCGCGAATGATGGTTTTCAGATCGGACAGCGCCAGATCGAAATCATCATTCACAATAAGGTAATCGTACTCGGCATAGTGGCTCATTTCCGCAACGGCCTGCGCCATGCGGCGGGCGATAACCTCTTCGCTATCCTGCCCACGACCTCTGAGACGACGATCGAGCTCTTCCCTTGACGGCGGCAGCACAAAAATGGTGCGCGCCTGCGGCATTTTATCCCGGATCTGCTGGGCGCCCTGCCAGTCAATATCCAGAAAAACATCAACGCCGGTAGAAAGCACCTGCTCAATTGCCTTGCGGGAAGTGCCGTAATAGTTGCCAAATACTTCCGCATGTTCCAGGAAAGCCTCTTCCTTAATCATGCCGCGGAATTCGTCATGCTTGACGAAGAAGTAGTGTTCGCCGTGCTGCTCGCCGGGACGCATATCCCTTGTGGTATGGGAAACCGAAACCTGCGTATCGTACAGCGGCTGCGTTTTCAGCAGCGCCGTAATCAGGCTGGATTTACCCGCGCCGCTGGGAGCAGAAACAATAAAAAGTGTGCCTTGAGCCATGATAATTCTTGATATGCCAATAAAGCGGAGTCTGATTCTTGCACAGTATACACGGGTAAGGCTCATCATGCAGCGTTTCAGGCATATGGCGACACGATTTCTCATTAACTGGCATGCTTCTTCCGCTATTTATGTCCTGTTGCAGCGCTGTCAGCTTCTTTTCTCGCGCCGCTTTCCATTTTTCAACTTTAGGGCTCGCCGGACGCGCTTCCTTTCTTTTTAATGTCCTGAGGAGACAGAGGGAGGGACAGGGATGCGTTACATAGCACTACTTCTGGCATGTTTTTGCCTGAGCGTCCGGGCGCAGTGTCCCGTCTGGACACCAGCCAGGGCCAGTCAGGAACTGACCGCGCTTGAGCAGAAGCTAAAAGGCTGGGACGACGCCTACTACAGGAAAGGCGTGAGCGTCGTGACTGACGAACGCTACGATGCTCTCGAAAAAATATTCCATACCTGGCAGCGCTGCTTCCGGCCAGAGATGCCGCTTCGTCAGCCCGTACTGCCTGAAGGCGGAAAGCGTCTTCACCCCGTGGCGCACGCGGGCGTCCGCAAGCTTGCGGATAAAGAGGCCGTCACGCGCTGGATGGAAAATAAGCGCGATCTCTGGGTTCAGCCGAAGGTGGACGGCGTGGCGGTGACGCTCCATTACCGGCAGGGAAAGCTTATCAGCCTGATTAGTCGGGGCAACGGTCTTCGCGGTGAAGACTGGACGGCGAAAGCGCATCTGATCCCCGCCATCCCTCAGTCTATTCCGCTTAAAAATCCCTCGCTTGTGCTGCAAGGGGAACTCTTTCTGAAGATGAACGATCACCAGCAGGCCATTCAGGGAGGTGGCAACGCCCGGTCAGTTGTTGCAGGCGCAATGCGGCGAAATGACAACCGGACAATACTCAGCCAGACAGGCATATTTATCTGGGCGTGGCCAGACGGTCCGCTATCGCTGCATGAAAGAAACCTACAGCTCCGGGCGGCGGGGTTTACGCTTGCGGCTGACTGGAGTAAACCCGTCGCGAATGCCGGTGAGGTTGAAGGCTGGCGCGAGCGCTGGTTCCGCCAGAAACTGCCCTTCGCTACGGACGGTGTGGTCATTCACAGCGCGCCCGTTAAGGGAGAACACTGGATGCCGGGCAACGGAGACTGGGCCGTGGCCTGGAAATACCCGCCGGCGAAGGCGATCGGCAACGTGCGTTCCGTCTCGTTCAGCACGGGACGTACGGGAAAAATCAGCGCGGTACTTAATCTGGATCCGGTACAGCTGGATGATAAAAAAGTCAGTCGTGTCAGCGTGGGCTCGTTACGACGCTGGCAGCAGATGGATATCCTGCCCGGCGATCGCGTTACGCTGAGTCTGGCAGGCCAGGGCATACCGCGCCTGGATGAGGTTATCTGGCGAGTGGTCGAACGTCCCCCGGTGTCGGTACCGGACGCGACAGCATACAATGCACAGACCTGTTTTTATTTTACGCCAGGCTGTCGCGAACAGTTGCTGGCCCGGCTCGTCTGGCTGAGCAGCCCGGAGGGGGTAAACATGCCGGGCGTCAGCCGCGCCACCTGGCAGCGCCTGATGCAGGCGGGTCTGCTTGAACACCTCTTCTCATGGTTAACACTTTCCCCGTCAGACCTGGAAAAAGCACCGGGTATCAATGCGCGTCGGGCCGGGCAGCTTTATCACCAGTTTTCCCTCAGCCCGCAGCAATCTTTCAAACGTTGGGTGAAGGCGCTGGGTGTTCCAATCCCCGAAGAAGCACTGAATGCGCTCAGCGATGAGGGGTGGCAGACGCTGCTTGCCAGAACAGAGGCCGCCTGGCAGCAGTTACCGGGAGTCGGACCACGACTGGCGCAGAAAATCACCGCGTTTCTGGCGAGTGAGCAGGTCAGGAAACTGATCGACTGGTTAGCGGCGGCGCAGGTTCCCCGGCTCAGTGATCGTCATGCGGGTAATTAAAAACGGGCAGGCCCAGCTTAAACCGCAGCGCCAGAAGGCGGGCGATAAAGCCGCATAACAATGTCGTAATGATGATGGTTTCATGCGAGAGCGGCGTTTTCAGCAGCAGGATATAAATCCAGCCTGAAGCGAAGGCGATACCTGCATAAATCTCTTTCTGAAAAACCAGCGGAATGCGGTTGCAGAACATATCACGAAGCACGCCGCCGAAAACGCCGGTAATGACGGCGCAGATTGCGGCAATGATGGAGGCGTGGCCCATATCCAGGGCGACTCTGGCACCAATAATGGAGAAGACGACCAGCCCCAGGGCATCCAGAACCAGAAAGGCTTTACGCAGATGCGTCATCAGCGGGGCGAGCTGGGTAGTGATAACGGCGGCAGCGGCCACAATCATGATATAGACAGGGTGCTGTACCCAGCTAAGCGGATAGTGGCCCAGCACCATATCCCGGACCGAACCGCCGCCGATAGCGGTGACAGAGGCAATAATAATGACGCCGAACATATCCATCTTGCGGCGACCTGCGGCCAGCGCGCCGGTCATCGCTTCCGCCGTGATGCCAATGATATAGAGAACGGTGAGTAACATAGCCAGCTCCTGAATAACCGGCGCCAAGCCTGAAGCATCTGCCTGACATTGGCGACTGAAATTTTTTTAAAGAGGCGTTTTGAAGTTAGTTTTTCTAATCCATAAAAATGATAGTGAAATAGATTAATTTTATAAATATTTGTAATTTATTAATATAATTCACAGAAAGTGAACGGAAGGATTAGATAAGGCAAGGCTATGGCTTCAAAATTCATCATGTATAAATGGGGTTGTCACCGTAAGCCATCCCAGGGATGTAGTACAACAAGGAGAAGCGATAATGTCAGCTGCGGAATTGTTCAGGCTTCTGGCCAGTGGCGTTCATCCTGAAACGGGTGAGCCACTGCCACCCGGCTCGCTGGTTCACCGGCCTGAGGCAATAAGGCTGCTTTTTTTACTGGCTGATGAATTCAGCGGCATGCATTTCAGGCAGATTAAACGCAGGCAAAAGGTGAAGCTGACGCCCGAAGAGCGGCGGCAGAAGAACCGGCAAACCGGCAGGCCCGAAAATGCCTTTCTGCCCTGGCAGGAAGAGGAGAAACAGCAGCTCGCCGCGCAGGTTACCGGAGACTACAGCATTCCAGAGCTGGGAAAACGCTTCGGGCGCTCACCCCGCTCAATTGCCCTACAGCTTGTCAAAATGAAGCTGATAACGGCAGAGGCGGCGGCGGCTTATGAATAATGTCTGCCGCCAGCCTCTGCTCGTGAAGCTGGCCACGACTGGCGGGCAACGCCATTCTGGCGGCGGGCTGGCGCTCAGCCCGCCCCGGAAGAGAGGCACCCGAAAAGAGGGATCAGTTTTTCTTCACAAACTCCGATTTAAGCTTCATCGGGCCAAAGCCATCAATTTTACAGTCAATGTTATGATCGCCTTCGACCAGGCGGATGCTTTTCACTCTTGTGCCAATTTTCAGCGGCGTGGAGCTGCCTTTCACCTTCAGATCTTTAATGACCGTCACGCTATCGCCATCGGCCAGCAGGTTGCCGTTAGCATCCTTCACCACCAGCGTGTCGTCCGCAGCCGCTTCGGAACCTTCAGACCAGACGTGCCCGCACTCCGGGCAGTTAAAGAGTGCGCCATCCTGCCAGGTAAATGCGGAGTGGCATTCAGGGCAGGGAGGAAGAGTTTGCATAATGAGCCTCAAAAATTATCCATAAAAAAACAGGGGGCATTTTAGCCTGGTACGGCGGGCAAACCTACAATAAAAAACCCGCTGTAAGGCGGGTTAGGGGTGAAGCCTGAAGTTCTGTGAGAGCATGGATCTGAATGTGGAGTAATGACGTCTATGCCTTGTAGTCGCTGGTGTCCATCAAAGCGGGTGATAAATGCGGCTTAAACCGGGTTTAAAATGCCTGCCAACATCATAATTCAGTCATTTGCATACAGTCTGAAATCATTCCCGTGCAAAATTTGATTGCTTTTGTGCAGGAAAAATCATTCTGGCCGGGTGTTGGAAATACCCCAATCCCTTATGCGATGCGGCCTACGGGCGAAATGATGCACCAGAAAATGACTTTACCCCCACTCGTCACCAGCGGGCCGCCCGGTTTTGGCCGCGCAGGAAGGGATGTGCCAGCGCCTGTGAGCGTGACGGGAATATGGCGACCTGTCGCATTTGTTTATTTACTGCTCACAAGCAACGGCTTAGACTTGCCCGTGAATTATCCATAAAGAATATAAGGGATTATTAAGCGATGGCCATTCCAACTTATCTTTTCCTGAAAGACGATGGCGGTGCACTTATCAAAGGTTCTGCGGATGTGCAGGACCGCGAGCAGTCTATAGAGGTCACGTCATTTAGCCATAATCTGTACATTCCTACCGATGGAAACACTGGGAAACTAACGGGCACCCGTGTGCATGGGGCGCTGGTTTTTGAAAAAGAATTTGATAGATCCTCTCCGTACCTGTTTAAAGCCGTAGCGACAGGACAGACGCTTTCCAGTGCCGAATTTAAATGGTATCGGATTAATGACGCGGGGCAGGAGGTCGAGTATTACAACATGATGCTTGAAGGTGTGAAAATCGTATCGGTAACCCCGATGATGCATGATACTAAAACCGTGACCAACGTAGGGCATCTTGAGCAGGTTCAGATGCGGTACGCTAAAATCACCTGGCGTTATCTTGACGGGAACATCCAGTTTACTGACGCATGGAACGAGCGCGTAACAGGGTAGGCGGTAGCTGATGGATACTGTAGAAGAACTCAACGGAACGTATTTTTACAGAGGATTTTCTAACCTTTCTGCGGGTGAGCTTTTATTCTGGATATTCCTTGATGAAACGGCGGAGCAGCTCGGGACGGGGGATTTATTCAACGTTGCGCTGATACTGCTGGGCCAGCCCAATATTCCAACAAGGGGTAAACCTGCGCGGGCGACGCCGGGAACATCTCCCCTCAGTTCTCAGCTACGCCACTGGTTGAATATTGAAACCCGCCGACTGCCAACCCTGACAACGGGCAGCATCAAAAGAATTAAATTTACCTATGTAACGAATCTGGGGGCTTTTGTGGGCCGCTGGATACCGATTATTGGCGAGGTCATTCTGGCAAATGATGTTGTTCAGATTACCTACAGGGTTACGACAAAATACAACACCATAGCCAGGGGAAACGATAAGTTATGGTGACGGATAATGATGTGATTGCGTGGTACAGCGAACGGTTTAATAAGCCGGGGCTGTTCTCTAAAAAACGCTGGCCAGTTTCGCTTGATACCAGCCTGAGCACAGGCGACCACGTCTGGGCGAGTGAGACGGGCGCAGACATCATGAACGAGTATTTTGATAAATTCAGCGTTGACCCTGCGGGCTTTGATTTTTACAGGTATTGGCCTGCTGAAACCTTCTTTCTGTACGCGCTGTTGACCTGCGGGAAGAGTGAGGACGACCCGGAGCCGCTTACGCTCCGCATGTTGGCCGAATCTGCAAAAGTGGGTGTCTGGCTGTATGGCTGATGCATTACCTTTGCGTGTTTGCTTACCGCCCCGGAAAGTCGTGTATGTTAATGGGGCAATATGTACATTAATGAAATCGGAAAGAAAAAAGCCCATTTAACATGGGCTTATGGGTTCTCAAGGATGAGGGTGGATATTACTCAATATTCTGGATCTGCTCCCGCATCTGCTCGATCAGCACCTTCAGCTCGATAGCGGAGGTGGTGACCTCGGCATTAATAGATTTTGAGGCCAGGGTGTTCGACTCGCGGTTAAACTCCTGCATCATAAAATCGAGCCGGCGGCCTACAGCTTCTTTCTTCTTCAGAATGTTGTAGGTTTCTTTAACGTGAGCTTCAAGGCGATCAAGCTCTTCCGCCACGTCAACGCGCTGTGCCAGCATGATCAACTCCTGCTCGACACGGTTGCTGTCCAGCTGGACCTGAGCTTCTTCCAGTTTGGTGACCAGGCGCTCACGCTGCCATTTCAGTACGTCCGGCATCTGCGCACGGACTTTAGTGACTTCAGTACTGACGCCTTCCAGGCGCTGTTCGATCAGCGATTTCAGTGCCGCCCCTTCGGTTTCACGGGCGATAATGAAATCGTCCAGCGCTTTTTCCAGGCTCAGCAGCAGCTCAGCGGAAATGGTATCCAGATCCTGTTCCTCAGCGGACATCACGCCGGGCCAGCGCAGGATATCGACCGGGTTAATCTCACCTTCATCGCTCTGCATCTTGACCCAGTTAGCCGCCTGCACCAGCTGAACTGCCAGCTTCTCGTTCAGCACAAGCGCGCTTTGCGCATGAGGATCGGCATCGAAGCGCAGGTTACATTCGATTTTTCCGCGCGTCAGGCGGCTGCGGATACGTTCACGGATCACCGGCTCCAGCCCACGAAATTGCTCGGGAAGACGGATGTAGGTTTCGAGGTAGCGTTGATTGACGGAACGAAGTTCCCAGGCGGCGCTGCCCCAGTCGCCTTTGGTTTCGTGCCGTGCGTAGGCGGTCATGCTGCGGATCATTTTGCGTACCCGTTTTTATAAGAGAAAGAGGATGTGATTATAGCGAGGTGGGCTGTGGCTTAACAGGAATTCAGCTATACCGCATAAAATCAGTGAACTTCACGGCATATTCTCGTTTTCGGGTGCGCTTTACCTGGTTTGGCAGCAGCATAACAGTGTCGCCTTGACAGCATGATTTATTATTCAGAGAAGGAAGAGTGCGGCTTACGGGAAGCAGTTAAGTTAAGGCTGCGGGGGAGAAAACGTAGCTGGCCCACTATAAATGCCCAGGCCATGCGCATTTCCGCAGCGTTAGTGCCCGCTGGCATAGGCATCCGGAGGTGAAATCCGTATAATGCGCAGCCAATCATGTTTTGCTAGCCGGAGAGAAACCATGCGTCCAGCAGGCCGAAGCGCACAGCAGGTGCGTCCCGTCACACTGACCCGTCACTATACCAAACACGCAGAAGGTTCCGTTCTGGTTGAGTTTGGCGATACCAAAGTACTCTGTACCGCCACCATTGAAGAGGGCGTGCCCCGCTTCCTGAAAGGGCAGGGCCAGGGCTGGGTGACGGCCGAATATGGCATGCTGCCACGCGCCACGCACAGCCGTAATGCCCGCGAAGCAGCAAAAGGCAAACAGGGTGGCCGCACGCTGGAGATCCAGCGTCTGATTGCCCGTTCCCTGCGTGCTGCGCTGGATTTAAAAGCGCTGGGCGAGTTCACCATCACGCTGGATTGTGATGTGATACAGGCTGATGGCGGCACGCGTACGGCGTCAATTACAGGGGCCTGCGTGGCGCTTGCTGATGCGTTGAACCACCTGGTCTCCATTGGCAAGCTGAAAACCAATCCTATGAAGGGCATGGTGGCGGCTATTTCTGTCGGTATCGTCAACGGTGAAGCGCTGTGCGATTTAGAATATGTCGAAGATTCTGCCGCTGAGACCGATATGAATGTGGTTATGACCGAAGATGGCCGCATGATCGAAGTGCAGGGTACCGCTGAAGGCGAACCTTTCAGCCATGAAGAGCTGCTTGAGCTGCTTGCGCTTGCGCGGGGAGGGATCAATTCCCTGATTCAGGCGCAGAAAGCAGCGCTGCAAGATTGATTTTCCCCAGGCGACCTCAGAGTCGCCTTTTTTATGACTAGTTGAGGATTGAGACATGAAAGCCTGGCAGCGCCAATTTATCGAATTCGCCATCAACAAGCAGGTGCTGAAGTTTGGTGAGTTCACGCTGAAATCAGGACGTACGAGTCCTTATTTCTTTAACGCTGGCCTGTTCAATACCGGCCGCGATCTGGCTCTACTGGGCCGCTTCTATGCTCAGGCCCTGATGGATTCAGGGATTGATTTCGATCTGCTGTTCGGCCCGGCCTACAAAGGCATCCCTATCGCCACCACCACTGCCGTCGCGCTTGCCGATCATCATGACCGGGATGTGCCTTACTGTTTTAACCGTAAGGAAGCGAAAGATCATGGTGAAGGCGGTACGCTGGTAGGCAGCCCTTTACAGGGTCGGATTATGCTGGTCGACGATGTGATCACGGCGGGAACGGCCATCCGTGAATCGATGGAGATCATTGCGGCGAACCAGGCCAGCCTGGCCGGCGTACTGATTTCGCTGGACCGGCAGGAGCGTGGGCGCGGTAAAGAGTCCGCCATTCAGGAAGTTGAGAGGGATTACGGCTGTAAAGTTATCTCCATCATCACCCTGGATGAGCTTGTGGAGTGGCTTGAGGAGCATCCTGAACAGGCCGATCACCTTGCTGCTGTACGCGCCTACCGTAAAGAGTACGGTATCTGACCGGCTGCGGGCCAGCCAGCCTGGCCCGTACACCGCACGTCAGACCAGCTGAGCGGCCAGTAGCGGCCAGCGGATCTCAAAATCTGCCGTGGGGCGATAGCGGAACCCGGAACGGACAAAGCGTGACAGCATGCCTTCACAAAATGAGAGCAGCTGGCTTGCCAGCAACGTTTCATCAGTCGTGTAGCTTTCACCTTCGCGCATTACCCTTTCCCGCAAAACCTGACGCAGCTGCATCTCAATACGTTCAAAGAGCTGGTTAATACGGCCCTGAAGGCGATCCTGCTCGAACATCAAAGCGTGTCCGGTAAGGATGCGCGTTAAACCCGGATTACGCTCACCAAATCCCAGAATCAGATGAATAATAAGGCGCAGTCGCGACAGCGTTTCTTTTTCATCTTTAAGGATCAGATTGATGCGCGTAATCAGGCTGTCTTCAATAAATTCAATCAGGCTGTCAAACATCCGGGTTTTGCTGGGGAAATGCCGGTACAGTGCCGCTTCCGACACGCCCACGCTGGCGGCGAGCTTGGCGGTAGTAATCCGCTGGCTGCCATCGCTGGATTCCAGCATCTGCGCCAGCGCCTGGAGTATTTCCTCGCGACGATTCCGTTTCGCACTCTTTTTTTCTGCCATGTCCTGTTAGACCTTTGAAATATCACCTTGAACGGCAAATTGCCACGCAACATCCGTGAGCAAATGGCTCACGGCGAAGTAAAGACAAATTAATTGCTGAAGCTGAAGACTAACGACTACTGGCGCCCTGAATGACCAAAGCCGCCTTCACCGCGGATGCTGGTATCAAAGTCGTTTACCAGATTAAATTCGGCCTGGACAACAGGCACGAAGACCATCTGGGCGATACGTTCACCGGGCTCGATAATAAAAGCGTCCTGGCTGCGGTTCCAGACCGAAACCATCAGCTGCCCCTGGTAATCGGAATCAATCAGCCCAACCAGGTTGCCGAGCACCACACCGTGCTTATGGCCAAGCCCGGAGCGTGGCAGCAGGACGGCGGCCAGCATCGGATCGCCGATATGGATGGCCAGCCCGGTCGGCACCAGCGTGGTGGCACCCGGTGCCAGCGGCAGCGCTTCATCCAGGCAGGCACGAAGGTCAAGCCCGGCGGAACCCGCGGTGGCATAAGTGGGCAGCGGGAAATCCTTCCCCACGCGCGGGTCTAAAATCTTAACGTCGATTTTTTTCATCATAAAGGCTGACTATCTCGTCTAATAACTGTTGGCCAAGGAGCGACTTATCGCTAAGCGGTAAGATCTTCTCTCCCTCCTGCCAGAAAAGATGCAGGGCATTCGCGTCACTGTTGAAACCCTGTCCGGCTTTTGAAACATCGTTGGCACAGATTAAGTCCAGATTTTTCCTGACCCTTTTTTGTCTGGCGTATTCTTCCACATTCTCAGTTTCGGCAGCAAATCCCACAACATAAGGGCGGCTTGCCTGCATGGCTGCCACGCCTGCCACGATGTCGGGGTTTTTTACCATTTTGAAGGTAACTTCATCACCCTGTTTTTTGATTTTTTCAGCGGAGATTTCCGCCGCGCGGTAATCCGCCACGGCTGCCGTGCCGATAAAAATGTGCTGCTGCGCGGCCTGCTCCATGACGGCCTGCTGCATTTCAGATGCGGTTACCACGCCAACGCGTCTGACGCCTTGCGGCGTTTGCAGGTCGACAGGCCCCGCGATCAGCGTCACGTTTGCGCCCCGGCTGGCGGCAGCGGCGGCAATGGCAAAGCCCATTTTGCCGGAGCTGTGATTGGTGATGAAACGTACCGGATCCAGCGGCTCGCGCGTCGGGCCTGCGGTTATCATAATATTCATATGTTGCAGATCCAGGCGCGGGGAAGCCCATTTTACGGCTTCATCGACGATGGCGAGCGGGTCGAGCATGCGCCCCGGCCCCACGTCGCCGCACGCCTGGCTGCCGCTGTCCGGGCCCCAAATCGGCAGGCCGCGTCCGGCGAGTATCTGTAAATTGTGTTGGGTAGGCAGCGCCCGGTACATCTGCTGGTTCATGGCGGGCACAACCGCAACCGGCGCCGCGGTGGCCAGGCAAAGGGTGGTCAGTAAATCATTAGCCATCCCCGCCGTCACGCGGGCAATAAGATCGGCGGTAGCCGGCGCGAGGATAACCAGGTCGGCCCATTTGCCCAGCTCAATATGGCCCATGGCGGCCTCGGCAGCCGGATCGAGCAGGTCGTCAGAAACAGGGTAGCCCGATACGGCCTGCAGGCTGAGTGGGGTGATAAACGCTTTTGCTGCCCCGGTCATCACGACCCGTACATCGGCGCCGCGATCGCGAAGCCTTCTGACGAGTTCAGGTGCCTTATAGGCAGCAATCCCGCCACTTACGCCAAGAACGATTTTTTTACCGGTCAATCCCATCATGCTGTTGTCCGCCTCGTAAAGTCAGCGTGGTGCGTCCTGTGACGCCACAATGCGCTCATTTTACCACATTCACCCTCACCGTCCCGTCAACCGCACGCGGCCTTTGCGAGGCGGCTCAATAAGTCATCCTGAGAGGGTGGAAAAACTACTGTATATAATGCCATGATTATGGAGGTTCAGGAAGGAGAGATGCAGATGGAAAATCAATGGCAGAACCTGCCGCCTCGCGAGAAACTGTTGCAGGGAGGGGCTGGCACATTAACCGATACGGAGTTACTGGCTATCTTTCTGAGAACGGGCGCCAGCGGGGTGCATGTGATGACGCTGGCGCAGCAGCTGCTTAATGAATTTGGTTCGTTATACCGGCTGATGACGGCAGACAAGAAAGCCTTTTCGGCGGTTAAAGGCGTCGGGACGGCAAAGTTTGCCCAGCTCAATGCCATCGCTGAACTGGCGCGGCGTTTTTTCGCCTGCCATGAAGCGCTGGAAGAGAATGTGGTGAACAGCTCAGGTGATATGGTGAATTACCTTTACGGCAGGCTTGCCCACCGCGAGCGGGAAATTTTTATGGTTATTTTTTTTGATAACCAGCACCGGGTTATTGAGGCCACGGAAATGTTTGCCGGTACGCTCGCCAGCGTGGAGGTGCATCCCCGGGAAATCGTGCGTGAGGCGTTGAAGCGTAATGCCGCCGCGCTTATCCTTGCCCACAATCATCCCTCAGGTTTATCACGCCCGAGCAAGGCTGACCGGGATGTCACCGGGCAAATCATCGCGGCCTGTCAGCTGTTTAATATCCGGGTGCTTGATCATATGGTGATCGGTCGCGGAGAGTACGTTTCCTTCGCGGAAAAAGGGTGGCTTTAACCGGTTTACACCCGTAATTTGCCGCTGGCCGTGGCGGAAAGGCGGTTTAAATGAAGCAATTTTGCACGATCCATTGGGATCTTTATCTGTTCGGGACTTGAGCACCGGCGGCTCAGGGCGTATACTACGCCACCTTTGAGAATCTCGGGTTTGGCGTATGGGCCTGCTCAGCGGGTTCACATAGAACTCGCCTGGATGGGCTAAGAGCCTGACGAGGCGGCCAAAACCTTATTTTTAAAGCTCGAGCTGATTTGATTTTTGGAGAATAGACATGTCACGAGTCTGCCAAGTAACTGGCAAGCGTCCGGTAACGGGTAACAACCGTTCCCACGCAATGAACGCGACGAAACGCCGTTTCCTGCCGAACCTGCACTCTCACCGTTTTTGGGTTGAGAGCGAAAAGCGCTTCGTTACACTGCGCGTATCTGCCAAAGGCATGCGCGTAATTGATAAGAAGGGTATTGAGACGGTTCTGGCCGATCTGCGTACCCGCGGTGAGAAGTACTAAGGTAAGGAACTGAAACATGGCTAAAGGTATTCGTGAGAAGATCAAGCTGGTTTCTTCTGCTGGTACAGGTCACTTCTATACCACCACGAAGAACAAACGTACTAAGCCGGAAAAACTGGAACTGAAGAAATTCGATCCTGTTGTCCGCCAGCACGTGATCTATAAAGAAGCTAAAATCAAGTAATTGATTTGAGTGGATTGAGAAAAACCCGGCTGCGGCCGGGTTTTTTTATGAGAAAAATTTTATCGCTGAGGGGGAGTTATGCCTGAGTTACCGGAAGTGGAAACCAGCCGGCGCGGTATTGAACCGCATCTTGTGGGCGCCAGGATCCTGCATGCCATAGTGCGCAATGCGCGCCTGCGCTGGCCCGTGTCACAGGAAATCCTCAGCCTCAGCGATCAGCCCGTCCTCAGCGTTCAGCGGCGGGCGAAGTATTTACTGCTGGAGCTGCCAGCGGGCTGGATCATTATTCATCTGGGCATGTCTGGCAGCCTGCGCGTGTTGCCGGAAGCGCTGCCGCCAGCGAAACATGACCATGTCGATCTGGTGATGAGTAACGGCAAAGTGCTGCGTTACACCGATCCCCGTCGCTTTGGTGCATGGCTGTGGAGCAGTGATCCGACCGCCAGCAACGTGCTGGCGCATCTTGGGCCTGAGCCGCTCAGCGAGGCCTTCTCAGCGGATTATCTGTTTGAAAAATCCCGCAGCAGACGCACGCCGGTGAAGCCCTGGCTGATGGATAACAAGCTGGTAGTGGGGGTGGGAAATATCTACGCCAGCGAGTCGCTGTTCGTTGCCGGGATCCTGCCCGATCGACCGGCGATGTCCCTCTCTTATGAAGAGGCCGCGCTCCTGGTGAAAACCATCAAAGCCGTGCTGCTGCGCTCCATTGAGCAGGGGGGCACCACGCTGAGAGACTTTCTGCAAACCGACGGCAAGCCGGGGTACTTTGCGCAGGAGTTACAGGTTTATGGCCGCGGCGGCGAACCGTGTCGGGTCTGTGGCGCGCCAGTTGAAAGCGCGAAGCATGCGCAGCGCAGCACCTTCTTTTGTCCGGTCTGCCAGAAATAGGGCGCGGCCAGCGCCCTCTGACTCAGAGTTTTGCCAGTAGCGCGGTTAAAACTAACGGAGGAAGGAAGGCGCTGACGTCTCCGTTGTGCCTGGCCACCTCTTTCACTAAGGAAGAGGAGATAAAGGAGTAGTTCTCTGAAGGCATCAGAAACACGCTTTCCAGCGTGGGCAGAAGATGGCGGTTCATGTTCGCCAGCTGCATTTCATATTCAAAGTCGGAAACCGCACGCAGCCCCCTTACCAGCACGTTTGCCTGCTGATCCCGCGCAAAATTCGCCATTAAATCGCTAAAGCCCACCACCTCAACGTTTGGCAGAAGCTTAACCGCCTCTTTTGCCAGCGTAACCCGTTCTTCCAGTGAAAACAGCGGTTTTTTGCCCGGACTTGCGGCAATAGCAAGCACGATATGATCGAACATCCCCGCCGCCCGGGTAACGATATCAAGATGACCGTTAGTCAGCGGATCGAAGGTGCCGGGATAAATCGCTTTTGTGCTCATAAGCCGCCCTTGCTGCCATGGGAAGAGTGGTTCAGCGCCCAGAGCGCCGTGTATTTGTTAAAGGTGTACTGCGCATTGACCACTGCCAGCAGCCAGCCCTGCTTACCATCCAGAAAACCGGCGCGCAGCACCAGCGTTTTGAAAAAAGCGGCCAGCGTGTGGGAAAAAATCGAGAACATGGAGCAGCGTTTACCCTGATGATGACGCTGCTTTGCCCAGGCTTCGGCATAGGCAAACTGCTTCCACTGAAATGCGGAGAAGTCGCGGCATGTCAGATGAAGCAGGTCGCCTTTGAGTGCGGTGACGGGCGCACCCTGGGTTTCCAGGGATTCATGCACCTGATGATCGTTATAGTGATAGCTGGCAGGATAAAGCCGGACAACGCGGTCGGGATACCAGCCGCTGTGACGCATAAACCGCCCCAGAAAGAGGTTGCGCCGCCCCAGGCTGTAAAGGGCCGGCGTGGGCTGCTGCAAAGCGTCTTCGATGGCGTGACGCAGCTGGGGCGTGACGCGCTCGTCGGTATCGATCATCAAAATCATCGGATGGCTGGCGTAGCTCTGGGCAAGCTGGCGCTGTTTGCCGTAGCCACGCCATTCCTTTGAATGAAAAACTTTGGCGCCGTGCCGTGCGGCGATTTGCGGCGTGCCGTCGCTGCTGCCCGAATCCAGTACGATAATCTCATCGGCCCAGCTGACGGAATCTAAACATTCCGGCAGCAGCTCGGCGGCGTTTTTGGCAATCAGCACCACGGAGAGAAGTTGGCGTGCAGACATTTAGTGATTCCGCTGTGGCAGATAGGGTTCGAGTAACTGTAGCAGACGCTGTAGCGCGCCCTGATTCTGATGAAGCACTTCCACGGCATGACGCCCGTAGTAAAGGCGGTAATCTTCGTCTGTCAGCAGCGTACCGATCTCTTTATCCAGAGAAGCGGCATCCGTAACGGTAATCATACCGTCGGCCTGCTGCAGCCTGGCGCAGATATCTTTAAAATTGAAGGTGTGCGGCCCCATCAGGACGGGCAGCGCGTGGGCGGCGGCCTCGAGCGGATTATGCCCGCCTCGTTCAACCAGGCTGCCCCCGACGAACGCCAGGTCGGCGATCCCATAAAGCAGCATCAGTTCGCCCATGGTATCGCCAATGACGACCTGAGTGCTGCCTGAAGGGATCTCACCGCTGCTGCGCAGGGTAAAGCTGAAGCCGGCTTTTTGCGTCAGTTCGCGGGCTGTTGAAAAGCGTTCGGGATGGCGGGGCACCAGGATCAGCAGCAGGTCAGGAAAGCGGCTCAGCAGCCGGCGGTGCGCATCGAGGATAATGCTTTCTTCACCTTCATGCGTGCTGGTGGCGATCCAGACCGGGCGGCGCGGCGCCCACTGCCGGCGCAGCGTAATGGCTCTGGCGGCCAGTTCCGGCGTCACGGAAATATCAAATTTCAGGCTGCCGGTGACGGTCAGCTGTGAACGCTTCAGTCCCAGGCTGACAAAACGTTCGCCATCTTCTTCGTTTTGCGCGGCGATCAGGGTGATGCGCTGCAGCAAGCGCTGCATAAACGTACCGAGCTTGCCGTAACCTTTCGCCGAGCGTTCAGAAAGCCTGGCATTCGCGATGACCAGCGGAATTTTTCGGGCATGGAGCTGGGCGATCATGTTGGGCCAAAGCTCGGTTTCCATAATAATGACCAGCCGCGGATTAACATTATCCAGAAAGCGATTCATCGAACCCGGGAGATCGTAGGGCAGATAGACGTGATGGACATCTTTACCGAAAGCGGAAGCGGCGCGCTCGGAGCCTGTCGGCGTCATCGTCGTTACGGTAATCGGCATAGAAGGATAGCGATGACGAAGCGCCCTGACCAGCGGGACGGCCGCCAGGGTTTCTCCCACGGAAACGGAGTGCAGCAGGATACCGTCCGGCTTCACTTTGCCTTTGCAAAAGCCATAGCGTTCGGCCCAGCGTTTACGGTAGGCCGGGGCTTTTCGGCCGCGCAGCCAGAGCCTGAGCCAGATCAGCGGCTGAATAAGGTAGAGCAGGGCGGTATAAAGTGTTGTCATCACAGTGTCTTACAAAATGCGGAGAGACTCACGCCAGAAAATGCCAAAAAAGAGAACTAATACGGCATGTTAGCAGATAAGTTCCCGGCGCTCACACTACTTCATCAGGCGTGCTGCAACACTTGTTGATACAGCGCATGAAGTTGGTCCGCCAACGCCGCAGGGCTACAGTCGCGTACGCGTTCACGTGCCGCATCGCCCATGCGGCTGTCCGCGATGCGCAGGGGAACGGCCTGAAGCGCTGAGGTCAGCGCCGGCACGTCGAGCGCATCGCACACATAGCCCTGCTGACCATTGACGATAAACTCAGCGCCACCGCAGGTAAAACTGGTAATTACCGGCAGGCCGCAGGCCATCGCTTCCAGAATAACGTTGGGGAAGGGATCGTACAGCGTCGGTAAAATCAGCCCGTCGGCCGCATGGTAAAACGGAATAACATTATTCTGTACGCCGCAAAAATGAACGCGCTCTTCGCAGCCCAGCCGCTGTGCAAGCTGACGGTAGCGGGACTGCTGCTTGTCCTGGCCCACAACCAGAAGATGTGCGGAGGTGGCGGCTAGCGCTTCAATACTCGCCTTCAGGCCTTTGCGCTCAAAACCCGATCCCACATAGATAAAAACTTTGGCCCCGTCAGGCAGACCCAGTTTGTCGCGTGACTGCTGACGCTGTGCAGAGGTCGCTGGCATAAAACGCTGTGAATCGATCGCGTTATAGATCACCGCGAACTTCTCTTCCGGCACCTGGAAGCAGCGGATGATATCGTTTTTGACCATCAGCGAATTACAGATAATTTTTTTCAGCGAAGGCGAGCGGAACATCGCTTCTTCGGCCGCCATCACATAACGATGATAGCCGCTGAGCTGGGTGAGCGTACGCTGAAAAGGGGAGATAACGCGGGCGCGCTGTTCAAGCCAGACGCGATGCACGCCGTCCCCGGCGCGGAAAATGTCGCAGCCGACAATACGCTCATGGCTTTGCACAATATCAAACTGCTCCCGCTGCCAGCAGGCGCGTGCGGCGACGGCGAACCCGCGTTCCCGTGAGATGCGGCCCCACTTTTTCGGATTGCAGATATGGAGGTGCCACTCCGGCTTGGGTTCGCCCTGCCAGCTACGGGTGATGATGTTCAACTCAAGGCTGTCATCGTCCAGCGCTTCCAGCGCGCGTGAAATAAAACGCTCTGCGCCGCCGTCAGGACGGTACTTCTGCCGGACTATCGCCAGCCGGACTTTACGCATTCAGGAACTTCCTTGCGGCTTTGACAACTTCTTCCAGCGGGATCGCCGAGAGATAGCGGGTTTTAGTTTTGGTATCAATGCTGTCGGGTCTGGGCAGAGGCGCGTAGTCACCGGCCCAGATGACCTGGTTCCTTTCCCCCCAGGGACGCCACTGCGTCAGCTTGGTGGGGCCAAAAAGCGCGATGCAGGGCGTATCCAGCGCTGCGGCCATATGCATAGGGGCCGAATCAACGCCAATAAACAGCCGGGCGTGATCGATGAGCGCAGCCAGCTGCGGCAGCGTCAGCTGTCCCGCGACCGAAATCACCTGTTTACTGTGACACAGCGAAAGAATGTGATCGATCATCGCCTGCTCTTTTTTATCCGGCGCGGCGGTCAGCACGATGTCGGTATCACTATCCGCGAGGGCATCAATCAGCCCGGCCATTTTGCTGTCTTCCCAGCATTTGAATATCCAGCGTGAAGTGGGCTGAATCACAATATAGGGCTTTGGCACTGTCTGGTGCTGCGCCAGCACGGCCTGCGTCTTCAGCCAGTCATCCTCTTCATAATGCATCGCGGCTGACCAGCCTGTAAGAGGGATTGCCAGAGGCGACAGCGCCGAAAGATTCTGTTCAGCGGTATGCAGCTCGCGGTGCCTCTCAGTAGAGACGAGATGGGTATGGGCCCGATGCCAGAATACGTTGCGGCGCTTATTAAAACCAAAGCCGATTCTGACCTCAGCGCCGGTGAGCGCGGTGATTATCGCGCTGCGCCACTGGTCCGCAAGATTGATCACCAGATCGTAGCGGCACTGGCGAATCGTGTTAATCAACGCCAGTTCATGCCTGAGCTGTTTACCTCGCCCCTCTTTCTTCCAGTTCCGGTCGATGCAGTGCAGCTGTCGCACGGCCGGGTGGGCCTGCAACATCGGGCGGGTTTCTTTATAGAGAAGCACATCAATATTCGCCTGCGGGTAACGATGGCGAAGGGCATGAATCACGGGCGTGGTAAGCAGCATATCACCGTGATGGCGCAGCTTGATGAGCAGAATATTCTGCGGCGCAAACGAAGCAGGAATCGGTTGTGGCGTAGCCATACTCATTGTATCTCAGTAAAAAGTGAACCGATTGTAAGGCAAACGCCGCAAAGGGAAAAGCCAGCGCGGCGTAGCATTACCCTTTACGCCAGCGCCAGATGCGGCCCAGCCATAAAAGAAGTTGATACCACTGGCGAATCCCTCTGGCATTACGCACCATCCGGCCTGGCGTCCCGGTCGCAAAGATATCGGCGATTATCGCCTGCCGTGCCTCCTCTTCCGGTTCCCGGCGGAGAGCATGGCAGACGGTCAGCGCTTCTTTGGTCACCTGGCGGTGTAACTCAGGGGTTATTTTGACTTTGTCACGGTAGCGCTGGTTAATCTCATCCAGCATTCTGGCAATTTTCAGATAGTGACGCTGATAGGCCACGTTTTTCTCGCCGGTACGCTTCCGGTTGCTGATCGACCGATCGTGAACGTAGTAACTGTAAAGAATCTCATCCGTATAGCGAACGCGTTTCACATTCATCATCAGTTCGGTCGTCCAGGGGATATCCTGATGATGCAGGCCCGGTTCAAACTGAAGGTTAAGCTCTCTGATGAGCGAAAGACGGTAAATGCCCATCCAGACGACGTGCAGATAGCGGTTCGTTGCCAGCGCTTTACTCAGCCAGGCTGGACCATCAAGTACGCCCGTTGACCGCAATCGATCCGTAGGAATTAACGGCTTAGTCCGGCCCGACCCCGTAAAAACGCGTTCTGCGTTGCACTGGGCGACATCAAGATCGTCCGCATCGGCCATCTCGATCAGCTTGCTGTACATTTCGGGAGAGAGCGTATCATCCGCGTCGGGAAAGGTTACGTAGCGGCCACGGGCGACGGCAAGACCCGCATTTCGCGCTCTTGAAACGCCGCCATTTGGCTGGTCGATAACCTGGATATGTGAATGGCTGGCGGCATAGCGGTGCGCCATCTCCGCTGATTCATCGGTAGAACCATCGTTGACGACAATAATTTCAACAGACTGGAGGCGCTGCGCCAGCAGTGATTCCATAAATGCATGGAAGCTTGCCCCGGCATTATACATCGGGACGATTACGCTCAGGCTGGGAAGCTGAGCTTCAGAATGCAACATCATACTCAGGATTATATCTTCTGTTCAGGCGTCAGGCTGGGGTGACGCGCCATAATAAATTCATGAATATCATCCAGTTTTTTCTGGTTGAGATCGTAAAGCTGCTCAACTGGATGCGTAAACTGATAAAGGGCATGAAAAACAAAGGAAGAAGGGGCAATGTTATCCGGCCCGATCAATAAAACGTCGCCCAGCGGACGCTGCTCTTCAACGCAGCAGGGCCCATAAATCAGGATGACCGGTACATTCTGCGCATCCGCAATGTAAGCGTTACCGGAGTCCGATGCCACATAGAAATCCATATTCCCGATCGCCCAGGGCAGCCCTTCCAGAGAGACTTTACCTATCAAATTCACGATGTTGTCGGCTTCACCGACCTCGTTATAGAGCGCGTTGAGTCGGGGAAGTTCATTTGGCGCGCCGAAAACGTAGAACAGACATGGCAGATCGCTCAGCCGCTCAAACAGCCGCTTCCAGATTTCCGGCGGGATCGTCTTTGCCTGATTGCCGGCGGAAATGCTGATGCCAATCTTGATTTTGTCCTTGCGAAACACCTCTTCCGGCGTGTCGTGTGGCTTCAGTAGCGGGAGTGTCGCATGCTTGGAATAGCTCTCTTTAGTCAGTGAACGATCGGCCAGCTTGAGATAGTTTTCCAGCGTCAGCGAGTTTTTCTCATGCTCAACCGTCCCCGTCGCGGTGAGATAAAAGAAGGCCTGATAGGCTTTACGGCGATACATAGAGAGAAACTGTTTATTGCCGGCATTACAGCAGGCGGCAAAAAACAGATTAATGTTATTCGGGTGCAGCAGATAAACGTTGTCGTATCTGTTCATCAACCTGAAGGCGAGCCTGAATTTCGCCAGCAAACTGCCCTTATGTTCCTCAATATAGAAAATCTCGTCCAGCGTGGCATCATGCTGCGCCAGGGGCGCAACCGAGCGGCTCAGCAGAGCGTCACTGTGTTGTAAGTGACTGAGCAGAGGCGTGATATTGATAAAATCACCGATTTTCGCCGTCTGGATCACCAGATTGCGCCCGGTTTTTTTCTTCGTCAGTTTGAACAGCAGTTTGACCGGAAAAATAAGAAAAAATAACAGAACATAACTCACGCTCTACTCTCCCTGAGCGAACTGAAAAATCCTCTGCGTCTGAGAGGCGTTAAACTTTCCTGTGCTGAAAAGGCTATTAAGCAGCTTTGTTGTTTCATGAGGCTCTGATATCCGTTCCTGCCTTTGAGCGTTATCATGGGCTAAACCTTACAAGTAGCATAAACAAATAGGGTAACGGGCGATCCCGTACAGCGTGGTACGGCTTACTCAAGCGTAATGAGATCAAGATATTGTTGGCATACAGCCTCAATGCTGTAGATCGACAAATCCAGATCCGCAATGGCCGGAGGATGCTGGTAAATCGCCTTTATGGTGGCGGCAAGCGAATCCTCATTCATCTCAGCAAGTCCCCTGGCCAAATCGCCGGTCATTATGCTGACTGGCCCACCCGGACAGCGGGTGCTGACGATGGGCGTGCCGCAAATTAGCGCCTCAACCAGCACGTTGCCAAACCCCTCGCTGTCCGAGCTGACGATTAATTCTCTGGCGTGGCGGATCCAGGGATAGGGATTGCTGGTAAAGCCCTGAAAAATCACGCGGTCAGCGATATTCAGCTCTTCAGCCAGTCGTTTAAGCGCGGCGGTCGCTTCGCTGCTGCCCTGGCCAATCAGCACCAGCGGGACGGTTAACGTACTTTTCGCATAGGCACGAAGCAGGCGATCGTGGCGTTTGGTCTGATGAAAACGTCCCACGTGGATCAGGTAGTCTGTCCCTTCCAGGCTGCACGGTTCCAGCGAAAGCTGGCGGATCGCGTCAAAATCGAAAGGGTTGAAGATAACCCGATTCTGGTTTGGCCTGACATGAAAAACCTCTTTTAAATCGTCAATCACATACTGAGACACGCCGATCAGATTGCGGTGCCGGTAAACGCTACGCGTTTTGCACTTTTTCAGCCATCGGGAAAGCCCTTTACGGCGCGACAGATAGGACGCGGAAAAAACGCCATGGATGCAAAACCAGGTTATTTCAGGCCGAAGCCGTTTGCAGCGGCTGACGATGCGGTCAGTTTTATGCAGATGTGATAACACCAGATCAAAGCGGCCTCCGGCCGTTTCCGCCGCCGCAATCGCCTCATCCAGCAGGGCGGCACGCCGGTCAAGTTCCGTCAGCTTGCGCCAGGGTTTTTTGCAGGTGTCGGCGACGATTTGAAGGTCCACGCCTTCGGGAATGGTGTAATCACAAACCGTGCGCAAGGAAAAGAGAACGACCTGATGGCCGCGATCGACCAGCCCTTTAGACAGAGTGAGAACTACCTTCTCTGCGCCCCCGCCGGGAAGGCCATCAATGATCATCAAGATGCGTCTGGACAATTTTTTATCCTTTAAATTAGGCGATCGCAGCAAAGCAGGACTCTTTCTTTTCCCTGCGCCAGCGCCATTACCACTCAGAAATTCCCCTTTGTTTTAACACGAGGGATTTAATGCTGTGTTTCCTCCTTCAGGACGGGAGGTTTGCTACCACTGGCCCAGATTATCTTAGAAAATTAAAAAAGATAGCGCTACATCGATTCCCGGCTTCCATTGGGCGTCGGTAAAGCTTTCTGCAACAACGCTGGCGGCGTAACATATCAGGAAGGTTATTATGGAGTCTGACACCGGCATGAACAAACCCGCATTTCTTATTACCATTGATACCGAAGGTGACAACCTTTGGCGTAATCGTTCCGGTGAAGTGACCACCCGAAACGCCGGCTATCTCGCCCGTTTCCAGCACCTTTGCGAAAAATATGGTTTTAAGCCGACCTGGCTTACCAATTATGAAATGGCGATCGATCCGGTTTATATCGAATTTGCCCGCGATGTGATCGCCCGCCAGACGGGAGAGGTCGGCATGCATCTGCATGCGTGGAACAGCCCGCCTGCCTACGATCTTACCGGCGACGACTGGCGCTTTCAGCCCTATCTGATCGAGTATCCCCGTGAGGAGATGCATAAAAAGATCGCTTTTATGACGCAGCTGCTGGAAGAAACCTTCGATACCAAAATGCTCAGCCACCGCGCCGGCCGCTGGGCGTTCAACGAAGAGTACGCCCGGCTGCTGATTGAGTTCGGCTACCGGGTCGATTGTTCCGTGACGCCACGGGTTAACTGGACGTTCTCACCTGGGGCGCCGCAGGGCAACGGGGGCAGTAACTATACGCACTTCCCCCGCCACGCCTATTATCTGGATCCTGAGGCGATCTCGCGCCCCGGTAACTCCACGCTGCTGGAGGTCCCTATGAGCATTCAGTATAAGCACTCCGGGCTGATGAACGGGCTGAAGCAGGGCTATGACCGCCTGCGTGGTAAGCAGCGAAGCCCGTCAGTTCACTGGCTCCGGCCAACCGGCGGCAACGTGCAGCAGATGATCGGCGTCGCGGAAAAAACGCTGGCTGAAGGCGCGGATTACGTCGAATTTATGCTTCACTCCTCCGAGTTTATGCCAGACGGTAGCCCGACCTTTAAGGATGAAGCGGATATTGAGCGGCTTTACGACGATCTGGATCGGCTTTTCAGCTGGCTGCATACCCGGACGACCGGCATGACGTTAGCGGAGTATGGGCTGACCAAACCGGCACCCTGAGCAGGCAAGGCTACAGGCCGCGCCTGCGTACCTTCAGCATTTTGCGCTTGTAGCTCATTCTGACTTTACCGTTCAGCAGAAACCCCAGCAGGCTGACCCCACGGATACGCGCCAGCAGGTCGCGGCCTTCTGGCGTTCCCCGCAGCTGGCTATGATAACGGTTTGCCACGTCCAGCCAGTGGCAGGTGATCAGGGCCTGATAGCGCGCAGGGAGAACGACATCAAGGTTTCGCGTGGCGGCGATCAGGCAGGCGATTTTATCGTCATTGATAACCGAAGAAAGGCTCTGCTGATGCTTACGGTAAAGATAAAACCCCGCCCGGCAGAAGAGCGTTTTCTCGCTCTGGGTGAGCATCTGCGGAAAAAGCCAGGTATCTTCATAACAGATAAAGTCAGGAAAGGCGTGCTGCTGAAAGAGCCGGCGTGAGAAAAACTGCCCGATAAAATGGGCCTGATAGTCGCGATGGATCAGAAAGCGCTCAATAGCATCGTGGCGGGTCAGCGTCTCCGGACTGGCGGCCTGCCATTGGGGAGTGGCGCTCCCGGCGCGCACTTCGATAATTTTGCTGAGCAGAATATCAGGCTTCTCCTGCGCCAGAACGGCCAGCCGATCGTGCAAGGCGCCGGGCAGCAGGGTATCATCCCCATCCACCATCAGAATATAGTCACCTTTTGCCAGCTCTACCGCACGGTTGCGGACTTTGCCGACATTACGAAAATCCGTATTGCCAGAACGGATCTGCGGCAGCCTCGCGGCATACGCTTCAATGACAGCCTGAGTTCCGTCCGTGGAGGCATCGTTGATGATGATAATCTCTGCTTTGTCCAGCGAGCTGCCCAGAGAGGCGATAATACTGTCGAGCGTACCGGCGAGATACTCCTCACAGTTATGCGCGGCGATTAACACACTTAGCAAACAGGATGCGTTCATTAAGGCTTCGGGCCAGTCGTCACAGTGCCGGTAAGAGGGAGCAGTTTCTCCATCACGTTTTGCGCAGAGATATCCGCCATGTTGTTTCCCTGAGCAGGGCGCAGCACCCACTGATTTTTGCCGTAGCCGCCAATCAGGCCGGGATCGGTAGGGCCATAAAGCGTGATGTTCGGACGATCCAGCGCCGCAGTCAGGTGGCTGAGGCCGGTATCCACTGACACGACGGCACGGGCACCGGCCAGCGTCCGGGCGACCTGCTCCAGCGTCAGTTTAGGCAGAACCCCGGCGTGCTCAAATCCTTCCGCCAGGCGCAGGGCACGCTGGTGCTCATGTTCGGCACCCCAGGGAAGCTTAATCTTCATGCCCGTCCCGCTCAGCAGCCCGATCAGTTCGCGCCAGTGGCTTTCCGGCCAGTGCTTGGCGTCCCGGGTGGTGGCATGCAGGAAGACCAGATAACTGCCGGCATCCGCAGGCGGCGCCGCGAGGAAATGTTGCGCAATCGCGTAATCGCCTTCGCTTTCCGGCAGCGCGTAACCGAGGCTTTTGGCGAACAGTTCGCGCGTGCGCTGTACGGCGTGCTGCTTTTTATCGATTTCATGGCGGGTGTCATACCACCAGCTGGCGAAGGGTTCTCTGGCGCTGCGGCTGTCCTGCCCGTGCTTAACGCCTTTTGCGATGCGGGTGACCAGCGCGGCGCTTTTGATCAGCCCCTGGGCATCAATGACCACATCATAGTCGCGGGACTGCACCTCCCGCTTAAACAGAAAACGTTCTTCCCTGACCTGACTGCCGAACCAGTGCTTGCGCCAGCGGCGGATAGCGACCGGAATGACGCGGTCAACGGCAGGATGCCAGGCGGGGATTTGCGCAAAACCCTCTTCCACCACCCAGTCGAAGCGGATCCCCGGGATGGCCGCCATGGCGTCCGTCAGGGCAGGGAGCGTGTGAAGTACGTCCCCCATTGAGGACGTTTTAACAATCAGGACCTGCATTCAGTCTCCTGGCTTATTTCCAGCAGGGCGTCCAGTTCAGCGATAACGCGTTCTGGTGTGATGTCGATCAGGCTCTGATGATAACCCTCTTCAGCATCCCCTTTACGGACTTTGTGATAGCCGGTGATCAGACGGACCACGCGGGCTTTTTCGGAGAGCGGCGGGGTGAAATCCGGGCTGCTTGGTCCATACAGCGCGACCAGCGGGCGATCGAGCGCGGCGGCAATATGCATCAGCCCCGAATCGTTGCTGATCACGGCGCGACAGTGAGCCAGCAGGATCACCGCCTGCTCAAGCTGCGTTTCACCGGCCAGGTTGCGGCAGTGCGCGCGGGAATGCGGTTGCAGGCTTTGCAGGATCTGCTCACCGGTTTCTTTATCTTTCGCGGAGCCAAAGAGAGCGACCTGATAGCCTTCATCGATCAGCTTCTGCGCAAGGGCCGCATAGTGATAGTGTGGCCAGCGCTTGGCCGGGCCAAACTCGGCGCCCGGACAGAATCCCACCAGGGGCCTTGCTGCCGACAGGCCAAATTCGCTGGCGGTGGCGGTTTTCTCCGCTTCCGCCACCTGAAGTCTGGGCCAGAGCAGCGGCTGAGGCAGATCGGCTGCGCTGTTGATCTGCGCCTTGTCATACGCCAGCGCCACGTAGCGTTCAACCATCAGGGGAAACGCGGCTTTATCCAGCACCCGGACATCATTCAGCAGGCCATAACGCATCTCGCCCCGCCAGCCGGTACGCGTGCGGATATCGGCGAAGAAAGGCACGAGCGCGGATTTAAACGAATTGGGCAGCACGTAGGCCCGATCATAGCCCCGCTCGCGAAGCGCTTTTCCCAGCCGGCGACGTTCGCCCAGCGCAAGCGCGCCATGCCCCAGCGGCATCGACAGCGCGTCGTTAACCTCAGGCATCCGCGAGAGAAGAGGACGGCACCACGCGGGCGCCATCACGTCAATTACGGCGTCAGGATGGTCGGCCTTCAGCGTGCGATAGAGGCTTTGCGACATCATCATATCGCCGACCCAGGAGGGGCCGATTACCAGAATTTTCATCGCCGGTCCGTCCCGTTATGCCTTGCGGTTAAGCCAGGCCATGTAGTCAGCCACCCCTTCGGCCACGGTTTTAAACGGCTTGTCGTAGCCCGCCGCGCGCAGTTTAGTCAGGTCGGCAAGGGTGTAAGCCTGATAGCGGCCTTTCAGCTTCTCCGGGAAGGGGATGTACTCAATTTCACCTTTCTGATGATAATTCAGCGCGGCATCCGCCACTTCCTGGAAAGATTCCGCCCGGCCCGTTCCGCAGTTGAAGATGCCCGATACGCTGTTTTCCCAGAACCACAGGTTGACGGCAGCCACGTCTTCCACGTAAATAAAGTCGCGCTTGAAGCCGTCGCTGCCTTCGAACAGTTTTGGATTTTCGCCGTTCGTCAGCTGGGTGTTCAGATGAAACGCAACGCTCGCCATGCTGCCTTTATGTCCTTCACGCGGGCCATAAACGTTAAAATAGCGGAAGCCACAAATCTGCGACTGCGCTTCAGGCAGGACCTCACGCACATAATGGTCAAACAGCATTTTGGAGTAGCCGTAGACGTTCAGCGGCTCCTCGAACTGGCGCTCTTCGATAAAGTTATCGTTACGGCCGCCGTAGGTGGCTGCTGAGGAGGCATACAGGAAGGGGATCTGGTGATCCAGGCAGTAATGAAGCAGCTCCTTGGAGTACTGATAATTATTGTCCATCATGTACTTGCCGTCCCATTCGGTCGTGGAAGAGCAGGCACCTTCATGGAACACCGCCTCCACGTCGCCAAAGTCTTCATCGGCGAGAATGGCGATCTGGAAATCTTCCTTATCCATATAATCGGCAATATCCAGATCGGCCAAGTTGGTGAACTTGGTGCCATCTTTCAGGTTGTCGACCACCAGAATGTCTTTATGGCCTTTATCATTCAACGCCTTAATAATGTTGCTGCCAATAAATCCCGCGCCGCCAGTGACGATAATCATGAGCTTTAACCTTAAAGAGTGAGGGTGAAACGGAAAGTTTCACGCGCTAATGGCTATTATCATAACATCTCATCACGACGCAGACAGCCAGATGACGCCGTAACGGCGGGAGAATGCGCTCTGCTGACGCTAATTATGCTGTGAAACTCACACATCCCGATCGGCTTCCTCGTTCCTTTCCGTTCCGTTCAGTAAGATGTTTCGCTATTCAGCCCCTTTCGGAGGATAAAAATGCCCTCATCTTTCTATCAACAGCTTTCAACCCAGCTTACCGCCCTGCATGACGAGGGCCTGTTTAAAGTGGAGCGGCCCATTACCTCCGCGCAACAGGCCGAACTGACCCTTGAGGGCGGCGGCCAGGCAATTAACTTTTGCGCCAATAACTACCTTGGACTGGCAAACCACCCCTCGCTGATTTCCGCCGCGAAGGAAGGGCTGGATAGCTACGGCTTCGGCATGGCTTCCGTGCGCTTTATCTGCGGCACGCAGGAGACGCACAAAACGCTGGAGAACCAGCTGGCGACCTTCCTGGGCATGGAAGATGCCATTCTCTACTCCTCCTGTTTTGATGCGAACGGCGGACTTTTTGAAACCCTGCTCGGCCCGGAGGACGCGGTTATCTCCGACGCGCTTAACCATGCGTCCATCATTGATGGCGTCAGGCTGTGCAAGGCGAAGCGCTATCGCTATGCCAATAATGATATGGCTGAACTGGAAGCGCGGCTTACCGAGGCGAAAGACGCGGGTGCGCGGCATATTATGATCGCCACCGACGGCGTGTTTTCCATGGATGGCGTTATCGCTAATCTGAAAGGCATCTGCGATCTGGCTGACCGCTTCGGTGCCCTGGTTATGGTCGATGACTCGCACGCGGTGGGTTTTGTCGGTGCGGGCGGACGCGGAACGCATGAATATTGTGACGTGATGGGTCGGGTGGACATTATTACCGGCACGCTGGGTAAAGCGCTGGGCGGCGCTTCAGGCGGCTATACGGCGGCGCGAAAAGAGGTGGTGGAGTGGCTGCGCCAGCGGTCGCGGCCCTATTTATTCTCCAACTCACTGGCGCCGGCCATTGTTTCGGCTTCGCTGCAGGTTCTGGACATGCTGATGGAAGGTGACGGTCTTCGCCAGCGCCTGTGGGAAAACGTGGCGTTCTTCAGAACTGAAATGACTAAGGCTGGCTTTACGCTGGCCGGAGCCGATCACGCCATCATCCCGGTGATGTTAGGAGAGGCGAAGCTGGCCCAGGAATTTTCACGTCTTTTGCAGGCTGAGGGCATCTACGTCACCGGCTTCTTCTATCCGGTGGTACCGCAGGGCCAGGCGCGCATCCGGACGCAAATCTCGGCCAATCACAGCCAGCAGCAGCTGGAGCGGGCGGTAGACGCCTTTACCCGAATTGGTCAGCAACTGGGTGTTATCGCCTGAAAGGAGACGTGATGAAAGGGTTAGCAAAACTGCATGCGAAAGAAGGCATCTGGATGGTGAATGATGCGCCAGTGCCGGAGCCGGGACATAACGATCTGCTGATTAAAATCCGCAAAACCGCCATCTGCGGTACCGATGTGCATATTTATAACTGGGATGAATGGTCACAAAAGACCATTCCTGTGCCGATGATTGTTGGCCATGAATATGTGGGCGAAGTGGTCGCCGTCGGGCAGGAGGTAAAAGGGTTCAGCATCGGCGATCGCGTTTCCGGCGAGGGGCATATTACCTGCGGGCACTGTCGAAACTGTCGCGCAGGTCGTACCCATCTGTGCCGTAACGCTATCGGCGTGGGCGTTAACCGTCAGGGCTGCTTCGCCGAATATCTGGTGATCCCCGCGTTCAATGCGTTCCGCATCCCCGATAATATTTCCGATGAGCTGGCGGCTATCTTCGATCCCTTCGGCAACGCTGTACATACCGCGCTCTCTTTCGATCTGGTGGGGGAAGATGTGCTGATATGCGGCGCCGGACCGATCGGGATCATGGCGGCTGCCGTCTGCCGACATGTGGGCGCCCGTCACGTCGTTATCACTGACGTCAACGACTACCGGCTCGATCTGGCGCGCAAGATGGGCGTCACGCGGGCAGTCAATGTCAGCCACGAAAAGCTGGATGAGGTGATGCGTGAGTTAGGCATGAGCGAAGGCTTTGACGTGGGGCTTGAGATGTCCGGCGCGCCGGCCGGCTTTCGCAGCCTGCTCAGCGTGATGAACCACGGCGGACGCATCGCGCTGCTGGGGATCCCACCTTCGGACATGTCGATTGACTGGAATCAGGTTATCTTCAAAGGGCTGTTTATCAAGGGAATTTATGGCCGGGAAATGTTTGAGACCTGGTACAAAATGGCGGCGCTGATCCAGTCCGGACTTGACCTCACCCCCATTATCACTCACCGCTTCGGCATCGATGATTTTCAGCAGGGATTCGATCAGATGCGCTCAGGACAGTCCGGCAAAGTGATTCTGAACTGGGACTGAGTCATCGGGGTCGGTGGCCGCAGACAGGCAGGCCACCGATCCTTCTCCAGCCAGTTTACTTCTGCTTTTCCGCATCCGTCAGATAGCGGACTTTACGGGTGTAGTCCTGACCTTCGAACGTTAACGGCGTCGCGGCAGATTCGAGATATTTCTGCCATTCCGACAGCGGGAAACCGCCGTGGGCGCCGACCACCTCTTCCGGAATAACGGCGGTGCTGCCGCCGATTTTCTTCGATACCGGCCAGTTCATCCAGTCGCCCAGGTTGACCGTTTTGATATCCAGCAGATCCAGCAGCGCAGCCAGCGGCAGCTGATCGGTCGGCGGCTGGGAATCGTCCATCAGCTCCCAGGTATCCTGAAACAGCGTCAGCCACAGCGGGCAAATGCGCTTCCAGGTCTGGCGCGTCGCCGCCAGAAAGGCACCGTTAACGTGATCGACGATAAAGGGGCGTACGCTGTTGCGGTAATAGGCTGGACGATTCTGTTCCGGGGCATTCATCAGCTTGGCGATCATTTTTCCCTGGCGGAAGCTGGAGTAAATATGGCCGTCATGCATCCGGATTTCCGGCATTTTCAGGAGATTCAGGTCGGAATCGATCATCAAAATCCCTTCCGTCTTCGCCTGTAACGGCGCCTGAAGCTTAATCAGCCGGCTGCGGTAAATCTGTTTATAACGGTAATTTTCTTCGCGGAAAGGCACTACCAGCGTGACGACGCGGGTTTTAGCGGGCAGCTCGCCAAATTCCTCAGCAGACCGGTCGCTGACAATGACGATCTCCTCTGCGCCAGGCGCAAAGCGGGCAGCAAACAGCGCGCTGAGCTTCGCTTCCTCAATGAAATCCACGCCCGTACAGGGAATAACAACTGAGGTGACCGGAACTTCCCCCTGAACGTCTCTGTTCTGGTAGGCGATATTGTGACGGGCACGAATGTGCCGGTACTGAGCATTCAAAAATTCAAACATGCGAGGGTTTTCCATGATCCGCATTTTTCAAAATGAGTTCCACGCCAGAGACATAATGCTCAATGGCGTAGTGCTGTTTCACGCTGGCATTGGCCTGCTGAAGGAGCTGCGTGCGCTTACCGGCGTCAAGCCAGAGCGTTTTCATCTGTTCAAACAGGGTCTGCGTATCGCCATAGTCGAACAGCAGGCCGGTTTTGTTATGTTCGATCAGCTCAGCGGTGCCGGTGACGCGTGAGCCTATCACCGCCGTCTTTAACAGCATAGCTTCCAGCACGACGCGGGGTAACCCTTCACTTTTCGAGGCCAGAATAAAAACGTCAAACGCGGCGAGGTAATCCAGTGCGTTATTGCGAAAGCCAGTGAATACTATGCGATCCTGAAGGCCAGCTTGTTCCGCCTGGCGTTGCAGTGATGAAAGTTCCGGCCCTTCGCCCAGGATGATCATCTGCCAGCGGGCAGCCGGGAAAGCGGCGGCAAACTTTTCCAGCGCCGCCAGAATGTGGTGATTCGACTTTCTGAGGCTGAGCGAGCCGATACTGCCAAATACAAAGGTATCGTCATCCACGTCCAGCAGCTGATGTCGCATCGCCTGGCGGTCTGGCAGCGGCTGCCAGATATCAATAGCGTTAAAGACCGTAAAGCATTTCTCCGCCGTGACGCCGCTTTTCAGTAACTTATCCCGTACGCCATTGGATACCGCGATCACGGCATCGACGCGCCCGTTCACCATCGTCACCAGCTCACGACTGAGCACCGGCTCAATCCGGCAGTGCTGAATCAGCGTGACGGGCAGCGTGTCGACGGCAAGATAGCCTTCCGCGTTCGATCCCGGCTGGTTATTCATATAGAGCACCCCGAACTGCTGTGAGGTCAGAATCGCTCTGATTTTGCGGGCGTTGGGCCGGATGCGCCAGAGCGTATCAACGCGCCGGGTAACGCTGTGTCGCAGCTTACGGCTGAAAAAGAGCAGCGATCGCAGTAGCTCTTTCGTGATTTTCGCCCAGCGGGGTTGCCTGCGCTGAGGGATAAAAATGACAGGGATCCCGAGCGCCTCCAGTACCTGACTGATGGATTCGCCCTGACCACGGGTATAGTTGTGGTAAAAACAGCACTGGATATCGAACTGGTTCCGGTCGATGCGCTTCAGCAGTTCAAGCATGCTGTTGGTGCCGCCGCCCCATTCGTTGCCGGTATCGAGTAAAAGAATTTTTCTATGCTGTTGATCCATCACGCCGCTTCCGTCCCCGTCAGTCCGGCCCTTCCTGTAGGTGGTTCCGGAAAGGAGGCTGAAAAATTAAGGTGTGTTTTCAGGATTAAGCCTTAATCCCGAAAAATATGTTTTTATATACTGCATCCCCCGGCTGTCGGCAATGCTTTCGGTTATCACCGTCATCGCAAGACGGGTGGGAACGGGCTGCAGTTTGACCGGACAGCTCTCCACGCCGTGGAAAGGATTGCGCGGCGGCGCAGGCTTTTTAGCCGGCGGCGATGGCGGCCTGGTGTGGCCTTGCTGGGATTCATTCAGCAGGTCACTCGGGCGCACCAGGGTAATATCCGCCGGCAGGGTGGGCAGCATTTGTTGCAATACCCGTACCGTAGTGGGATGCGGGTGCCCGATGGCAATGGCCGATCCATTCCGCTGCGCCAGGCGCACCGCGCGGCTGAACTGCTTGCGAATGTCAGCTTCGTTCTGCGTATCGTCAAGGAAGACGCGGCGCTTGATCACCTTCACGCTGGTGCCCGCGGCCGCCTTCGTGGACTGGCTGTTACCAATGGTCATGCTGTCCAGAAAGTAGAAATTATAGTGGTCCAGCACCTGCATGACTTTCTGCATGCCTGGAAGGCTGGACGTCATTGCGCTGCCCATATGGTTGTTCAAGCCAACGGCATAAGGCACGTCGGCAATCGCTTGCTGAATGATGCGGCTAATTTCGGTGCCGGACATCGTGGGGAAGAGCGTATCCTTCTCCAGCGGCTGCTTGCTGAGCGGCGCCATCGGCAGATGGATCAGCACTTCATGTCCGCGCTGGTGGGCTTTGGTCGCCATTTCACGGGCGTGCGGCGCATTAGGCAGCACCGCGACGGAGATCGCGGCGGGCATTTGCAGCACCTGATTTTCCTGAGTCGGGCGGTAGCCAAAATCGTCAATGACAATGGCAAGCTTACCCGCCTGGGCGGAACTGGCCATCATCAGGCCGGCGAGCGTAACGCTGAGTGTACGAAGTAATGACAAAAGTTATTTTCCTAACCACGGGAGTGGGTTGACGGCCTGTCCCTGGCGTCGGATTTCAAAATAGAGTGATGGCGTGCCCTGGCCGCCGCTGGTACCGACCAGCGCGATTGGCTCTCCTGCCTTAACCTGAGTTCCCACGCTCACCAGCGCACTTTGGTTATAGCCGTAGAGGCTCATATCCCCTTTGCCGTGTTCAATGACCACTACAAGGCCGTAGCCCTGAAGCCAGTCGGCCATTAACACCCGGCCATCGGCTATGGCTTTAACTTCCCTGCCTTCAGGCGCGTCAATGACCAGCCCTTTCCAGCGTAGTTCGCCCTGCATCTTTTCACCAAAGCGGTGCGCAAGGCTGCCGCGGACCGGCCAGTATGCCTGACCGCCGGGACGACCGAGGCCTCCCGTCCGTGACATAAGCGAGCGCTCGCTTTCCGTTGGCTTATAGGTGGTGCCTTTGCTTTTCGCTTTCGCCTGGCGCTGGCGTACCTGCTCTGCTTCCCGGGCTTCCCGTTCCGCTCTGGCGCGGGCTTCGCGTTCCGCTTTGGCAATTTTGTCGCGCAGACGGCTTTCGTTCTGGCGCATTTCAACCAGCTGCGCCTGCTCTTTCTCCAGCGCAGATTCAAGCGTGGTAATGGTTTTCTTGCGCGCGACACGAGCCCCTTCCAGTTTCTTCTGCTGGGCTTCCTGCTGGGTGAGGAGCGATTTTTGCTGGGTTTGCTTATCCACCAGCGTCGCTTTCTGGGCGGACAGATCGCTGCGCGTCTTTTTCAGGTCGTCGATGGATTGCTGGCGGGCGTCATTCAGATAGCCAAAATAGGCCAGGATACGCTCACTGCGCTGGCTCTCTTCTCCGCTGAGAATAAGCTGGACACCGCTGTGCTGTCCCTGGCGGAACGCCGCATCGAGCTGATCCGCCAGCAACTTTTCCTGCCGGGCCTGCTGCGTTTGCAGCTTGCCGATCGAGGCGGTCAGGGTGGCGATATCCTTATTGATGCTGCTGAGGGTAATTTGGGTTTCGCGCAGCTGCCGACTGGCCTGGGCGATGATTTTTTCCTGACTCTGCAACTGGCTGAGTAGCTTGCTACGCTGCTGTTTCTGCTGCAAAACCCGCTTTTCTTTATCCGCAATATCTTGCTGAAGCGTCGTCAGCGCGGATTTATTATCGTTCGCCGCATGGCTGACTACGGGCAGCAGCAGGATGCCTGCGTAAAACATGCAGGCGGACAGGGTGAACGCGCGCGATCGTGACAGAACGCCTGTGGCCGATCCGTTACCCTGGGTTCGTTGAAATGAAACTGTCGCTTTTTCCCTCATAGGAGGAGGATTATTCCACGATGAACAGCGGCTTACCAGCGATCTGTCGGGGGTTTTGCGTTTCCAACGGTGACAGCGCCCCGCGCTGCGGCGTGATCGGGGCAGGCGGAATCTCTGAAATGGGTGGCTGTTCGCACAATAATTAACCGCTAAGACGGGCCGTTAACAGACGGTGCAGAAAAGCGGCAGGCTACAGGCCTCTTTTTTTTGAAGTTGGGCCTCAGAAAACGTTACTCTGGGGGCTTCACGTCTGTACATGCCTGCACTGGCAGGTATACTCAGAAGCCTTGTTTTAGCTTATTAACCCTTTCGGGAGTTGTTACCCCTCATGCAAGATATTATGCAGTTCGCAGGCAACCATACCATTCTGAGTCTGGCGTGGGTTGTCCTGCTGGTTCTGGTGATCGTGACCACCGTTAAGGGCATGTTCTCCAAAGTAAAAACGGTCACTCGTGGTGAAGCTACCCGCTTAATCAACAAAGAAGAAGCCGTTGTCGTAGACGTACGTGGACGTGATGACTACCGTAAAGGCCACATTTCTAACGCGGTTAACGTGCTGGCTGCCGATATCAAAAAAGGCAGCTTTGGCGACCTGGAAAAACACAAAGCGCAGCCGATCATTGTGGTGTGCGCTAACGGTACCTCCGCCGCTGAACCGGCAACGCAGCTGAACGCAGCGGGCTTCGAGAAAGTTTACGTGCTGAAAGATGGCGTGGCTGGCTGGAGCGGTGAGAACCTGCCGCTGGTACGCGGTAAATAATACAGGAGAGTGGGTATGGCTAATGTTGAGATCTACACCAAAGCAACGTGTCCCTTTTGTCACCGTGCGACAGCACTGCTGAGAGAGAAAGGCGTCCATTATCAGGAGATCGCGATAGATGGTGATGCTGATAAGCGGGAAGAGATGATCAAACGCAGCGGCCGTACCACCGTTCCGCAGATTTTTATTGACGCACAGCACATTGGCGGCTGTGACGACCTTTATGCGCTTGATGGCCGGCAAGGTCTCGACCCGCTGTTAAAATAAGATGGGCGAGTGGCGCGATAACGGATTATTAACCCATAGGATTACGTAACCATGTCAGAACAAAATAATACCGAGATGTCTTTCCAGATCCAGCGTATCTATACCAAAGATATCTCTTTCGAAGCGCCGAACGCGCCTCAGGTTTTCCAGAAAGAGTGGGAACCGGAAGTGAAGCTGGATCTGGACACCGCTTCCAGCCAGCTGGCTGATGAAGTGTACGAAGTCGTTTTGCGCGTTACCGTGACGGCGAGCGTGGGCGAAGAGACGGCGTTCCTGTGTGAAGTTCAGCAGGCCGGTATCTTCTCTGTCTCAGGCATCGACGGCAGTCAGATGGCGCACTGCCTGGGCGCTTACTGCCCGAATATTCTGTTCCCGTACGCGCGCGAATGCATCACCAGCCTGGTCTCCCGCGGTACGTTCCCGCAGCTTAACCTGGCCCCGGTCAACTTTGACGCGCTGTTCATGAACTACCTCCAGCAGTCAAACGAAGGTGCCGATCCGCAACAGGACGCATAATGCCTTTCACTCACGCTTCAATGAGCGTCATCGGTGCCGGATCTTACGGCACCGCTTTAGCGATTACGCTAGCCCGCAACGGCCATCAGGTCGTGTTATGGGGCCATAATCCACAGCATCAGGCACAGCTTCAGGCTGACCGGTGCAACGTCGCTTTTCTGCCCGATGTGCCTTTCCCCGACTCGCTGAGCCTTGAAAGCGATTTAGCCGCCGCCATCTCGGCCAGCCGCGATCTGCTGGTGGTGGTGCCGAGCCACGTGTTCGGCGATGTTCTACAGCAAATTAAGCCGCATTTGCGACCCGATTCGCGCATCGTCTGGGCAACCAAAGGTCTGGAAAAAGAGACCGGGCGTCTGCTACAGGACGTTGCCAGAGAAATTCTTGGCGAAGCGATCCCGCTGGCGGTGATCTCAGGCCCAACCTTTGCAAAAGAGCTGGCCGCAGGCCTGCCCACCGCCATCGCGCTGGCCGCCACGGAGGCGACATTCGCTGACGATCTCCAGGCCCTGCTGCACTGCGGCAAAAGCTTCCGCGTTTACAACAACCCGGACTTTATCGGCGTACAGCTCGGCGGCGCGGTGAAAAATGTTATCGCCATTGGCGCCGGGATTTCGGACGGCATCGGCTTCGGCGCCAACGCCCGGACCGCGCTTATCACGCGTGGCCTGGCCGAAATGACCCGTCTCGGTAACGCACTGGGCGCCGACCCCACGACCTTTATGGGTATGGCGGGCCTGGGCGATCTGGTGCTGACCTGTACGGACAATCAGTCCCGTAACCGCCGCTTCGGCATGATGCTGGGCCAGGGCGCGGACGTGGACAGCGCGCAAAAAACCATCGGTCAGGTAGTGGAAGGTTTCCGAAATACCAAAGAAGTAAAGGCGCTGGCAGCGCGTTACGGCGTGGAGATGCCGATTACCGAGCAAATTTATCAGATCCTGTATTGCGAAAAAAACGCCCGGGAGGCAGCATTAAGCCTGCTTGGACGTACAAGGAAGGATGAAAACAGTCACAGCTGAAAAGGAAGCTTAGCGTCGTAGCGTGTCGGCGTCCGCCGGACGCTATTTTTGATGGGGAGAGAGCAATGCCGTGCGTAGAGCCTGAAAAGGTCTGGGACTATATTAAAGCGGAAGCGCGGGCGCTGGCCGACTGCGAGCCAATGCTGGCCAGCTTTTATCATGCAACGCTGCTGAAGCATGACGATCTCGGCAGCGCGCTGAGCTACATGTTAGCCAACAAGCTGGCGAACCCCATTATGCCCGCTATCGCAATCCGCGAGATCGTCCAGGAAGCTTACCGGCTCGATCCCTCCATGATTCAGTCTGCCGCCTGCGATATTCAGGCCGTACGCCTGCGCGATCCGGCGATCGATAAATACTCCACGCCCTTGCTCTATCTGAAAGGCTTCCATGCGTTACAGGCGCATCGCATCGGTCACTGGCTGTGGGATGAAGGCCGCCGTGCGCTGGCCATCTATCTGCAAAATGAGGTGTCCGTTTCGTTTGCCGTGGATATTCATCCCGCCGCGAAGATTGGGCGGGGGATCATGCTGGACCACGCTACCGGCATTGTGATCGGCGAAACGGCTATCGTTGAAGATGATGTTTCCATTCTTCAGTCAGTCACGCTGGGCGGCACCGGTAAGACCAGCGGCGATCGTCACCCTAAAATACGCGAAGGCGTCATGATCGGCGCTGGCGCAAAAATCCTCGGTAATATCGAAGTGGGGCGGGGTGCGAAAATTGGCGCCGGCTCCGTGGTGCTTCAGCCTGTCCCGCCGCATACCACCGCCGCTGGCGTGCCCGCGCGTATCGTGGGGAAACCCGGCAGCGATAAACCCTCAATGGAAATGGATCAGCATTTCAATGGCACGGTGCCAGGCTTCGAATTTGGCGACGGGATCTGATTTGTACTGCTGACGGCGGACTGCGCCGCCCTGATGGCCACCTTGTAGCGTCCGTTTATTTCCCCTGCGCGCCCGCGTAACCCAGCTGGCGCCACGCCTCATAGACCACCACGGAAACCGCATTCGACAGGTTCATGCTGCGGCTGTCAGGCTGCATAGGGATGCGGATTTTCTGCTGTGCCGGCAGTGCATTGAGGATCTCCGGCGGCAGGCCTCTCGTCTCCGGACCGAAAAGCAGATAATCGCCGGCCTGATAGCTTACCGCGCTATGGGCAGGTGTCCCTTTGGTCGTCAGTGCAAACAGGCGCTGCGGCGCTTCAGAGTCAACAAAAGCAGCATAATCCGCGTGCCGCTGAACCGCCGTAAATTCATGGTAATCCAGGCCCGCCCGTCGCAGACGCTTATCGTCCCAGGCAAATCCCATCGGCTCAATCAGATGGAGCCGGAAGCCGGTATTGGCGCAAAGCCGGATAATGTTGCCGGTATTCGGCGGAATTTCAGGTTCAAATAAAACAATATTCAGCATCGGCGTCGGCCCCCTTTTTCGAGGGCCGAAGCATAGCAAATTTCCCGGCAGGAATCAGGCCTTGCTGGAGTAGAGCGGGAGCCAGAGCGTCAGGCGCAGGCCGCCCAGCGGGCTGTCATCGGCCTTCACCCAGCCGCGGTGCTGCTGAATGGCGGTTTCAACAATCGCCAGACCCAGACCCGTACCGCCAGATTCCCGATCTCTGGCCTCGTCAGTACGATAGAACGGCCGGAAGATCTGCTCACGGTCCTCTTCGCTGATCCCCGGGCCATCGTCATCAACGTGTACCGTGATGCCCAGCTTGTCGACGGAGAAACTGACGGCAATTTTTGAGTAAGAGTAGCGCAACGCGTTGCGCACAATATTCTCAAGCGCGCTTTCCAGCGCGCTGGGGTTGCCATAAAGCGGCCACGGACCTGGCGGATAGGGCACTTCCAGCGTTTTTCCCATCTGCTCGGCTTCAAATATGGCGTCTTCCAGCACGCCCGACCAGAGCTGATTCGCCTTCATTGTCTCACTGACCAGCGCATTTTTATGCTGCGTACGGGAAAGTACCAGCAGGTCGTTGATCATGCCGTCAAGACGCTGCGCTTCCATCTCAATACGCTGTAGCTCCTTCGCTTCACCGTGACGACGGCGCATCAGCGCGGTGGCTAACTGAAGGCGCGTCAGAGGCGTACGCAGCTCGTGCGAGATATCGGAAAGCAGGCGCTGCTGCGCCGTCATCATGCGCTCAAGAGCGCTGACCATCTGGTTAAAGCTGGATCCAGCCGCCAGAAACTCCTGCGGGCCAGCTTCCAGTTCGGGCCGCTGACGGAGATTACCGGCCGCCACGTCGTCGGCCGCGTGTTTCAGCTTACGGGCGGGCTTCGCCAGACTCCAGGCGAGCCACAGCAGCAGCGGGGAGCTGATCAGCATGGTGACAATGAGCAGCAGCAGCGGCCGGTCAAACAGCAGATTGATAAAATCTAGCTGGGAGCTGCCGGCGGGACGGATCAGGTAAAGCTGATAATTATCCTCGCCGTCATGCACTGAGAAAGGCCCGACCATCTCCACCCGGCCATATTTCTTCTTCTGGGGGTGGTCGGCGTTATCGGACTGCCCGATAAAATTACGGATAACCTGCATTTCATTGTGCTGCGCACCGATCACCCGCCCTTCGCTGGTGACCAGCAGCAAACGCTGTCCGGGCGGCGCCCATTTATCGATGGCGCGAAACAGCCTGCGCCACCACATTAAATCGTTCGGCGGATCCTGGATCAGCTCCGCCTCGACGTGTTGTTCGATCATGGTGCCCTGCCGCTGCTCACTGTCGAGCAGCGGCGTTAGCTGACGGGTATCAAGCTTGGGCACCATCAACACCAGCATCAGCACCAGCGCCAGGGTCAGCCAGAAAATGGCAAAGATGCGGGTCGTCAGGCTGGAAATCATGTAGCAGAAACCATCAAATAGCCCCGGCCACGCAGGGTTTTAAACCACGGGTGACCATCCTTGCGTTCAGGGAGCTTCCGGCGAAGATTAGAAATGTGCATATCAATGGCGCGGTCAAACGGCGTCAGGCGTTTACCCAGCACTTCCTGGCTCAAATGTTCACGCGAAACAACCTGACCCAAATGCTGGGCAAGCAGGTAGAGCAGCGTAAATTCTGTGCCGGTCAAATCGAGCGTTAAATCGTCGAAGCTGGCCTCCTGACGGCCGGGGTTAAGACGAAGGTGATCCACCTCAAGGGTTGGTGAACTCGTATCGTGCTGATGCTGCTGCTCGCTCCAGTTCGAACGGCGCAAAATAGCGCGTATGCGGGCCACCAGCTCGCGATCGTTAAAGGGCTTAGGCAGATAGTCATCGGCCCCCAGTTCGAGGCCGAGAACGCGGTCAAGCTCGCTTCCGCGGGCCGTCAGCATAATAACCGGCGTCTGATGCTGCTGACGCAGCTCTTTCAGGGTATCTATGCCGTTTTTCTTCGGCATCATCACGTCAAGTAAAAGCAAATCGATTGTGTTATCCAGTAAGGCCAGCGCCTGTTCGCCGTCACCGGCAACCACCACGTCAAACCCTTCCATTTCCAGTAATTCTTTTAGCAGCGAAGTTAATTCGCGATCGTCGTCAACCAACAAGATCTTATTCATTTTTTATCGCCCTCCGCAGGCAAAATACCGTGAACGAATGCTGTCAATCCATGACTTTACGTAGTTTTACACCCCCTGACGCATGTTTGCAGGTGTCCCCGTAGACTGGCTCTCGTTGAATCGAAATATGGAAACCAACTTGGGAGTAAACGATGCGCAAAGTTACCGCCGTCGTTGTGGTTCCGGCGCTGATGCTAAGCCTCTCCGCCGCTTGGGCTACAGAAGTGATGACGATTGACGGGGTGCATCATGACAACGCAGCGCCACGCATTATGACGCATATTCCGCAGTCTCACATGTTTGATGGCATCAAACTTTCTGAAGAGCAGCGTCGACAGATGCGGGATTTGATGCAGCAGGCGCGTCATGACCGTTCTCCCATAAGCATTAACGATTACGAGCAGCTGCACGAACTGATAGTTGCAGATAAATTTGACGAAGCGGCCTACAAAGCGCAGCTGAACAGGATTACTCAGGCGGAAATGGCTCAACAGGTCGAGATGGCCCGGGTCAGAAACCAGATGTATCACCTGTTAACGCCCGCTCAGCAGGACGTCCTGAAACAGAACCACCGGCAGCGCATGAACGAAATGCGTGAGCTGACGAACATGCAACAGGCATCATCGTTGCAGGCAGTGAGTAGTACCGGCAGTAACCAGTAACATAGTATCCCTGTTTTTCCTTGCCATAGACACCATCCCTGTCTTCCCCGCCATGATGGCGGGGTTTTTTTTATCAATGACTTAGCAAGCTTTCCCTGTTCTTATAATGAATTATAAGATGCTGTTAAGCAGTTAGAGCCAGTTAGAGCCAGTTAGAAAAAGGGCGCGATATGGTCATTTATGGACAGTTTATGGGCACGAAATTCCGCCTTTCAAAGGGTTCAGTGTCACCGCATGTTGAAGAAAGTCTGGCGCGAAATGCGCATAAACCATCGTCTGTTCAATGCTGGCATGACCCAAAATATCCCGCAGCGTGATTATGTTCCCACCGTTCATCATGAAGTGGCTGGCAAAGGTGTGACGCAATACGTGTGTTGCCTGTCCCCTGGGTAAGTCCGGCTTAACCTCCCTCAGCAGATCACAATACTTCTCGTAATCCACCTTAAAAAGTCTCCCCGGCCCTTTGGCTTTCAGCAAAGCCTGAAGTTCTGCTGATATCGGTATGATGCGATTTTTGCCATTCTTGGTGTTCAGGTATCGCACCCTTCTCATGGTGACCTGAGAGGAGGTGAGTTTATCTGCTTCGCTCCATCGTGCGCCGGTACTCAGGCACAACAGGGAAATCAAATGCTCATCCCCTTTTGTGGCTGAGAGCAAATCAGCAATCTCACTGTGTTCCAGATAAACCACATCAGGCTGATCCTGCTTCAGTGGAGGAAGGCCGGCAGCGGGATTTTCGCCGTGAAACTCTTCCAGCTTAATGAGCGTGGTAAACATGCCTGAAAGCCGGTAAAGATCCCGATTAATAGTGCTTGCCGAAATGCCTTCCCTTAAGTGCATTATGGGATGGAGCTTACGCCGTATCGAGCGGACGTTCGATACACTGAGCAAAGGCCGCAATTGAGGGCTGATTTCAGCATTTATCCACTGTTTGCCAGAACGGCGTTGTGAGATAAATGTCTAAAGTATAATCACGAAATGGCGATAATTTACTAAGTGTTACGGCCATTAGTGTTTTTAGAAGGGCTAAACACTACATGTAGTATGTGCAAAAAAAATATTAGCTCAGTGAGTAAATTTTATTGCCCCTTAAGCTACATTGTTATAAAACGTTTGCCCAATTTCACAAAAAACGTCCAAAACATAAGTGAAATTGAACTGTTTATTTTTGGATTACCAGATATCACGCTGAAAAATGTATGTCCGTTATATAGTTAGCGTGGGATTCCCCTAGGAGGTTTCATGAGTTTTCTAACGTTTGCAGGACGTAACCCTTTCAACACGCGCTCAAGCTTGATGAAGGCATTGAAAGAAAACCGTGGCTCTTACACCATCAGCCGCGACGGCCAGGTTTCCCTTGATCTTAACAATGCCTCTGTTAAGAAAAGCATTGCTAAACAGATTTCAAAACTGGGCGGTATTAAGGAAGATAGTTCGAAGTGATAAACACGTTAAGTCTGGCGTTCTTGATTTTAAGTGGTTATATATTCTCGATTAATTCCCTAACAATCCGTTATAAACTTAAGCGCGCCGAAGGTTGGGGCGCTTATTTTTATGTCGCAATGTGGGGCGGGCTATTCTCCGCTTTGTCATGGGTCCTCTGCTCCCTCCTCAGTTATTCTGACGTTCTTCGCGATTTATACAACTGGATGCTGTCGCATCACTTTTTTGATAAAGAACTGGTTGCGCGACTGTTCCCTCTTAACACTAATCATCCTGTACCTGCCGGTAGTGCCGTGACTACCAATGGCAATCTAAGTTTTAGTGATCTTAAAGTGTTGGTTTGGGGCGTTACATCAATTTTGCTGGCTCTAATTACGGCGCGTTTAGTGTTGCCTTTCTTTGCCTGGCTGAGATGGGGTGCAGACCGTAGAGCCTTCGCGCTGGCTTCAGCTGTAAACGACAATCATCAGGAAGCATTGCTTATTGAGGCCTCAGTGAGGCAGTACCTGCTGCTGATAACGCTTGGCTCAAGAAAATTCTATGTTGGCATTGTTATCTGCCCGAAATTTGATAACGGGAAAGCTGAGTATCTTCAAATGATCCCAATGCTCAGTGGTTATAGAGATAAAGACACTTTAGTCACCCATGTCACCTCAAACTACAAGAGATTGTATGTCGAAAGCGGATTGATGACTCCAGAGGGAAAGTTGCTTGAGCCGCCTCCATTACTCGAAGGTCAGGAGGCTAAGCCAAGGGTTGAGATACAGGATTTCCGCACGCTAATTTGTTTTGACGAAATAGAGACAATTTCTTTCTTTGATTCAGATACTTATAATAAATTCAAAGATGCTGAAGAAAAAGATAAAGAGCATTCCAAGTCGCTTACAGCTGACTTGTTACCAAATGGATTACCACAGCAACTCAAATAATTAATATCTAAACAGCGGTATGAAGCCCCTCAGTTGAGGGGCTTTTTTTATGGGGTGCAATCGCTGCAACAAATTGCATTTATTTGCACAGGTTTTGGTTGCTTGCTAAAGCCCTGTGAGGCCAGCACTGGCGCGGTTTCCTGTTGACTGCAAAAGTGCAAAAAAAGGCACCCTTTTTATGCGCGGGCGAGGCGGGGGAGCAGTCGCGCGCTAAGGGGGGTAGGTAACCACATGGGATGCTGATGAAGAAACAAGCGAAACAGAATAGATTTTATATCAGATACGTCTTAAAATGCGCCTGAGTTTAATCATATTGTGGTGAGGTGTTATGTTCACCTGTCCGAAATGTGGTGCCAGCGCGAAAACCCGTACCAGCGTAATGCTCAGCAATGAGGTAAGACGCAGTTACCATCAGTGTAATAATCTCAGTTGTGGTAGTGCTTTTACCACGCTTGATGCCGTAGAGCATTTCCTGAATAACGTAACCCCTGTTGCGGCGCATACAGTGCCAACAGACATTTTCCCGCGGTCAAATTACGGTGAAAACCAGTTAGCCTTATCACTCTGAATTTTATAGATAATTGACCCCGCTCAGCGGGGTTTTTTGTATCAGAACTAAAACAAATCAAGTCAGTGCCGATAACTCAAATGTAACTTTTTAAAATTTATGAAGATGGAGTTTTATATGTCTGGAATGGTTTTTTGTCGTGGTTGTGGAAAAGAAATTCACAGTTCAGCCAAAGCGTGTCCGCATTGTGGGGCAACTCAAGGTTCTGAGGCAGGGCAAAAAAGCAGGATTGCTGCTGCACTTCTGGCTTTCTTCCTAGGTGGTTTTGGGGTTCATAAATTCTATCTGGGGCGGGTTGGCCAAGGCATTTTGTATCTGATTTTCTGCTGGACGTTCATCCCTGCGATCATCGCCTTTATCGAATTCATCCTGTATCTGTGCTCATCTGATGAAGATTTCGCCAAAAAATATGGCTGAATTTTTCGTCTTAAGGCAATAATGAAACCCGCTCAGTGAGCGGGTTTTTTTTATGATGTGGTCAATGCGTGGGCACTGACAGAAATAAATCCTTTTATTTCAACGTCGTGTGTGTAATTTCGGGACACCATCCCTGTCTTCCCCGCCATGATGGCGGGGTTTTTTTTGCCTAAGATCCAGTATACTTACGCCACTTACCTGAACGGAGTGTGGCATGGATAAACACTACGCACGCCTGGTCAATTCGGCGGCGCTGGCGGCGACCTGCCTGGCTTCGCTGCTGCTGTTGGTGAAGATTTTTGCCTGGTGGTACACCGGTTCGGTCAGTCTGCTGGCGGCGTTGGTGGATTCGCTGGTCGATATCGCCGCCTCCCTGACCAACCTTTTCGTGGTTCGCTATTCGCTTCAGCCCGCTGACGAAGAACATACTTTTGGACACGGCAAAGCGGAGTCCCTGGCCGCGCTGGCGCAAAGTATGTTTATTTCCGGCTCCGCGCTGTTTCTCTTCCTGACGGGTTTACAACATCTGGCCTCACCGGCAGAAATGCGCGCGCCGCTGGTCGGTATTGTGGTCACGCTGATTGCCCTGTTCGCCACGCTGATACTGGTGACCTTTCAGCGCTGGGTCGTACGGAAAACCCACAGTCTGGCAATTCGTGCCGATATGCTTCACTATCAGTCCGACGTAATAATGAACGGCGCCATTCTGCTGGCGCTGGCGCTCAGCTGGTATGGATTTAAGCGGGCCGATGCTTTATTCGCACTCGGAATCGGCGTCTGGATCCTCTACAACGCCCTGCGCATGGGCTATGAAGCCGTGCAGGCGCTGCTGGACCGGGCGCTGCCTGATGAGGAGCGGCTGGCCATCGTGGGGATTGCGTCAGGCTGGCCCGGCGTGAACGGCGCGCACGATATTCGCACAAGGCAATCGGGCCCGACCCGTTTCATTCAGCTGCATCTGGAAATGGACGATAATTTTCCGCTCTGTGAGGCGCACAGCATCGCTGAACAGGTCGAAAAAGCCCTGCTGAACAGGTTCCCGGGTTCCGATATCATCATCCACCTTGATCCCTGTTCAGCAACGTTTTCGCCGCCTCAGCATGATGCTGAGTTATAATGTGAAATTAATTAAAAGGTTAGCGTTTTCAGGGCCGAAAACGTGATGCTGAGCAGAAAAAATAGCCGAATGATGCCTGACCTGAATCAATTCAGCTCACAGGCTTTGATATACTATTGCCTTCATTAGTCGGTAAGCTCGCCCTCATGCGTCGAACCCCCCGGCGTCCAGAATTCATAATTTGCATCAACAAGTTCAGAGGTTGTCATGATTAAAAAAATCGGTGTACTGACAAGTGGCGGCGACGCGCCGGGTATGAACGCAGCCATCAGAGGCGTGGTCCGGGCTGCGTTGAGCGAAGGGTTGGAAGTGTGTGGTATTTATGATGGCTATCTGGGCTTATATGAAGATCGTATGGTTAACCTGGACCGCTACAGCGTATCCGATATGATCAATCGCGGCGGGACTTTCCTGGGTTCCGCCCGCTTTCCGGAATTTCGCGAAGAGTCCGTGCGCGCCGCCGCAATCGAAAATATGAAAAAGCGCGGCATTGATGCGCTGGTGGTGATCGGCGGTGATGGATCTTATATGGGGGCCAAGCGTCTGACCGAAATGGGCTTCCCGTGCATCGGTCTGCCGGGCACCATTGATAACGACGTGGCGGGCACCGACTACACCATTGGCTATTTTACCGCGCTGGAAACCGTGGTCGAAGCCATTGACCGCCTGCGTGATACTTCCTCATCCCATCAGCGCATTTCTATCGTGGAAGTGATGGGGCGCTACTGTGGCGATCTGACCCTGGCTGCCGCGATAGCAGGCGGTTGCGAATTCATTGTGCTGCCGGAAATCCCTTATACCCGCGAAGAGCTGGTTTCAGAGATCAAAGCGGGAATTGAAAAAGGCAAAAAGCACGCTATCGTGGCCATCACTGAACACATCTGTGATATCGACGAGCTGGCGAAATATATTGAGGCGGAAACCCATCGTGAAACTCGCGCCACGGTGCTGGGCCACATTCAGCGTGGTGGCGCGCCGGTCGCCTATGACCGTATTCTCGCCTCCCGCATGGGCGCCTACTCTATTGAACTGCTGCTTCAGGGTTACGGCGGCCGCTGCGTCGGCATTCAGAATGAGAAAATGGTCCATCACGACATCATTGACGCTATTGAAAATATGAAACGTCCTTTTAAAGGCGACTGGCTGGAAACGGCGAAAAAACTCTACTAATCCCATCAGGGCGCTGAAATTCCAGCGCCCTTTTTTATGCCTTCATATATTCCTGTAAGTTATTAAGGAATTTTTTTTATTCTTTAATTCATTGACCGCTTTGTGTCACGCTCCCTTTAAGCACTGATTAATGGGGAGCAGGCAATGAAGAAGTGGCAGGCGGGAATAGCGTTATTACTGGTTTCTGGCAGCGTACTGGCAAAGGATATTCAGCTACTGAATGTCTCCTACGATCCTACACGTGAGCTCTACGAGCAGTACAATAAAGCTTTTAGCGCACATTATAAGCAGGAGACCGGAGACACCGTGGTGATCCGCCAGTCGCATGGCGGCTCCGGCAAGCAGGCCACTTCAGTGATTAACGGTATCCGTGCCGATGTGGTTACGCTGGCGCTGGCCTCCGATGTGGATGGTATCGCCGCGCGCGGGCGCATCGACAAAGCGTGGATAAAGCGCCTTCCGGAAAATTCAGCCCCTTACACCTCCACCATCGTTTTCCTGGTACGTAAGGGCAATCCGAAACAGATCCATGACTGGCAGGATTTAATCAAGCCGGGTGTCTCCGTTATTACGCCAAATCCTAAAACCTCTGGTGGCGCGCGCTGGAACTATCTGGCTGCCTGGGGCTGGGCGCTGGATCATAACAATGGCGATAAAGCGAAGGCGCTGGCGTATATCAAAGCGTTGTTCAAAAATGTAGAAGTACAGGATTCCGGCGCGCGGGGCGCGACGAACACCTTCGTTGAGCGCGGCATCGGCGATGTCCTGATCGCCTGGGAAAATGAAGCTTATCTTGCGGTTAACAAGCTGGGCAAAGACCAGTTTGAAATTGTTACGCCTGCGGAATCCATTCTGGCCGAGCCTACCGTTTCCCTGGTCGATAGGGTGGTCGACGACCGAGGCACCCGTAAAGTTGCCGGCGAATATTTAAAATACCTTTACTCTCCGGAAGGCCAGGAGATTGTGGCCCGTAATTACTATCGCCCACGCGATGCTGACGTCCTGAAAAAGTATGCGGATAAATTTGCGCCGGTAAAATTATTTACCATTGATGATCCGAAATTCGGCGGCTGGACAGCGGCGCAGGCAACGCACTTTGCCGATGGCGGTACGTACGATCGGGCGATGAAACGCTAGTCTTGCTGAGGCATCATAACCCGTTTAATGCGTCACTCCGTCGTTAACAGAGGCGCAATTTGAGATAGTAAATGCCTGAATCGTCAGCCGGGATAAAAAGGCGGGGCCCGGCACTGATTTAACATGACCTTCATCTTTGCTTCGATTACATTATGCGCAAATGATGACCAGAGGTTTAGATTATGCAGGGGCGAAGGCGGATCCTGATTACTGTAGCGTTGACGGGTCTGATCGTCACGGCCGGTTGTGGCTCAATGGTGCTGGACTATAAGCAGCGATCCGACGCGTTGTGGAATATCGTCAGTCAGAAGTGCGTTCCGAATCAGCTTCAACATAACGATCCCACACCCTGTCGGCTGGTCGATCTCCATAACGGCTATGTGGTGCTGAAGGATCGCAACGGTCCGTTACAGTACTTACTGCTGCCGGTTGAAAAAATCAGCGGGATTGAAAGTCCTGAACTGCTTAACCCCTATACGCCCAACTTTGTTGCTGAAGCCTGGCGCGCGCGGCATTTTATGGCCCAGCGTTGGGGAAAAGAGATCAAAGACAGTGCCGTCGCACTGAGCGTGAACTCCCGGATCGGCAGAACGCAAAATCAGCTGCATATTCATATTTCCTGCCTGCGGCCGGATATCCGTCAGCGGTTAAACAGCCTGGATAGTTCACTGAGCGCCAAATGGCAGTCGGCACAGTTAGGCGATAACGTCTATCAAATCAGGGCGGTTACCCGGGACGAAATCAAGCGCATGAGCCCCTTTGTCCGCATCGCTAACGAACTGCCGGACGCGCGTAATGAGATGGGGAAATACAGCTTCGCCGTGGCGGCCTTGTCGAATAACCGTCGTGCGCTGATGGTGGTGAAGCGGAATTTAATGTTGCTCAACCCGGCGTCGGCAGAAGAGCTTCAGGATCACAGCTGTCAGCTGCTTAATGCGCTCTCTTAACCTTAGAAAGGTGCTTGCAGCGAACGCCATTGCGCTATCAGGTCAGTAATAAAGAGCGGACTCGCAAACAGATTCTGATTGCGAGTGATACTACCCGCCGCACTTTACCTCTATCCGGCCGCGACAGTGTGCGACAGACGCTCCAGCCCTCTCTGCCAGCGCAGCCTCTATTACTCCAGCCTTCTCTTTTTCCAGTCTATCAGGCGCTTTCCGCCTTCCGGGGCGGCACGGCAGCAGCCTTAAGCCTGCTCAGCTACCGCTGCCTCAGAAGAGGTAAACGCTTATGACTTACTATGACCTGCCTCGATGGGCTTATCATCTTTATACTTCGCCGTCGCGATCCACGCGGCACAGAACAGCGTAAGGCGGGCGAAGAAGTAGAAAAAGGCCATCAGCCCAAGCACCGAGCCGAAGGCGGCACCGGAAGGCGAGGAAGCCAGCTTCGGCAGCGTAAGGGTCATAATGAATTTAATGATCTCAAAGCCAATTGCCGCCAGCAGCGTACCGCGTAACAGCGCTCTCTTACGTGGCTTATGACGCGGCAGAATCCAGAAAATCCACAGGAAGAGCAGGTAGTTGGCAAAAATTGAGATCGACAGGGCGATCAGCGTCATAGCAGGGCGCAGCCACTCAATACCTTCCAGTCCCAGAGCGCGAACGATAGCCGCCTGGGCCGCTCCCGCAATGGACGTCAGCGAAAGCGTCACGATCAGCGCCAGTACCAGGCCCATCAGTGAAATGAGGTCGCGCGTGTACTTAAAATAGATCTTCTCCTGGTCCTGCTTATTACGTTCCCAGACGTCCCGGAACTGGGCCCGTATGGCTTCACGCAGGTTTCCCATCCAGCTTATGCCAGAATAGAGCGCGATAGCTAAACCGGTCAGGCCGACGGTGGTACGCTGCTGAACAGCCGTATTAACGGTATTTTTCAGCGTGGTCGCCAGCGTTGGATCGCTGATGTTGCTCACGATCTTATTGATCAGTTCAGTCAGCAAATCCTGATTGGACGCCAGGACAAACCCCACGCCGGCAAACGACACCATCAGTATCGGGATTAAAGACAGAAACGAAAAATAGGTAATGGCGGCACCGAACTGGCTACCCAGACGGTCGGTAAACCGCTCGCCGGCCCGCAGGAAGTGAGCGACGGCAGGAATGGACTGAAACCAGCTGATAAAACGCGAAACTCGCGAGATGGATTTATCAACCGTAGCGTTTCCGGTCCTGAAATTGATCAGCGGCTTTTCTTCGCCACGCTGGCTTTCTGCTGGTTGATTTTCCTTCATGAGTTCTTCTTCTCTGATCCTTTGTTAAATATCGGCATGGCTAAAATTATAGCCGCTGCTCAGGCGACGTAGCCTTTCATTGCCTGCGTGAGCCATTCCATAAAGACATGAACGCGGCGGGCCAGGTTGCGGCGATGGGGATAAAGCAGCGAAACCGGCAGCGGTGCGGCAAGGAAATGCGGCAGGATTTCGACCAGTTTTTTTTCGTTGAGTGCCTTTCTTACCCCTATTTCCGGCACCTGAATAATGCCCAGGCCCGCCAGACAGGCAGCGCGATAGGACGCCGTACTGTTGACCGTTAACGCACCGCCGGTTTTGATGATATGGCGATTTTTTCCGTCAAAAAACTCAAAGCCCGGCGTCTGCGTGCCCAGCTGCTGACCATAATGCACCACCGCATGCTGCGAGAGATCTTCCAGCGAGCGCGGCGTACCGAAACGTTCAATATAACCGGGACTGACGCAGTTGAGCTGCCTCAGATGCCCCAGCGGTCGCGCTATCAGCCCGGAGTCCTCCAGCGAACCTATACGGACAACACAGTCAAAACCTTCACGTATCACATCGACCCGCCTGTCGCTGCTGCTAAGCTCCAGCTCAATGCCGGGGTAGTGCTGAAGAAAAGCGGGAAGTTGGGGAATAATATAATCACTCGCCAGGTTAACGGGCATATCCACGCGCAGGCGTCCGCTGAGGGTAGCGGGTTCGTGTTGAAACAGCGAATCCATCTCTTCCAGGGTTGCCAGAACATCACGACAGCGTTCGAAGTAGATTTGACCGTCATGGGTGAGTTCAACCCGGCGGGTGGTGCGCTGCAGTAGCCGGGTGCCTAACGCATTTTCCAGCGCCTGTAGCTGGCGGGAAAGGCTACCTTTAGGCAGACCCAGATCCTCAGCGGCCTGCGTAAAGCTCTTTAATTCCGCGACCCTGATAAAGACCCGCATTGCGTGAATTTTATCCATTTTTGCGCTCATTGTTGTTACTAATGAAACAGTAAAGCGTACTTAAGGCAGTTTATAGCTGAACGTGAAGGTAATATGCTTTTTTTGTCCACAGATAACCAGAGGCAAAGAAGAATGAACCAGAAAATTGCAGTGATCAGCGGCGGCAGCCGGGGTTTAGGTGAAAATGCGGCCCTGAAACTGGCGAAAACGGGTGTTGATATCATTCTGACCTGGCGCAGTCAGCAGCAGGAAGCAGAGGCGGTTGTCAGACGCATTGAGGCGACAGGTGCTCGTGCCGTGGCGCTACAGCTGGATGTCGCTGACAGCAGCAGCTTCGCGGCTTTTGCTGAAGCCATCAAAGAACAGCTTAATAAGGTGTGGCAACGCGACACCTTTGATTATTTAGTAAACAACGCAGGCACGGCGCTGCATGCCAGCTTTATGGAAACGACAGAAGCGCAGTTTGATGAAATGGTGAACATCCATTTTAAAGGCCCGTTTTTCCTGACCCAGACGTTGCTTCCGCTGATGGCGGACGGCGGCCGGATACTTAATATCTCCAGCGGCCTGGCCCGCTTCAGCCTGCCCGGTTCCAGCGCCTATGCAGCGGTGAAAGGGGCGATGGAAGTGCTGACCCGCTATCAGGCGAAAGAGCTGGGCGCGCGGGGCATTGCCGTCAATATTCTGGCGCCGGGGGCGATTGAAACGGACTTCAGCGGCGGGATGGTGCGTGATAATCCGGAGGTAAACGCTTTCGTTGCCTCCCAGACGGCGCTGGGACGCGTCGGAAAGCCGGATGATATTGGTGATGCGATCGCGCAGATCCTCAGCGATCGCAGCGGCTGGATCAACGGGCAGCGTATTGAAGCCTCGGGCGGCATGTTCCTCTAGGCGCTCTGAGAACACAGGGCGCTCTTTGCGACGTCAGAGGCGTAGGGTGCCCTCAATCACCGTCAGGGTCTGGCCGCCAATCCAGACGCCATCTGCCGCATAAGTGACGCTCAACCGGCCCGCACGCGCAATCGCCGTTCCCTGACGGACGCGGTAGTCCAGCTCTACGCCCTGCGCCTGGAAATAGCGGGCAAGGCAGGCGTTGGCGCTGCCGGTGACCGGATCCTCCACCAGCGATCCCCGTTCGGTCAGCAGGCCGCGCACCTCATAGCGTTCAGGCTCGCCGTCCAGCGGCCCGAATGGCATCACGCCGTCCACTCTGGCTTTACGCATCAGGCGTTCAAATTCCACCACGTTGGGTTTAATCGCCAGTACCGCTTCGGCTGACGTCATGGGCACCAGCAGCCAGCGAATGCCCATGTCGGCAACGGTGACCGGCAGCTGCGTTTCAATCGCCTCGCTGTTAAGGGCGGCTCCGAGCGGGGCATCGCTGAATCCGGTCAGAATCGCTTCAGGCGCCGCAAAGGCCAGCGCGCCGTCGGCAGCGCATTTAACCGTCACCAGGCCAAGCCCACACTCCTGCACAATCTGACCGGGCGTTTTCAGGGCGATGCCGCTCTCAAGCAGAGCGTGAGCCGTGCCAAGCGTCGGATGGCCGGCAAAAGGGAACTCGGTGTCCGGTGTAAAAATCCTTACCCGGTAATCAGCCTGCGGATGGTCGGGCGGCAATACAAAGGTCGTTTCGGACAGGTTCGTCCAGCGTGCGATCGCCTTCATCTGCTCATCGGTAAGGCCCGCCCCGTCCATAATCACCGCCAGCGGGTTGCCGCCCAGCGGTGAAGAGGTAAACACGTCAACCTGTTTAAATGCGCGTAACTGCGTCATAGTTAAAGCCCTCCGGAAGTAATTTGTTTGAGGGTAACAATATTATGCTGAAAATACTGGGACGCACCTCGTCGATTAATGTCAGAAAAGTACTCTGGACTTGTGATGAACTGGACATCGCCTTTGAGCGGGAAGACTGGGGAGAAGGATTCCGGTCACCGCATGAGGCGGCATTTAAAAAGCTCAATCCCAACGCCACGATCCCGGTTATTCAGGATCAAGATTTTGTTCTGTGGGAATCCAATACCATTATTCGCTATCTCGCCAATGCCCGTGAAGGAAGCTGGCTTTATCCGCTTAACCCCCGTGAGCGCGCGCGCGTTGATCAATGGATCGACTGGCAGGCGACCGAACTGAATACCGCCTGGCGCTATGCCTTTATGTCACTGGTACGGCACTCCCCGGCCCATCGGGATCCGCGCCTGCTGGCCGCAGCCTGCAAAGGCTGGACGTATACGATGGGCATCCTTAACCAGCAGCTGGAAAGCACCGGCGCTTACGTTGCCGGCAGCGCCTTTTCTCTGGCCGATATTCCCATCGGGCTCTCGGTCAATCGCTGGTATGAAACGCCGCTCGAGCACGCTGATCTGCCTGCCGTACGCGCCTACTATGAAAGGCTGACCCAGCGTAAAGGGTATGCCACCTGGGGAAGAAACGGCACGCCCTGACCGTCAGGCCATGCCCGCTGCTATTCCGCTCATTTCACAGGCAAGCGCACCGGTGCGCTTCAGCGCATAGGTGTAGCGTTCGTCAAAGGGATAGCAGCAGGAAAGGCGCAGCGCGCTGCGGCAACGCTCGCTCAGCGTATAGAGTGCGCCCGGCGTCAGACAGATTTTCTCCAGCAGCAGCCGGTGAAACAGCGCCACGCCGTCAACGTTCCCGGGCAGTTCGACCCAGAAAACAAAGCCGCCGCTGGGCAGCGTGGCGCGGGTGCCCTGGGGGAAATGGCGGGCAATAATGCCACGCGCCTCATCCAGCTGGGCCGCATAGCGGCGGCGGAGCGTACGCAGATGACGATCGTAGCCGCCCGAGGCCAGAAAAAGGGCGATGGTTTCAGATAACAGCCGTGATTCAGCCAGCGAAGAGACGGCCTTCAGCCTCGCCAGCTTTTCGTTGAAGCGTCCCGCCGCCATCCAGCCAACGTGAAAATCTGGTGCCAGGGTTTTGGTAAAGCTGGTGCAGTAGATTATCCATCCTTCCCGATCAAAAGCCTTAACGGCAGGCGACAGCGGCCAGCAGAACTGAAGTTCACCATAGAGTCCATCCTCAAGCAGCGGCACCTGATAGTGGTTAACCATGTGCGCCAGCCGCTTTTTGTCCTCCAGCTTCATGGTACATCCCATCGGATTCTGCACGGTGGGCATGGCGATAATGGCCTGGAGACGCTGCTCCTGTAACAGCAGCTCCAGCGCATCCAGCGACATTCCGTACTGGGGATCTGTCGGGATTTCAATAATGTTCAGACCCAGACTGGCAAGCAAAGGAAAGAGATAAAAATAGGTGGGGGTTTCCAGCCCGACGCAGTCGCCGGGGCGGGTCACCGCGCGCAGGGCGAGCTGGAGTGCCTCCATACAGCCGTGCGTCAGCGTAATATCCCCGGCGTTCAGCGTCATACCGACATCCATTGCGCGGCGGGCTACTTCACGGCGCAGGCGTTCACTGCCCGGAGGCAGCGCGTAGCGGCCTGTCAGCGCCGGCTCCCTGCGCAGCAGAGATGCCATAATGCGGTTGAGTTTTGCCGTGGGAAAAAAGTCGCTGTTCTGCGGGCAGGCCAGAGAGATATTGATATAGTCCGGATGATTCTGGGCAGCAAAGACGGCATCGATTAAATCCAGCTTCTCGCTTCCCGGCGAAAGTACCCTGGCGCCATGCTCATTATTCGCTTTCACTGCGGGCAGCACGCCCCGCACATAGTAACCCGACTGAGGGCGGGCTTCGATCAGCCCACGGTCCTCCAGTATCCGGTAGGCTGACAGCACGGTATTGACACTCACCTGGTGATTACTGGCGCAGCGACGAATTGCTGGCAGGCGGCTGGCGGGTGGAAAAGTGCCGCTGTGGATGGCGGAAGCCAGCGTTTCCGCCAGTTGATGATAGAGCGTGCTTTCGGGAGAATCGACAATGGACACAATGGCCTCGCCTGTTGACAGGTACAATCGACAGTCAGGGTTGACTGTACCCATAACAATAGTCTGCTTCTGAATCTGTTACCATCGGCGTTCCGCTTTTAACATGGTGTTCTCTTTGAATGCAGGACACATGACGATGCTTGATCCCTCTTTCTTCAGCTATGTAACCGTAATGTCGATAACGCCAGGCCCAAATAACCTGATGCTGGCCACTTCAGGCGTGAATTTTGGTCTGCGCAGGACGCTGCCCATGTTGATGGGGATCATGGTTGGCTGTGCCCTACAGACGGCGATCGCCGGAATGCTGCTGGAGGTGTTGTTACAATGGATGGGCGCAGTCAGGGTGCCACTTACCTTACTGGGCTGCGGCTATCTGCTCTGGCTCTCCTGGAAAATTTTTCGCGCCGGGGCGCCGGAACTGCGTGAGAAAGCCCGCCCCATGACGATGGCCGGCGGCGCGCTGTTTCAGGCCGTTAATCCAAAGGCGTGGCTGATGGCAACCAACGTGGCGCTGATGTACACCGCCAACAGCGGCATTCTGGCAGTGATGGTGGGTTTTATGCTCCTTAATCTGCCCTGTATTCTGATATGGGCCGCGTTGGGAGACCGGCTGGGAAAGCATTTGCAGGTCGTGTGGAAGCTGCGTTTATTTAATACCCTGATGGCATTTTCGCTGGTGGTCACAACATGCTGGATGCTGGTTGAAGCGTTGTACTGAGGCTGAAAAGGGCGGCTTTATGCCGCCCCACGTTTACTCTGGTGCCTCGCCTTCACTTGCCTGCGATGGCCATTTCCAGTTCTGTACCTCGGGGATGTCCTCGCCATGTTCCCGGACGTAAGCATGGTGGGCCGCCAGTTTTTCTTCCAGCTGGTCCAGCACGTCTGCTGCCCGCTCTTGCAGGCCGGGTACCCGCATAATCGCTTCCTGCGCCAGATGATAACGATCCAGCCCGTTCAGCACGGTCATATCAAATGGCGTGGTGGTGGTGCCTTCTTCATTAAAGCCCCGCACGTGGAAATTAGCGTGATTATTGCGTTGATAGGTCAGCCGGTGGATCAGCGTCGGGTAGCCGTGGAAGGCGAAGATGACGGGCTTATCCTGAGTGAACAGGGCGTCAAATTCCTCCTCACCCAGGCCGTGCGGGTGCTGATCTTTGGTTTGCAGCGCCAGTAAATCGACGACGTTAACCACCCGGACGCTCAGCTCGGGCAGCATCTGTCGCAGCAGGTCTACCGCCGCCAGCGTCTCCATTGTGGGAATATCGCCCGCACAGGCCATCACAACGTCAGGTGAGGTGCCGGGTTTTTCATTCCCGGCCCAGGGCCAGATCCCCATCCCTTTTTCACAGTGCTTAATGGCCTCATCCATACTCAGCCACTGCGGCTCCGGCTGCTTGCCTGCCACGATCACGTTGATACGGTCCCAGGTCCGCAAACAGTGATCGCCGACCCAGAGTAACGTGTTAGCGTCAGGCGGAAGATAAATGCGGACAATATCGGCTTTCTTGTTGGCAACATGATCGATAAAACCCGGATCCTGATGGCTGTAGCCATTGTGGTCCTGTCGCCAGACGTGGGATGAAAGCAGGTAGTTCAGCGATGAAACGGGTTTTCGCCACGGCAGATCGCGCGTCACCTTCAGCCATTTCGCATGCTGATTAAACATGGAATCGATAATATGAATAAAGGCTTCGTAGCAGGTAAAAAGCCCGTGTCTGCCGGTCAGCAGGTAGCCTTCAAGCCAGCCCTGACACTGATGCTCACTGAGGATCTCCATTACTCTGCCATCGGGCGCGAGCTGTTCATCATAGGAGCGGATGGCTTCCATCCAGGTACGGCTGGTGACGTCAAACACTTTGCTCAGGCGGTTGGAGGCGGTTTCATCCGGGCCGAACAGGCGGAAGTTATCCGGGTTCTGGCTGAAAATAGCGCTGAGATAGCTGGCAAGCACCGCCGTTGACTGCTCCTGCGTTTCACCGGGACTGGTCACCTCCACGGCAAACTGACGGATATCCGGAACGTTAAGCTCTTTACGCAGCCGTCCACCGTTGGCGTACGGGCTGGCGCCCATTCGCTTATCGCCTTCCGGTGCCAGCGCTTTCAGCTCGGGTTTCAGGCTGCCCGCCTCATCAAAGAGTTCTTCAGGCCGGTAGCTCTTCAGCCAGTTCTCCAGAATATGGCGATGCTCATCATTCTCCCGGCATGCGGAGACCGGCACCTGGTGCGCGCGCCAGAAGCCTTCAACTTTTTTACCGTCAACCGTTTTGGGACCGGTCCAGCCTTTCGGGCTGCGCAGCACAATCATCGGCCAGCGCGGGACAGCGCTGTGCGCCTGGCCACTTCTGGCTTCCTGCTGGAACTGGCGAATGCGGTCAAAAGCCTTATCCAGCACTTCCGCCATCTGCCGGTGCATAAGCTGTGGATCCTCGCCTTCCACAAACAGGGGTTCATAGCCATATCCGCTAAAGAGCTGCTGTAAATCACTGTCGCTGGCGCGGCCAAGCAGCGTTGGGTTGGCAATCTTATAGCCGTTGAGATGCAGGATGGGCAGGACAGCGCCGTCGCGGGCCGCATTCAGGAATTTTGTACCGTGCCAGCTGGCGGCGAGCGGTCCGGTCTCCGCTTCACCATCGCCGATCACGCAGGGCACAATCAGATCCGGATGATCGAAGACGGCGCCAAAAGCATGAACCAGCGAGTAGCCCAGTTCGCCACCTTCGTGAATGGAGCCGGGCGTTTCCGGGGCGGCGTGGCTGGGAATGCCGCCGGGAAAGGAAAACTGTTTAAACAGCCTGCGCATGCCTTCCGCATCTTCGCTGATGCGGGGGTAAATTTCACTGTAGCTGCCTTCAAGCCAGGTATTGGCCACCATGCCAGGTCCACCATGGCCCGGCCCGCAGATATAAAGCAGATCCAGCTCCCGCTGGCGAATGATGCGGTTTAAATGGGCATAGATGAAATTCAGGCCGGGCGTGGTGCCCCAGTGGCCGAGCAGGCGCGGCTTGATATGTTCAGGCAGCAGGGGCTGACGCAGCAGAGGGTTATCCATCAGGTAGATTTGGCCAACGGAAAGGTAGTTGGCGGCGCGCCAGTAACGGTCAATCAGTGCGAGTTCCCGATCGGACATGGGTGGTGACAAAGTCGTATCCATCGTGCTCCTCCTCAGAAGTAAAGTCTGATAAAAGCATAGACGCCAGAGTCGGTTGTGCAGGAAAAGCGCGTGGAACAGAGCATTATGACAGCACAACTAAAAATTGTTTACACAGCGACGTTGAATCGGGGATGAGAACGATATCAGTTACATAAAGGCCTGGCTGGCGTCCGGCAGAGAAACAGGAAAAGGTTTAGTCAGGCTTTTAGAAATCGCCAGAGTGCGGAAAAGCTAAAGTATCTGGTGGGGCAGAACAAACAGAAGAAGTGATATCCTGCCCCGAAGCCGGGGCAGGATGACGCATCAGGCGTTTTTCGCTGCGGCGGCGGCTTTCACAATCACCGCGAAGGCGTCAGCCTTCAGCGAGGCGCCGCCAACCAGCGCGCCGTCGATGTCCGGCTGAGCGAAGAGTTCAGCGGCGTTTTTATCGTTAACGGAACCGCCGTACTGGATAATGACCTGTTCAGCCACGGCTGCATCCTGCTTCGCAATATGGTCACGGATAAATTTGTGCACGGCCTGAGCCTGTGCCGGGGTTGCCGATTTACCGGTGCCGATAGCCCAGACGGGCTCATAGGCGATAACCACGCCGTTAAACGCTTCCGCGCCCTGAGTCGTCAGCACCGCATCAATCTGGCGCGCGCAAACTTCTTCAGTTTTACCGGCTTCGTTTTCCGCTTCGGTTTCACCGATGCAGAGTACCGGGATCAGGCCAGCATTCTTCAGCACGGCGAATTTCTTCGCGACCAGCTCATCGCTCTCTTTGTGGTAGGTGCGACGCTCTGAATGGCCGATAATGATGTACTTCGCGCCGATGTCTTTCAGCATGTCTGCTGAGACTTCACCCGTGAAGGCACCGGAGAGGTTAACGTCCACGTTCTGCGCGCCCAGCGCGATATGGCTACCGGAGGCGGCGTGCTTTGCCAGATCCAGATACATCACCGGTGGAGCGATGGCTACGCCACAACCGTCAACGGTGCTCAGTTCGTCGCGCAGACCGGCAATCAGCTCTTTGACCAGAGTTTTACTGCCGTTCAGTTTCCAGTTACCCATGACTAGCGGATGTCGCATCTTATCCTCCACGCTTAGCGCGATTCTGTTAAATTACGCTGCCAGGCAGCGTTGTCTGCCAGACAGTATAGAGATCAAAACCCCGAAAGGCTTTGCTTTTCGTCATCTTTACCGGCCGCTCAGTCGGCAGCCAGCGACAGTTTTACCGGCTCAACGGCGAAGGTCAGTCCTTTGTCACCGTTGTCCGCGACCACGTAACGCAATGCCCCAACCGTCTGGGTAAAATAACGCGATCCTTGTCCCTTCTTCAGCAGTTCATCAAGCCGTTTCAGGCTCTGCTCTTCATCCAGATTAGTTTCGAAAAAACGCATCAGCGCAGCCATATAGGCGCGGGCTCTATCCCGGGCCACCTGCGCATCCGGGCCGGGAACCGGTAGCCAGGTAACCTGTAACGTTTTAATTTTACCTGTTCCATGTTCCAGCGCGGTGGACGTGTAAAGATTTTCATTGATCTTGCTGGCGGCTCGGGTCAAATTACTTTTATCACCGCGACTGTCGACGGCACGGTAGTCAGCAATCTGTAACGCCGGGTTGATAGCATTATATTTTTCACGAAACTGACCGATGGTCATATCGAAAGTGGGCGATTCTGCCAGAAGATAGGGCGCGGTTGGCATATGCTCAACGCGAGACTGCGGTGATGGCTTGCTGGCATACGCTGTAGCCTGTATCAGCAGCAGCAGGCCCGTAAAGATCGCTTTTTTCATAGTATTCGCCCCGATCGCTCCATTCAGCAGCAGATTAGAACGGACAATGACCGGCAAAGTCAAAGCCTGCGGCTTTCCTGAGGGATAAAAAATGACCCTGCAAGCGTGGTGTTTTTCATATCGTGGCAGACTGAGGCGGCGGGATCTCTGGATCTGGCTGACGCTCTGGCTGGTGCTGATGACGCTGCTCTTTACCCTGGCGGCAAACGGCTGGCTGAGTTCGCAAAATGCCGCATTTGGTGTGGTTTGCCTGCTATGGCCAACCAGCGCGGTAATAGTGAAACGGCTGCATGACCGCAATAAAGCGGGATACTGGGGGCTACTGCTGATTGTTGCCTGGATGCTGCTGGCCGGCAACTGGGATATGCTCCCCGCCAGCTGGCAGTGGGTGCCGGGCCGCTTTATCCCCACGCTGATTCTGGTCGCCCTCCTGCTGGAGCTGGGCCTCTGTCGCGGAACGCCGGGGGAAAACCGCTTTGGTAAAGCTCCGCAGCCAGTGAATTATACCGGCCGCAGAATGGCCTGATAGGGCTGCGCTGCCGGAACAGGCTGGCTGCGATAGCCGATCGGCGCTACCAGTAATGTTCGCTGGTGATATGTCCGGGTTTACGCTTCAGGTGCTTACGCATTTCCCGCGTATCCTTCAGCAGCTGCTGCGTATCACGCACCATCTGAGGGTTGCCGCAGAGCATGATATGGCTGCTGGCAGCCTCCATGGGCAAGCCTACGGCGGCCTCCAGTTCTCCGCTGGCGATAAGCGCGGGCACCCGTCCCGTCAGCGAGCCGGAAGCCTCTTCCCGGCTGACCACGGTCTGAATCTTTAACTGGCCATCAAAACGCTGCTGGAGCGTCTGCATCAGCGGCAAGTAGCTCAGATCCTGCGCGTAGCGCGCAGCATGCACCAGCACGATATTTCTGAACCGTTCCAGCCCTTTCCCTTCCTGAAGAATGGAGAGATAGGGGCCGATTGCCGTGCCGGTTGCCAGCATCCACAGCGTCTCGCATTCCGGGATCTCATCCAGCACAAAGAAGCCGGCGGCTTCTTTCGTCATCATCACCTCCTGGCCCGGCGTTAACGCATGCAGGCGAGGGCTGAGCTTCCCCTCAGGCACGGTGACCAGGTAAAACTCCAGGTTTTCATCGGAGGGTGCATTCACATAGGAATAGGCGCGCTGCACGCGCTCGCCGTCGATCTCCAGCGCCAGTTTGGCAAACTGGCCGGCGGTAAAGGGGGCGATGGGCGCGGTGACCGTAAGGCTGAACAAGCTCTCTGTCCAGTTATCCATTTTTTTGACTCTGGCATTAACCCATTCGGCCATAAACAACTCCTTAGTCGTTGTGGGGCGGTTGGCATTGACGGGGTATCTTCGCCACTGGGCGCCCTTTTTTCCAGTCTCTGTCAGCAACAAAGCTCGTATCGACAAATTCGCCAGGCAATCCCCTTACTATAACGTACAGTTTGATTTACGGCGCTGCCCGTAAACGCTGACACCTGCCGCCAGGGCATTTTAGGCTCGCCTCTCGCTTTGTCGCCGGTTCCTGATATTTTCCACGCCAACAAGTTTGTTTTTCTGGTCAGTTCATTTTTTAAATGACGTTCTGGCCGCTTATTCTACTGAAGAAAATGAAAAAAATAGAAAACGGGTATCTGCTGATCCTGCTGATTGCGCTGGTCGCTGTCGGACAAATGGCACAAACCATCTATGTGCCCGCTATGACGACCATTGCGGAGGCTTTTAGCGTGCGTGACGGCATGGTGCAGCGCGTGATGGCCGCCTATCTCATCACCTATGGCGGCTCTCAGCTTCTCTACGGGCCGCTGTCGGATAATATTGGCCGCCGTCCGGTGATTCTGGCGGGGCTGAGCATATTTGTTATCGGGACGCTGATTGCACTCTGTGCGCCCACGTTCGACTGGCTGGTCGTGGGAAGTGCGGTGCAGGGGCTGGGTACCGGCGTGGCAGGCGTTATGGCCCGTACCATGCCGCGCGATCTCTATTCCGGCGGCGCGCTGCGCCATGCGAACAGCCTGCTCAATATGGGCATTCTGGTCAGTCCGCTGGTGGCGCCGATTATTGGCGCGGTGCTGACGCATCTGCTGGGCTGGCATGCCTGCTTTGCCTTTTTGCTGGCGCTCTGCCTGGCCGTTGGCATAGCGATGATCCGCTGGCTGCCGGAAACTCGTCCTGCGCCGCTGGAAAAGCGGGCGCTCTTTTCACGCTATCGCCCACTGCTGGCAGACAGCACTTTTGTCCGCTATCTGATTATGCTGATGGGCGCCCTCGGCGGTATTGCGGTATTTGAAGCGAGCTGCGGCGTACTGATGGGGGGCGTGCTGGGTCTGAACAGCCTTACCGTCAGCCTGCTGTTTATTCTGCCGGTGCCTGCGGCCTTCTTTGGGGCCTGGTTCGCCGGTCATGAAAACCGGCCCTTTCCACAGCTGATGTGGTGGGCGGTGAACAGCTGTCTGCTGGCGGGCGCGCTGATGTGGATCCCGGCCTGGTTCGGCGTGATGTCTATCTGGACGCTGATTGTCCCCGCCTCGCTGTTTTTCTTTGGCGCCGGTATGCTGTTTCCGCTGGCGACAACCGGCGCAATGGAGCCCTGGCCTTATGTGGCCGGATCGGCAGGCGCGCTGCTGGGAGGGCTGCAAAATCTGGGGTCGGGCCTGGCGGCGTGGCTGTCGGCCCTGCTGCCGCAGAACGGGCAGTTCAGTCTGGGCATGCTGATGTTTGGGATGGCGCTGCTGATATTGCTCTGCTGGCTGCCGCTTTCCCGGCGACCGGAGCCGCATGCGGTATAGGCGCGGTTATCGGATGATGGGGTGGAAAGAGGCCAGCCTCAGGGCTGGCCTGGCTCATTCACGCTGGGTTACAGAATAAAAGGATGCAGGCTCTCGTCCTTGCGATCCAGATAATGTATGGACTGAATGCGGCGAATAGTTCGCGACTTACCCCGAACCAGCAGCGTTTCGCTGGTGGCGATATTGCCCTGGCGGGTAATCCCTTTCAGCAGGTCGCCGCTGGTGATGCCGGTGGCGGAGAAAATGACATTATCGTTTTTCGCCATTTCGCCCAGCAGCAGGACTTTCCCAGCCTCAATTCCCATTTCGCGGCAGCGTGCCAGCTCCTGCTCGCCAATTTTGCGGTTTTCCGGCGAGTCCCCTTTGACCCGGTGACGGGCCAGTAGTCTGCCCTGCATATCCCCGTCCATGGCACGGATCACCGCTGCGGACACCACGCCTTCCGGCGCGCCGCCAATGCCATAGAGCACATCAACTTCGCTGTCCGGCATGCAGGTCAGAATCGAGGCGGCAACATCCCCATCCGGAATGGCAAAAATGCGCACGCCCAGCTGCTGGAGAGCGGCGATAACGGCATCGTGGCGGGGTTTTGCCAGAAGGGTGACCGTCAGCTCGCGGAGTGGCTTCTGAAGCGCGGCTGCAATATTTCTCAGATTCTCTTCAAGCGGAAGATTAAGGTCAATCGCGCCTTTGGCACCTGGCCCCACAATCAGCTTTTCCATATACATATCAGGCGCGTTCAGGAAAGTGCCTTTATCCCCGACGGCCAGCACCGCCAGCGCGTTAGCCTGACCCATCGCGGTCATGCGCGTGCCTTCGATGGGGTCAACCGCGATATCCACCGCATCACCCTGGCCGCTGCCGACCTTTTCACCGATATAAAGCATGGGAGCTTCATCAATTTCTCCCTCGCCAATCACGATTTGCCCGTCAATATCCACCTTGTTGAGCATAATACGCATGGCGTGCACCGCCGCGCCGTCTGCCGCGTTCTTGTCGCCGCGTCCCAGCCATTTATAGCCAGCCAGCGCCGCCGCTTCCGTTACGCGTGAAAATTCAATGGCGAGTTCTCGTTTCATAATGGGTTCCGGAAAGTGTTGAGGCGGGAAGTCTGGCATGGCAGGAAGGGAAAACGCCAGCATTCTTCATCATCGCGTTACGGTCGCTTATCGCTGAGCAGCTTTGCCGCTTCGGTTCGGCATGAAAATCCAGTGGCGGATTTATTATGGGTTTTGGAAATGGGGTAGCGCGAGAATCATGGCGTGGCGGGGAGGAAAACGCCCGCAATCATGGCGATTGCGGGCGAGGAGGTTACTCTTCGTGGTCTTCCCATGCCTGGGCACGGGCAACGGCTTTTTTCCAGCCGGCATAACGGTAGTTGCGCTCGCTGGTTTCGATGCCTGGACGGAATTCGCGTTCGATCACCGCCTTGGCGCGGACCTCATCCAGATCTTTCCAGAAGCCTACCGCAAGGCCAGCCAGGTAGGCGGAACCCAGCGCGGTCACTTCCAGCACTTCCGGGCGCTCCACGCGGGTGCCCAGGATATCGGACTGGAACTGCATCAGGAAGTTGTTGGCTACCGCGCCGCCATCCACACGCAGAGATTGCAGACGGGTACCGGCGTCATTCTGCATCGCTTCCAGCACGTCGCGCGTCTGGTAGGCAATAGACTCCAGCGTGGCGCGGATGATGTGGTTAGCGTTGGCACCGCGCGTCAGGCCAAAGATGGCGCCACGTGCATAGGGGTCCCAGTATGGCGCGCCAAGGCCGGTAAAGGCTGGCACCATATAAACACCGTTGCTGTCTTTTACCTTCATGGCGAAATATTCAGAATCGGTCGCGTCGCCAATCAGCTTCATCTCGTCACGCAGCCACTGAATGGAAGCGCCGCCGATAAATACCGCGCCTTCCAGCGCATAGTTCACTTCGCCGCGCGGGCCACAGGCGATGGTGGTCAACAGGCCGTTGGTGGAGGTAACCGCTTCCGTACCCGTGTTCATCAGCATAAAGCAGCCGGTGCCGTAGGTGTTTTTCGCCATCCCCGGCTGGACGCAGAGCTGACCATACAGCGCAGCCTGCTGGTCGCCCGCAATACCGGCAATAGGAATACGCGTGCCACCTTTACCGCCGATGTTCGTCTGGCCGTAAACCTCAGAAGAGGATTTCACTTCAGGCAGCATCTCACGCGGGATATCCAGGATATCCAGCATACGCTGATCCCACTCCAGCTTGTGGATGTTGAACATCATGGTACGCGAGGCGTTGGTGTAGTCGGTGATATGCACCCGTCCCTGCGTCATTTTCCAGACCAGCCAGGAGTCGACGTTACCAAACAGCAGTTCGCCGCGCTTCGCACGATCGCGCGAGCCTTCAACATGATCCAGAATCCACTTCACCTTGGTGCCGGAGAAGTAAGGGTTAATCACCAGGCCAGTGGTGTGCTGAATGTACTCTTCCAGCCCCTCTTTTTTCAGTTTCGAACAGTAGTCAGCGGTGCGGGGATCCTGCCAGACGATGGCGTTGTAAATCGGTTTACCGGTCTCTTTATCCCAGACAATTGCGGTTTCGCGCTGGTTGGTAATGCCGATCGCGGCAATTTCGTCAGAGTTGATATCCGCATGGGCCAGCACTTCTACCAGCGTTGAGCTTTGCGAAGCCCAGATATCCATCGGATCATGTTCAACCCAGCCTGGCTTAGGGTAGATTTGCTGAAATTCGCGCTGGGATACCGCCACGATATTGGAGTCATGATCGAGGACAACCGCACGGGAGCTGGTTGTACCCTGATCGAGCGCGACGATATATTTTTTTTCTGTAGTCATAATTCAATTCCTGATGGTGTAAAGGGTTAGCGACTTACGCTTTACGCTGTTCGGCACGCGCTACCGACTTCTCTTCTTTCTCCTCCATGGTCGTTACAGGGAGGTTGCGGGCGATCAAATAACGATAGCCAAATGCGCCGACGCTGGCACCGACGATCGGGCCAAAAATCGGCACGAGGAAATAAGGGATATCACGGGCGCCGGTAAAGGCAACGTTACCCCAACCCGCCAGCCAGGCGAAAATTTTCGGGCCGAAATCACGCGCCGGGTTGAGGGCGAAGCCGGTCAGTGGACCCATAGCGCCGCCAATGATTGCAATCAGCAGGCCGATCAGCAGCGGAGCCATCGGGCCGCGCGGCAAACCGTTACCGTCATCGGTCAGCGCCATGATCAGACCCATCATTACCGCAGTAATCACAGCCTCAACCAGGAACGCCTGACCCACGCTGATATGCGGGTTCGGATAAGTGGAGAAGATGCCGGCCAGGTCAAGGCTTTCTACCGTGCCACGCACCATCTGGTGAGACTGCTCGTAGTCGATAAACAAATTGTAGTAGAGCCCGTAAACCAGCGCAGCGGAGCAGAAGGCACCCGCGACCTGCGCGAGAATATAGGGGGCGACCTTGCGGCGATCGAAACTGGCAAACAGACAAAGTGCGATGGTAACGGCCGGGTTAAGGTGTGCGCCGGAAATGGCCGCGCTGAGATAGACCGCCATAGCCACGGCAATACCCCAGACGATGCTGATTTCCCACTGACCAAAACTGGCGCCTGCCAGCTTCATGGCGGCGACGCAGCCGGCACCAAAAAAGATAATGGTGGCGACACCAAGGAATTCGGCGATGCACTGCCCTTTCAGCGTGCTTGTTGTTTGACTCATGATGGCATTTCCTGAAGGCGAGGTTAAATGTTGTACAGCGCTTTTTTTCTCATTCCCTGAGTCGCCCTAATCTTTTGTAGGGCTGATGTGAATTTATCGTTAACGAGCATAAACGAGAAATAGCGAAATCAAAAGTTGTGCTCTGCGTCAAAAAAATGAGCGTTTTCGCGTCTTTTGGCTTTCCTGAAACATCATTTCCCGTTTCGTTTAGCGGTTTTTTGTCTCACGCTGTTAACTAAACACTTACTTTTAACGTTGGCAAGGTTGCCAATTCCAGGTCTGCGCCGAAAATTGTTACAGACTGCACCCTGTACAGGTTCCCTGCTGGACTTGGCGGGCGGGTCTACTTACAATCGGTGTATCGTTGTTATCCGCGGAATGCCGGCTTACCCCTCATGATCTGCGGCTAGCATCATCAACGCCTTGCGATTAGGAGAGGTCATTTACAATGTCATTTGAAGTATTCGAGAAACTGGAAGCAAAGGTACAGCAGGCGATTGATACCATCACTCTGCTGCAGATGGAAATTGAAGAGCTGAAAGAGCAGAACAACAATCTGAATCAGCAGGTTCAGCAGGCTGCGGGAAATAGCGAATCTCTGGTGCGTGAAAACCAGCATTTAAAGGAAGAGCAGCAGGTCTGGCAGGAACGTCTGCGTGCCCTGCTGGGTAAAATGGAAGAAGTCTGATTTTTACGGACGTAAAAACGGGTGCCGCTGGCACCCGTTTTTGTTACTGGCTTAGCGCTGCCATGCTCAATGGCCGCACTGTTATTCGAGGTCGAGCGGATCTTCTGACAGAATAATGCCGGTATTGTCAGCATAAAGATGGTCACCAGAGAAGAAGGTAACGCCGCCGAAATTAACCCGCACGTCGCTTTCGCCAATGCCTTCCCCGGCTGCGCCTACAGGGATCGCGGCGATGGCCTGAATACCGATATCAAGCTCTTCAAGGTCGTCCACCTGACGCACCGAGCCATAGACCACAATACCTTCCCACTCATTCTGCACCGCCAGCTGTGCCAGCGCCGCATCAACCAGCGCCCGGCGAACGGAACCACCGCCGTCAACCAGCAGCACGCGACCACGGCCGTTTTCCTCCAGCAAATCAAAGAGCAGCCCGTTGTCTTCGAAACATTTTACCGTGATGATTTGCCCGCCAAACGAGGTGCGCCCACCGAAGTTTGAAAAGAGCGGTTCAACGACGTTCACATCTTCATGATAGATGTCGCAGAGTTCAGAAGTATCATATTTCATAAGGGGTTCGTCTGTTTGCAGCAGGAAAGCTAAGTATATCGCTTTCCCAAGGGTGTTGGCAAAATCATCAATTGTTAAAAGTTGCGATGGGTCAACCACATCGCAATTAAGCGAGGAGCAGCCCGAGTGAAAAAAGCACGTTGACCAGCAGGGCGGCTTTGACGGTTTTACCCAGCATCGGTCGCATGGCGACGGGCGCAGTCTGCCGGAAAATGAAGCGTCCCTGGCTGGCGAGCAGCGGCGCTGAAAGCATAAACAGCCAGCCGTTCAGGCCCTGGCAAGCGACCAGCGCGAACAGGCTCAGGCAGAGGAGTGAACCGGCCAGCAGGGCGGCGTGGTAGCGTCGGGCGTTAAGCGCGCCCAGTCTCACCGCAAGCGTGTGTTTGCCATGCTGCTGGTCGCTTTCAATATCGCGCATATTATTGACGTTCAGCACGGCGACAGCGAGCAGGCCGCAGGCGGTGGCGGGTAAGAAGAGTACCGGCTGCAGGCTGTGGGCCTGGAGATAATAGCTGCCGATAACGCCCAGCCAGCCAAAAAATATCAGCACGGAAACGTCGCCCAGCCCCAGATAGCCGTAGGGTTTTTTACCGACCGTGTAGGCAATTGCCGCCGCGATCGCCAGCGCACCCAGCGCGAGGAATCCCAGTATATCGCGGAGCGACTGACAGGAATAAAGCACCAGCAGCAGGCCTGAAACGATCGTCAGCGTGACGACAATGCCCAGCGCCGCGCGCATCTGCGGCAGCGTTATCGCCCCTTTTTGCATCCCCCGAAGCGGGCCAATACGCGCTGGCGTATCGCTGCCTTTCAGCGCATCACCATAGTCATTCGCCAGGTTAGAGAGGATTTGCAGCAGGACTGTGGTGAGCAGGGCAAGAATGGCTATCGGGAAGCTGAAGGTGTTCTGCCACCAGGCCAGCGCTGACCCGGTCAGAATTGACGCACAGGCCAGCGGAAGCGTCCGCAACCTTAAGCTCTCCAGCCAGGCGCGCGGCAGGGTGAGAGCAGGAGCTGAGTGAATGTTTTCCGTCATAGTCGCATCGTCCCGGCGGGCAAAACGGGCCTGAGCCCGGTTGATTTGCCGCCAGTTTACTGGCTGCCCCCGGTGGAGGAATTAATCTTCGTCAAGGATACAGGCGGACACTGCGTCTTTTTCACCGTCTGGGGCAGAAAAAGGAGGGATTTCAGGCGTAAAAAAGGAGGCCGGAGCCTCCTCTCATTCAACGTGATCTGCCGGGTTAAAGAATAAAGCGGCTTAAGTCTTCATCCGCGACCAGCTCATCAAGATGTTTACTCACGTACTCAGCGTCAATCGTAATGGATTCGCCATCCAGATCGCTGGCGTCATAGGAGATATCTTCCATCAGACGCTCCAGCACCGTATGCAGACGACGCGCGCCGATATTTTCAGCCGTTTCGTTCACCTGCCATGCCGCTGCCGCGATACGGGAGATCCCATCCTCGGTGAAGTGAATATCCACGCCTTCCGTTTTCATTAGCGCTTTGTACTGCACGGTCACGGAAGCGCTCGGTTCAGTCAGAATACGTTCGAAATCGTGCGTGGTAAGAGCCTGAAGCTCAACGCGGATAGGTAAACGACCCTGCAATTCCGGGATCAGATCTGACGGGCTGGCAACCTGGAATGCGCCGGAAGCGATAAACAGAATATGATCGGTCTTCACCATGCCATGCTTGGTGGAGACGGTGCAGCCCTCAACTAGCGGCAGCAAATCGCGCTGAACGCCTTCACGGGAAACGTCCGGGCCTGAGCTTTCGCCACGCTTACAGACTTTATCGATCTCATCAATAAACACGATGCCGTGCTGCTCAACCGAATCAATCGCTTCCTGCTTCAGCTCTTCAGGATTAACCAGCTTGGCGGCTTCTTCTTCCACCAGCATTTTCATCGCGTCTTTGATCTTCAGCTTGCGGGGCTTCTGCTTCTGGCCGCCCATATTCTGAAACATCGACTGCAGCTGGCTGGTCATCTCTTCCATGCCCGGCGGTGCCATGATCTCCACGCCCATCGGCGCAGCGGCCAGGTCGATTTCGATCTCTTTATCATCCAGCTGGCCTTCACGCAGCTTCTTGCGGAAGGACTGGCGTGCAGCAGAAGGTTCAGACGCGCCTTCAGACTGGCCCCAGTTGTTTTTAGCCGGTGGGATCAGCACGTCAAGGATGCGCTCTTCCGCCATCTCTTCAGCGCGGTAGCGATTCCGCTCAATGGCCTGAGAACGCACCATCTTAATGGCTGAATCGGTCAAATCGCGGATAATAGAATCCACTTCTTTGCCCACATAGCCCACTTCAGTGAACTTGGTCGCTTCTACCTTGATGAAAGGCGCATTGGCCAGCTTGGCCAGACGGCGGGCAATTTCTGTTTTACCTACGCCGGTCGGGCCGATCATCAGAATGTTTTTCGGCGTGACTTCATGGCGCAGCTCTTCATCGAGCTGCATGCGGCGCCAGCGGTTGCGCAGGGCGATCGCGACGGCGCGTTTAGCGCCTTCCTGGCCGATGATAAATCTGTTCAGTTCGCTGACGATCTCGCGCGGGGTCATTGCAGACATAATTAGGATCCTTACGCTTTAGACGGTAATTCTTCGATGGTGAGATGATGGTTGGTGTAAATGCAGATATCGCCTGCAATACCCAGCGCTTTTTCCACAATGTCGCGTGCGCCGATCTCGGTATTTTCCAGCAGCGCACGGGCCGCAGCCTGCGCGTAAGGACCACCGGAACCAATGGCAATCAGATCGTTTTCAGGCTGAATAACGTCGCCATTACCAGTAATAATCAGAGAGGCATTCTCATCCGCTACCGCCAGCAGGGCTTCCAGTTTGCGCAGCATGCGATCGGTACGCCAGTCTTTGGCCAGTTCAACGGCCGCCTTCACCAGATGACCCTGATGCAGTTCCAGCTTGCGTTCAAAGAGTTCAAACAGGGTAAAGGCATCTGCGGTACCGCCGGCAAAACCGGCAATGACTTTGTCATTATAGAGACGACGCACTTTTTTGACGTTGCCTTTCATCACGGTGTTGCCGAGGGTAGCCTGGCCATCACCGCCAATCACTACCTGGCCGTTGCGTCGAACACTTACAATTGTTGTCACGGGCAGACCCCTTGTTGCAGTAAGAAGATGTCCCCACACTTTTTATGTGGGGCATTGATGCAACCAGATATGGGGCGGGTTTGAAGGGTTTCAACCCCCGATAGAGAGAGGAATACAATTTGTGTGGCCAGAACCGCGCAGGCGTTTCAGCGTGCTGTCCGCGCCTGAGCGATTATTGTACGGCCCGATAACCACACGATTCCAGCCGCCGCCGGTCGTGATATGGCTTTCAAACCCTTCGAAGGCCAGCTGAGCGCGAATGGATTCGGCCTGATCGGTACCTTTAAAGGAGCCGCACTGCACCATCCAGCGCTGCGGATCTGCCTTTTTCACCTCTTTTGGCTTCGGTTCCGCTTTTGGCTGAACGCGGCCTTCCGGCGCCTGGCGAACCGGTTCACGCGGCGCGACGGGCTGAGGACGGGTAGGCGGCGGCTGAGTGCGCGACTGCTGCTGGAGCTGAGTTTGCTGACGCTGAAGCGTCTGCTGCTGCTGTGCAGGGGACTGCTCGTTCCAGGGAACTTCATTCAGCTGGGTTGGCTGCTGACGCATATCCGCCTGCATCTGTTCCAGCAGCTGGCGCTGCTCGTCGGTGAGCTGCGTCTGAGAATGGACTTCGCCGCCCGCTGAGGGTTCTTTTGGCGCAGGGACGGTGATCTGGCGGTTTTCCAGTTCTTTGATGTAGCGCCAGCGCTCTTCCGGCTTGGGCGGCAAGCCGTTACCGACCGCTTTATGGTCCGGCACCGGCGTCTCTTCTTTCTTCTGATGCGCGATAAACCATAAACCGCCGATAAAGGAGACCAGTACCGCAACGGCAAGCACCATCATTATCTTCGATACCCCTGAACCACTACTGCGCTTTTTACTGCGGCTGTTGGTCTTTTTGCGACGCGTCCCTGTCGAACGCCCGCGGCCTACGTAATCTTTTTGTGCCACTATCGTTCCGCTAATAATCAATAAAAGGTGAGGCTGGGAAAAACAAGATGTCGCGCCCGGCTGTCAGCTCGCCATGTTACTCAAGGGCCGGAAGTTTGACCAGCAGCGATACCATTAAGAATCTGCTGATTCTCGTTTTTGCGGTCAACTGCGCAGCGGATTGACGCGGCTAACGCTTCTCCCGCAGGTATGGGGCGGTGCTGCCCCGGATTTTCAGTTCAAAATCCAGCAGGCGTGAACCGCTGTTCACCTTTTTCCCCTGAAGCTGCTCCAGCAGCAGACTCATTGCTTCACGTCCGATATTGAAACGCGGCTGGGCAACGGTGGTGAGCTGAGGATCGCTGTAGCGGGAGAGTTCGATATCATCAAAGCCAATCAGCGAAAGATCCTGAGGAATGCGCAGGCCCATTATTTTTGCCTGCGACATGGCGCCAAGCGCCATAATATCGCTATGGCAGAACAGCGCATCGGGCCGCTGGGGCAGCGTCATCAGCTGTTTCATGGCGCGGCTTCCGGCATCAAAGGTAAAGTCGCCGCGGACAATATAGTGGGGATCAACCGGTAAACCGTTGCGTCTGAGCGCCTGAATATACCCCTGTAAGCGGTACTGACAGAGCGGCATTTCATGGGGGCCGGCGATGCAGGCGATACGGCTGTGTCCCAGCTTAAGCAGATGATTGACGGCCTCAAACGCCGCCGTCAGGTTGTCGATGTGAACGGTCGGCAGCTCCAGCTCAGGGGCAAACTCATTGGCCATCACCATCGGCGGCAGATTCCGCTGCTCTTCAAGGCTGGTATCAAAAGGGACCTGTGAGCCCAGCAGCACCATCCCGTCAATCTGGCGGGTAAGCATTAGGTTAAGAAAAGATTTTTCCTGCCTGTTCTGGTGCGCACAGTCACCAATAAGAACCAGATAGTCCTGCTCCGCCGCCACGACCTCAATACCCCGAATCATCTCACTGAAAAAAGGATCGCAGATGTCCGGTACGATGACCAGGATGGTGCGTGACTCGCTGCGCTTACTGGCCCTTGACAGAGCGTGAGGAGAGTAGCCAACGGCAGTGACCGCCAGTTCTACTTTTTGACGCGTGGCAGCAGAGACCTTTTCCGGGTTCATCAGCGCGCGGGAAACGGTCGCTGTTGATACACCTGCCTTTTCAGCCACGTCCTTCATGGTCGCGCCTGCTGTCTCCTGATTCTGCTCCAACGCTGCTCTCCTCGCCCGAACGGCTTCTCTTCGGGGATAATTCGGGTTAATAAGGTGGGGGACCATCAATTTGCTGACAACCATCACATTTTAATCAGATGTCAGGGCGGCTCGTTACTTAATTTGCATAAAAAATGTGACCTGTAAGACGTTTTTCGATGCGGCTCCCAACATTTGAGGGATTATCCCTCCGTTGGATCCACGTCCAGCGTCCATTTTACCTTGCGGGACTGCGGCAGCGTGCCGATGAGCGGCAGCGTGTTTTTAATCAGTCGCTGGAGTAAACCCCGTGAAGGATGCTGGACCAGCAGCTGCCAGCGATACCGGCCGCCACGCTTTGGCTGCAGCGCCGGCACCGGCCCCATCACCCAGAGCGCTTCATCCTTTAGCGGACTGGCTTCCAGCAAATTGCGGAGCTGCTGAAGAAACAGCGCTGACTGCTGGTTGTCGTGATCTTCCGAACGAAAGAGAATATGGCTGGTAAACGGCGGCAAAAAGACGGCTTCCCGCTCGCTCAGCGCCTGCTGCGCAAAAGCGTCATAGCCCTGATGCATCAGCGTCTGCAGCAGCGGATGATCGGGATGGTGAGTTTGCAGCATCACTTCACCCTGCTTACCGGCCCGTCCGGCGCGACCTGCCACCTGCGTGTAAAGCTGGGCGAAGCGCTCGGCGGAGCGGAAGTCTGCTGAGAACAGCGCACCGTCCACGTCGAGCAATGAAACCAGGGTCACATCGGGGAAGTGGTGGCCTTTGGCCAGCATCTGCGTACCGACCAGAATGCGCGCCCCGCCACGATGTACATCGGCAAGGTGCTGCTCAAGCGCCCCTTTGCGGCTGGTAGTATCCCGATCGATACGGGAAAGGGGAACCTCCGGAAACAGGCCGGTCAGGTTCTGCTCCAGCTGTTCGGTGCCCAGGCCGACCGGCACCAGCTGAGTTGAGCCACACTGCGGGCATTGATGCGGAATCGGGCGCTGGCTGTCGCAGTGGTGGCAGCGAAGCTGCCGCTGATGCTGATGCAATGTGTAGTAGCGATCGCAGCGCTGACATTCGGCCAGCCAGCCGCACTCATGGCACAGCAGGGCCGGCGAGAAGCCGCGCCGGTTCAGAAACAGCAGAACCTGGTTGTCCGCTTTCAGGTGCTGGCTGATTTTTGCGATCAGCATCGGCGAGAGTCCACCCTGCAGCTTCACGCCTTTCAGATCGATCAGCTGTTGGGTCGCCTGACGTGCATTCCCGGCCCGTTTACTCAGATTGAGCTGGCGGTATTTTCCCATTCGCACATTGTGCAGCGTTTCCAGGGCGGGCGTGGCGGAGCCCATAACGATGGGGATATCCTCCTGGCGGGCGCGGAAGACGGCCAGGTCGCGCGCCTGATAGCGCCATCCTTCCTGCTGCTTGTAAGAGCTGTCGTGTTCTTCATCAATAATGATGACGCCAAGGCGGGCAAAAGGGGTGAACAGCGCAGAGCGGGTGCCAATGATAATCGCCGTTTCACCGCTGCGGGCCCGCAGCCAGACCGCCAGCCGCTCGCTGTCGTTAAGGGCGGAGTGCAGCACATCTACCGGCGCGTTGAACCGCTCGCGAAAGCGGGCGATGGTCTGGGGCGTCAGGCCAATTTCAGGCACCAGCACCAGCGCCTGCCCGCCGGCCGCCAGCACGTTTTCCAGCACGCTGAGGTAGACCTCTGTTTTTCCGGAACCGGTAATGCCCGCGAGCAGCCAGGCGGCAAAATGATCGTCCTCGCTGCGCATGGCGCCGACGGCCGTCGCCTGCTCGGTGTTCAGACGCAGCCTTTCGCCGATTACGCGGTAGTTAGTACGCCAGTCCTGATGGGCACGCGGCTGCGAGCGGAGTTCGCACAGTCCTTTCGCCTTAAGCGCCTGTAGCGTGGCGTCGGTAATGTCATGCTGGCTGATTTCGTGTCGATAAAGGCTGCGCTGGCGTAATGCAGCAAGCGCCTGCTGCTGTTTCGGCGCGCGCTTCAGGCTTTCCTGAGGTGTGGCCCGTCCCGTCTCGCTGATCGTCCACTGATAAAGCGGCGCTTCAGCGGCGGGCTTTCCCTGACGCAGCAGCACCGGCATGGCATGGAAAAGCACCTCACCCAGCGGATAATGGTAGTAGTCCGCGGCCCAGAGCAGAATGCGCCAGAGCGAGGGCGGATAGAGTGACGCCTCGTCCAGAACCTCATGTACTGCCTTAAGCTGATCGAGGGGAAAATCGCTGGTTTCACTCAGGCCGACCACCACGCCTACCGCTTTGCGCTTGCCGAACGGGACGCTGACGCGTGCGCCCACTGCTGCCGCAGGCAGGTGAGGCGGCAACAGATAGTCAAAGTTTCGGGCTAGCGGGACCGGCAGGGCGACCTGAACAACGGGCATGAATTCATCCAGATGAAATTGTGAGCGGGATAGTGTACACTGTGTGTTCCTGAATGTGCGGATTCGATTGCAGCGAGCGGTTACTTTCTGTATAGTTCGCCGCCGTGATACGGCATTTTGGTATCATTACACCTGAAATATTAATCCTCGTGTGGTGCCGGTGCAGGGTCAACCCTGGCACGGGAGAGCGACACGGCCTTAACTGAGGTTTCCCATGAAAAAAGGTATTCACCCAAATTACGCTGAAGTTACTGCTAAATGTTCTTGCGGTAACGAGATCAAAACCCGCTCAACCGTGGGTCACGACCTGAACCTGGACGTGTGCGGCAAATGCCACCCGTTCTACACCGGCAAGCAGCGTGATGTTGCCAGCGGTGGTCGTGTTGACCGCTTCAACAAGCGTTTCAGCATCCCAGGCAGCAAATAAGCAACCTGAACGAGACGCAAGTTTCGGATGCAGCGAAAAAACCCAGCTTCGGCTGGGTTTTTTTATACCTGAAAATCAGTATTCCCAGGTATCGGGATCGACACCCATTTCCCGCATGATGGCTTTCGCCGCTTCCGGGATTTCATCACTGCGCTCTTTACGCAGATCGACATCATCCGGTAAAGGCTGGCCGGTAAAGGCGTGCAAAAACGCTTCACACAGCAGTTCACTGTTGGTCGCGTGCCGCAAATTATTCACCTGACGACGGGTACGCTCATCGGTTAAAATTTTCAGCACTTTTAACGGGATAGAGACCGTTATCTTTTTTACCTGCTCGCTCTTTTTACCGTGCTCGGCGTAAGGGCTGATATATTCGCCGTTCCATTCAGCCATGGGTTACCTTAATCATTATCAAATTATTGAAATGCCGAAATTCTGCTAATTATGCCCGAAGTTACTGCCCACCACACCGCATTGGCGCAACTTTCTGTTAGCTATAGCGTCATAATCTTAACGGTTATTGCCGGATTGCTCAATCTATACGCAAAGACATTTAGATGTCCAGATGTGTTGACGTCTATTCCTGCCCTGTTATGCTAAGCACTCTTCCTTAATCTGATTCTGGAACACTGGCACCATGACGCGTAAACAGGCAACCATCGCAGTACGCAGCGGTTTGAATGATGACGAGCAATATGGCTGCGTTGTCCCGCCGATTCATCTCTCCAGCACCTATAATTTTACTGACTTTAACGAGCCCAGAGCGCACGACTATTCCCGTAGGGGGAACCCAACCCGTGACGTCGTGCAGCGTGCGCTGGCCGAGCTGGAGGGCGGTGCCGGTGCGGTGATGACCAATACCGGGATGTCTGCGATCCATCTGGTCTGTACTGTTTACCTGAAGCCGGGAGATCTGCTGGTCGCGCCCCATGACTGCTATGGCGGCAGCTACCGGCTGTTTGACAGCCTCAGCAAGCGCGGAGCCTATCGTGTCAAGTTTGTCGATCAGGGCGATGAGGCGGCGCTTCAGGCGGCGCTGGCAGAGAAGCCAAAGCTGGTGCTGATTGAAAGTCCAAGCAACCCTCTGCTGCGGGTGGTGGATATTGCCGCCATCTGTCGGGCGGCGACGGAGGCCGGCGCTGTCAGCGTGGTGGATAACACCTTCCTCAGCCCTGCGCTGCAAAATCCTCTGGAGCTGGGCGCCGATCTGGTGCTTCACTCCTGCACCAAGTACCTGAACGGGCACTCAGACGTGGTGGCAGGGGCGGTCATTGCAAAAGATCCGGCCCGGGTAACGGAACTGGCCTGGTGGGCCAATAATATTGGCGTAACGGGGGCCGCTTTTGACAGCTATTTACTGCTACGTGGCCTGCGTACGCTGGCCCCGCGTATGGCGGCCGCACAGCGCAACGCGCTGGCCATTGTGGCGTATCTGAAACAACAACCGCTGGTCAAAAAGTTGTATCATCCTTCCCTGCCGGAAAACGCAGGTCATCAGTTCGCGGTTCGTCAGCAGAAGGGCTTTGGGGCCATGCTCAGTTTTGAACTGGACGGCGACGAGCAGACGCTGCGGCGCTTCCTGAAAGCCCTTGAGCTGTTTACCCTGGCGGAGTCGCTGGGCGGCGTTGAAAGCCTGATTTCCCATACGGCAACCATGACCCACGCAGGAATGTCGGCTGAGGCGCGCGCGGCGGCAGGAATTTCTGAAACGCTGCTTCGCGTTTCAACGGGAATTGAAGATCACGAAGATTTAATCGCCGATCTGGATAATGCATTCCGGATAGCGGCCGAGAGGTAAGCATGAGTCAGTCAGCAGTGGCAGCGGGCACACGCCAGCTGCATAAATTCGGCGGCAGCAGCCTTGCCGATGCTAAGTGTTATCAGCGCGTCGCCGGAATTATGGCGGAGTACGGCTTACCGGGAGATGTGATGGTGGTTTCCGCCGCCGGAAGCACCACCAACCAGCTGATTAACTGGCTTAAGCTGAGCCAGAGCGACCGCCTGTCGGCTCATCAGGTGCAGCAGACGCTGCGTCGTTACCAGAGTGAGCTGATTAGCAGCCTGCTGCCTGCCGCGCAGGCTGATACGCTGATTACCGAATTTATCCACGATCTCGAAAGGCTCGCGACGCTGCTCGACAGCAAGATAACCGAAACGACCTACGCCGAAGTGGTGGGACATGGTGAGATCTGGTCTGCCCGACTGATGGCAGCCGTGCTGAACCTCCGGGATATGAAAGCCTGCTGGCTGGATGCGCGGGATTTTCTGCGCGCCGAACGTGCCGCGCAGCCTCAGGTAGATGAAGGCAAATCCTGGCCTCTGCTGCAGCAGTTGATCGCACAGCATCCCGGCGAACGTCTGGTGATCACCGGCTTTATTTCCCGCAATGACGCGGGCGAAACCGTCCTGCTGGGCCGTAACGGCAGTGACTATTCGGCTACGCAGATCGGTGCGCTGGCCGGTGCGTCACGCGTGACAATCTGGAGCGACGTCGCCGGCGTGTACAGCGCCGATCCCCGAAAAGTGAAAGATGCCTGTCTGCTGCCGCTGCTGCGGCTGGATGAAGCCAGCGAGCTGGCGCGTCTGGCGGCACCGGTTCTGCATACGCGAACGCTTCAGCCTGTTTCCGGTAGCGACATCGATCTGCAGCTGCGCTGTAGCTATCAGCCTGAACAGGGTTCAACCCGCATTGAGCGCGTGCTGGCATCCGGTACTGGCGCACGTATCGTGACCAGTCATGATGACGTCTGCCTGATTGAGTTTCAGGTTTCGCCGCAGCATGACTTTGCCACGCAGAATAAAGAGATCGACCATCTGCTCAAGCGTGCGCAACTCCGTCCGCTGGCGACCGGCGTTCATCCCGATCGTAATCTTCTCCAGCTCTGCTATACCACTGAGGTGGTTAACAGTGCGCTGGCGCTGCTTCAGGATGCCGCGCTTCCCGGTCAGCTTAAGCTGCGTGAAGGGATGGCGATGGTGGCGATGGTGGGGGCGGGCGTCTGTCGGAACCCTTTGCACAGCCACCGCTTCTGGCAGCAGTTGAAAGATCAGCCTGTTGAGTTTATCTGGCAGTCTGAAGACGGGATCAGCCTGGTAGCGGTGCTGCGCGTTGGCCCAACCGAGCATCTGGTACGGGGGCTGCACCAGTCTCTGTTCCGTGCCGAGAAGCAGGTAGGGCTGGTACTGTTTGGCAAAGGGAATATCGGTTCCCGCTGGCTTGAGCTGTTTGGACGTGAGCAGGAGACGCTGTCGGCGCGAACCGGCTTTGAGTTCATCCTCGCCGGCGTGGTGGACAGCCGCCGCAGCTTGCTGAACTATGACGGCTTAGACGCGAGCCGTGCGCTGGCCTTCTTTGAAGATGAAGCGGTGGAACAGGATGAGGAGTCGCTCTTCCTGTGGATGCGCGCCCATCCGTTTGACGATCTGGTGGTGCTCGATGTGACCGCCAGTGAACCTCTTGCTAATCAGTATCTTGATTTCGCCAGCCACGGTTTCCACGTGGTCAGCGCCAACAAGGTGGCGGGCGCCTCAAGCAGTGACCGCTACCGGCAGATCCGCGACGCTTTTGCCAAAACGGGCCGCCACTGGCTTTATAACGCGACCGTGGGCGCTGGCCTGCCGGTCAACTACACGGTGCGTGACCTGCGCGAGAGCGGCGACAGCATTCTCTCTATCAGCGGTATCTTTTCCGGCACGCTCTCCTGGCTTTTCCTGCAGTATGACGGCACGGTGCCCTTTACCGAACTGGTCGATCAGGCCTGGCAGCAGGGGCTGACGGAGCCGGATCCGCGCGTGGATCTGGCCGGTCAGGATGTGATGCGTAAGCTGGTGATCCTGGCCCGTGAAGCTGGCTACGATATAGAACCCGATCAGGTTCGCGTCGAATCGCTGGTGCCGAAAAGCTGTGAGAATGAATCCGTCGATCACTTCTTTGAAAACGGTGAAGTGCTGAATGAGCAGATGCAGCAGCGCTATGAGGCGGCCTGCGAGATGGGGCTGGTGCTGCGTTATGTGGCGCGCTTTGATGCCAACGGCAAAGCCCGCGTGGGCGTTGAGGCGGTCAGAGACGATCATCCGCTTGCCGCATTGCTGCCCTGCGATAACGTGTTTGCTATTGAAAGCCGCTGGTACCGCGATAACCCGCTGGTGATCCGCGGGCCGGGGGCGGGGCGGGATGTGACCGCTGGCGCCATTCAGTCCGATCTCAACCGGCTGGCGCAGCTGCTTTAGCAGAAGGGCGGAGGCGAAAGCCTCCGCTGAGTATGCGCAAAGTCCGCAGGCCCCCAAGCCGTTTATAACGTCGTTTCAAGTCTTACGATGAAACGCTTTATTTTCTGCCTGGGTTTCCGTTTTTTACTGTCACCGGACTTTTTTCGGAAATGTCCTCACCAGCACACAACGTTTAACTCGCTACATCACAGCCTGCCATTTATCTCGCTTACCTGTAGCTCAGGAATGCGCTTCGTCACCTTACCCTCTGGTTTCTCAGGGAAAGAGCGTGAGTATTGTTAAACGCGCTGCCCATCGCACCTTCCTTGCTTCTTAAGCAGAAGAAAAATATTCATCGCACCCTGAAAAAAAATCACGCGCAGGAACAATCGCCGCTGTTGACAAAACCAGCGATTCAGGTCATTTTGAATGTCTGGACGTCTAAACGTATGGATGTTTAGTAAGTTCTTCTTTCGATAAGCCGCAAGCGATGAGGTAAGCAGGTATGAGTTTTTTCCACGCCAATCAGCGCGAAGCGCTGAACCAGAGTCTGGCTGAAATTAGCGGGCAAATTAACGTTTCCTTTGAGTTTTTTCCCCCGCGCACCAGTGAAATGGAACAGACCCTGTGGAGCTCTATCGATCGCTTAAGCAGCCTGAAACCCAAATTCGTCTCGGTCACCTACGGGGCAAACTCCGGTGAGCGTGATCGTACGCACAGCATCATCAAAGGTATCAAGGATCGTACCGGTCTTGAGGCGGCACCGCACCTGACCTGCGTTGACGCCACACGGGACGAGCTGCGCGCTATCGCTCAGGATTACTGGAATAACGGTATCCGTCATATTGTCGCCCTGCGCGGCGATTTACCGCCCGGCGGCGGCAAACCCGAAATGTACGGTGCCGATCTGGTCGGTCTGCTCAAAGAAGTGGGCGATTTCGATATCTCCGTGGCGGCTTATCCTGAAGTGCATCCGGAAGCCAAAAGCGCGCAGGCTGATTTGATCAACCTGAAGCGTAAAATCGATGCGGGAGCAAACCGCGCCATCACCCAGTTCTTCTTTGATGTGGAAAGCTACCTGCGCTTTCGCGATCGCTGTGTGGCGACCGGCATTGACGTGGAGATCGTACCGGGCATCCTGCCGGTCTCTAACTTTAAGCAGCTTCAGCGCTTCGCCACGCTGACCAACGTTCGCGTACCGGGCTGGATGACCAGCATGTTTGCAGGGCTGGATGACGATCCGGAAACCCGTAAAATGGTTGGAGCCAACGTGGCGATGGATATGGTGAAAATCCTCAGCCGCGAAGGGGTGAAGGACTTCCATTTCTATACGCTTAACCGTGCCGAAATGAGCTACGCCATCTGCCATACGCTGGGCGTGCGCCCCGCAGGCGTCGCTGCCGCCTGACGCAATGCCGAAAAAAAGCCATCCTGTGAAAACAGGATGGCTTTTTGCTGTCCGCAGATCGCCCGTTTTGATGCACACAGTCTGGTAACCGGCTGCTGACAGGCGGGCGTTTCTGCCATTCAGGCAAAAACGCCCTGACGATCAGCCTGTATTACGCATTCCCGCTGCCACGCCGGCAATGGTCACCATCAGCGCCTGCTCTACGCGGGCATCTGGCTCATCGCCCTGCGCTTCCTGCTGGCGTGAACGGTGCAGCAGCTCTGCCTGAAGAACGTTCAGCGGATCGGTGTAGACGTTACGCAGCGCAATGGACTCGGCAATCCACGGCTGGTCAGCCATCAGGTGGGCATCATTGGCGATGGTCAGTACCGCTTTGATGTCGCTATCCAGCTGCTCGCGCAGCTGCCGGCCCAGTGGCCACAGCGATTGATCAACCAGGCGCTGATCGTAGTACTCCGCCAGCCACAGGTCCGCTTTTGAGAAGACCATTTCCAGCATGCCCAGGCGGGTTGAGAAGAAGGGCCAGTCGCGGCACATCGCTTCCAGCTGATCCTGATGACCGGCTTCCATCGCGCTTTGCAGCGCGGCGCCCGCGCCCAGCCATGCGGGCAACATCAGACGGTTCTGCGTCCAGGCGAAGATCCAGGGAATGGCGCGCAGCGATTCCACACCGCCGGTCGGCCGGCGTTTGGCCGGACGCGATCCCAGAGGGAGTTTGCCCAGTTCCTGTTCCGGCGTGGCTGAACGGAAGTAGGGAACGAAGTCGGCATTCTCACGCACGTAGCCGCGATACATCTTGCAGGAATCTGCCGAGAGCTGATCCATGATGTCGCGCCATTTCGGCTCAGGTTCCGGTGGCGGCAGCAGGTTGGCTTCCAGAATGGCACCGGTATACAGCGAGAGGCTGCTGATGGTGACTTCCGGCAGACCGTACTTAAAGCGGATCATCTCTCCCTGTTCGGTCACGCGCAGGCCGCCTTTCAGGCTGCCTGGCGGCTGGGAAAGCAGTGCCGCCTGGGCAGGCGCACCGCCGCGTCCAATGGTGCCGCCGCGACCGTGAAACAGCGTCAGCGCTATGCCGGCTTTGTCGCAGGTTTTGATCAGCGCGTCCTGGGCCTGGTACTGCGCCCAGCTTGCCGCCATCACGCCCGCATCTTTTGCCGAGTCGGAATAGCCGATCATCACCATCTGCTTGCCCTGAATAAAGCCGCGATACCAGTCGATATTCAGCAGCTGGCTCATCACATCATTGGCATTGTTCAGGTCGTCGAGCGTTTCAAACAGCGGCGCAACCGGCATCGCAAAGGTGATGCCCGCTTCTTTTAACAGCAGGTGTACGGCCAGCACATCAGACGGCGTTTTGGCCATCGAGATGACGTAAGCCGCAATAGAGCCTTTTGGCGCTTCCGCCGCCACGCGACAAGTTTCCAGCACTTCCAGCGTATCCGCGCTCGGTTCCCACTGACGTGGCAGCAGCGGTCGCTTGGAGTTAAGTTCGCGGATCAGGAAGGCCTGCTTGTCCGCCTCCGACCAGCTTTCATAATCCCCCAGGCCGAGATAACGGGTGATTTCAGCAATCGCTTCGGTGTGGCGGGTACTCTCCTGACGGATATCAATACGCACCAGCGGCACGCCAAAGCATTTCACGCGGCGCAGCGTATCCAGAAGCTGTCCGTTGGCAATAATCCCCATACCGCACGCCTGCAGAGACTGATAGCAGGCATAAAGTGGATCCCACAACTGATCGTTGGAGATAAGCAGGTTAGCCGGGCGCGGCAGACGCTCGCCTTTCAGTTTGCGCTCCAGGTAAGCCTGAGTGCTTAACAGCTGACCGCGCAGATTTTTCATAATCTCACGGTAGGGCTCCAGCGCTTCAGGGTTGCCGCACAGTTCGCGAACTTCCGGGGTACATTCAGACATCGACAGCTCGGACACCAGCACGGCAATGTCACGCAGAAAGAGATCGGTCGCCTTCCAGCGGCTCAGCTGCAGGACGTGGCGGGTAACGTCTGCGGTGACGTTCGGGTTGCCGTCCCGGTCGCCACCCATCCAGGAGGTAAACTGGACGGGCACAAAATCGACCGGAAGTTTGACGCCGAAAGAGGCTTCAACCTGCTGGTTCAGCTCACGCAGGAAGCTGGGCACGCCTTCCCACAGGCTGTTTTCAACCACCGCGAAGCCCCATTTGGCTTCGTCGACGGGAGAAGGACGATATTTGCGGATTTCGTCGGTATGCCAGGCTTGCGCAACCAGCTGGCGCAGGCGGCGCATAATCTGCGCGCGGTCATAATCTGACAGATCGTTATGATCGAGCTGCTTCAGGCAGCTGTTCACTTCTACCAGTTTGTGGATCAGGGTACGGCGGGTTATTTCAGTTGGGTGAGCGGTCAGCACCAGCTCCAGCGACAAAGATTCAACAGCACTGCGAATGGCGGCTTCGCTCAAATCGGGCTGCTGTTTCAGGCGGTCAAACACGTTGGTCAGAATTTCCGGGTGCTTGGCTACGTCCCCTTTTGGTGAAATCGTGTGGTACTGCTCGGCAACGTTAGTCAGATTCAAAAACTGGCTAAAGGCGCGGGCTACGGGCAACAGCTCATCATTAGAGAGATTTTGCAGCGTTGAGAGCAATTCTTTACGGTGGGCGTCATTTCCCGCACGTGACGACTTTGAGAGCTTACGGATGGTTTCTACCCGATCCAGGATGTTCTCTCCAAGCGCATCCTTGATTGTATCCCCGAGCAGTTTGCCGAGCATACTGACATTACTTCGCATTGCGGAATATTGTTCGTTCATATGACCCCTGAAACCCTTCTTGTTTTGTCGCTTTATTTCACCGTCGCCGGCATAACCTTGTCTTTTATCTAGCCACGTTCGTTACCATTCGTCAAATGACTTCAATTCCCGGCGTAATGTCGTTAAATGTCGGGAAATTATGAAATTTAATTACAGCGAAGCGTGATAAGTTATTCTTATCAGGAAACTCGGAATAAAGCCGGGGGAATAATCTGTTTTTACAGTTAAATCCCCCGGCGGCGCTGAATCAGCCATCAGCTTCCAGGCGCGGTTTCCTCATAGCAGAAATGGTGTACAACCTGAGCGATCAAATCGCGCGTGGGCTGGATAAACGCCGTATCAATGTATTCATCCGGCTGGTGCGCCTGGTTGATTGAGCCCGGACCCAGAACCAGCGTCGGGCAAAGTTCCTGAATAAACGGCGCTTCGGTACAGTAATTCACTACTTCTGTTTCCGTTCCCAGCAGTTTTTCTACCACTTGTACCAGCTGATGCTCACGGGGACATTCATAACCCGGGATCGGCGGATGCAGTTCTCCCACCGTCAGCCGGCCCGGCCAGCGCTCGCTGACCGGTGCCAGCGCTTCGTTCAGCAGCCCCTCCAGTTCGCTCAGCGTCAGGCCTGGCAGAGGGCGGATATCCATGTGCAGCTCACAACAGGCGCAGATACGGTTGGGCGCATCGCCACCGATAATATGCCCGAAGTTCATGGTTGGATAAGGAATAGCAAAGCCATCATGGCGATAGCGTGTCTTCAGCGTATTACGCAGCGCCATCAGTTCAGTGATCGATTCGTGCATCAGCTCAATGGCATTCACGCCTCGCGCGGGATCGCTGGAGTGGCCGGACTGACCCTGAATGCGGATAGCGTGAGAAAGATGGCCCTTATGCGCCCGTACCGGCTTCAGTGATGTAGGCTCGCCAATAATTGCGCAATCAGGGCGAATGGTGGTGGTTTCAGCGAAAAATTTTGCGCCCGCCATCGTCGTTTCTTCATCAGCCGTTGCCAGAATATAGAGCGGCTTCTTAAGCGTCGCGACATCGACGTCGCACAGCGTATCGAGAATAAAGGCGAAGAAGCCTTTCATATCGGCGGTACCAAGACCATAGAGCTTGTTGTCATGCTCGGTCAGGGTGAAGGGATCGCGGCTCCAGCGACCATCATCGAAAGGGACGGTGTCGGTATGACCGGCCAGCAGCAGGCCGCCCGCGCCGCTGCCCGTTTTGGCCAGCATATTGAATTTATGCCGCGTTCCCGGCACCGGTTGTACCTCAACGCTGAAGCCTAAATCGCGGAACCAGCCCGCCAGCAAATTGATTAAAGTTTCATTACTCTGATCGAGCGCGGCGTCGGTCGCACTGATCGACGGGGTGGCGATCAACTCACGGTAAATCTCGATAAAAGGCGGTAATTTTATCTTCACTGTTGACAGTCCTTGCGTTAGGATAGTATCAATATTCATGCATTATTAGTGAATAAAAATACATTAATGGCGTAGGGATGGAAACCGGTAATTGAGCCAAAGTCCAACGCCTGAAGCGTGGGAGCACAGCGCTAATCCGCTGCAACCCGGAATTTTGTGACCGAATAAGGGTGGTCAGTCTGATGTTGAATACGCTGATTGTTGGGGCCAGTGGCTATGCTGGCGTGGAACTTGCGACTTACCTGAATCGTCACCCAGAGGTGAACATAACCGCATTAGCGGTTTCAGCGCAAAGTCCTGACGCAGGAAAATTACTCTCTGAGCTTCATCCTCAGCTTAAGGGCATTCTGGATATGCCGCTACAGCCGCTGAGCAGCGTGGCGGAGTTTGCCGCGGAAGTGGACGTTGTTTTTCTGGCGACCGCCCATGAAGTCAGTCACGATCTCGCTCCTCAGTTCCTGGCGGCGGGCTGCGTTGTCTTCGATCTCTCCGGCGCGTTCCGGGTCAATGATGCCCGCTTCTATACCGACTTCTACGGCTTCACGCATCAACAACAGGAATGGCTCGATAAAGCCGTATATGGCCTCGCCGAGTGGCAGCACGAGAGCATTAAAGAGGCGCAGCTTGTTGCCGTGCCGGGGTGCTACCCCACGGCGGCGCAGCTGGCGCTGAAACCCCTGCTGGAAGCGGATCTGCTGAACGGGGCCCAGTGGCCGGTAATCAATGCGACCAGCGGCGTGAGCGGTGCGGGACGTAAAGCCTCGGTCAAGACCAGCTTCTGTGAAGTCAGCCTTCAGCCCTACGGCATCTTTGGTCATCGCCATCATCCGGAAATTACCGCGCATCTGGGCGTTCCGGTGATTTTTACGCCGCATCTGGGCAGCTTCCCGCGCGGTATTCTGGCTACCACGACCTGTCGCCTGAAAGCGGGCGTCACCCATGACGATGTGGCTGAAGCCTTCCACAATGCCTACCACGATAAGCCGCTGGTGCGCCTGTACGAAAAAGGCGTGCCGTCGATCAAAGGCGTGGTGGGCCTGCCGTTCTGCGACATTGGCTTCGCCGTACAGGGCGAGCATGTCATTGTGGTGTCGGCAGAAGATAATCTGCTGAAGGGCGCCTCATCGCAGGCCGTACAGTGCCTGAATATTCGTTTCGGTTTTCCGGAAACGCAGTCCCTTATCTGACTCAGCGAGCGAACAATGACCACTCCATTGATTATTAAACTTGGCGGCGTGCTGCTGGACAGCGAAGAAGCGCTGGAAAAACTTTTTACCGCGCTGGTTACCTGGCGCGAAACGCATCAGCGCCCGCTGCTGATCGTGCACGGCGGCGGCTGCCTGGTCGACGAGCTGATGAAGAAACTTAATCTGCCGGTGCAAAAGAAAAACGGCCTGCGCGTGACCCCGGCCGATCAGATCGACATCATTACCGGCGCGCTGGCGGGAACCGCCAATAAAACCCTGCTGGCCTGGGCGATCAAACACCAGATCGCCGCAGTGGGCCTCTGCCTGGGTGACGGTGGCAGCGTCAATGTCGCCCAGTTCGATGAGGCGCTTGGTCACGTTGGCCAGGCCACGCCGGGCAATCCAAAACTGATCAACAGCCTGCTGGAAGCTGGTTTTCTGCCGGTGATCAGCTCCATCGGGATTACCCATGACGGAAAGCTGATGAACGTAAACGCCGATCAGGCCGCAACAGCGCTGGCTTCAACTCTGGGCGCTGACCTGATCCTGCTGTCGGACGTCAGCGGCATTCTGGACGGTAAAGGGCAGCGCATTGAAGAAATGACTGCCGCTAAGGCGGAACAGCTTATCGCCCAGGGCATCATTACCGACGGCATGATCGTGAAGGTGAACGCGGCGCTGGATGCGGCCCGCACCTTAGGGCGTCCGGTAGATATCGCCAGCTGGCGCCATGCTGACCAGCTGCCAACCCTTTTTAACGGCGTGTCGATAGGCACCCGGATCCTCGCTTAATACAGTATTCAAGGAAAAGACAATGCAAGATAAGAGCATCAAAAAAATCGTACTGGCTTACTCTGGTGGTCTGGATACCTCGGCCATTATTCCATGGCTGAAAGAGAACTACGGTGGCTGTGAAGTGGTGGCTTTTGTAGCTGACATTGGCCAGGAGCGTGGCGATCTGGAAGGCGTGGAGCAGAAGGCGATTCAGTCCGGTGCGTCTGAGTGCCACGTGGTTGACCTGCGTGAAGAGTTTATCCGTGACTATGTGTATCCGGTACTGCAAACCGGCGCTCTGTATGAAGGCACCTATCTGCTGGGAACCTCAATGGCCCGCCCGATTATCGCGAAAGCGCAGGTGGAACTGGCGCTGAAAGTTGGCGCGGATGCGCTGTGCCACGGCGCGACCGGCAAAGGCAACGATCAGGTACGTTTTGAAACGACCTATACCGCGCTGGCCCCTCAGCTGAAGGTCGTTGCGCCGTGGCGTGAATGGGATCTGCGCTCCCGTGAAGCCCTGCTCGACTACCTGAAAGAGCGCAATATTCCGACCACCGCGTCGCTGGAAAAAATCTACAGCCGTGATGAGAATGCGTGGCATATCTCTACCGAAGGCGGCGTGCTGGAAAGCCCGTGGAACGCACCTAATAAGGATTGCTGGGTCTGGACCGTCGATCCGCTGGAGGCGCCAGATAAGCCTGAGCAGGTGACCGTTTCCGTAGAGAAAGGGTGCGTCGTGGCCGTCAACGGCGAAGCGCTGACCCCGTTCCAGTGTCTGGAAAAGCTGAACGTGCTGGGCGCAAAACACGGCGTTGGCCGTATCGATATCGTTGAGAACCGGCTGGTGGGCATTAAATCCCGCGGCTGCTACGAAACGCCCGGCGGCACGATCATGGTGAACGCGCTGCGGGCGGTTGAGCAGCTGGTTCTGGATCGTGACAGCTTCAAATGGCGTGAGCAGCTGGGCCATGAAATGTCCTACGTGGTTTATGATGGCCGCTGGTTCGCGCCGCTGCGGAAATCTATTCAGGCCGCCGCTCAGTCGCTGGCGGAAGAGGTGAATGGCGAAGTTGTTCTGCAACTCTATAAAGGCCAGGTCACCGCCATCCAGAAGAAATCGGCAAACAGCCTCTATTCCGAAGAGTTTGCTACCTTCGGTGAAGATGAAGTGTATGACCACAGCCATGCAGGCGGCTTTATCCGTCTGTTCTCACTCTCTTCACGCATTCGCGCGCTGAACGAGAAGAAGTAAATATATCAGGCGGCGTAAAGCCGCCTTTTAACCAAACCTAACGAATTTAACGGAGCACTGACATGGCACTTTGGGGTGGACGGTTTACTCAGGCAGCAGATCAACGGTTCAAACTGTTTAACGACTCGCTGCGCTTCGACTATCGTCTGGCAGAGCAGGATATCGTCGGCTCCGTTGCCTGGTCCAAAGCGCTGGTGACGGTCAATGTTCTGACGACAGAGGAGCAGCGGCAGCTCGAAACCGCGCTGAATGTGCTGCTGGAAGAGGTGCGGGCTAACCCGCAGCAGATTCTGGAAAGCGATGCGGAAGATATTCACAGCTATGTGGAAGGTCGCCTGATTGAAAAGGTCGGCGCGCTGGGCAAAAAGCTGCATACCGGACGCAGCCGTAACGATCAGGTCGCCACCGATCTTAAACTCTGGTGCAAGGCGCAGGTGAACGAGCTACTGATGGTAACCCGCCAGCTACAGCAGGCGCTTGTCGCAACCGCAGAAGCGAATCAGGATGCAGTGATGCCGGGTTACACGCATTTGCAGCGTGCGCAGCCGGTGACCTTTGCGCACTGGTGCCTTGCCTACGTTGAGATGCTGGCCCGCGATGAGAGCCGTCTGCAGGATACGCTGAAGCGTCTGGATGTCAGCCCGCTGGGCTGCGGCGCGCTGGCCGGTACGGCCTATGAGATTGACCGGGAGCAGCTGGCCGGCTGGTTAGGCTTCGCCGCCGCGACCCGTAACAGTCTGGATACCGTTTCCGATCGCGATCACGTGCTGGAGTTGCTGTCCGATGCCTCTATCGGCATGGTTCACCTCTCGCGCTTCGCCGAAGATCTGATTTTCTTTAATACCGGTGAGTCAGGCTTTGTTGAACTGTCTGATAAGGTCACCTCAGGATCGTCCCTGATGCCGCAGAAGAAAAATCCCGATGCGCTGGAGCTGATCCGCGGGAAGTGTGGCCGCGTACAGGGCGCGCTTACTGCGATGACCATGACGCTGAAAGGCTTACCGCTGGCCTACAATAAAGATATGCAGGAAGATAAAGAAGGATTGTTTGACGCGCTGGACACCTGGGCTGACTGCCTGCATATGGCGACGCTGGTGCTGGACGGCATCCAGGTAAAACGTCCCCGCTGCCAGGAAGCAGCCGAGCAGGGATATGCTAACGCAACCGAGCTGGCTGATTATCTTGTGGCGAAAGGAATTCCGTTCCGTGAAGCGCACCACATCGTTGGCGAAGTGGTCGTGGCCGCCATCAGTAAAGGCGTGGCGCTGGAAGTCATGAAGCTGGATGAGCTGCAAAGTTTCAGCAGCGCGATCGGGGAAGATGTCTATCCTGTTCTGTCGCTGCAATCCTGCCTGGATAAACGTAATGCCAAAGGCGGCGTTTCTCCCCATCAGATCTCTCTGGCTATCACCGACGCCAAAAAACGTCTGGCCTGATCAAAAAAGGCGGCCATCAGGCCGCCAAACAGGTTACGACTTTATTATTTATCATTGGCACACAAGAGGGCGGGCAAGCGTGGTATTGCCCGGCCTGCATGTTGGGTTAAACCACGAAAAACTGAGCCAGATCGTCGCTGCCGCCAATATGACGACCGCCAATAAAGACCTGAGGCACGGTAGCGCGGCCGGTAACGGCGCGCAGGCTGACGGTTGTGGCATCCTGCCCTAATACAATCTCTTCATACTGAATACCGCGATCCTGCAACATCTGCTTGGCTTTGGCACAGAATGAACAACCTGGCTTGGTGAACAGGGAAACCGACTCCTGCACCTTAAACTCCGGTGCCAGATAGCGCAGCATGGTGTCCGCATCGGAGACTTCAAAGGGGTCGCCGGGCTTGTTAGGTTCAACAAACATTTTTTCCACCACGCCGTTACGCACCAGCATTGAGTAGCGCCATGAGCGCGGGCCGAATCCGAGATCAGCCTTCTCAACCAGCATCTCCATGCCACGGGTGAAATCACCGTTGCCGTCCGGGATAAAAGTAATATTATCGGCGTGCTGATCCGCTTTCCAGGCGTTCATCACGAAGGTGTCATTGACCGACACGCAGAGAATATTATCCACGCCATGCTTTTTAAAAACGTCGGACAGTTCGTTATAGCGCGGTAAGTGGCTTGATGAGCATGTTGGGGTAAACGCGCCCGGCAGTGAAAACACGATAACGGTTTTATCCTTAAACAGCTCATCAGAGGTGATGTCGACCCAACGGTCGCCCTGACGCGTATGAAAAGTGACCTGTGGAACAGACTTACCTTCCTGACTTGCAAACATAAAAGCGCTCCCGTTTGAGGATAAAAAGTGATGTGTTTCCCGAAAGGCGGACATTATTGCGTTTGGCGCTTGATAGGGATAATCGTTGATTGCTATCCTATCTATCGCCATGGACTATCGTGGCTCGGAGGATAAGATGAACATTCGTGATCTTGAGTATCTTGTGGCGCTGGCGGAGCATCGCCACTTTCGGCGGGCGGCGGATTCCTGCCATGTTAGTCAGCCAACATTGAGCGGGCAAATCCGTAAGCTGGAAGATGAGCTGGGCGTGATGTTGCTGGAGCGTACCAGCCGTAAAGTGTTATTTACCCAGGCGGGACTTCTGCTGGTGGATCAGGCCCGCACCGTACTGCGCGAAGTGAAAGTCCTGAAGGAGATGGCCAGCCAGCAGGGCGAGGCGATGTCCGGACCGTTACATATTGGGCTCATCCCTACCGTCGGGCCTTATCTGCTGCCGCAGATTGTGCCTTCGCTGCATAAAACTTTTCCAAAACTGGAAATGTACCTGCACGAAGCGCAGACCCAGCAGCTGCTCGCCCAGCTGGATAGCGGAAAGCTCGACTGTGCGATTCTGGCGCTGGTAAAAGAGTCTGAAGCTTTTATCGAAGTGCCGCTGTTTGATGAGCCGATGAAACTGGCTATCTATCAGGATCACCCATGGCACGATCGGGACCGGGTACCGATGTCCGATCTGGCCGGTGAAAAGTTGTTAATGCTGGAGGATGGACACTGTCTGCGCGATCAGGCGATGGGCTTCTGTTTTCAGGCGGGAGCGGATGAAGATACGCATTTCCGCGCGACCAGTCTGGAAACGCTGCGCAACATGGTGGCGGCAGGAAGCGGCATTACGCTGCTGCCAGCGCTTGCCGTGCCAAAAGAGCGGGTACGCGATGGCGTCTGCTATCTCTCCTGCTATAAGCCAGAGCCACAGCGTACCATAGCGCTGGTCTATCGTCCGGGATCGCCTCTGCGCAGCCGCTATGAGCAGCTGGCAGACGCTATCCGTGCCCATATGCAGGGCTATATGGGCACAACGCTAAAACAGGCGGTTTAAGCCGTTCAGCGCAGCGACGCGGTAGGCTTCGGCCATCGTTGGGTAGTTAAAGGTGGTATTCACGAAATATTCAATCGTGTTGCCGCCGTTTTTCTGTTCCATGATGGCCTGACCGATATGAATAATCTCCGCCGCACGCTCACCAAAGCAGTGGATCCCCAGGATCTCTTTGGTGTCGCGATGGAAGAGGATCTTCAGGCTTCCGACATTCATGCCGACAATCTGCGCGCGGGCCAGATGCTTAAACTGGGCGCGGCCGACTTCATAAGGCACTTTCAGCGCCGTCAGCTGCTGCTCGGTTTTCCCAACGGAGCTGATCTCAGGAATGGTGTAAATCCCTGTAGGAATATCTTCGATCAGATGCGCAGTAGCTTCCCCTTTGATCAGTGCCTGGGCCGCGATGCGTCCCTGATCGTAAGCGGCTGAGGCCAGGCTTGGATAGCCAATAACGTCACCGACAGCATAAATATGCGGCTGTGCGGTCTGATACATGCTGTTAACTTTCAGCAGACCACGTCCATCCGCTTCCAGCCCGATATTTTCCAGCGACAGGGAATCGGTATTCCCGGTACGCCCGTTCGCGTAGAGCAGGCAGTCCGCCTTCACTTTCTTGCCTGACTTCAGATGCATGATGACGCCGTCGCTTACGCCCTCGATCTTCTCAAACTCTTCGTTGTGGCGAATCACCACGCCGTTGTTCCAGAAGTGATACGACAAAGAGTCTGAAATCTCCTGGTCGAGAAATGCCAGCAGGTGATCGCGGGTATTGATCAAATCCACTTTAACGTTCAGGCCGCGGAAGATGGAGGCATATTCACAGCCGATAACGCCAGCGCCGTAAATAATAACGTGGCCGGGTTCGTGATGCAGATTAAGAATGGAGTCGCTGTCGTAAATGCGCGGGTGCGTAAAATCGACGTCGGCTGGATGATAAGGCCGTGATCCACAGGCAATAACAAATTTCTCTGCGGTCAGGCGTTCAACCGTACCGTCGGGGCTTTCAACCTCAAGCGTATTGGCATCCACAAAGCGCGCATCGCCCTGATACAGCTCACAGCGATTACGTTCATAGAATCCCTGACGCATGCGGGTTTGCTGGCTCACTACGTTTTCAGTGTGGTTAAGAATGTCAGCAAATGAGGAGCGCAAAAGGCGCGTATGGTCGCTGTAGAGCGGGTTCTGATTAAATTCAATAATACGGCTGACGGCGTGACGGAGCGCTTTCGATGGGATGGTTCCCCAGTGTGTACAGCCGCCGCCGATGCTGTGATAGCGTTCGATGACCGCGATTCGCGCGCCCTGTTTCACCAGACCCATTGCGGCGCCTTCGCCGCCGGGACCGGAGCCAATTACGATGGCGTCGTAATCATAAGACTGTTGCATACCGATACGTCCTATTTCTTATACAATTTTTCAACGATATTCTAACATCTCGCTGACCACTTCCCAATTGTAACTGCTGTTTTTGCCATCATTTACCAAAACGAGGGTGTTAACAGGGATTCACAAAGTTGATGCGACTGTACGCTGAAATTTTTGATATAGTGCCGCTCTGGTCAGTCAAGCAGGCAGCATCATGGCGAATATGGGCATCAGAGCGCAGCAAAAAGAGAGGACAAGGCGTACGCTGATTGAAGCAGCGTTCAGTCAGCTAAGTGCCGAGCGGAGTTTTGCCAGCCTCAGCCTGCGTGAAGTTGCCCGTGAAGCCGGTATTGCGCCGACCTCCTTCTATCGTCACTTCCGGGATGTTGATGAACTGGGCCTGACCATGGTGGATGAGAGTGGCCTGATGCTGCGACAGTTGATGCGCCAGGCGCGTCAGCGCATTGCGAAAGGGGGCAGTGTTATCCGCACCTCTGTGTCGACCTTTATGGAGTTTATCGGAAATAATCCTAACGCCTTCCGTCTGCTTTTGCGGGAGAGGTCGGGGACGTCAGCCGCGTTCCGTGCTGCCGTGGCCCGGGAGATTCAGCATTTTATTGCCGAACTGGCCGACTATCTGGAAATTGAAAACCGCATGCCGCGAAGCTTCACCGAAGCGCAGGCGGAAGCCATGGTTATTATTGTCTTCAACGCCGGTGCGGAAGCGCTGGATATTGACGTTAATCAGCGTCGCCAGCTGGAAGAGCGCCTGGTGCTACAGCTGAGGATGATTTCGAAAGGTGCGTATTACTGGTATCGACGTGAACAGGAGAGGCTGGCGGTAACGCTGACTTCCCGTGACTAGAGGAGAGTGACATGAGTTTAGCCCCCGACCGGGACAGAGGCACGCTGTTACTGGCATTTTTAACCGGACTGTCGATTAACGGATCGTTTTCAGCGTTATTCAGTTCACTTGTGCCATTCTCTGTTTTTCCGCTTATCGCGCTTGGTCTTTCCGCCTGGTGCCTGCATCAACGCTATCTGAACCGCGCCATGCCGGACGGTATGCCCGGACTTGCCGCCGCGTTCTTTCTGCTGGGTATCCTGCTTTACAGCGCGATTGTCCGGGCAGAATATCCTGATATCGGCTCCAATTTTGTACCGACCATTCTGATGGTTGCGCTGGTGTTCTGGATTGGACTGAAGCTGCGTTCCCGCAAAAGAGCAGATAGCTGAATGACGACACAGGGGCGACCGGCGTCGCCCCTTGTTTGCTAACGGCGAGTCAGCAGTACGCCACACTCCATATGATGCGTATAGGGGAACTGGTCAAACAGCGCCAGCCGCGTTACGTTGTGCGTCTCTGACAGCGTAGCCAGATTCTGGCAGAGCGTCTCCGGGTTACAGGAGATGTAGAGAATGCGCGGATAGGCCTGCACCATTTTTACCGTCTCCTCATCCAGACCGCTGCGTGGCGGATCGACAAAAATGGTTTCGCACTGATAGCTGGTCAGATCAATGCCTTCCAGGCGATGGAAGGTCCGGGTCCCATTCATCGCCTGCGTGAACTCTTCCGCCGCCATGCGAATAATCTGCACGTTATCTATGCCGTTAACGGCAATATTGTACTGGGCTGAGGCGACAGAGGGTTTGGCGATCTCAGTGGCCAGCACCCGACGGAAATTGCGTGCCAGCGCCAGCGAAAAGTTACCGTTGCCGCAGTAGAGTTCCAGTAAATCACCGCTGGCATTACGGGTCACGTCCAGCGCCCACTCCAGCATCTGAATATTCATCGCCGCGTTCGGCTGAGTGAAGCTGTTCTCTACCTGACGATAGACGATTTTCTTGCCGGCTACGGGCAGACATTCATCAACGAAATCCCGATCGAGACAAATTTTCGTTTTGGTGGCGCGGCCAATAAGATGCAGATCGTAGCCTTCCTCACGCAGCGCATCACGCAGCACTGCGGCGGCCTGCTGCCACTCTTCCGTCAGGGGGCGGTGATAAAGCATGGAAACCACAATCTGATTGCTCATCGTGGAGAGATAATCAATCTGGAACAGCTTGTGGCGCAGCACGGGGTTATCCCGCAGCGCCTCAATCAGCTTTGGCATCAGTGCATTAATCAGGTGACTGGCGGCCGGGAAGCTGTCCACGCGGATGCGCTGGCGGGTCTGCTGGTCAAAAATGATGTGATAGAGATCGTCCCCGTCGTGCCAGATACGGAACTCCGCGCGCATCCGGTAGTGGCTGACCGGCGAACGAAACACCTCAACGTCCGGTGCAGAAAAGGGCGTCATCAGCGACGTAAGCCGGCTGACCTTTTCATCAAGTTGGGCATCGTAGTGTTCTGTCGGCAGCTGTTCGGGCGTCATGGTATATCCTGGGTTGAAGGGCCTTTATTGCCCGGCGATTGTAGGGATTCGTCACCTAATGTCCAGCGTTGTCCATCTTCCCGTTATTTTGGACTTCCGGGTGTCTGGATTTCTGTTTTCTTTGCGCATAAAATGCGCTTCCGGCCTGACTACAGTTAAAAGGGAATCCAGTGAAAAGCTGGAGCTGACGCGCAGCGGTAAGGAAGAGTGGGATGAGCGCCTTGTGCAGACACTGCTTTAAATAAGTGGGAAGTCATTATCCGTCAAACACCTCCAAGCCCGAAGACCTGCCGGAATTACGTCGCAATTCATACGGTCATCGCGTGCTATCGGTCGTATGCCTGCGGCATCCTGCATGATTTTTTGGATGCTAGTTACTATGAACAATAATAAAACCACGCTGTTGGCTTTTAGCGCAACGGCGATTTCCCTTTGGGCGCAAAATGGCTTCGCACAGGAGGCGGAACCAACGTTGGTGACCACCGCTAACCGTTTCGCCCAGCCTGTCTCCTCCGTACTCGCTCCCACGACTGTCGTGACCCGACAGGATATTGACCGCTGGCAGGCAAAAAGCGTGACTGATGTCATGCGCCGCCTGCCGGGTGTGGACATTGCGCAGAATGGCGGGCTGGGTCAGCAAAGCTCCATGTTTATCCGGGGAACCGAATCGCGGCATGTATTAGTGCTAATAGATGGTATTCGCCTTAATCAGGCGGGTATCAGTGGCTCTTCAGACCTCAGCCAGATCCCGATTTCGCTGATTCAACGTATTGAGTATATCCGTGGCTCGCGCTCTGCCGTTTACGGTTCTGATGCGATTGGCGGCGTGGTTAATATCATTACTGGACGGGAAAAGCCGGGCACTACGCTCTCTGCGGGGGTCGGCTCGAAAGGTTACCAGTCCTATGACGGTTCGACCCAGCAAATGCTTGGTGAGAACACGCGGGTCACGCTGGCCGGTAACTATACCTATACCAAAGGTTACGATGTTGTCGCGAACTATCCTGATGCCTTTGGTAATACGCCGCAAAAAGATCGCGATGGCTTTATGAGTAAAACAATCTATGGCGCTTTAGAACATCAGATTAATGACGAGTTTAGCGGGTTCGTTCGCGGTTATGGCTACGATAACAGGACGGCTTATGACGGCAGCGCGACTTATGTTAAGCCAGACACCTACGTTGATACACGCCAGCTTTACAGTCAGACCTGGGATGGCGGTCTGCGCTTCCACAATGATATCTACTCGTCTGAACTGACGGCCAGCTATAGCCATACCAAAGACTATAACTACAGTCCGGGCCTCGGACGGTATGGTGCAGCAACATCTCTGGATGATTCCCAACAATATAATCTGCAATGGGGAAATAATGTTGCGGTAGGTAACGGCAGTATCAGCGGAGGGGTAGACTGGCAGAAGCAGAGCATTGAGCCCGGAACTGCATCCGTGAATGACAGCCACGAAGCAACCAATACCGGTATTTATGCCACCGCCCAACAGATGTTAGGGTCTGTCACGCTGGAAGGTGCGCTTCGTGGCGACGATCATTCAGAATATGGCTGGCACAATACCTGGCAGACAAGCGCCGCCTGGGAGTTTGTGAATGGATACCGCCTGTTTGCAAACTACGGCACAGCCTTTAAAGCGCCAACGCTTGGCCAGCTCTTTGGTGCCTTTGGGGGCAACAGCAATCTTGATCCCGAAGAGAGCAAGCAATGGGAAAGTGGGTTTGAAGGATTAACCGGGCCGGTAACATGGCGTCTGTCCGGCTACCGTAACGATATTGACCATCTTATTGATTACGACACGGCGGCCAGCGGTTATTACAATATTGGTAAAGCCACTATTAAAGGTGTCGAAGCAACAGCGTCATTTGAGACCGGACTGGTTTCCCACCGAATTTCTTACGACTACGTCGATCCCCGTAATGCCGAAACTAACGATATCCTTCTTCGTCGCGCTAAGCAGCAGGTGAAATATCAACTCGATACTGTCATTTACGATTTCGACTGGTCGCTGAGTTATCAGTATCTGGGGCAACGCTATGATAAAGAGTATTCACAGAACCCTGCAGGTCGTACTGTTAAACTTGGTGGCGTAAGCCTGTGGGATCTCGCCGTGTCATATCCGCTCACTTCCCATCTGACCGTTCGTGGTAGAATAGCCAACCTGTTTGATAAAGATTATGAGACGGTCTATGGCTATCAAACCCCAGGAAGGGAGTACTACCTCAGCGGCAGCTATACCTTCTGATGCACGTCCCACTATCCTGGTCTTTGACTCTGGGGTCGGTGGGCTATCTGTCTATGATGAAATCCGGCAACTGCTGCCGGATCTTCACTACCTGTACGCCTTCGATAACGTTGCTTTTCCCTACGGCGAAAAGTCAGAGGCGTTTATCGTTGAGCGCGTACTCTCTATCGTTGAGGCTGTCAGCCGCCGCTATCCGCTGGCGCTGGTCGTGATCGCCTGTAACTCCGCCAGTACCGTTACCCTTCCCGCGCTCCGTGAACGCTTCAATTTTCCTGTGGTGGGCGTGGTGCCTGCAATCAAACCTGCGGCAAGATTAACGCGTAACGGCATTGTTGGTCTGCTGGCTACCCGCGGTACCGTAAAGCGTTCTTATACTCATGAACTGGTAGCGCGCTTTGCCAGTGAATGTAAAACAGAGATGCTGGGTTCAGCGGAGCTGGTGGAACTAGCCGAAGCTAAGCTACAGGGACAGCCGGTTTCGCTTGAGGATATCCGGCGCATTCTGCAACCCTGGCTGCGGATGAAGGAACCACCGGACACCGTGGTGCTTGGTTGTACGCACTTCCCATTACTTAATGAAGAGCTCCAGCAGGTTTTGCCCGAAGGAACGCGGCTGGTGGATTCCGGCGCGGCAATTGCCCGCAGAACGGCCTGGCTATTGGAAAAGGCATCGCCTGATGCGCGTTCCAGTGATGATAATATGGCTTTCTGTCTGGATACTACCGCTCAGGCTGTTCAATTAACGCCCGTATTAAAGCGTTATGGCTTCGCAAAGCTCGAAAAACTGGCGGTTTGAGGCTGTTGTGCGTAAAAAGTAGACGGTTGAAAAGTTTTTTGCATTTAGCA
>NZ_JBCHVB010000010.1:0-108803 GCF_039023475.1 Erwinia psychrophila
CACCTGCGCGCTGTCCTGGTTGTTGGCAGTACGCTGGTTCACCTGCTGCTCGGTGCCGATTTTGTGCAGACCATCGGCCTCATAAAGCTGCATGTAGACCTCGGTACCCATAGCGCTGGTACCGGAGATATCAGTTCCCTGCCATACCACCACGATGCGGCCATCGGCCAGTCGGGTGGTTGCCGGGTTAAGCTGATCGCCTGCGGTGGTGGTGTTCACCTGCGCGCTTTCATTCAGAAGGTCATAGCTGGCCAGCGCCGAGCCCTGGAACGCAACAGGCTCGCCCTGATTACCCGCCGGGTCGATAGCATAGATCTCGCCTGACTCACCGGCAGCAATAGGGTTAGGTGCAATAATCCATTTACCCTGCTGATCGGCTACGGTGCGATATTCAGTGCCATTATTATCAATGACGACAATCTCCACGCCGGGTTCAGTAACGCCGCTCAGTGACTCTTCAGCATTGCCTGAAATACCAACGTTAGGCGCAGTGATGTCCAGAATGAAATTCCAGCTATTGCTGATTTCGCTCACGTTACCTGCCGCATCAGTCGCCGTTGCAGTAATGCTGTGCGTGCCTTCCAACAGGTTAGTGGTCGGGGTGTAGCTCCAGTTACCCTCCACATCTGCAGTGATCGTTGCCAGCAGAAGACCATTGTCATACAGCGTGACCAGCGATCCCGCTTCCGCCGTACCGGTAAAGGTCGGTGCCGGATCGTCCGTGACATTACCTGCCACCGGTGAGGTGAACTGTATTGTGCCGACATCATCTTCCAGTGACTGAATAATCACCGGCTCAGGCGGCGTAGTATCGACCGTCAGGGTGAAGGTGGCCTCGCTGCTGTTGCCCGCCGCGTTGATCACTTCCGCCGTGAAGCTGTGCTCGCCGTCCGCCAGCTCCGCCACCGCAAAACGCCATGCGCCGCTGCTGTCCGCCGTACTGCTGCCCAGCACCACACCCGCCGCATCGCGGATGGTCACCACCGCGCCGGCCAGCGCCGTGCCCTGCAGCTCCGGCGTGCTGTCGTCGGTCAGACCGCCGTTCAGTACCGCGCCGGTCACGCTGCCCACGTCATCGTTCGCCTGGTCAATCGTCAGCGCCACGCTGCTGCTGTCCAGCGTGAAGGCTGAACTTTCGCCGCGCGTTTCGTTGCCCGCCGCGTCCGTTACCTTCACCTGCCAGCTGTGCTCACCGTCCGCCAGCGTGCCCAGCGCCAGCGTCCAGCTGCCGTCTGCGCCCGCCACCGTGCTGCCCACCGCCGTGCTGCTGCCGTCCAGGTAAACCGCCACGGTCGCGCCCGCTTCCGCCGTGCCCTTCAGCACCGGTGAACGGTCGTCGGTCACGCCGCCGTCCGCCACCGTGCCCTGCACTTCGCCCTGCGCATCCATCAGTGACGCTTCTGCCGCCGCCGGAGCCGCCGTATCCAGCACCACGTTAAACGCGCCCGTTTCCGCTGAGGAGACGCCTGCCGCGTTCACCGCCGTTGCCGTCAGGCTGTAGCTGCCGTCTGCGCCCAGCGCCGTCGTGGTGATACTCCAGCGACCCTCGCTGTCCGCCACGCCTTCGCCCACGTTCACCCTGTTACCTTCGGCGTCCGTCGCCCAGACCACCACCGTCAGGCCCGCGCCTGCGGTTCCGTTCACCGTCGGCGTGCTGTCGTTGGTGGACTGCCCTTTCTGCAGGAAGCCGGTATCCGCATCCTCGCCCTGGCTGTAGTCATCCACCACGTTTTCAATTGCCGGCTGCCCCGGGGCGCTGGTCAGGACGCTGAAGTCCCACGCCCCGTCCGCCGTGCCGCTCACCTGCGGACCTTCGTTGCCCGCCGCGTCGACCGCCGCCACCGTCAGGGCATGCGCCCCGCTTGTCACCGCGCTTTCCGGCGTCCAGCTCCAGTTGCCGTCCGCATCCACCGCCGCGCTGCCAACCAGCTGTCCGGCGTCATAGATATTGACGCTGACCACACCGTCCGTCAGGCCTTCCGCGCTCACGCTGCCGCTGTAAGTTGGCCGCGCGTCATCCGTGGTCGCGCCGTCCGCGATGATACCCTGTACTGGTCCAACGTCGTCCGTCAGGCTGATACTGCCTTCCGTGAAGGCGTTGTCACCCGGTGCAGAGGTGTCAATGGTGAAGCTCCAGCCGTCGTCCGCCGTGCCGCTCACCTGCGGGCCTTCGTTACCTGCCGCATCGACCGCCGCCACCGTCAGCTCATGTACCGAACCGTCCGCCAGATCCTGCGCCGGGGTCCAGCTCCAGTTGCCGTCCGCGTCCACCGGCGCCGTGCCGGCCAGCTCGCCGTTGTCATAGATGTTGACGTGATCGATATCCGCCGTCGCCTTACCGGCGTAAACCGGACGGGTGTCGTCGGTGACGCTGCCGTCAGCGATCTCGCCGATCACCGCGCCCACGTCGTCGGTCAGGGTGATCGAATCCACCACGATACCTGAGGTCTGGTTGTCCGGGACGGAGGTGTCAATGGTGAAGCTCCAGCCGTCATCCGCCGTGCCGCTCACCTGCGGACCTTCATTGCCCGCCGCGTCAACCGCCGCCACTGTCAGCTCATGTACCGAACCGTCCGCCAGATCCTGCGCCGGGGTCCAGCTCCAGTTGCCGTCCGCGTCCACCGGCGCCGTGCCAGCCAGTTCGCCGTTGTCATAGATGTTGACGTGATCGATATCCGCCGTCGCCTTACCGGCGTAAACCGGACGGGTGTCGTCGGTGACGCTGCCGTCGGCGATCTCACCGGTCACCGCGCCGACATCGTCGGTCAGGGTGATCGAATCCACCACGATACCTGAGGTCTGGTTGTCCGGGATGGAGGTGTCAATGGTAAAGCTCCAGCCGTCATCCGCCGTGCCGCTCACCTGCGGACCTTCGTTACCTGCCGCGTCAACCGCCGCCACCGTCAGCTCATGTACCGAACCGTCGGCCAGATCCTGCGCCGGCGTCCAGCTCCAGTTGCCATCCGCGTCCACCGGCGCCGTGCCGGCCAGTTCGCCGTTGTCATAGATATTGACGTGATCGATATCCGCCGTCGCCTTACCGGCGTAAACCGGACGGGTGTCGTCGGTGACGCTGCCGTCAGCGATCTCGCCGGTCACCGCGCCCACGTCGTCGGTCAGGGTGATCGAATCCACCACGATACCGGAGGTCTGGTTGTCCGGAGGCGTGCTGTCAGCCGGGCCATCAATAACGATACTGTTACTGTTGCCCGCCTCATCGATGGCTTCCACCACCACATCCTCAGCGCCCACATCCACCGGATTAGGCTGAATGCTCCAGTGCCCGTCGGCATCCGCCACCGTTTCGGTTTTGCTGCCATCTGCCGGATCGGTGATCACAATCACCGCGCCCGGCTCGGCGTTACCCGCCAGTTCATCCTCGGTGTTGACGGTAATGGCAGGTGCATTGGTGCTGGTGTCAATGGTAAAGCTCCAGCCAGCGTCCGCCGTGCCGCTCACCTTCGGACCTTCGTTACCTGCCGCGTCAACCGCCGCCACCGTCAGCTCATGTACCGAACCGTCCGCCAGATCCTGCGCCGGGGTCCAGCTCCAGTTGCCGTCCGCGTCCACCGGCGCCGTGCCGGCCAGTTCACCGTTGTCATAGATATTGACGTGATCGATATCCGCCGTCGCCTTACCGGAGAAGGTCGGACGCGCGTCGTCGGTAACGCCGCCGTCGGCGATCTTGCCAGTGATGGCGCCGATATCGTCAGTCAGGGTGATCGAATCAGCCACGATACCGGAGGTCTGGTTATCCGGGGTGGAGGTGTCAATGGTGAAGCTCCAGCCGTCGTCCGCCGTGCCGCTCACCTGCGGGCCTTCGTTGCCCGCAGCGTCAACCGCCGCCACCGTCAGCTCATGTACCGAACCGTCGGTCAGATCCTGCGCCGGGGTCCAGCTCCAGTTGCCGTCCGCGTCCACCGGCGCCGTGCCGGCCAGCTCGCCGTTGTCATAGATATTGACGTGATCGATATCCGCCGTCGCCTTACCGGCGTAAACCGGACGGGTGTCGTCGGTGACGCTGCCGTCAGCGATCTCACCGGTCACCGCGCCGACATCGTCGGTCAGGGTGATCGAATCCACCACGATACCGGAGGTCTGGTTGTCCGGAGGCGTGCTGTCAGCCGGGCCATCAATAACGATACTGTTACTGTTGCCCGCCTCATCGGTGGCTTCCACCACCACATCCTCAGCGCCCACATCCACCGGATTAGGCTGAATGCTCCAGTGCCCGTCGGCATCCGCCACCGTTTCGGTTTTACTGCCATCCGCCGGATCGGTGATCACAATCACTGCGCCCGGCTCGGCGTTACCCGCCAGTTCATCCTCGGTGTTGGTGGTGATCTCTGGCGCGATCGTGCTGGTATCCAGCGTGAACGACCAGTCGGCGCTCGGCGCGGAAACATTACCTGCCGCATCGGTACTGGTGACGCTGATGCTATGTTCGCCGTCCACCAGATTGGTGGTTGGGGTATAGCTCCAGCTGCCTGCGGCATCCGCACGAACGCTGCCCAGTACGGTGGTATCGCCGTCATACAGCGTGACCAGTGACCCAGCCTCTGCCGTACCGGTAAAGGTTGGTGCCGGATCGTCAGTTACACCGCCGCTGACCGTAAGCGTATCCTGAACGGTGCCTACGTCATCAGTCATGCCGGTAATAACCGGCAGGATCGGTGCAGTCGCATCCACTGTCAGAGTGAAGGTCGCCTCGCTGCGGTTGCCCGCCGCGTTGGTCACTTCCGCCGTGAAGCTGTGCTCGCCGTCCGCCAGCTCTGCCACCGCGAAGCGCCAGATACCGCTGCTGTCCGCCGTGCTGCTGCCCAGCACCTCACCCGCCGCATCGCGGATGGTCACCACCGCGCCTGCCTGCGCAGTTCCCTGCAGTTCCGGCGTGCTGTCGTCGGTCAGACCGCCGTTCAGCACCGCGCCGGTCACGCTGCCCACATTGTCGTTCGCCTGGTCTATCGTCAGCGCCACGCTGCTGCTGTCCAGCGTGAAGGCTGAACTTTCGCCACGCGTTTCGTTGCCCGCCGCGTCAGTGACTTTCACCTGCCAGCTGTGTTCGCCGTCCGCCAGCGTGCCCAGCGCCAGCGTCCAGCTGCCGTCTGCGCCCGCCACCGTGCTGCCCACCGCCGTGCTGCTGCCGTCCAGGTAAACCGCAACCGTGGCACCCGCTTCAGCGGTGCCCTTCAGCACCGGTGAACGGTCGTCGGTCACGCCGCCGTCCGCCACTTCGCCCTGCACTTCACCCTGTGCATCCATCAGCGTCGCTTCTGCCGCTTCCGGGACCAGCGTATCCAGCACCACATTAAACGCGCCGGTTTCCGCTGAGGAGACGCCTGCCGCGTTCACCGCAGTCGCCGTCAGACTGTAGCTGCCGTCTTCTCCCAGCGCCGACGTGGTGATGCTCCAGCGGCCTTCGCTGTCCGCCACGCCTTCGCCCACGCTTACCTTATTGCCCGCGGCGTCCGTGGCCCACACTACTACCGTCAGGCCCGCGCCCGCGTTACCGTTCACCGTCAGCGTACTGTCGTTGGTGGACTGCCCCTTCTGCAGGAAGCCGGTGTCCGCATCCTCGCCCTGGCTATAGTCATCCACCACGTTTTCAATCGACGGCTGTGCCGGGGCGCTGGTCAGGACGCTGAAGTCCCATGCCGCGTCCGCCGTACCGCTCACCTGCGGACCTTCGTTACCCGCCGCGTCCACTGCCGCCACCGTCAGGGCGTGCGCCCCGCTCGCCAGCGCACTTTCCGGCGTCCAGCTCCAGTTGCCGTCCGCATCCACCGCAGCGCTGCCGATCAGCGTGCCGTCATCGTAAATGTTGACGTGATCGATATCTTGGGTTGCGGTTCCTGCATAGGTCGGACGCGCATCGTCGGTGACGCTACCGTCGGCGATCACGCCCTGCACCGGACCAACATCATCGGTCAGGGTGATCGAGTCAGTCACGATACCGGAGGTCTGGTTGTCCGGCGCAGAAGTGTCAACGGTGAAGCTCCAGCCATCATCTGCCGTGCCGCTCACCTGCGGACCTTCGTTACCTGCCGCATCGACCGCCGCCACCGTCAGTTCATGCACCGAACCGTCGGCCAGATCCTGCTCCGGCGTCCAGCTCCACTTGCCGTCCGCATCCACCACCGCGCTGCCGGCCAGTTCGCCGTTGTCGTAGATGTTGACGTGATCGATGTCCGCCGTCGCGCTGCCCGAGAAGGTCGGCCGCGTGTCGTCGGTGACGCCGCCGTCGGCGATTTCGCCGGTAACAGGACCAACGTCATCAGTCAGGCTGATGTCATCAACGATAATGCCGGAAGTCTGGTTATCCGGGACAGAGGTGTCGACGGTGAAGCTCCAGCCGCCGTCGGCAGTACCGCTGGCCGCCGGACCTTCGTTGCCCGCCGCGTCAACCGCCGTGACGGTCAGCTCATGCACTGAACCGTCGGCCAGATCCTGCGCCGGCGTCCAGCTCCAGTTGCCATCCGCGTCCACCGGCGCCGTGCCGGCCAGTTCGCCGTTGTCATAGATATTGACGTGATCGATATCCGCCGTTGCCTTACCGGAGAAGGTCGGACGCGCATCGTCGGTGACGCTGCCGTCGGCGATTTCGCCGGTAACGGGACCGACGTCGTCAGTCAGGCTGATGGAGTCAGCCACGATACCGGAGGTCTGGTTATCCGGCGGCGTGCTGTCTGCCGGGCCGTCAATGATGATGGTGCTGCTGTTGCCCGCCTCATCAGTGGCTTCCACCACCACATCGTTGTCGCCCACGCCTGCCGGGTTCGGCTTAATGCTCCAGTGTCCGTCGGCGTCCGCCACCGTTTCGGTTTTGCTGCCATCCGCCGGATCGGTGATCACAATCACCGCGCCCGGCTCGGCGTTACCCGCCAGCTCCTCTTCGGTATTGACAGTGATCTCCGGGGCTACCGTGCTGGTGTCCACGGTAAAGCTCCAGCCATCCGTCTTCGCACCTTCGTTACCTGCGACATCGACGGCTGCTGCGCTCAGGTCATGCGCCGAGCCGTCGGCCAGATCCTGCGCCGGGGTCCAGCTCCAGTTGCCGTCCGCGTCCACCGGCACGCTGTCGATCAGCTTACCGTTGTCGTAAATGTTGACGTGGTCAATATCTGCCGTTGCCTTACCGGAGAAGGTCGGACGCGCATCGTCGGTGACGCTGCCGTCGGCGATCTCGCCGGTGATGGCGCCCACATCGTCAGTCAGGGTGATCGAATCAGCCACGATACCGGAGGTCTGGTTGTCCGGCGCAGAAGTGTCAATGGTGAAACTCCAGCCGTCGTCTGCCGTGCCGCTCACCGCCGGACCTTCATTGCCCGCCGCGTCAACCGCCGCCACCGTCAGCTCATGCACTGAACCGTCCGCCAGATCCTGCGCCGGGGTCCAGCTCCAGTTGCCGTCCGCGTCCACCGGCGCCGTGCCGGCCAGTTCGCCGTTGTCATAGATATTGACGTGATCGATATCCGCCGTTGCCTTACCGGAGAAGGTCGGACGCGCATCGTCGGTGACGCTGCCGTCGGCGATTTCGCCGGTAACGGGACCGACGTCGTCAGTCAGGCTGATGGAGTCAGCCACGATACCGGAGGTCTGGTTATCCGGCGCAGAAGTGTCAACGGTGAAGCTCCAGCCGCCGTCGGCAGTACCGCCCGTCTGCGGACCTTCGTTGCCCGCCGCGTCGACTGCCGCCACCGTCAGCTCATGCGCAGAGTTGTCGGCCATATCCTGCGCCGGGGTCCAGCTCCAGTTGCCGTCCGCATCCACCGGCACGCTGTCGATCAGCTTGCCGTTGTCGTAAATGTTGACGTGATCGATATCCGCCGTCGCCTTGCCGGAGAAGGTCGGACGCGCGTCGTCGGTGACGCTGCCGTCGGCGATCTCGCCGGTGATGGCACCGACATCGTCAGTCAGGGTGATCGAATCTTTAATAATGCCGGAATTAATATTGTCTGGCGCAGTAGTATCGGGGCGCGAAGCATCCGTCGGAGGGGATAAATTCCCGGCAGGATCGACTACCACGACGCTCACGTCGCTGTCGCCTTCATTAACAGGGTTGGGCTGGATGCTCCAGTCACCATTTTCATCAACGTCAACCGTAATAGTTTCACCGGTATCACCATCAGTGATGATTACCGTTGAGCCTGGCTCAGCTTTACCCGCTATTTGCTCATTATCATTGACGTTAACGATGGCAGATTCAGGCGGGACAGTATCGATATAGTCTTTGTCCATACTGCCGCTGTTACCTGCACTGTCGGTAACCGTAACGGTGATTGTACCGTTAGGTTCCGATGCCGGTGCTTCGGCAGACCAGTTACCTTGACTGTCGGTTTTTGCCGTAATTTCTGAGCCGTCTGGAAAGTGGATAACGACCTGTGAGTCAGGGCTGTTTGAAGTTCCCGAAATTTCTGGACGACCATTATTATCCGCATCAGTCACCGGATTCATGGTTATAGAAATAGTTTTGCCTGCCGCAGCGTGATGATCGCCACCGCCGCCACCATGGGAAGCCGCTATCGCGATGCCGCCCGCCGCAGCGGCGCCACCCAGCAGCAGGAAGGGAAGCCAGCCAAAATTGTTATCACCAGCAGCAAGAGGATCGGCACCGGCAAAACCTTCCCCACCGAGTACCTGTTCACCACTATGCCCTTCGGCTAAAGCTGGCGGGTATTCAGCAACATCGCCTGAGGTCGGTACATATTCATAATATTGGCCGTTTTCACCCAGGCCAATCAGATGGACATTATTATTATCGTAATAGTCTTCCAGCACGATATCAGGATGTGCAAAATTATCACCCCCAATGACAATAAGTAAATTATTACCGACGCGTTTGGTCATCACCATCTGTGGTGCATGACCAGTGGTGCTATCGAGCAGCTCTACATTTACGGCTCCATGATGGGGGATTTTGATAGTAGTAGTCTGATCGGTTTTAGTATCAACGGTGTAAGAAGAAATAATTCCCTTAACACTACGCATATTAATTTTAAGCATGGCAACCTTCTTAATAACAAGAATTAATTAAATTGGAAAAATTAATGAGAAAAACGCAGATTTTTTCTGACACCATAAATTTCAACGTTCACGCTTCTCCTGGAATCAAGACAGGCCTGTTCATCATGCTTACTGGCAGAATGTGTAAAGCAATTTTTGAGATCTTTTCCTTGCGCGCTAAACGCCGGCGAAGGGAAATGGGAGTTCACTAACCACGTCGCAACACTATTAGCCCGCATTTGCGAAAGTGGGTGCGTGATGGTGATCTTTTCATTAATGTCACTGGTATTTTTAACAGCTACCTTATCAACTTCACTAAACTCACGTTCAATCGTGCTGACCAATGCCGCCAGCACACTACTGCCCTCAGCGCTTAACGTCGTTGAGTTTTTTTTTGACGTGAAAAGCTTACTGGTATCAATCGAATAGGTTATTTCAGGGCAAGAGCGCTCTCTGACCACACGCGACAGCGTACGCTGTTGAGGCTTAAGACCCATCAGCTCGGATTTCGCGATTGTTTCTGGCACCCAGCGTGTGGTTATGACACCCTGACCGTTTAACGAAACTTGATAATAGTAGCGCTCACCAGATTGCAGCGTGGGTGAAACCACCGCCACGTTGCCTGGCTGCCCATGATGATACTTATCAAGCTGACTGAACGAGACATTTACCGACTTCTTTCCCGGGCATAAAAACAGCTCTACCGCGCGGGTTTGAGGAAGAACGCTGGTATAATATTGATCGTCTATAAAAACGTTAAGAACACGTTTTGATGACAGTGACGAGTTATCATCTTTACGATAAACAATGATATGCGCATGAGTATCCATAGGCTGCCAGCGGCCTGCCACCTCCGGATCATGGCTTGTCAAAGAAGAAGCTGGTACACCTTTCAATGGCGCAGCTGAAACGGGATTGCTGTAAATATAAGTAGATAAAACAACCGCAATGCCTAATAAAATTCCCGTCACAACATTAAATGGAATAGAAAAGCGCGTGGCGTTTTTTGGTGGTTTTTTATTCATAAATGTCTCTTACAAAATGAAAAAAAATAAAAAACTATCTACCCAAACATGCCCAGGCATGCAGGAGATATTTATTAATTTTAAATTGATATTTCATCACGCCAGATTTTTATGCTGGCTTTAATTTAAAAACCCTTTAAATATCCTCGTCATTTATTACTCCCATATAAAGTTCCAGCAGGGAAAGATTATTAAGTAAAGAATGAAAATCATAGTCTCCTTTAAGATCGTACTTCTTCATAACATTGTATTTATGCGCATAAACTGTCTTGACTGATAACCCAAGCGATTCAGCTGTTTGACGTACCGTATGGCCATTTTTCAGGTAACTTATCACTCTTAGCTGCACTAAAGACATACGAGCATAGCTGCATCTGATACAGTCTGTCGGTTTGTAAGTTTTTGATTGTTCCGCACGGGCACTCTTCCATGCGTTAACCATTTTTTCTCTGACTATTTTTAAAGATGCAGTACGATCGATCACAGTTAAAGATTGATAGCAAACGGGCAACTGTTCCGAAATAATGCTTTCAGTACGGTCGACAAAAACCAGTAACACACTTCCTTTTTTCCGAAAGCGATAAGCAGGCTGACACATAAAAATCCGCCATCGGGAAACGCTAATCAAAATAACATCCGCATTTTTCAGCGTTTCACTATCAAAACCTGAAGAAAATTCAATATCAATACAGGATATTAGTGTTTCTCCGATAATCTCAGAGATGCCAAGCCTAAAGTAATAATCGTCATCCATGCAAACTACCTTAAGAACCATCTTTTTTTCCTTTAGCACCCCAAACCATTGTTAACAATCTGCCTGCTAGATAAACTTCCCGTTAACCAGCTCAAGTTCTCCTTTCTCTTTCAACTCTTTTAGCACCCTGGAAATCGAACTTTTAGAGAGGTGCGAACTGTTCTCAATCAGGTAAAGTGCAGAAAACCTTTTTTTTAAATGCGGTGGTAGTGTTTTCCAGCGACCAATCAGAGAAAGTACCTCTTCGTGAGAGTTTCCCTTCGGCAATCGGATGTAATTCATCAAGTCAGAATACTGTCCTGACAGGATTGACATGGCGTCGTTAAATAAATCTTTTTCAAATATCAAGCGCCAGAATGACTCGTAGTCAATAAAACTGATTTTTCCATAATCTATTCTTTCAAGATAAATCGGCGGCTCGTCCAGCGCGGGCGTGACCCCAACCACTGATGGGGCAGAGAGGATATTAAGCACCTTATTCTCTCCTTTTAGCTTCAGCAAAAAATCGCCATCAAGAATAAACATGACCCGACGTGTGTTGTCTTTGGTCAGATGATAACGGCGTTTACCTCTCGATATTTCATCGGGATTTGCCACCTGCGTAAAACCCACCAGTTCGTCGATGATTCGCTCATGATTTTCAGTCACTCTAAACATATCAGCTAACTCAATCTCACTGACGCCATAGCAACGCTTCGTAGCCAGCGATCAGTATAAAAAATTTATAAAAACCCTGTTTGTTATAATCTCTTTATTTTCCGCTGGTGCATTGCCTTTTGCCTGTATCACCTCCAGACGTGGTTGAAGAGGAAGAACCTCACTAACCCGGCCGGCTATAATAAAACCCCCTATATAAAACTCAATCCCACAAACAACGCAAAAGGAGGATTTTTAAGCTACTAAATTGAAAATAAGTAGCTTGTTATTCTATTTTCAGGCTTGAAATTAGCACGTTAAAGCCGCAAACAGAGTTATCCTGGTTGTGTTATAACTATTTTCTGAAAAATGAATTTTTCAATCTCAATTTGAATCAGATGTTATAATCACGTATTGCACCCTGCGAAAAATAACGATTTTTTCTAAAAAACAGACCATTAATGAAACCCACACTACTATTTTGGATTCAATGTTAAAACCTAAAAAAATAACACCTCCGGGCACATTTATTTAATGCAAGTAAATCACAACCCAGAAAAAACAGACAATAAAATACATAAATACCATATATTTAGTTTTTTATCTTACTTATTCATTAAATATCAGAATAAAAAACCAGTAAATAAAATCCGGAAGTTAATACCTGTAATTATTTTGCATTACTTAAACCTGTAACCCATTCCCGCGCATTTTTACCCTCCCCCATGGTAGCTGCATCGCCCTCTCTCTGTACGACAACGGCCCTGCCGTTTGCTGAGTTTCGTTACTTTTCATTAATTAGACATGTACAATAGACCTGCTTTCCCTGCCCCTCTCAAAGAAAAAAGAGAGCTTTCAGATTTTTCCTGAGTAAAAAAGGGCCCTCCCGGTTTCTATGCAAATATTTTTAGTGTCATTTTGGAACGACTATCCTGCTGGATTTACTGCAAACTGCCGGGATAAGACCCGCACTGATATGTTTTTTCAGGCTGGTCATAATAATACCTATAGCGAGTCTCCTATACATTTTTGTCGAACCGATTATTATACTCAGCCGACGGGATTGATATCTTACTTCCTAAGTAACCGGTTCAGCCTGACAAAAGGTGCGGATGCTATCATTCCTTTTTCCCCTCTTTGCTTAAAAAGAACGTATTAAACTGTGCTGGAAACAGAAAGAAGGAAAGCCGTATTGCTGTCATGTCGGTCGGCCCTGAAAATCGCCAGCACCATGAGGGTTGAAGAACGACTAAAACCACATTTCATGCCAAATGTATTTAGCAAGCAGACGTTAGAGTTGCGTAAAAACGCCAAATACCCAGACGTCGGCTTTTACCTGTTTATCACTGATCAAAGGATTTATCAGACGGTATGCTACGAGAAAAAAGGATCTTACGAATTGGGATATCTGAAGAAAGCCCCTTTATAGTGTATGCAATGCAGTCAATGCTGACAGCTGAGTTTTCTCCCGGGGTCGTTTGCACATACCCCACTGACAGAGATGACCTGTTAATACGCCTTAAAGCAGACCCGGTAGATATATTAACCACTGATTTCAGCTATGGTTTAGACAGGGATGGTTTATGTGAGATAAAGAAAACAGAGGAACTGCATCTGAAATTCCCAGAAATGAAAATCATTTTATTCACTGCACAGCACAGATATTCATCTCTAATAAAAGCGATGCAAGCTCCGGCTAATGCTGTTGTTAGCGCGCATGATAATACTCAGGAATTGATTAGGGCATTTCACTGGGTTATTTCAGCTAACAAGAGGGTATTCTACTCCGCAGAGATACAACGTATAGCGGAAGAAGCCCTACCCGCTTCGGGCGATGATATATTATCACCGTCGGAGGGGGAAGTTATCAAACTTTTCGCCATGGGTTACAATCTGACGGATATCGCAAGATTACGTAAGCGCAGCGTGAGTACCGTGGCAACACAAAAATATAATGCAATGCGTAAACTCCAGTTGCGATCTAATACGGATTTAATAAAGCATGCTTTTGCTCAAGGGTTAATCTGACCTGACTTTTTTTGTGAAAAAAAGTGATGAGGCTTATTAAGATCAGGCTGGTTCATCAAGTTGCACTTTCTTTATCCGCTACGCATATTCAACAAGCTAGATCCGGCCGCTTTGCTTATCAAACGGGCATTTCCCAGCATATAAACTCCGCGAAGCAGACAAGCTGCATTTTTTTCGAATCAGATATGCTGCCGGCGTGCGGGTTTTCCAGAGCGATCGGATAGTGAGTATTTATGCGGCAGTAATTCATATCATGGTGCTATACGTTTATCTTAAGAATCAGGTTTGCCGGCAATGCAAGAGGCATTGTTGTATATATTTGTACATTCATTACTTCAATAAACAATGGTCTTATTCATATTAATTCATCAAGGAAAAAAGATGTTAAGGACGATTGCTTTTATTTTATTGTCTTCCTGCTCTACGGTGACTTTCGCCAGTACAACTTCGTGCGCTGAGCAACGCTCAGATATCGCATCGAAGCTCGACACAGCAGAAGCCGATGGTGACTCGTATGAAATTTCCAGACTCCAGCTCGCACAGGAGAAGGTAAACACTTACTGCACTGACGATCGCCAGTACCAACGGGCTTCGCGCGATGTCGCGAATAAAAAACGTAAGGTTGCTGAGATTGAGGAAGATATTCAGGAAGCGCAACGGGATTACAATGAAGCCGCTGAAGATGCCAATGTGCGTAAGATAGAGAAATATCAGCGGAAGATAGCGGAGAAAAAACGCAAGCTTGAAGAGGCGAAAGAGGAAGAGAAAAACGCCGAAGCCGATTTAGCTGCGTTTGCAAATTGACGGTATAGATGACTGGCTGCCAGAAGCCCATTTGTCTGGCAGCCAGAAAAAACAGATCAGAAATTAACCTGCCCACCGATGTAAGGTCCTTCCACCAGACGCTGATTCTCACGCGTCCCTTTTCCATCCATACCGATATAGCGATAGCCCGCTTTCAGCATGACCAGATCAATGGGTTTCCAGCTGACGCCGGCATCCGCATCCAGATAGCTTTTCGAGGTATTGCTCATCTGACGAGGAGCGGTATACATGCTGCCGTAAAGTCCGACCTGTGAAATAACGGGAATAGTGACACCAACGCCGACCGGAAAAACGACGCCTTCACTGCTGCCTGCCGCGCCCTTCACATAATCCGCCTGGATACCCACACTCACATCGACCGCGCCCGCTTTCATATTCAGTCCGGCTTCAGCACCCGTTTTCTCACGCCCGTTTTCATTATTTTTAATCCAGTTGCCGTTGATATAAAGGCCTTCACTCTCCTGCCCCATGCCGACAGTCAAATCTGTGAAGTTTTTACCAACGTTCAGGCTTCCATCTACGGCGTTTGCTGCCGGAATAGCAGCCGCGACCAGTAAGGCAGAAGTCAGGGTAAGCATGAGGCGTTTTTTTGCATAGGCATAAAAATATTCTCCAGGTTGTCAGTTTCAGGGCATCTCCCTGATGTGACCCATAAGACAATTCCTACCCACATTGCGCAATTTAAATCTTAAAAAAGGTATTTTTTAGTTTTAAAATCTGAATTTAACTTAATTTTTAGATTAAATACCCAACAAAACCTCACCGGAAATTACGTGTTAAATAACGTATGTAGTGAGCTCGCTTTGTGGGTCTGCGGCAGGAGGCAGGAGGCAGGAGGCAGGAGGCAGGAGGCAGGAGGCAGGAGGCAGGAGGCAGGGCGAGCGTAACGGCTGGCTCACCCTGTGAACATGCGTTTGACCAGCCACACTATCGGTGTTTAATAACGCTGGCAGGTAAAAAGATAGGAAAGCGGCCCGCTGATCAGATAGGCGCTTTCATCCACTTTATCGATATTGAGCTGCAGATAGGCGGGATCAAGCGTGAGCTCCGCCAGCAGCGCATTAAATAGGTTATCGGGCGTAGTGTCGGTAGAAGACGTTATCGTTTTAGTAATCTGATAGCGGTAGGTATCGTAATCGATTTTTTCTCCCTCCGTCAGAACGATTCTTCTGTTGAGGGTGCTGATATTCTCTCCGCTGGTTACCTGCCCATTGATTAACAGGTAACCCGAATTTTTATTCTGGAAACGCAAATCCTGAGTGACGGCGAACTCCAGCTTATTTCCCTCGCTGCGACTGAGATCGTAGCGGGTGTATGTCGCACAGCGGAACGGATAAGACTCAGCGCGATGGGTAAACCAGAAAATGCCGATAGAGAGCGCAGTCAGTGCGGTCAGCACAAAAGCGAGAATAATACCGGTATGCCGTTTCAATCCATTCTCCAGTCGAGATAATAAAAGTTCTCACACGAAATAATATGTCCACCGCTGTTGAGTTTGCAGGAGGAAAGCATAGTACGACCGTAATTCTGCGGCGTAAACGAGGTGTAATTACCAAAATAGATACGGTGAGCGCTGTCACAGGTCTGATGGTTTTCACGGAGCATCTGCAAAATTTGCTTATCCAACGAGGGGCGTTCTGCTACAGCAAGGCCTTCTAATAGCACCACCTCACAGCCGCCAGCCAGTTCTATTGTGCTGGCCGGCATTCCTCGTTCGGAGAGCGAGATAAACAGAAAATAGCCGCCTGCGCCAGCAAGCAGGATAGCCAGCATCAAGAGTGAAATAAGCCGGCTGCTCAGGCGGAGCGCGTTACCTGACGCTTTTGCTTCCGGTTCGGGCAGCGGTTGATGATTTTCTGTCGCCGCAGCCTCATGTGGCGCCTCTTCTGAGGCTAATGCTGGCGTCCCCGGAACTTGCTCAATTTTAATCTCAGTATTAAGGCGGATGCCAATTTTAGGGATGGTGACGATAAGGTTTTCACAACCATAAGCGGCAAGTGCCCTTCTCAGCATACTGAGATACTGGTTGAGATTGCTGTTCGATCCGCGCAGGCCATATTTGTCCCACACTTCCGTTAGCAAAACGTCCCGGTTCAGTATCTCCCCTTCAGATTTCAACAATAGCTCAAAGAGGCGGCCCGAAGAGATGCTGAGGCTCAGCGATTCCTGAGTGGGGATATGAGTCAGAGTACAATCCTCTGAGTTATAGGTAATACTGTCATCTATGATATAATTCATTGATAAATCACTAAATTTCCGTCACTTCATGCCAGTACAAGGTCGCGTTAAGCACCTGATAAGCCCGCCCGCATCATCCCTTACGAAAACAGACTACTGAGGTAACCGTCAGTCGTGCCAGATAAAATTGAAGAATAGCACAGTAGAACATTTTCCCGCTGGTGAGTAAGCAGCCACCAACGTTTTGCTCCTCCTGCTTATTGTCAAATTAACAATAACGTTGCCATAAATACAGTGTCAAAACCGCACCGCCCTAAAATTAAACCATATAAATCAATAAATTAAAATATGGCACGGTTAATGCAATCTGGTTAGCGTTAATCTACTCACCGCAGGAGCGGCAAAAATGAGCAATATTCATGTAAAAAATAACGTTACCTGGATTGGCCAGCGTGACTGGAGCGTACGGGACTTTCACGGCACCGAATATAAAACGCTGCGCGGTTCAAGCTACAACAGCTATCTGGTCCGTGAAGGTAAAAATTTCATCATTGATACCGTTGATTATAAATTCAGCCGGGAATTCGTTCAGAACCTGCGTGCTGCAATCGATCTGGAAAAGCTGGACTTTATCGTCATCAACCATGCCGAAGAAGATCACGCCGGGGCACTTACCGAACTGCTGAGCGACATCCCGACCATTCCGATCTACTGTACTGCCGCCGCTATCGACTCAATAAACGGCCATCACCATCATCCTGAATGGAACTTTAACGTGGTGAAAACCGGTGACACTATCGATATTGGCAACGGTAAATCCATCATCTTTATCGAAACCCCAATGCTTCACTGGCCTGACAGCATGATGACTTATCTGACCGGTGACGCCATCCTCTTCTCTAACGACGCGTTCGGTCAGCACTACTGCGATGAACACCTGTTCAACGATGAGGTGAACCAGATTGAACTCTATGAGGAGTGCCAGCGCTACTTCGCTAATATCCTGACGCCGTTCAGCCGTCTGGTAAAACCCAAAGTCGATGAGCTGCTGGGCTTCAACGTGCCGGTAGAGATGATCGCCACCTCTCACGGTGTGGTATGGCGAGATAACCCGCTGCAAATCGTTCATAAATACCTTGAGTGGGCAAACGACTATCAGGAAGACCGCATCACCATCTTCTACGATACGATGAGCAACAACACCCGCATGATGGCTGACGCGATCGCGCAGGGGATCCGCCAGACCGACCCGCGCGTTGCCGTAAAAGTCTTTAATCTCTCCAACGCGGATAAAAACGACGTGCTCACTAACGTCTTCTGCTCTAAGGGAATTCTGGCCGGTACCTCAACCATGAATAACGTCATGATGCCGAAGGTAGCCGGGATGATTGAAGAGCTGACGGGCCTGCGTTTTAAAAATAAACGGGGTGCCGCTTTTGGTTCTCACGGCTGGACGGGGGGCGCTGTCGACCGTCTGCAGACCCGCCTGATGGATGCCGGCTTTGATATTTCCGCCTCGCACAAAACCAAATGGCGTCCCGATTTCGACGCGCTGGAAACCTGTCGGGAATATGGCCGTGACATCGCACGCGCCTGGGCCCTGAGTCCGCTGCCTGAAGCCGCCCGGGAAGCCAAAGAAGCGGCCGGGGTGGAAATAAGCAATCCGGGCGATCCTGTCGGGCAGTGCATGATCTGTACGGTATGCCAGTGGGTATATGACCCGGCGAAAGGGGAACCCGGTCAGGAAGTTGAACCCGGCACGCCCTGGGAAGCGGTCCCGGAAGATTTTCTCTGTCCGGAGTGCGGTCTGGGAAAAGCGGTTTTCGAACCTCTGGAGAGCTAACAGCATGACAGCAGATATCGTTGTTATCGGCTCCGGCTTCGCTGCCCGTCAGCTGGTGAAAAACATCCGCCAGCAGGATAAACAGGTGCCCATACGTATCATCGCGGCGGATAGCTGCGATGAGTACAGCAAACCTGAAATCAGCCACGTCTTCTCGCTGGGCCAGTATGCGAAAGACCTGACGCGACAGACGGCGGCTGACTGGGCGGAAGAACATAATATTATGCTGCATCCCAATACGCGGGTTTCACGTATTGATGCCGCGGCCCATACCGTTGAAACAAGTGCGGGCCTCTTTACCTATGGCAGGCTGGTGCTCGCCACCGGCGCAGAAGCCATTCTGCCTCCGGTGCCGGGTAACGAATTAATGTATACCCTGAACAGCCAGCAGGAATACTGCCGCTGCGAAGCTGAACTGCAAAATGCAGAACACGTCCTGCTGATTGGCGGCGGGTTGATTGGCACTGAGCTGGCGATGGATTTAAACCGGGCGGGGAAATCGGTCACGCTGGTGGACCGCAGTAGCAGCCTTCTCTCAACGCTGATGCCCCCTGAGGTGAGTTCACGCCTGCAACACCGGCTGGTTAAAGATGGCGTACGACTGAACTTCAATACTCAGATTCAGCGCGTTGAGCGCGTCAACGATCGGCTGGTCGCCCATCTGGATAACGGGCAGTGCCTCTCTACCGATGCCGTTATCTGCGCCATTGGCCTGCGTCCGAACGTTGAACTGGCACAGTCGGCTGGCCTCACTACCCGTCTCGGCATTGTCGTCAATGACCGCCTGAACACCTCTGATAAAGATATCTACGCGTTAGGTGACTGTGCGGAGATACAGGGCAAACTGTTGCCCTATCTTCAGCCTGCTCTGCTGGCCGCAATGACATTGGGTAAAAACCTGAACGGCAAAGCGGCAACGCTGATACTTCCGGCGATGCTCTGTAAAGTCAAAACGCCGGAGATGCCGCTGCATCTGGCGGGAGACACGGGCAATCCTGCATTAAGCTGGAATATAGACGTTTCCCGGGCCGGCATTATTGCCAGAGGGATGGATGATGCCGGTCTCCTCCGCGCGTTTGTGGTTAGCGAAGATCATATGAAAACCGCTTTCACTTTGCTTAAACAGCTTGCCCGCTGAAGCCAACGGAATACCGGCGTAGCAACGGACTGACCTGCCGGCTACGCCGCGGCTATCAGCAAGATACGCCCTTATAAAAGGGCAAATTAAACTAAGCGGGGCCAGGGGTTCCTCACCTCCTGCCCTCCCAGAAGTATCAGCGTTCACTTATTTTCCTGACAGGAGAAATATCATGACCCGTTTAACTATTCCTGCGCATTTTGTTCATACCCGCGCCACGCCCTTCTGGGACAAAAACACGGCACCAAAAGCGTTATTTACTCATCACAACACCAAAAAAGGGGTTTATGGCCGCCTCTCGGTAATGCAGGGCACGGTGAAATATTTCGGCTTCCCGGATGCGGAGTCCACCACACCGGACCTGGAGCTGGTCATTAACGCCGGCAGCTTTGGCATCAGCCCGCCGCAAAAATGGCACCGCATCGAGCTGTTGAGTGAAGATACCTGCTTTAATATCGACTTCTTTGCCGATCCTGACGTTATGCTGGAAGGAGAGGGGCTGGGCCAGGTCGTTAACAGCAGGAAGTGAAGCACAGGGGCGTCATCTCAGCATTTCCCACGCCTCATCCCATACGCGCTTCCTCTTACGGAGGAAGTGTGCTGCCGCCGAAAATCTTCTACGCTTAGTCAGATATCAACGCCGGGCGGGCATCGGGCAGGGGCTGACTTCAGGAGTTAGCCGCGCGAATCCTCACTCTGCCGCCTGCCTCTGGCGTCCCTTCAGCCGTAAACGGCCACCCGGATTTTTTACGCAGGGAGCAACACAATGCAAAATTTAGATCGGGAAGTCTTACGCCAGGCGAGGCACTGGAACCATCAGGATCCCGTCTGGCTCTGTACGGTACTCAGCACCTTCGGCTCATCGCCCCGTCCGCCAGGCACCATGATGGTTATCCATGGCGACGGAAGCTATTGCGGGTCGCTTTCGGGCGGCTGCGTGGAGGAGGATTTCCTTCAGCGGCTCGGCGAAGGCGCATTTCGTCAGCCCAGCCAGATTATCCGCTACGGTGAAGGCGGGCTCCACCCGAGCCAGGCGCTGCCGTGCGGCGGCGTGGTGGATATTCTGATTGAATATCTTCCACCTGACGCCCACAGCCAGGCGTGCCTTTTGCAGATGGAAGAGGCGCTGAACGGCACGGTCACCTTACGCAAAGAGCTACGGCTGCCTCATCGCTGCATCAGCCTTGAGCGCTGCGATTATGCCAGCAGCACGCTTGCCCGCTACGACAGCGAAAAGGTGGTGCTGACGCTGGCGGCAGCGCCGAGGCTGATTGTGGCAGGCTTGTCGGGCGTGGCGGTCTTCTGCGCGAATTTTGCCGAAGCGCTCGGATTTGAAGTCATCGTGCTGGAGACCCGGCCTGAATTTATCCACAACTTCTCGCCGCTGTTGAGCCCGGCCCTCAGCGTGCAGCAAACTTTTCCGGCGAAATACATCGAACGGCAAGGCTGCCATGCTCACTCGGCGGTGGTGGCGCTGACGCACGATCCCCGCATTGACGATCTTACCCTGATGGAGGCCATGCACACGCCAGCCTTCTATATTGGCGCGATGGGCTCTGCGGGGAACAGTAAAAAAAGGTGCGACCGGCTGCGGGAGTATGGTGAATTCAGCGATAAGGAGATTGCCCGTATTCATGCCCCCATCGGCATGGATATAGGCAGTAAAACCCCGGCGGAGATCGCGCTGGCGGTGATGGCAGATATTGTCCGTTATAAAAATGGCGTGATGAATTCGCCCCAGGCATAGCCGTTGCAAAAGGCTGTTAACGGCTCTGCCCATACAGCGTCCCGGCAAACAGCGTCGTCAGGGAGACATCCTCCCTGCTGCCCTGCCAAAATGTTCTGAATCCCCTCACTTTTTAAAAAAAAGCGGACCCGCGCTTGTCGATTCTGCCAAATGCGAATACTGTATTTATATACAGTCATTTTTGCGAGAATCTTCCGATGCACTTTCTTCAACCAGCAGAAAGCAGCGCGGTCATGCGCCTGCCGCTCTTTCTTGAGCGCGTCCCCTGCGGCCTGCCCTTCTCTACTCAGGACGGCGTGGAGCAGCGCCTCGATCTTAACGAACTGCTGATCCAGCGGCCTGGGGCCACCTATTTTATTCGCGTGAGCGGCGAATCGATGACGGGTGCCGGGATCAACGACGGCGACCTGCTGATCGTGGACAAATCCATTATGGCCAGCCACGGCGATATTGTGGTCGCCGCCGTGGATGGCGAGTTTACGGTAAAAAAACTGCAGCTCGTGCCGGACGTCCGGCTGCTTGCCATGAACGATCGCTGGCCCGCCATCATTCCCGGCGGGGAAACGGAGCTGGAAATTTTCGGCGTGGTCACCTTCACCATTAAAGCAATGGAATAGGCGCAAAAATGAAAAACGGTGCATCCTTATTTCCTGAGGCGGGCTTCGCGGTTTCGCCTGTCGAAACCCGCTTCAGCCGCCCCGCCCGCCGCGAGCTGACTTTTCTGTTTGGTAAGCTGGCGGACATTGTTCCAACCAACGCCGACTGTTATCTGACCGCCTGTAACGGAACCTTACGGATTATCGATCGCTACCGTCCACCGGTGGCTGGCTGCCAGGTGCTGATTGAGCGGGGAGGCAGGAATGACTGGGCTTCCGTCAGCGCTAATCCTGAACGGCTGGTGATCGGGGATGACGTCATCCTGCAAGGTGATCAGCTGCGGGAAGTGACGGTTATCGGCGTGGCGATAGGGGAAGTGGTGCCCGCCCGGAGCGCCGTAGCGCCTGTCCCGTTAGCGGCACATTAAAACGGGCTGCCGCCGTGGCGACAGCCCGTCCGGGACTGGTTAAGCAGATTGCCCTGCTATCCCCATCAATAAGCCTGAAAATGGGCGGTTTACCTTCCGCCTTCAGGGTAACGTCAGTTCAGTCAGGCGATTTGCTTACCCGCTGGTCTGACGCTGCGGCGCAAGATCGGGATACATTGCCAGCAGGCGACGCGTCACGCCGTTGGTCCAGCCGAAGCCATCCTGGAGCGGATACTCGCCGCCTCCGGCCAGCACCGGCGCCCGTCCGGCAACATTATACTTCTCCACCATCTTATGATGACGATGGTAGGTGGCACCGACCACCTGCAGCCAGCGGGCGGCGATCTCTTTCGCCAGCAGCTCTTCGCCATAGCTGTTAAGTCCCTTAATCGCCATCCACTGCATGGGTGCCCAGCCGTTCGGCTTGTCCCACTGCTCCCCCGTCTCTTCAACGGTAGAGAGCAGGCCGCCGGGCGCCAGCAGGTGGGAGCGGATAGCGGCAGCGGTCTGATTCGCCTGTTCAAGACTGGCCATACCCACATAGAGCGGCGTCACCGACGCGGCAGAGAACGCGCCCTTCTCCCGCTCCCGCCAGTTATAGTCGCGGTAAAGGCCGGCTTCCGCATCCCACAGATACTTATCGACGATTTCCCGGCGACGAACCGCTTTCTGCTGGAACTGGCTGGCGGTTACCCGATCGTTACCGCTCGCTGACAGGCGGGCGATCGTCGTTTCCAGCTTATAAAGAAAGGCGTTCAGATCGATCGGTACAATGCTGGTGGTCTGGATGCTCTCCAGCCGCCCCGGCTCATTCAGCCAGCGTGACGAGAAGTCCCAGCCCGAGGCCGCGCCCGCACGCAGGTCACGGTACACCTCGCCCGACGGACGCGCCGAGCTGCGGGCGGTCTCCACATCCTCAATCCAGGATTCATCACGAGGCGTGTCGCGATCGTCCCAGTAGCGGTTCAGCACCGCGCCATCCGGCAGCATCACCACATGGCGGCACGCCTCGCCAGGCGAAAGCCCTTCTGCACCTTCCATCCAGAACGCATATTCACGTTTAAGGTGTCTGAGGTAACGCTGCGCCTTATTTACGCCATCCTTTTCGAACAGCTCCACCATCAGGGCAAACACCGGCGGCTGCGAGCGGCTCAGATAATAGGTGCGGTTGCCGTTTGGAATATGACCGTAGGTATCAATCATCCAGGCAAAATTATCTGCCATATTATGCAGAAGATCGCTACGACCGCTGGCGGCGAAGCCGAGCATGCTGAAATAGGAATCCCAATAATAGGCCTCACCAAAACGACCGCCCGGCACGATATAGGGCTGCGGCAGCGGCAGCAGGGAAGAGAATTCCGAGTGCTTTTCCGGCTGGCGGGTTAATACCGGCCAGAGTCCGTCAATATGCTGGCTCATACTTTTCTGCGGATCGGACACATAGCGACTGTCATGAACCCGGGGAAGCTCAAAATTTTCCAGCACAAAGGCCAGCAGGTTAAAGTCTTCCTGCTCACGCTGAATAAAATAGCGGTAAAGAATATGCTCAGGCTCTGCTTTTGGCGCGCAGTCGGCAAAGGTTTTGCTGTCGCTGAATATCCGCGAGGCCTGTACCGCCTCAAACAGCTCCTGATAGCGATCGGAAGGTGTCAGAATGTCCGGTGCGGGCAGGCCACGGATAGGCTCCGGCTGTGGCTCAACGGCCATCTCCTGTCCCGCTTCATAGTCGTGATACCAGCCTTCATATTCGGTCTGGCTGTGCTCAACGATCAGGTCATTTTGATTAAAAGCGATAAAAACCTCCTGATGCCAATAAATATCGACAATTATTAATCTGCATTATCAGGCGAAACAACAATTATAGTACTCCCGTCTTACAGCGCAACCCGGTTATTTTATGACGGTCAGTGATCCAATATGTCAAAATATAAACATGCGCTCTGGATGTTAAATAAAACGGCTTTCATTCACAGGATTACCCCTGAGTTAACATAAACTGACATAAATAAGAAAACGCTAAGAAATTCGCCGGAAAATTAAGATAATTCCAGACCTGATTTGACTTAAGTTAACCCTTATTTTTAAGCCGGTTATTCTTTAGATCGCGTTGAAATCAATGCTCTGAAATTTTCCGGTAAATATTCCCTGCTGCCCCACGCTCGCGACCGGTTTCTCCCGCCTTTACGATTTACAACCTACTGTTCAACCATTAAGCTACAGCCCTCATTTTACGGGCCAGAGGCCGTCACGCCTTTTCCTGTTTTATTCCAAAGGAATGTCTCCATGACGCTACAACTCTGGCTGGCTTATACCGGCATTATTGCCGCACTGATCGCTATTCCCGGCCCTTCCGCGCTGATCAGCATGACCCACGGCCTGCGCTACGGCCATCGCCGCGCGTTCGCTACCGTGCTGGGCGGCGTGCTCTCCGCCATGACGCTGATGACCGCTTCCGCGCTTGGCCTGGGCGCAATTCTGGCCACGTCAACCACCGTCTTTACCGTGCTGAAAGTGGTCGGGGCCGCCTATCTTATCTGGCTGGGCATCAGCGCCTGGCGGGCACCTGCGGCAGCGGAAACGGCGCTGGAGGCCAGCCCAGCGGAGGCTTCTCCGGGCGTGATGAAGCTGTTCCGTAAAGGCTATATGGTGGGGATCAGTAATCCTAAAGATCTGCTCTTTTTCGCCGCGCTTTTCCCGAATTTTATCGATGCGGCGCAGCCCCATGCCATGCAGTTCGCCGCGCTGGCGATCACCTGGGCGATACTGGATTGCAGCCTGATGTTCGCTTACGCCTGTGCGGGACGCCGTCTCTCCTCCCTCTTCGCGAGCCCGGCGCGTTTGCGTATCCTTAATCGATCCACCGGCACGCTGTTTGTCTTTGCCGGCAGCGCACTGGCCGCATCCGCCAGATAAATCAGCGAGGGCGGCTATGAGCGACAGGGAAAATCTCCAGGCGATGATCGTCTTCGCCAGAGTGGTGGAGACGTTAAGCTTCACCGAAGCGGCAAGCCTGCTTGGCCTGTCAAAGTCGGCGGTCAGCAAAGAGATCGCCGCGCTGGAAGTCCGGCTTGGCGCCAGACTGCTTGAGCGCACCACCCGCAAAATTGTGGTCACCGAGGTCGGCATGACCTGGTATCACTACTGCGCCCGCATTCTTAGCGAAGTGAAAAGCGCCGACCTGTTTATCCGTCAGTATCATGAAGAGCCGACCGGCAGCCTGCGCGTCGTCGCGCCCGTGACCTTTGGCTGCCAGTGCATCGTGCCGGTGCTTAATCAGTTTGTCGCCAGCAACCTGCACGTCAGCGTCGATCTCGACCTGACCGATCGCCCGGTAAATCTGGTGGAGGATAATGTGGATATCGCCATCGTTATCCGCCGCGACCTGCCTGAACATCCTCACTTTAAGCCGCTGAGGGATATCAGCTGGGGGCTGTATGCGGCGCCTGACTATCTGGCCCGCTTCAGTCCGATTGAAAAACCTGAGGATTTGCCGCGCCACGACTTTGTTCTGTTTCGCGGCCCGGCTCATACGCTGGCGCTGCCGTTCCGGCGCGATAAGCAAAAGCGCAATATTGAGGTCCGCAGCCGCTTTCGTGCCAACAACAGCACCGCGCTGGTAAATTCCGCTGTCGCCCGGACCGGCATCGCCTATCTGCCCGATTATATTGCTCAGGAAGCGGTAAAGGCCGGCAAACTGACGCGGGTTTTAGCGAACTGGGAAATGGATCTTTTTAAGTCTTATATTTTGTATAAGCAGGAAAGTTTTACGTCGCCGCGCGTGAGGCTGTTTATTGAGACGTTACAGAAAGCGGTACGGCAGGAAGGAAAGGGAAAATAACGGGGCGGCAGGCGCCGCCCCGTCGGAACTCAGTAGTAGTTACCGTGACGGTAATCCCAGGTGGTAAAGGTATCGGAAAGCATCGACATGATCTTATCCACGTCCAGTCCTTTACGAATCAGTACCGGGCAAGGCGTGATATTACGTTCGCCCTTCTGTTCCGGCACCAGTTTGCCGCTCTCATCCACCATCGCCACCATCACACCCTGCTCATAGCGGGTTTTTTCAGACTCATTTGGCTGAATCGATTTCACATAATCGTTGGCTTCAATAATCAGGTCGGCCTGCGATTCAATGCGCTCGCCGATGCCTTCCACCAGCCCACGGTTGCCTTTGCCTGACGGGTTAGCGGAGCTGGCGAAGGAGAATTTACCGTGGTTTTCCCACAGCTCTTTTGCCAGATTCTCACCAGGCACGCCGAATTTAATCACGAAGCAGCTGGTCTGGCGGCGGTCCATCATCAGATCTTTCGAACCATCATCAGGAATACGCGCCACCGCCTCTTCTTTCCACGGCAGGATGCAGCCCAGCAGCACGTCTTTATCCCAGTGCTGCTGATAGAGAGACTCGATTTCCGGGTTCAGCTGCGCCAGCTCTTTCAGCTGCGCCAGCGAACCGCACAGCACCACGCCCGGCTTATTGCGGTTGCGCTGCTTGGCGTCAAATTTGCGCTCCAGACCTTTAGCGTCTGAAGTCATGATGATATAGCCCACTTTGGTCGGGCAAACGATCATGCCGCCCTCGGCGGATAAGATCTTAACGGCTTCTGGCTGTAAGCCGCCGTTCCAGTGAATAGTTTTATTGCTCACAATCGCACCTGCCTGTCTGAAAGAGTTTCACAAGGGGTTAGCGGGTCGCCTGCGCTGACGGGATATGCCCTCGCCGCCTGAAGCGCCGTAACCTGATGACGTTATCCTAACTCAGGCGCGCCTTTTAGCAACAATTAGCGAATCTTTCACGCTATTGTTTCCTCAAAGAAACAATAGTTGCCTGCGAATCTTCTTTTCAGCCTGCTGCGTACACACTCTGGTGCACGCAGCAGTGACGGCATCAGCCGGGAATAAGCTTCTCGGCTTTCAGGCGATCGAACAGGGCAATGAAGGCGTCGCGGGTACACTGGTAACCGGTGAAGCCTGCCTTACGGCTTTTGCTGATGTCGGTAAAGACCTCCATCGGACGGCCCAGATCCGCATCGGTGTGCCACCAGGAGACCAGACGGGTGATATCCGCTTCTTTAAGATCGAACTGCTTCGCAATCGCTTCCCACTGCGCGGGCGCGTCATCCATACGGCCTTCAAGCGGCTGTGCTTCGCCGGAAAACGGCGCGGCTTCGATGCCGAAGTAGTCGGCAATCTGGCCCCACATCCACTTCCAGCGGAATACGTCACCGTTAACGACGTTGTAGTCCTGGTTCTGGGCTGAGGAAGTGGTCGCCGCCCATTCCACCTGCTGAGCCAGCACGCGCGAATCGGTCATATCGGTAACGCCTTCCCACTGCGCTTCGGAGCCGGGGAACAGGAAAGGCTGGCCGGTCTGCTTACAGAGGCTGGCATAGACCGCCAGGGTCTGGCCCATGTTCATGGCGTTGCCCAGCGCGAAGCCGATGATAGTGTGCGGACGGTGTACGCTCCAGGTGAAGCCATACTTTTCTGCACCGGCAAAGACTTCATCTTCCTGCGCGTAGTAAAAGTTATCGACCGGCTGACGTCCCTGCTCCTCACGGAAAGGCGTCATCGGTACCGCGCCTTTGCCATAGGCATCGAACGGGCCCAGGTAGTGCTTCAGGCCGGTCACCAGCGCGACATGGCCGCCTTTCAGGCCGTCACCCAGCGCATCGATAACGTTGCGCACCATCGCGCCGTTAACGCGGATGTTCTCTTTCTCATTTTCCTGTCTGGCCCAGACGCTGAAAAATACTTTATCGACCTTCACGCCGTTCAGCGCTTCGGCCACGGAGGCACTGTCGGTCAGATCCGCCGTCAGGGATTTACAGCCTGCGGGGATCGCGGTGCGCCCGCGTGACAGTCCGTACACTTCCCAGCCGTCACCGGTAAGCTGTTCCGCAATAGCGGTGCCGACAACGCCGCTGACGCCGACGATTAATGCGCGTGGTTGCATAATTTCTCTCCTTTTCAGTTCAGAAGGTAAGCTTAATAGAGAATTTAAGTCTTGTCTGAGGTATAAATTCACAACATTAATGAACTGAGTTCACGAATCATGCACAGTCTCGATCGTCTTAAGGGCATTACGCCTTTTGTGGCGGCCGTTGAACAGGGCAGCTTTACCGCGGCGGCGGAAAGTTTGCACCTGAGCAGCTCGGCGGTCAGTAAAAGTGTCGCGAAACTGGAAGCGCGCCTTGGCTCAAAATTATTCGAGCGTACCACCCGTCGCCTGACGCTGACCGACGCCGGTCAGGCATTTTTTGACACCTGTACCCGCGTGCTGAACGAGCTGGCGGAAGCAGAATCCGTGCTGGCAGCGCAGCGCACTATCCCCGTGGGCAAGCTGCAAATCGCCGTACCCAATACCTTCGGACGCATGCGCGTCATGCCTCTGCTGAACACCTTCTGCCAGCAGAATCCTGAGATGCAGATCAGCCTCGCTTTCTCCGACCGTTTTGTGGACCTGTTTGAAGAAGGGGTGGATATCGCAGTAAGGATCGGCGGCCCGGCGGAGTATCCCCCTTCCCTGGGCTTTCGCTTTCTGGGCAATGAACGGTTAATTTTCTGCGCCGCGCCGCACTATCTTGCGCAGTTTGGTACGCCGCAAACGCTGGAAGCGTTAAGTAAACATCGCGCTATTGTCTACCACCGGGTCGACGGCAGCACCAGCCCGTGGCACATCGCCGCGCCCGATGGCCGGATAGCGCCGCGCAACGTGGCGTACAGAATGGCGCTGGGAGACGGTGAGGCGCAAATCTCTGCGGTGGTTGCCGGGCTCGGCGTGGCGCAAATGGCGACCTGGCTGATGGAGAAGCAGCTGGCGAGCGGTGAACTGGTGCAGATCCTGCCGGAACTGGCGGTGACCGGTCTGCCGCTCTATGTGATCTGGCCGCGCAGAAAGCAGCTGACGCCAAAAGTTGACGCGCTGCTAGCGGCGCTTGATGGGCTTAACATTACCTGACATAAACAGCCCCCTCAGCGGCCCTGCGGTTTTACGACGCTCACCATCCAGGCGATGCCGAACCTGTCGGTCAGCATACCGAAACCGCTGGCCCAGAACGTCTCCTCCCATGGCCGTGTTATCGTTCCCCCGACGGCCAGATTATCAAACCAGCGTTTCCCTTCCGCCAGGTCAACGGTGGAGAGCGAAATTGCGCTTCCTGCCATTACCGGCGCTGTGTCGGGGCTGTCGCACATCAACAGTTCGCTGTCGCCAATGCGCAGTTGGGCATGCATGATCTTCTCCGCCGGCAGCGGGCCTGCGCTGTCACAGCCATGATGTGCCCGATCGGGCGGCATATCGCCCCAGGTCATTTTAAAGGCCAGATGCGCGTCAATCGCCTGGTGGTAAAAGGCAATGGCCTCTTCGCAATTTCCTGAAAAGAACAGATAGGGTGTGATCTGCATAACTTCTCCTGAAACGTCGTGATGGCGTAAACAGGAGAAGTGTAGTCGGGGCAGCGGGGGGAAAGAGTGATAGCTGTTGAAAAAACAGGCAGCGCTAGCTACCGGCAGCAGCACCAGGATCAACCAGGCCCGTTGGCGGACTCTCCGGCAGCATGGCATCAGGAGGGGCCATCCGGAATCGCTCCGGTGGGTGGAAAATTTTCAGTCGCGTTTCAGAAGGCTGAGGCCGGCCAAAATAGTACCCCTGGAAGAGCGTGCAGCCCTCAATCTTAAGCTGCTCAAACTGCTCGCTGCTCTCGACACCTTCTGCGGTGATCTGAATATCCAGACTGCGGCTCATACCGGTAATGGCCCGGATAATGGCCAGCGCCTCCCGGCTCTCCTTCATATCGTTAATAAACGACTTATCAATTTTGATTTTATCGAACGGGAACGAACGCAGGTAGCTGAGCGACGAGTAGCCGGTGCCGAAATCGTCCAGCGCGATGCGGACGCCCAGCGCCTTGAGTTTTTGCAGCGTGCGGATATTGACCAGAGTGTTATCCAGCAGCACGGACTCGGTAATTTCAACCTCCAGACGCTGCGGCGCCAGCCCTGAATCCTTCAGCGCGGCCTGCACAACGGAAACCAGCGAGCTGTTTTTGAACTGTAGCGGCGAGAGGTTAACCGCCACGCTCTGATGGGCGGGCCAGGTGATCGCCTCCCGGCAGGCTTCATAAAGCGCAAAGGCGCCGAGGCTGTGGATCAGTCCGGTCTCTTCGGCGATGGGAATAAAATCTAACGGCATGATCAGCCCTTTTTCCGGATGATGCCAGCGCATCAGCGCCTCATAACCGATGATTTCCTCGCCCTGGCCGTTGGTGATCGGCTGGTAGTAAAGCTTAAGGTGCCGTCCCGTCATCGCCTCACGCAGATCGGTTTCAATCATCCGCCGCTTGCTGGCCGCTTCTCCCATGGCGGCTGAGAAGTGTTCAAACCGGTTACGTCCGTTACGTTTCGCCTCATACAGCGCCATATCAGCGCAGCGCAGCAGCTGATCGGGCGTATTGAGCTTGCTGTCGGCCAGCGCAATACCGATGCTGAGGCCCACCGAGAGGTTATGACCATCAACGCTGAACGTGGGCCTGATCGCCTCAATCAGCCTTTTTGCGACCGCTTCAGCTTCAGCAATCTGCATCAGGCCGGGCAGCACAATCGAAAACTCATCGCCGCCGCTGCGCGCCAGCGTATCCTGATCGCGCAGCACGTTGCGTAAGCGGACGGCCACTGCCCGCAGGAGGTCATCCCCTACCTGATGGCCAAGCGCATCATTGACGTTTTTGAAATTATCGAGATCGAGTCCAAGCGTGGCGGTGCGCTTACCGTTTTCTTTATCGGCGCGCAGCGCCTCATTCAGGCGCTGGCTGAACAGCTCACGGTTCGGCAGGCTGGTCAGATTATCGTGGTGGGCCATGTGATGGATGCGGGCATCGGCCGCACGCTGATCGGTGACGTCATTGGCAATCAGCAGCACATAGTTATCGCGCGCATCGCTGCCACGGACAATGGAGGCTGAGGCGCTGATAATGCGCTCACCGCCCTGCGTCAGCAGCAGCTGCTCGTTCCTGTGCACTCCTTCATTACGCTGCGCCGCGGCGGAGAGCTGGGCAAAATAGGCTGCCATCTCCGGCGGGAGCCGATCCGACAGTTTTTTACCGCTCATCTGCGGCTGTGATACGCCCAGCAACTGTTCAGCTCTGTTATTCAGTAACAGAATCTCCTGCGAAACCAGATCTTCCACAATCACGCAGGAGGGAATATTGGTGATAATCGTATCCAGAAACTTAGAGAGAGAAGCGGTTCTGACGCTGTTCTGTTCGGCGAGATCTTTTGCCCGCAGGATCTGCTGCTCATACTCGCGTACTTCCGTACAGTCGCGGGTGATCTTGGCATACCCCAGCAGCCTTTCTTCGTCGTTATAGATCGCCTGAATCACCACATGCGCCCAGAATGCGCTGCCGTCTTTACGATAGCGCCATCCCTGGTCCTCAAAGCGTCCTACCGTATTCGCCGTCTTCAGGTTAGTTTCCGGCACGCTGGCCTGGCGATCCTGCGCGCTGTAGAAGCAGGAGAAGTGCTTGCCGACGATCTCACCGGCACTGTAGCCTTTCGCCCGCCGCGCTCCGGCATTCCAGTTCACCACCAGGCCATGCGGATCCAGCATATAGATGGCGTAATCGCTGACGCCTTCAACCAGCAGGCGGAATACCTCCGCCTGCTCCCGCTGTTCGTTGAGGGAGCGCTGCTGCTCGGTGCAGTCGCGGGTGATTTTGGCATAGCCAATCAGCTTGCCATCATCATCATGCACGGCGTCGATCACCACGTGCGCCCAGAACGCGCTGCCATCCTTGCGGATACGCCAGCCCTGCTCCTCAAATCGCCCGGTCTGGTAGGCCGTTTTCAGGTTATTTTCCGGCAGCTTTGCCTGCCGGTCTTCCCGGCTGTAGAAGCAGGAAAAGTGCTTGCCAACAATTTCTTCGGCGGTATAGCCCTTATTGCGCCTGGCCCCTTCGTTCCAGTTGACGACATGGCCCTCCGGATCCAGCATATAGATGGCATAGTCGGTGACGCCTTCCACCAGCAGACGGAATTTTTGCTCCTGCGCGCGCTGCTCTGCCAGTTTCTCTTTCTGTTCGGTACAGTCGCGGGTGATTTTGGCGAAGCCAATCAGCGTGCCGTCCTCGGCCCGGACCGCATCAATGACCGCATGCGCCCAGAACGCGCTTCCGTCTTTACGGTAGCGCCAGCCTTCAACGTCGTAGCGCCCCGTCTCTTCCGCAATTTGCAGCCCACGCTGCGGAAGGCCCTTTGCCTGCTCTTCTTCGCTGAAGAAACAGGCAAAATTCCTGCCCACGATTTCAGAGGATAAATACCCGATAGCGCGCTGCGCACCGGCGTTCCAGTTCATCACCGTGCCATCAGGTTTTAACATAAATAGCGCATAGCCATGAATGTTCTGTACCAGAAGACGGTACATAACATCGTCGTTTTCATTCATTATTTTTTTCGCCTGGTTACAGAACGCTCAACCGGGATCGCCCGGAGTAAGTCCTCAGTCGTTACACGACGCCATAAGCTGGCATAAATAGGATGTTTTTATCCCAGCCGTAACGAAAGGAATATTTTTTAGTAATTTTAGCATTAGCTATAAACTGAAAAGAGTCGTGAATTCAAGCAATTTCCCTTTCCGGTGAAAGTTATTCAGGGATTATCGGCACTGCATACAAAACATTCAGATTTTATTTAACAGCCGGGGAAATCCCTGCGAAAAAATTTGCTTTTAATCAGGAGTAAATAAAATAAATTGCTTTTATTGAGCAATAACGCGCCCCAGAAAAGTGCGCTGCGGCTTTTACTGCAAATAAAAAAGCCCCCGTAAACGGGGGCACAGACGGCTGAGGAATTTAAGTTAGTTTGCCTGTTTTGCCAGGGCAGCGAAGACCTTTTCTACCGCCAGCGCGCCGGGATCTTTCACCCCGCTCAGGCTCTCCTGATTGAGATAGGAGGAGCGTCCGGCCTGCGCTGAGGTCATTTTCGCGGTCTCATCGGCCCCTTTCTTCGCGGCCTGCGCCGCGCTCGCCAGATCGCTACCGGCCACCAGTGCCTCAAAGGCCGGGTGAAGCGCATCGATCATCGTCCGGTCACCGGGACGTGCCCCGCCGTAATGCTGCATACGCTCCAGCCCGTAGACCAGCGCTTCGGCCAGAGACGCGCCCTCTTCCCGCTTCTGTCCGGCGGAGGTGAACATGATCGACATCAGCACGCCGCTCGATCCTCCCATCACCACTGCCAGCTGTTCACCCACCAGCGTCAGCAGGCTGGCGGCGTCGTTAAGCGGCAGCTTATTCTGCTCCAGCTCACTGAGCACCTTGCCCGCGCCCGCCGCAAAGGTCGAGCCGGTATCGCCGTCGCCCACTCTGGCATCCAGCTGATTCAGCTCTTTTTCCATGCTGACCAGCGTTTCACAAACGACCCGCACGACGCCGGCGGCCTCAGCATTAGCAGAAGGCGTAAACTGCTGCTGAAATGCCACCTTTTCGCCTTCAACCGGCGTCAGCGCCTTCACCACCGTCACGGGCTGCCAGCCGCTGGCTTCCACCGGTGCCAGCAGTGCCTCTTCCAGACGTTCAGAGAGCAGCAGGGTGGAGAGTGAAAAACCTTTCATATCAAGCGCACTGACCAGCGTGGCCGGACCTGCCAGCAGCTTCACCTTTTTACCCAATGGAGAATGAAGCACTTCACGTGTCAGCACGGCCATTTCCAGCGCGGAGAAGCCGCCAAGATTATTCACCAGCAGCGCCACTTTTTTTCCGTCGGGGTTATGCGTCGCCAGCTTTTCCGTCAGATGCGTCACGATCTCATGGCTGTTCTGGGTCTCAAGCGTTGAAGCCCCCGGTTCGCCGTGGATCCCCATGCCCAGTTCACTGTGGCCCTCCTTAACACGATCGTCCCGTTTTTCGCCGGGCACATGACAGGTCGCAAAGGCGAGGCCAATACTCGCGGTCGCCTCAATGGCTTCATTAGCCAGGGCGGTCACCGCTTCCAGCGATTCCCCCTGCTCTGCCGCATAGCCCACCACTTTATGAACCAGCGCCGTACCGGCTATGCCTCTTGGCTGAGGATTATCGGGCAGCGCTATATCATCTTTTACCATTACCATCCCGACCTTCAGCCCGCGTTTTTTGGCCTTCTCGGCCGCCAGACCAAAGTTAAGCCGATCGCCGGTATAATTTTTCACAATCAGCAGACAGCCCTTTTCGCCCGTTACGTTAACGATGGCCGCAAGAACCGCCTCCACGCTGGGGGAGGCGAAAATGTCGCCGCAGACGGCGGCGGTCAGCATGCCTTTCCCGGCAAAGCCTACGTGGGCGGGCTCATGCCCGGAACCGCCGCCCGAAATCACCGCCACCCGGGATTTATCCCAGTCGTTGCGCACCACAATGCGCATATCGCTGCCGGTTTCCAGCCGGCTGAGGTTGTGATAGCGGCTGCTGAGCAGCGCGCCTTCGATCGCCTCGTTAACGAGGTCGCTTTTTTTGTTCATAAAAAACTGACTCATGACGCATCTCTCTCTGATGTTGAAGGAAAAAAGCACTGCGGCTCTAACTGTAGTTGAGTTATGCCGGTCAGGAGAGGTGAAAAAGCGCGCTGAGGGGAGGGTCTGAAAGAATGTTCAGAATATTAAGGGGAACATTTAAGATTAATCTTTAGCAGGACCGTTAATTAATAAAAAGAATAATAACAGTAAAAGTAAAATTATATTTCAAAAGTTTTCATTGTCGGAAAAATTAAGAGTTTTAATTCAGTACCATAAGAAAATGGCACTGTTTTTGCGTACGCAACACCCTGATACTTAAGATTTTTCTTATGGAGTGACTTTTTACGGCGAAAGCGGGGAGAGGGAAAATGAAATTGCAGTATCAATCACACTTTAGAACAAAAACTGCTGCACTCTTTCCAGAAATAACCTAAAAATGGCAGGGTTGACCGGGGGGCTTTTTGTCGCTCAGTCATTTTTCAGGCAGCAGACGGGGCTGTCAGCCGTTATACCTCCATCCCGTAAACCGCAAAACAGAAACGAGTCCAGTCACGCCAACACCAGGGCGTTCCTCCAGGCAGACCGCAAGGTCTGCTTTTTTTTGTACGACCGCCCCCGCAAACCTGGCTGAACGCCTGAACGCCAGCCAGGCCGGAGACTAGCGGAAAACGCTGATCGCTTCCACCAGGCGGGTCGCCTGCCGCGTCATCTGTCCTGACGCCTGTGCGCCCTCCTCCACTCTGGCCGCGTTCTGATGGGTGATGCGATCGAGATCCTCTACCGCCAGGCTGACCTCGCTCAGGGCCGTCGCCTGCTCGGCGGTCGCCGCGCTGATTTGGGCAATGAGCGACGTCACGTTCTGTACCTGAGAAACAATGTTCTCCATGGTTTTACCGGCATCATTCACATGGTCGCTGCCAGAATGTACCTTGGTGGTGCTGGCCTCCACGAGTTTTTTGATTTCGCTGGCCGCCTTCGCGCTGCGCTGGGCCAGGTTACGGACCTCGCCCGCCACGACCGCAAACCCTTTGCCCTGCTCACCGGCGCGTGCGGCCTCCACGGCCGCGTTCAGCGCCAGAATATTGGTCTGGAAAGCGATGCCGTCAATCACGCTGGTGATGTTAGCGATCTTTTTCGAGCTGTCAGCGATTTCGGCCATCATGCTGACCATATCTTTCATCGCTTTACCGCCGCTGCTCGCCGCATCGCTGGTGGTTTTCGACAGCACGTTCACCTGCTGCGCCGTTTCGGTGTTGCTCTGCACCGTAGCGGTCATTTCATTCATTGTGGCGGCTGTCTGCTGCACGTTTGCGGCGGCCTGCTCGGTCCGGCGACTGAGGTCGTTATTGCCGCGCGCAAGCGCATCGCTGGCGCTGAGAACATTGATCGCCTGCCCGCTGACGTCATTGACCAGCCAGCGGAACATCAGGCCCAGCTGGCCGATGGCGCGCTGCGTTGTGCCGATTTCATCGGCGCGGTCCTGCTCCTCAACCTTATGACTGGCACCGGTCGCCACCCGCAGCGCCTGCTGGCATAACCGCTCAACGGGGCGGGAGACCTGCTGCTCCAGCCAGGCGGAGGTGAACAGCAGCAGCAGCGCCATCACGGCGGTAAAAATAGCCAGCGGCTGCGCGGCCAGGCCCAGCGCCCAGACGCCTGCCACGCTCAGCGGCAGCAGCAGCATCAGCGGCGTACGGACGCGCCAGCGCAGCGGCAGCGTTTTCAGTACCGACGCCCAGCGCATCATCCCGCTGCGTACCAGCAGCCCCTTATGAAAGCGCCAGCCCTTTCGCTTACCTTCACGAAATTCGCGGTAGATCTGCTCGGTGGCCTTAATTTCCTGCGCCGATGGCCGGGTCCGGACGGACATAAAGCCCTGAACTTTGCCCTCACGCATCACCGGGACGGTATTGGATCTCACCCAGTAGTGATCGCCATTTTTACGTCTGTTTTTGACCAGCGCCGACCAGGGCTCGCCCTTTTTCAGCGTGGCCCACATATCCGCAAAGGCTTCCGCAGGCATGTCCGGATGACGAACCAGGTTATGGGGCTGCCCGTTAATCTCTTCCGGCGTGTAGCCGCTGACCTCGATAAATGCATCATTCGCATAGGTAATATGGCTGCTGGCATCCGTTGTAGACATCAGCGTGGCATCATCATCAAACACATGTTCGTGCTGCGTGACGGGCAGATTATTTCGCATGTAAATCCTTGAAGCGTGGCGAGATTAAGACAGGAGTAAAGGATTACTATTTTTTATAGTTTTCGGCGGAGGGAGAGCGATCTTTAGTCCCTAAATGAAATTTTGTGATCCTTGCCGGATTCCAGCCTGCATAAGCGCTGACTGGTGATACACCAGCTAAATCCGCTCCCTTTCACGCGCAGAGGGGCCGATTCATCATGCAGAAAAACTTCACTGTAGCGTCAGGGAATGGTTAAGCGCTGGCGGCAGTTATGGCGTTCTGGTGAGTGTAAGATGGCATGGCGGGGAAAAGCGAAGATGAGACGGGTGAGAAACGCCTGCGGCACGGCTGTACCGGCAGGCGTTTTACGATCAGGTTGGTGAAGAGAGATGCTTCAGCTTGCTTTCATAAGCAGTGGCCTGCTCTTTATCAAACTGGTTTTCCCATTTGGCAATCACCAGCACGGCCAGCGCATTGCCCACCACGTTCAGGGCAGTACGTGCCATGTCCATGATGCGGTCAACGCCAGCAATAAAGGCCAGCCCTTCCAGCGGGATCCCCACGCTGCCCAACGTCGCCAGCAGCACCACAAAGGAAACGCCAGGCACGCCCGCAATCCCCTTCGACGTTACCATCAGCGTCAGTACCAGCACGATTTCATCGCCCAGAGAGAGATCGATACCGTACAGCTGGGCAATAAAGATCGCGGCAATACTCTGATAGAGCGTTGAGCCATCCAGGTTGAAGGAGTAGCCGGTCGGCACCACGAAGCTGGTAATCGACTTAGGCGCGCCGTAAGCCTCCATCTTCTCCATGATGCGCGGCAGCACGGTTTCCGAGCTGGAGGTAGAGTAGGCGAGAATCAGCTCATCTTTCAGGATACGCATCAGCGTGGTGATGCGCAGGTTACAGAAACGTGCCACCGCACCCAGCACCACGAACGCGAAAAAGAGGATCGCGGCATAAACCAGGATCACCAGCTTGGCGAGTGGCCATAGCGAAGCGAAACCGAAGTTAGCAATGGTGACGGAGATCAGGGCGAACACGCCAATTGGCGCGTAACGCATAATCATATGGGTGACTTTGAACATCGTTTCTGACGTGGAACGGAACACTTTCAGCAGCGGCTCGCGATGTTCAGACGGCAGCGAAGAGAGGCCCAGCCCAAACAGCACCGAGAAGAAGATAATCGGCAGCATGTCGCCTTTGGCGATGGCCGCGAAAATATTCTGCGGAATCAGCGACAGGATGGTCGTGACCAGGCTGTGCGCCCCGCCCTGTACCTGCGCCGTGGTCGCTTCATATTTAGAGATATCCACCGTTGCCAGCGTCGACATATCAATGCCGTAGCCAGGGGTAAAAACGTTCGCCAGGGTAATACCTACCACAATGGCAATGGTGGTGATCACTTCGAAATAAACGATGGTTTTAACACCAATACGTCCCAGTTTTTTCGCATCGCCCACGCCGGCAATGCCGACGATCAGCGTGGAAATAACGATAGGCACCACGATCATTTTGATCAGATGGATAAAGATGTCACCCGCCGGACTGAGGATATTGGCGATTAACCATTCACGATCCTCTGGCTGATTATGCAATATCGCACCAACGACGATCCCCAGTACCAACGCCGTCAGTATTTGCCAGGCCAGGCTGAATTTAGGAGCTTTCATAATATTTTTTCCTTAACAAAACCCGCTTTCCGCGCGTACTTTGCGGAATGAATCACTCTCAAGGGAGGCTGTACCGACGTCGGTGAATTCGCGGATATTGGATAGTTGATACCTGATTTGCAGGCGCGTGATCAGTACCATTTTCACTGGTATAAATGCAACCCTGCCAGCGATGCGGCTACTTTATCAGCGACTTACGGGATAAAGCTCTGCGGGAAAGGCTCATAAATAACCCGTTGTTATAATTAGAAATATTTTTATACCTCAACGCATAGCTATGCAATACGTCCATTTTGGGCACAGTGACATAAAGGTTTAATTGCCTCTTTTGTGAGCAGCTTATGCAGCCCGATTCCCTCTTCTGGGGCCATAATATGAGTCAGCGGCTCACCGTCAGGGTAATTTTCCGCCCCATTTCCATCACGTGTCGTTATGACGTGATCTGTCGCGCAAAAAGCAAACAAAGCATTCAGGCTCGCTTCACTTAACCTTTGATTGACATATGATTAACATCTTCAAGGAGATTAGCCATGAGCCAACAACACAGACATCCCGTTCCCGCCAGCATTGCGGAAAACACCCTGATTAACGCCGAACAGTACCAGTCGATGTATCAACTTTCCGTGCAGGACCCCGATGCATTCTGGGGAGAGCAGGGCCGGATTCTTGACTGGATTAAGCCTTATACCACCGTGAAGAACACCTCTTTTGCCCCTGGTGATATCCGCATTCGCTGGTACGAAGATGGCACGCTCAACCTGGCAGCCAACTGCCTCGATCGCCATCTGCACAGCCGCGGCGACCATCCGGCCATTATCTGGGAAGGCGACGACGCCAGCGAAAGTAAAACGCTGACCTTTCGCGAGCTGCACCGCGAAGTGTGCCGATTTGCCAACTCGCTGAAGGAGCTGGGCGTCAATAAAGGCGACGTTGTCGCTATCTATATGCCGATGGTGCCGGAAGCGGCCATCGCCATGCTCGCCTGCGCGCGTATCGGTGCCGTCCATACGGTTATTTTCGGCGGCTTTTCGCCAGAAGCCGTGGCGGGACGCATCACGGACTGTAACGCTAAGCTCGTGGTCACTGCGGATGAGGGCATTCGTGCGGGCCGTACCATCCCACTGAAGAAAAACGTGGATGATGCGCTGGCTAATCCCAAAGTCACCTCCGTGACCAACGTCGTGGTATTCCGCCGCACCGGTAAAGAGACCGGCTGGGAGAACGGTCGCGATCTCTGGTGGCATGAGCTGGTCAACAAGGCGAGCGCTCACCATCAGCCGGAAGAGATGAACGCGGAGGATCCGTTATTTATCCTTTATACCTCCGGCTCCACCGGCAAGCCGAAAGGCGTACTGCACACCACCGGCGGCTATCTGGTTTATGTGGCTTCCACCTTTAAATACGTATTCGACCACCGGCCAGAGGACGTGTACTGGTGTACCGCCGACGTTGGCTGGATCACCGGCCACAGTTATCTGCTCTACGGCCCGCTGGCGTGCGGCGCCACCACGCTGCTGTTTGAAGGGGTGCCAAACTGGCCGAAGCCGAGCCGCATGGCGGAAGTCGTGGACAAGCATAAAGTCACGCTGCTTTATACCGCGCCAACGGCTATCCGCGCGCTGATGGCCGAAGGCGATAAAGCGATTGAGGGAACCGATCGCAGCTCCCTGCGCATCATGGGCTCGGTCGGTGAACCGATCAACCCGGAAGCCTGGGAGTGGTACTACAACAAAATCGGCGATGGCCGCTGCCCGATTGTCGATACCTGGTGGCAGACGGAGACCGGCGGTTTCATGATCACCCCGCTGCCTGGCGCGACCGAGCTTAAGGCGGGATCGGCCACTAAGCCGTTCTTTGGCGTACAGCCTGCGCTGGTGGATAACGAAGGCAACCCGCAGGAAGGTGCCTGTGAGGGTAACCTGGTCATGACGGACTCCTGGCCCGGCCAGGCGCGCACGCTGTTCGGCGATCACGATCGCTTCGAGCAGACCTACTTCTCCACCTTTAAGAATATGTACTTCAGCGGCGATGGCGCACGACGCGATGAGGATGGCTACTACTGGATCACCGGGCGCGTGGACGATGTGCTGAACGTGTCAGGCCACCGTCTGGGCACCGCAGAGATCGAATCCGCTCTCGTCTCTCATCCCAAAATTGCCGAAGCCGCCGTGGTCGGGATCCCGCACGGCATCAAAGGTCAGGCGATTTATGCCTATATCACGCTGAACAGCGGCGAAGAACCTTCACCGGAGCTGTATGCCGAAGTCCGCAACTGGGTGCGGAAAGAGATCGGCCCGATCGCCACGCCGGATGTGCTGCACTGGACGGACTCGCTGCCGAAAACCCGCTCCGGCAAGATTATGCGTCGTATTCTGCGCAAAATCGCCACGGGCGACACCGGCAACCTGGGGGATACCTCGACGCTGGCCGATCCGGGCGTGGTTGAGAAGCTGCTGGAGGAGAAACAGGCGATCAATATGCCCTGATCCACGGCATCATCCGTAAACGGAAAGCCCGGCAGTCCCGCGTTTTGCTGCCGTGGCTTTTCGCATTCCTTCATGACGCAACGTAGTTGAAGACATCTTTACCAGAATCAAGATAAGCGACCACCGACAGTCAAATAACTAAAAAGGAAGCTATCGTCGCAGGCCGTTTGAATTCGTCCGCGCCATCAGTACGCCGCACGTCAGGCATATGAACCGGCCCGGAACGCCATATGGCAGGCGAGATAATCCCTCCCAATACTACCTCTGGAGACTCTGTGATGAACGATGTTATTTATCAGCGGATAGAAAAGAGCGCACGCTTTAAGGAGCTGGTCAGAAAACGCCAGGCTTTTGCCACCCTGCTCTCCGTGATTATGTTAATTCTCTACGTCGGTTTTATTCTGCTAATCGCTTTTGCGCCGGGCTGGCTGGGCACGCCGCTTAATGCGGACACCAACGTCACGCGCGGCATTCCCATTGGCGTTGGCCTGATTGTGATCTCTTTCCTGCTTACCGGTATTTATGTCTGGCGGGCAAATGGTGAATTCGATCGTCTGACCCGCGAGCTGCTGAATGAGGTGAAGGGATGAAACTACGCCACACACTGCCTGCGCTGCTGGCGCTGCTTCCTTTCTCAACGCTGGCGGCGGATGCCATCACGGGCGCGGTAGAACGACAGCCGACGAACTATGAAGCCATCGTGATGTTTATCGTCTTTGTGGCCGCCACCCTGGGCATTACCTACTGGGCCTCCAAACGCACCCGCTCACGCAGCGATTATTATACCGCCGGCGGGAATATTACCGGCTTTCAGAACGGTCTGGCGATGGCCGGTGACTTTATGTCCGCCGCTTCCTTTCTGGGAATTTCCGCGCTGGTTTACACCTCCGGTTATGACGGGCTGATCTATTCGCTGGGCTTCCTGGTCGGCTGGCCGATTATTCTCTTTCTGATCGCCGAACGCCTGCGCAACCTTGGCCGCTATACCTTCGCCGATGTGGCTTCTTACCGTCTGAAGCAGATGCCCATTCGTACGCTTTCCGCCTGCGGCTCGCTGGTGGTGGTGGCGCTCTATCTGATCGCGCAGATGGTCGGTGCCGGCAAGCTGATCCAGCTACTGTTCGGCCTGGACTACCATGTTGCGGTGGTGCTGGTCGGCATACTGATGGTGCTCTATGTGCTGTTCGGCGGCATGCTGGCCACCACCTGGGTGCAGATTATTAAAGCGGTGCTGCTGCTGTTCGGCGCCAGCTTTATGGCCATTATGGTGATGAAGACCGTCGGCTTCAGCTTCAACAATCTCTTCACCCAGGCGATGGCGGTTCACCCGAAAGGCATCGCGATTATGCGCCCCGGCGGGCTGGTTAACGATCCCATTTCGGCGCTGTCGCTCGGGCTGGGGCTGATGTTTGGTACGGCCGGGTTGCCGCATATCCTGATGCGTTTCTTTACGGTCAGCGACGCCCGCGAGGCGCGTAAGAGCGTATTTTACGCAACCGGCTTTATGGGCTACTTCTACTTCCTGACCTTTATCATCGGCTTCGGCGCCATTCTGCTGGTCGGTGCCAATCCGGCGTTTAAGGATGCCGCAGGCGCGCTGATCGGCGGTAACAATATGGCGGCCGTTCACCTGGCAGATGCCGTCGGCGGCAGTCTGTTCCTGGGCTTTATCTCTGCGGTCGCCTTCGCCACTATTCTGGCGGTGGTTGCCGGACTGACGCTGGCTGGCGCCTCCGCGGTGTCCCACGATCTTTATGCCAGCGTCTTCCGCAAAGGTCAGGCGACCGAACAGCAGGAGCTGCGCGTGTCGAAAATCACCGTGCTGGTGCTGGGCATTGTGGCTATTGCGCTCGGTATCCTGTTTGAGAAACAGAATATCGCCTTCATGGTTGGCCTGGCGTTTTCGATTGCCGCAAGCTGTAACTTCCCGATTATTCTGCTCTCGATGTACTGGTCGAAGCTGACCACGCGGGGTGCGATGGTGGGAGGCTGGCTGGGACTGGGGACAGCGGTACTGCTGATGATCCTTGGCCCAACGGTGTGGGTGCAGGTGCTGGGCCACGCTGAAGCGATATTCCCGTATGAGTATCCGGCACTGTTCTCAATGGTGGTTGCGTTTACCTGCACATGGTTCTTCTCTGTCACCGATAACTCGGCGGCAGGTGCTCAGGAACGCCAGCGTTTTCAGGCACAGTTTGTTCGCTCCCAGACGGGAGTCGGCATCGACAGCGGGAAAGCGCACTAGTCAGTGAAGGGGGCGAATCGGGAGATTCGCCCTTTTTACATTAAAAGTGCAGCGCGGCACCCACGTAAGGGCCATCGGCGATCACGTTATCTTTGCGACCGTCTTTGCCGTTCATGGTCATATATTTGTAGCCCACGCGCACGTCTACCAGTGAGATCGGCTGGAAGCTGATGCCGCCTGACGCTTCCTGGTAGTTATCAATATGGCTGGAGAACGAATCCGGAGAGTAGTAGTACTCACCAAAGACGTTAAACATTTTGGTTACCGGGAAGTTCACGCCGCCACCGACCGCGACGGCATAACCATCTTTAGTGTCTTTCGGGCTGGTGGACATCACTTTGACCTGTGGCGAAAGGAAAATGTCACCAATGGCCACGTTATAACCCAGGCCCACGCTTCCCACGCTGCCATCATGATCGCTACGCAGCCAGTTACCTGACAGCGCGAGGCCGGGCGTGGTGGTGCCCAGACCGACGCGAACGTTTGTGTAATCTTCACCGACGTCGACGCCGCCTTCGATAGCCTGCGCCGATCCTGCCAGCGCCAGAAGCGCCAGCGCGCCTGCGGTAGTTGCCACTGCTTTCATATTATTCTCCTGATAAATTTACTCACGCCATTTTCCGGCGGCTTCGCAGAGTAAACTAACTGCTGGCTGAATAACATGAGAAAACGGATAATCGTCGGTCCATTTAGTTAACATTACAAATCTCCTGTAACAGGATATGTCCCCTAAACCGTCGCCCACATCAGATGACCAATAACCGGTGCGAAGATAACCGTCACCACGCCGGAAAGCATCATCACCAGGCTTGCCACCACGCCCTCCTCCTGGCCGGTCTCATAGGCGCGTGCGGTGCCCGCCCCGTGTGACGCAGCGCCGAAACCAGCGCCTTTCGCGATGCCCTGCTTGATCGCCAGCCGGATAAACAGCAGATCGCCAATCGCCATACCGAACACGCCGGTGATCACCACAAACAGCGCCACCAGATCGGGCTGGCCGCCGAGCTGTTTTGCCGCCGCCAGCGCGAAGGGTGTGGTAATGGAGCGGACGGCAAGGCTGCGCTGGATCGTCTCCGGCAGCGCCAGCAGCCTTGCCAGCCACACCGAGCTGATCACGGCGACCAGCGTGGCGGTCATTACGCCCGCCGTCAGCGACAGCCAGTGGCGACGGATAATCGCCATGTTTTCACAGACGGGAACGGCAAAGGCCAGCGTCGCCGGGCCAAGCAGCCACAGCAGCCAGTGGCTTTCGCCAATATAATTTTGCCAGGAGATATGGGCGATTAGCAGCAGCGCCACCAGCAGCAGCGGCGTCATGATCAGCGGCATCAGCAGCAGCTTATGCCAGCGGCGGTAGAGGCGCTTATTGCAAAAATAGATGCACAACGTGGCAAGCAGGCAGAGGATGCTGACGGTGAAATCACTCATCGCGCTGCGCCTGCCGGCGCCGGGCCAGCCAGATTTCGAGGCGGTAAACGCGATCCACCACCAGCGCGGTCGTCGCCAGTACCAGCAGCGTGCTGATGCCGATCACCAGCATAATCCGCCAGCCTTCAACCCGCAGCAGCGACGTATAGTTGACGACCGCCACCACGGCGGGCACAAAAAAGAGCAGCATTTCCGCCAGCAGCCAGCGCGACCCCGCCTTCACCCATTTCAGAGGCAGAAGACGCATCATAATCATCGCCAGTAACAGCAGCATCCCGACAATGTTAGCCGGGAGCGGCAGGTGCAGCCGATCCACCAGCCACTGCGCCAGTAAAAAAAATCCGATATAAAAAATGACCTGTAGCGGAACCTCAACACGCTGCATCCACCCGCGCTGCACGGGGCGCATTGCCAACGCCATGATAATTTCTCCTGATCTGTAATGTGCAGCCAGTATAAAGCGGTTACAAAGGGTGAAAAAAATGACTTAATATTATTCACACTATGCCTTTCAGGAATGTTTATGGACGTCAGAGCCCTACGCTATTTTGTGGAAGTGGTGCGCCAGCAAAGCTTCACCCGGGCGGCTGAGCAGCTCTTCGTGACTCAGCCCACCATCAGTAAAATGCTGCGCCAGCTGGAGGATGAGCTGGGCTGTACGCTGCTGCTCCGCGAAGGACGTAAGCTGCATCTTACCGATACCGGACAGGCGGTATTCCAGCGCGGCGTCACCATCCTGCAGGAGTTTAAGCAGCTGGAGGCGGAGATCAGGGATATTAACGATCTGAAAACCGGGGAGCTGCGGCTCGGCATTCCACCGATGGTGGGAATGCAGATTGCCGGAGCGATTTCGGCGTTCCGCCAGCGTTATCCCGGCGTCGTGCTGAATATTGCCGAGTTTGGCGGCCTGACCGTGCAGCAGGCCGTCCTTTCCGGCACTCTGGATATTGCGCTGACTGCCCTGCCGGTCGCGGAGGAGCTTCCGCTCAATGCCCTGCCGCTGATGAGTCATCCGCTCTGCGTGCTGGTGCCGCGTACGGAGGAATGGCTGCGCCGCACCCACATTCCTGTCGCCGAGCTGGCGGGTCACCCTATTCTTATCTACAACGAGGAGTTCTCCCTGAACCGCCAGCTGATGCGTGCTTTTCAGGCGAGCGGATTTTCCCCTCAGATAGCGGTACGCAGCGGGCAGTGGGATTTTCTGGCGGCGATGGTGCAGGCCGGTATGGGCGTCGCCATCCTGCCGGAGCCGATCTGTCAGCGGCTCGATAAGCGCCATCTGCTGTGGCTGCCGCTGGAGTCGGATCTGGTCTGGGAGCTGGGGCTGATCTGGCGTGACGGCAGCTATCTGTCAAAAGGGGCGCAGGCGTGGATCGCCTGCTGCCGCGAGTTCTGGCCGGGCGAAGCGCCCCGGCTGTCGCTCTGAGCCGTCCCGCAGGCGATTAGCGGCCTGCGGGACGATCGCTTCTACTCTTCCTTTTCACTTAGCAGAGACTCCAGCAGATCGAGATCGTGCAGCAATTTCTGCATCGTCTCGTTGCTGATTTTCTGCGTGGCGCGCAGGTGATAAAGCTCAGCCCGCTCGGCACGCAGCGCGGTTACGCGAAAGCGCCGCTCAAGCCGCTCCGCCTCCAGGGAGCGATCCAGATCCTCTTTGCCATCTACCCGGCGACGCAAATTGCCGATGACGCGGGAGCTGACCTCTTTCAGCAGATCGACATCAATATTCTCCTCCACATCCGCCGTCAGGCGCTCCTCCATTTTGTAGAGGCTTTCAATGGCCGAGCCCGCCATTACCGCCCGCGCCATTTGCAGCTCGTGCCGGTGGGCGGTTTTATCTTTGCCCGGCATCCCGCGCAGCAGTATCGGCAGCACAATCACGCCGACCAGCAGTGAGAACAGGATCACGCCCGTGGCGAGAAAGACCAGTTCATAGCGCGCCGGAAACGCATCTCCGTTGCTCAGATAGAGCGGAATGGAGAGCACACCGGCCAGGGTAATGGCACCGCGCACGCCGGCAAAAGAGGCGATAAGCAGCTCACGCAGCGTGTAGTTGCTGAACTCCATCGGTTTTTTCTTCAGCAGGCGATGGCTGATCAGCTGCATCGTCCAGAGCCAGCCAAAGCGGACCACCATCAGCGCCGCATAAATCAGCACCACAGAGAGGAACAGCATCCAGAGATCCACATTCGGATCGACTTCCACCTGGGTGACGGAGGTTTGCAGGATAGCGGGCAGTTGCAGGCCCAGCAGCAGGAACACCATGCCGTTAAAAACAAATTCCAGCATCTGCCAGACGCTGTTGGCGCGTAGCCGCATCGCCAGCGGTGCCTGACGGATAATGCCCGAGCGGGTGATGGTCATCCCGGCGGCCACTGCGGCAAGAATGCCGGAAACGCCAAGATGTTCCGCTATCAGGTAGGTGGCAAACGGCAACAGCAGCAGCAGCACGGTCTGGGTCGCCGGATCGTCACCGCTCCAGTGGCTGAGCAGGCGCAGCGACTTACCGTAAAGCCAGCAGATGGCGATCCCGGCCAGCAGGCCGCCGATCGCCACCTTCAGAAATTCAATGGTTGCGCCGGAAACGGTAAATATCATCGTGCCCATCGCCACCGCAACGGCAAACTTCAGCGAGACCAGGCCGGAAGCATCGTTCATTAATGCCTCGCCCTGAAGGATCGCCATGATTTTTTTAGGGATACGTCCTTCACCCACGATACCAGAGAGCGCCACGGCGTCGGTTGGGGAGAGCACGGCCGCCAGCGCGAAGGCCGCCAGCAGCGGGATACCCGGCACCAGCCAGTAGATCAGATAACCAATGCCCACCACGGTGATCAGCACCAGCACCAGCGCCAGCCCGATAATTTCTCTCCCGTGATTCAGGAACTCGCTGGTGGGCGTTTTCCAGCCGTCGGCGAACAGCAGCGGCGGGATAAACAGCACCAGGAACAGCTCGGGATCGAAATCCACATGCAGGCCAAATGTCGGCCAGGCAAGCAGCGCGCCCATTGCAATCTGCACCAGCGGCAGCGGGATTTGAAAGGGAATAATTCGGGCCGCGACGCCGGAGAGCGACACCACCAGCGTGAGAATGAGGATGGTGAAAAAGATTTCCATGTTTTCCTTATACGTCTTCCTGTTGTTTACCAGTAATGCGACCAATGTAATCAGTCCGTCTTCACCGATAGTAAAACAAATTCATAAAAGGTTTGAAAACAGGAAGTGCGCAGACAGGAAGAAAACGGGGGCCGGAAGCCCGGCCCCTGCTAATCAGATGGCCCAGCCGCCCGCGTAGAAGGCGATCAGTGCCACGGCAATAATCACCGTTCCCATATTTAGCTTGCGCCATTCGCCGGCGAAAACACGGCCAATGACCAGCGCGCCGAAACCAAGCATGATGCCGGTCACGATATTACAGGTCAGGACGATAAATACCGCCGCCAGCAGGCCTGACATCGCATCCACGAAGTCGGAGAAGTCAATTTTCGAGACGTTGCTCAGCATCAGCAGGCCAACGTACATCAGCGCCGGCGCCGTGGCATAGCCAGGGACAAGGTAGGCGAGCGGAGAGAGGAACAGGATCAGCAGAAAGAGTACGCCGACCACAATCGCCGTCAGGCCGGTCTTACCACCTGCCGCCGTTCCCGCGGCGGATTCGATATAGACCGCCGCAGGCGATGCGCCCACCAGACCGGAGAAGATGCTGCTTACCGAGTCGGTCGTCAGCGCCCGGCCACCGTTAATAATCTGATTATCCTTGTCCAGCAGGTTCGCCTGCCCGGCGACGGCGCGAATGGTGCCCGTGGCGTCAAAAACGGCGGTCATCACCAGCGCCAGTACGCTCGGCAGAACCGCCGGCTTCAGCGCGCCCAGGATATCCAGGCTGAAAAACAGGGAGTTGCCGCTGGCGTCGCTCAGGCTCGGCATGGCAAACAGCCCCTGATACTTCACCGCCGGATCGACCATCAGCCCGATGACGGAGATAACGATAATCGTCAGCAGAATGCCGCCCGGCACGCGCCGCTTCTCCAGACCAAAAATGGCGGCCAGGCCCAGCAGCGACATGATCACGGGAAACGAGGCAAAGTCGCCCAGCGCGACCGGCAGACCCGGCGCCGGGTTTTTCACCACCAGACCCACGCCATCAGCCGCAATCAGCAGCAGAAAGAGGCCAATGCCGACCCCGGTTCCGTGCGCCACGCCCATCGGCAGATTGCGCAGGATCCATGAGCGAATCCCCGTTGCCGAAATCAGGGTAAACAGTATCCCCATCAGGAAAACCGCGCCCAGCGCAACCGGTACGCTAATCTGCTGCCCCAGCACCAGGCTGAAGGCGGTAAAGGCGGTCAGGGAAATCGCGCAGCCAATCGCCATCGGCAGATTGGCCCAGAGCCCCATGACCAGCGAACCGAAGCCCGCCACCAGACAGGTGGAGACGAAAACGGCCGTGGGAGGAAAGCCCGCTTTGCCCAGCATAGACGGCACCACAATCACCGAATAGACCATCGCAAGAAAGGTCGTCAGGCCAGCTAAAATTTCCCGGCGCACGGTACTACCGCGCGCAGAGATGTTGAACCAGGCGTCTAACGAACCGCCGGCCTGTGGAGAAGGAGTCGACATAGTGAAAATCCCCTGAGAATTTTTTTGATTTATTAATGCGGGGTGCGGGAAGCCTGACCTGGTTCAACGTTTTACATCCCCGGCAACAATGTTCACGGATCGTGAAAACCACGAAAAGAGGCGACGATCGGAAAAAAGGCAAACGTTTACCACACCACGCATGAAAGCTGCATTATTTTAAAAGCAAACGATTATCCAGCCTTTAACAGGGCATTATCAACACCTGTTCATGCATAAATTTGCCAAAATTTTCCGGGCGCCTTTAAAAGCGCCTGTCGGAAAGACTTTATCTCTCTTTTCAGGATCTCCCTGACAGGACTTTCTTATGACGCGCACGCTCCGGACGGAAATGTGAAACGCGTAATGATTGCAGAAGGGAAAAAATTCAGTCGAGCTTCACTTCACCGCCCTGCTCCAGCGCGCGCTGCCAGGCGGCCCGGCTCTGCACCTTACTGAGCCAGGCCTGAATCGCCGGCGAACCGGCGGCACCGCCGCGTGCGGTCAGCGCCTGTAGCGGAAAGCTCATTTGTACGTCGGCAATGCTGAAACGTGACCCGGCAAACCATTCATGGCTGGCCAGATGCTGCTCGATAAAGTCGCGGTGGGTCGCCAGCTGTTTATCCAGATAGGCTTTTTGCACGCCTTTGCCAAACGCGCTGCCAACCGGCCTGAGCAGCCAGGGAACCGGCGGTTTGCCCATCCGGCTGAAGATTAGCTTCATCACCAGCAGCGGCATCAGCGAACCTTCGGCATAGTGCAGCCAGTAGCGAGACTGCAGGCGCTCTTCCTCATCAAAAAGTTTCAGCCGTTTTTCTGCGTCATAACGCTCCTCAAGGTACTCAAGGATCGCGCCAGATTCGGCGATCACCCGATTTTCATCGGTAATGATTGGGGATTTCCCGAGAGGATGCACTTTTTTCAGCGAGTCTGGTGCCAGCATGGTCGCTTCGCGCTGGTAGCGCTTGATCTGATACGGTGTTTCAAGCTCTTCCAGCATCCAGATAACGCGCTGCGACCTGGAGTTATTAAGGTGATGAACGGTGATCATGAGCTAACCTTGCATAAAATGAGAAGTCTCAGTATAGACGCTCCTAATCCTTTTCTGGCTCCAGCAGGATCGCGCCCGTCCCCCGTTCACTCAGACGATCGTCCGGATTGCGCAGCGGGCAATCAGCCATCGACAGACAGCCGCAGCCGATGCAGCCGTCCAGATCGTCTTTCAGACGGGTCAGGGTGTCGATACGCCGATCCAGCTCCTCCCGCCAGCGCCCGGTCAGCAGCCGCCACTCTTTCGGCGTCATCCGCGTGCCGGGTGAAATCTGCATCAGATGCTCACCAATTGTCGCCAGAGGAATGCCGATACGCTGGGCAATTTTCACAATAGCCACCCGACGCAGCACGTCACGCGTGTAGCGGCGCTGATTGCCGGCATTGCGGAAGCTGCTGATTAATCCTTTGCTTTCATAAAAGTGCAGCGCTGAAACCGCCACGCCGCAGCGCTTCGCCACGTCGCCTGGGGTCAGCTCCCGCTTGTTCAGGTAATTGCGATATTTTTTCATTTAGCTCTTTACCTCAAGTTAACTTGAGGAATTATACTCAGCGGCCAGTAAGAAGGCGAAATGAAATACAGTTACCTTTCTATTTTTGCGGCTGAACCAGGGAGAAGAGACGTATGCATGACGAAATCATTCAAACACTTACCGACTGGATCGAAGAGAATCTTGATAAGACGCTCTCCATTGATGAGGTCGCAGCAAAATCCGGCTATTCCAAATGGCACCTGCAGCGGATGTTTCGTACGGTGACCAAAAAAACGCTGGGGAACTATATTCGCGAGCGGCGCCTGACGCTGGCGGCCGCGGCGCTGAGTCAGACGCAGCGTCCCGTGTTCGATATCGCCATGCAGTACGGATACGATTCGCAGCAAACTTTTTCCCGCGTGTTTCGCCGCCAGTTTTCCCAGACGCCGACAGCGTATCGCCATACCATGCGCCATCAGCTTCTGACCCGACAGAGCCGCTACAGCTTCGAACGTAACGACTTCCCCTCTTCGGTCTACAGCCAGTGCAGCCGAGATGAAGGTTGTCCGGTAAGCTGATTCATCCCAGATTATCTGCGCTGTCAGCCTCGGGCGAGATCCGCTTCGCCCGCTGGCGGTCGATTTCCGTCTCGTTTTTCCAGATCAAGGGCGACAGGAACCAGCCTCCGCCCCGTTCCTTGATGTGATACATGGCCGCGTCCGCCTGAGCCATAATGCTCTGTGCTGAAGGATGATCTTTCCCCAGCGCGATACCAATACTCAGCGACTGCGTGACCAGCGTGCCGTCGTCCAGCCGGATCGGCGCCCGCATTACCTCAACGATAGCCTCAGCCACCCGCTCAGCCTGCGCGCCGCTGTCGATCGCGGAAAGCAGCACGGCAAATTCATCTCCGCCCAGCCGGGCAACCAGATCGCCCTTACGCAGGCGGCTACGCAGGCGCTGGGCAGTTGCCGCCAGCACGGTATCGCCCGCCGCATGGCCGTAACGATCGTTCACCTCCTTAAAACGATCGCCGTCGATAAAAAAAACGGCCAGCTGCGATGCGGTCAGCAGGTTGCCCTGCTGCCGGTGCAGTTCAGTAACGAAAGCGGTGCGGTTTGGCAGGCCGGTCAGCTCATCGTGATACGCCTGGTGAGTCAGCGAGGCATTTTCACTTTGCAGATGCCGCTGCCAGAGAGAGAATTCATCCAGCAGGCTGTGAAAGTCGGCGTTCAGCTTGTTCAGTTCGGTAATGGAAGAGGCGGGAACACGCAGGGAGAAAGCGCGTCGCCGTCGGACATCCTGGGCGACAGAGGCGATATTTTGCAGGCCTGATAGTATCCCCGCATGCATACGATGAGAAAGGTAGAATGCCAGCAGCGCGGTAACTAACAGGCTGCCGCCCAGCCATTTCAGCACCTGGCTTAGCCAGATCAGCACACGGCTGGCATCTCCGGTCAGCCAGACCTGACCTTTTTCACGATCGGCAAGCACGACGGGCACCTTAACCGGCGCGGGAAATATCCATTGTGCGATCGCTTCCCCAGGCCCTTCCGGCCTCTCCTCTTTTACGGCGGGCCAGCTTACCAGGACATGATGGCTGGCATCCGAGATCCTGACCTTGCCGAAATCCACCTTCTGGCTAATCTCTTTCAGGATCCTCGCCGCCGCTGCATTATCTCCAGCCAGCAACGCAGGCTGCACGCTGTAACCGATGGTCGTTGCCACCAGTTCAAGGTTATTTTCCGCATAGCTGCGTAGCGCAAGCAGTGACAGCACCGACAGCGAAATTCCGCTGAACAGCAGTGAAACCAGGATGATCACAAGATGGATACGCTGAAGGCTCCTTTTTAGCGTCAGCAGCGGCTTTTTCGGTGGCGGCGTGGTCCGGGCATGGGGCACTGATATCTCCTCGATTTAAGCAGTCCCTTCGACGGCACCTTAGCCCTGGCTAAGTGAGGAACCGGTAAGCGGGAAAGCATGACCTCCTCAGAGAAAGCTGAAGATATCGTCAGTTAAGGGAATTAAGGCTTTTCAGATAAAAAACCGCTTCCCGCGTCATTGAAAGGAAATGCGTAATATCTCTGGATAGCCGAAAAAGCCTACAACTCACTGCCATTCCATACAATGTTTCAGAGGTCGGATTCATCCCAAAGGAGAAAGTCTGCTGAATAAAATGGCCGCGTCTCTTATTACTTATACAATGATAATTGTTACTATAAATAGTCTCAAAAATATAACCCGGTTAATGCTTATTCAGTAAAAGTAAATAAAAGCGTTTTATTTCCGCGCAATAACATCTGGCCAGCACGCTAAAGCTGGTTTCTTGTATCCGCCAAAAAAAGAGAATATTGGTCACAGGCTCAGGTGAACTGGCTTTTGGTCAGAAAACCATCCCCACCGGTCTGAATTTTGTTCAAATTCTTAAAAGGGGTGATACAATGTGACCTTCGTCACACTTTGAGATCCACCGGGTCCGGTTTGATTGGGGTTTACCTGGCATACCTGCCATCAAATCGTGTGATGTTCCGTTCTGTTGTCAGGTCTGTTAAGTCGCGGAGTATGAAAAAAGATGGGGACTATAGCTGCCAGCGTGCTGCTTATGCGCTGGGAACTTCTTAGCGCGATAATGATGTTTTTTGCCAGCACGTTTAACGTGAAATGTCGTAAAGCCAGTCATAACGCAATGGCTTTTATGTTCACCGGGATCGGCATTGGCATGGCGTGTTGGTTCGTTATGGGTCTGGCAGGTATGACGCTCAGTATCGCTGAGGTCCGCAACTTCTGGCAGATCACCAGAGATGTCTTTATCCAGATGATCAGCACCACGCCGCCTGACTATCCGCTGCCTTAAACGCAAACGTGCCGCCTCTCATAAGAGCAGCGGCACGTTTCGTTGCAGGGAAAACTCAGACTTTTTTCAGTACGGCTGGGAGTGGAGCCACCTCGCCTGCATGAAGCTGCTGAGGATGAGTGGCGGCTTTACGCTCCTGAAGCCACATATCTCCCATCATCCTGTCCAGCCCCTGATCCAGCCCCGTCACCAGGCCCGCCCCTGGGGTAAAGGTCAGCTCACCGAAGTAAATCTGTCCTTCACTGATATACCAGTCAACGCGAACATAGTCGAAATCGCTGGCCAGGCGCTTACTCAGTTCAAGCGTTTTTTCCAGAGAGGCCATTTCATTGCTGATGTCCAGACCGGTGTCACGGATCTTGTAAAAGCACTGCTTGAGATTATTGACGTAAAAATTCATCGATAGCGGCGCGTTGCCACAGCGATTATAGATAACCTGCAGCACATACTCGAAGTTGCCGTCTTTCTTGTTAAACATGTGGAACTTGTAGTCGACAGCGGCAAATTTGCCGTCGCCCACATATTGTTCGACCAGAATCCGCGGCTTGATGTAGCGATAGTGGATCTCCCGCGATTTATGAGAGAAGTCATGGCTCAGCCACTCTTCACAACGCTTAATCAGCAACTGCTTTTGAACACAGTCAGGCTCTTCCAGCAAAATTTCCACCATACCGGAACCGTGGTTCGGCTTTATGACGGTATTTTTTAATGAGCCCATATTCAGCAACGTCACCGGTTCTACCGTCTCATGCAGCAACGGGATCAGATACTCCTCACCGATGGTGGCAGAGATGTATTCCCTCACCAGAAATTTATCCGAAAGCATGCCGTAGCGAACATAGTCGCCGGTGACAAATTTACGGTAGAGGACTTTTTCATTAAACAACTTCGGCTGACGAATATTGGGCAACCTCTTAAACTGACGAAAATATTGAATTCTGTCCTGGTAAGCCCAGGGCATTTTCTTCAGCAGGTATAAGACGCCTTTTCTCAATTCGGCCTTGAGTTTTAACATTTTTTACCTCATTTGTAGGTTTTGTAGTTCAGTGAGGAAAGCTGTATTTTAAGAATGACCCCATTCTTAAAGAAATAATTCATTACGGTCAGCGAAAGCAGTTCCGTAATCAGGACGCTCCATGCAGCGCCTGTTAATCCCCAGGTTCTGATAAAAAACCAATTGGTTACCACACTTACTGCAACCAGCAGAATAATTTTAACCAACAGATAGTTAAAACCGCCCTCTTTCACCATGTAGCGGTAAGCCACCGTTCCCATGGCTGAAAAGCAGGTTGCCAGCGACAGCAGCGTGACAAGATTTCCCGACTGTGCGTAGTCATGCCCATAAAGGGCTGCGATGATCCAGTCGCCAAACAGCGCGACGATAAGAAGCATCACTAATGAGACTGCCATTACATAGCCATACAGCCTTGCAGCAAGCTTCGCTGCCACATCTGAACGCTCCCTGAAAATCTCAGTAAAGCAAGATGTTATGATTGCCACCGGGATAAAAATCCACGAGGCTGAAATCGTATTGGCTGCCGTAAACAGCCCCAGCTCATGGGCGGAACCCACGCCCACCAGGAAAAACTGCGCCAGCTTCACCTGAATGGAAATAAACACGCTGGAGATCGCCAGCGGCAGCCCGGCATGCATCAGATAGCGCAGATAGCTGCGTCGGTTCCGCTTCGGTGGCGGACTGATGCTGTTTGCCTGATAAAACATGCTGCGCTTGATCATATAAGGCACCAGCGTGACGGAGACGATGGAGAGCGAGAGCAGCAGAGGACTCAGTTTTAACCAGGCCACCAGGAAGCTAATCGCAAAACTCAGCAGCATCCCTGTCGCGTTCGCCACCGTATTCAGGCGGGAAGCCAGCCGTGCATTGTTGTAGACGCTGAAAATATCCTGGGTAACAAACATCGCTGCAAAAAAGGAGGCGATAGCAAAAACCAGAAAATTCTCCCGCATGGTCAGCCAGACATAGAGCAGAACCGGCAGAGAGAAGAGTAATAACAAAGCCAGCCTTAGCTGTTTGACCACCGCCATCAGGCGCATTCCCTTCGTCGTGCTCTTGCTGATGCTTTTGAACAGAATGGTCTCAGTGCCGAAAATGGCCAGGGTCTGAACAATTGAAAAGAGTGACGCTGAAAAAGCGATCTGCCCGAAGACCGACGGGCCAAAGGATTTAGCGACGTAGGATGTGACAAATATCACTCCGAATACGGAAACAATCTTTTCCGACATCATCCAGGCTGCGTTAGACATGACACGGTATTTCATCGAAGCATCCTTTGTGTTTCTGACATCTACTGCACAACCAATACATCCATGTGTAAAACGGGGGTAATAATGCTCCGGTTACCCTGGTGAAAATTGGCACTGCGATATTATATTTTTCAGGCAAGGCGAACCCACTCTTATTTAAAAGATTTTTATTCGGCTCACCGCTTTTTCGTCGGGATTATTCTAATCATCCCTGGCCTTGAATTTTTATACGTAAATTCTTAAAAAATTCGTTTAGATATTTATCATGCCACAGAAATGTTTGGCCTTATGCTGGAGTATTCTTAATTACTCGCCAGACTCATCGTTGGCATGGAACGAATTTATAACAAAAACCTGAATATCGAAAGCTAACTACGTCCTTTGCAAATAAAATCGGAGAAATCCCATGATGATATTTATTCATAATCCCTTAACGTAATCACTGCCATTCAAATCGCGTGCTTAACGCGGCTTTGCTAATTCCTGGTCAACGTAGATCCATTTTTTAGTGAAGTCGCTCTCATCACATTATAGTTAAGAAAGGTAATAGAATTATGAGAAAGTCACGATATACCGAAGAGCAAATCACCAATGCCATTAAAGCATCTGAATGTGGCGTTAAGGTTAAGGAGATTTGTGAAGATCTGGGAATTTCTGAGGCGACATTTTACAGCTGGAAAAAGAAATTCGCTGGACTATCCTCTGAAGAAGGAAGAAAAATCAAGGAGTTAGAAGACAAGGTGCACAGTATGGAGCGTGAACTACAGACGCTGGCCTCGGACAAAGAGATGCTTCAGAGCGTGTTGAAAAACTTCTTTACGACTAACGACAAGCGGCAGGCCGTCAATTATCTCCAGGATACGTTCGATATCGGTACGCGCCGGAGTTGCCGTCTGCTGGATATAAGCCGTAGCGTTTACCACTATCCTTATAACTGTGAAAATCAATAAATGCGACGCAGTACACAATTTTTGACCACTTGCAGGACCATATTAAAATATTCCTTTTGCTAATTAAAAACCTCAGAATGATTTTATGGAGACATTTTTACTTGATGAGTCATTTATCATAATTGTCCCCTGTCAGGCTGTATTGCGACCCGCCACCAGCTAAAAATTCATAAATTTCAGTATATTGAGCGCGCATTTATCTTTGAGCACAAAGATAAATGCGCCATCATTTGCATTAGCCATGCTAACCACAGAGGGTCGTCCTGCCCCGCCAGCGCGTTTTTCTTTGATGATTCCCTGTTTATAAATGGTTTACAGAATTAATTCTTCTGGTGAAATTGCATTTCATGTGCTACTTCACCATTTTACCCTACAGCCAAGGATACAGGCCTTCTGCACCCTTTCGCTCCCCACCGATCCCAACCTGAGACCAAATATTAAGTAGAGTCACTTAACCATCATGAATGATTAGCTCAAAAAGCAGACAGATGTAAGCGTTTAACCTTAACTATTCTGATGCGTTTAACGCTTTACTGATGCTTTACTAACCTCTTTATGACCCGATAATTTGAGTTAATCGTGGTTTTATATTTAGAAAACCGTCTCAAAAATGGCTGTGCAGAGAATGCGCAGCGTTATTTTATTGTCCGCGATTAACGCTGAATAACATTAGCGATTATTCTGATGGCAGAACAATTCCTCTGTGTGCCAGGGCGATCTGGCTAAAAAAAGTGGAAAGCCATGCCGGGAAGAGTCCTAAAAATCAGGATTACATCACAAATTTGACATATAAAAAGCGACCTTTACGGCCAGCGCCGCGCGGGTAACAGAACAATAAAAAGGCGGAAATCCGTCTCTGAATAGCGACGGGATAGGGACATTTATCCTGGCAAGTTCAGGTTTACTACGGATTGCCAAGACCACATCAGTCATGAGAAAGGGGAGAGTAACGCTGCTGAGAAACGTGGGGCAGGGTTGACAGGCAAAAGTAAAGGGTCAGCCTGCCGGCACGTAACAACGCCATGCGGGCTAACCAGCAGATCGGGCCGACGCTGACTGGCTTTACAGTCCACCCCACCATAAGCAGCACAGGCCAATAGCCATCACCAGCGATGGTTGTTCACAACGGTGCGGCAGGGGGCGTCGGGCAGAACGTATAATAAGGAAGAACGCCATGCGTCTGTCTGAGCACAGCGTCTGCAAAACGGGTGTTTACTTGTCGAACTTGAATCCCTGCTTCAGTAAAGCCGGGCAGACAGCCGGATAATAGATGTTCTTGTAATAGGCGCCCATGCTTTCGCTCCAGTTAACGCCCTCACCCCGCCTGACCGATTGCCAGTGCTGCATCAGCCGATCGTTGTAATGCTGGATATGGGTTTCCAGCCCTTCCCGCTGATAGGCCTCTTCATGTCTGAAGGTCTGCATCGGCAGTCTTGGCTTACGTTCTGAAGGCTTATCGACGTAACCGATTACCACGCCCGCGACGGGGAACGTATGCTCAGGCAGATCCAGTAAATGCACGATCGCCCCGGGATCGCGCCTAATCCCACCGATTGGCACGATCCCGAGACCTTCCGAGCGGGCAGCGCTCATTATTGAGGCCAGCGCGATCCCAACATCGGTACTGCCGGAAATCAAACTTTCAACGCTGTTATGGGCAATCTGCTGTTCGCCGTTAAGCGCCATACCCTGCTGCGTTTTGTACATATCTAACACAAGCGTCAGAAATACGGGTGCCTGCGCGATCCAGGGCTGGCCACCCGCCAGCTCAGCGATTTTTTTGCGCGCCTCAGCCTCTCTGGAGACGATAACCGAAACCTGCTGAGAGTTTACCGAGGTCGGCGCCCGGTATGCCGTCTCGATAATACGATCCAGTACGTCATCCGGAATCGCTTTAGTGAGGAAGCTTCTTTCGCTGTAGTGTTCAACCAGGTTTTTAATAACGGGATTCATTATTTATCTCATTTTATTTAAAAGGACACGATATCTGACGGCAAAAAAAGGTTGTTAACCGTCTGTGCCTGACGCTGTGCATTTTCATTTTATTTTACATATAAAACAATAAGATAACCTACACCCTCAGTTTAACTACTCAGGTTAAGACATTATTGCTGCGCCAGGGGCGATGCTTCTGTGGCCACGCGGGATCGTAGAATAATGGGCGGGAAGGGGCTATCTGACCGGGTAAGGATGGAGGTATTCCTTAAGAAATTTAACTTAAGTCATCGAAGTGTTAAACACTTTATCAACAAGATTTAAAATAACCATAGCGGTCCTCCATGTTGAAGAAATGTTGAATTTACAGATGCTTCAATATTGCTCTTTACCTGGGAATGCTGCACATGGCTGATATTACGATCGAAACGCGTCAGGCGACTGGCCCCTCTTTTTTTCTGTCACTGGTAACCGGCAGGTTGAAACCCGGCAAGCTCTGGCTTGACCCTGAGTATCGGGTAAAATATCTGTTCCGCTCAATGGCATACCCTCTCACGACCTGCAAAATGGTGAATGCGCTCGCCACCGAGCCGGTGCTGCGCGAAATTCTGCCTCTCCAGCCTTCTCTGCCGAGCAAAATTCACCGCCCTTATCTCTATGGCGGCATGCCGGTCTCCGCACGGGCTCAGGCTATCCTTGACCACTACGACTTCGCGAAAAATCTTCCTGCTGCGGGCCTGCGTCGGGCGATGCTTACGCAACAGGGCGCTACGCTGGCTGAGTTTAAAGGGAAGAATGAGGAAGCGTTCAGCATCACGCTCGCCTGTAGCGGCCGCTGCGAAAGAGAGGGCGAAGTTAATCTCGCCGTGACCTGTAACGGCGTCCAGCTGGCGACGCTTACCTTTGCCGTAATACAGGAGAAAGGCGAGAAAATCGTGATGATAGGCGGAATTCAGGGCGCTCATCGCGATACGCCGCATGAGACGATCCGTGATGCCACCAAGGCCTGTTACGGTCTCTTTCCTAAGCGTTTGCTGATGGAAACGCTCTCCCTGTTCTGCCAGGCGACGGGCGTAGTACAGATACGTGCGGTCAGCGATACCGGCCATATTTTCCGCAGCCTGCGCTATCGCCTGAAGAAAAAGAGCCTGTTTCACGCCAGCTATGATCAATTCTGGGAAACGCTGAATGCCCGGCCGCTGTCGTCAAAGCTGTATGCGCTACCCGTTGCCTTCCCGCGCAAGCCGCTGGAAGAGATCGCCAGTAAAAAACGCTCGGAAGCCCGCAGGCGCTACGAATTGCTGGATAATATGGCCGCGTATTTTACCCAGCACTACGCCGGATAACCCGGCTTTTCCCGGCTCAGAAGACTGCCATACCTTCACCCGGACACAGAATAAAAAAAGCCCCGAATAATCGGGGCCTTCGCGTCAGGACGTTACTGAAAATGGCTCAGAACGGGATATCGTCATCGAAATCCATCGGTGGTTCGTTATTCGCCGGCGCGTTGTTCTGCTGCTGCGGCTGCTGCGGACGGGACTGCGACTGCTGGCCACCGCTGAACTGGTTGCCGCCCTGTGGCTGCTGTGGCTGGCCCCAGCCATTATTGTTATTGCTCTGGCCGCCGCCTGCCGGTGCGCCTGCGCCGCCGCCCTGACGGCCACCCAGCATCTGCATGGTGCCGCCAACGTTCACGACCACTTCAGTGGTGTATTTTTCCACACCGGCCTGATCGGTCCATTTACGCGTTTGCAGCGCACCTTCGATGTACACCTGGGAGCCTTTACGCAGGTATTCACCCGCCACTTCCGCCAGCTTGCCAAACAGCACCACGCGGTGCCATTCCGTTTTCTCTTTGGTTTCGCCGGTCTGCTTGTCACGCCAGCTTTCGGACGTGGCCAGGGTAATGTTGGCAACGGCGCCGCCATTCGGCATGTAGCGGACTTCCGGATCCTGACCCAGATTCCCTACCAGAATTACTTTGTTAACGCCTCTGCTGGCCATGTACGTCTCTCCGATAAATGTTCTGCTTTAAGTCTAAGCCGAAAATTCTAACATGGCATAACGCCAGATCCTATCTTTCGGATACGGATCGAAAAGGGTTTATCTCCCTTACATCGTTACATGGCGCTGCCTGCGTGGGATCGGGAATTTTATCGTCTCGCGGCGAACGTCAACGGGATCCCGCCGCTCGCCCTGTGACTGAACACTGTATATCCAATCAGGTTATTTTGTGCCATACTAACAGGCTTATTTCTGGCCATGCCGGACCGGCATGGTGAGGTCTGTGTTAATCCGGGAAGTGTGAATGGATAAGATCGAAGTACGGGGTGCACGCACCCATAATTTGAAAAATATCAACCTGATCATCCCGCGCGACAAACTGATCGTTGTCACCGGCCTGTCAGGTTCCGGTAAGTCCTCGCTGGCGTTTGATACGCTCTATGCCGAGGGGCAGCGCCGCTATGTAGAATCGCTTTCTGCCTATGCGCGTCAGTTTCTCTCCCTGATGGAGAAACCGGATGTCGACCATATTGAAGGGCTGTCGCCCGCCATTTCGATCGAGCAGAAATCAACCTCACATAACCCGCGATCCACCGTGGGCACCATCACTGAAATTCACGACTACCTTCGCCTGCTGTTTGCCCGCGTGGGCGAGCCGCGCTGCCCGGATCACGACGTGCCGCTGGCCGCGCAGACCGTCAGCCAGATGGTGGACAACGTGCTGGCGCAGCCTGAAGGCCGTCGTCTGATGCTGCTGGCCCCCATTGTTAAAGAGCGCAAAGGGGAGCACAGCAAAACGCTGGAGAACCTGGCCGCGCAGGGTTACATCCGCGCCCGTATTGATGGCGAAGTCTGCGATCTTTCCGATCCGCCAAAGCTGGAACTTCAGAAAAAGCACACCATTGAGGTAGTGATCGATCGCTTTAAGGTGCGTGAGGATCTTAAGCAGCGCCTGGCCGAATCTTTTGAAACGGCGCTGGAGCTCTCCGGCGGCGTTGCCGTAGTGGCGGATATGGATGATGAAAAGGCGGAAGAGCTGCTCTTCTCCGCTAACTTCGCCTGTCCGATTTGCGGCTACAGCATGAGCGAGCTGGAACCGCGTCTGTTTTCGTTTAACAACCCGGCCGGCGCCTGTCCAACCTGCGACGGGCTGGGCGTGCAGCAATACTTCGATCCCGAACGCGTGGTGCAGAATCCGGAGCTGTCGCTGGCGGGTGGCGCGATCCGCGGCTGGGACCGCCGCAACTTTTACTATTTCCAGATGCTGCGCTCGCTGGCTGAGCACCTGAACTTTGATATCGAGGCGCCGTTTGGCTCGCTGGACGAGAAGGCCCAGCAGGTGATCCTGTACGGCTCCGGCAAAGAGAACATTGAGTTCAAATATATCAACGATCGCGGCGACACCTCGGTGCGTCGTCATCCGTTTGAAGGCGTGCTGCATAATATGGAGCGCCGCTATAAAGAGACCGAATCTTCTGCGGTGCGCGAAGATCTGGCGAAGTTTATCAGCAACCGCTCCTGCGCCAGCTGTCACGGCACCCGACTGAAGCGCGAAGCGCGCCATGTCTATGTGGAGAACACCACGCTGCCGACGATTTCCGATATGAGCATCGGCCATGCGATGGAGTTTTTCCAGAACATGAAGCTGAGCGGGCAGCGCGCCCAGATCGCCGAGAAAGTGCTGAAAGAGATTGGCGATCGCCTGCGTTTTCTGGTTAACGTCGGCCTGAATTATCTTTCTATGTCGCGCTCTGCCGAGACGCTCTCCGGCGGCGAGGCGCAGCGTATCCGTCTGGCCAGCCAGATTGGTGCCGGGCTGGTTGGCGTGATGTATGTGCTTGATGAACCCTCCATTGGCCTCCACCAGCGTGATAACGAGCGCCTGCTGGAAACGCTGGTGCACCTGCGTAACCTGGGCAATACGGTCATCGTGGTGGAGCATGACGAAGATGCCATCCGCGCTGCCGATCACGTGATCGATATCGGCCCTGGCGCAGGCGTCCACGGCGGCCAGGTAGTGGCCGAAGGCACCGTTGATGACATCATGGCGGTGAAAGAGTCACTGACCGGCCAGTATCTTAGCGGTAAACGCGGGATCGCCATCCCCGAAGAGCGCGTCAAGGCCGATCCGGAGCGGGTACTGAAGCTCTCCGGCGCGAAGGGCAACAACCTGAAGGATGTCACGCTGACGCTGCCGGTTGGCCTGTTCAGCTGTATTACCGGCGTGTCCGGTTCAGGGAAATCGACGCTGATCAACGATACGCTGTTTCCGATTGCGCAGCGTCAGCTGAACGGCGCCACTATCGCCGAGGCTGCACCCTACCGCGAGATCAGCGGGATGGAACACTTCGATAAAGTGATCGATATCGACCAGAGCCCGATTGGCCGTACGCCGCGCTCCAATCCGGCCACCTATACCGGCATCTTTACGCCGGTGCGCGAGCTGTTTGCCGGCGTGCCGGAATCCCGCACGCGCGGCTACACGCCGGGTCGCTTCAGCTTTAACGTGCGCGGCGGCCGCTGTGAAGCCTGTCAGGGCGATGGCGTTATCAAGGTGGAAATGCACTTTCTGCCCGATATCTATGTCCCCTGCGATCAGTGCAAGGGCAAACGCTATAACCGCGAAACGCTGGAGATTAAGTACAAGGGCAAGAGCATCCATGAAGTACTGGAGATGACTATTGAAGAGGCCCGTGAGTTCTTCGATGCCGTTCCGGCGCTGGCGCGCAAGCTGCAAACGCTGATGGATGTGGGCCTTTCTTACATCCGTCTCGGCCAGTCGGCGACTACCCTCTCCGGCGGCGAGGCGCAGCGCGTTAAGCTGGCCCGTGAACTCTCCAAGCGCGGAACGGGCCAAACGCTCTATATCCTTGATGAGCCGACCACCGGTCTGCACTTCGCGGATATTGAACAGCTGTTACATGTGCTGCATAAACTGCGCGATCAGGGCAACACTATTGTGGTGATTGAGCATAACCTGGACGTGATTAAGACGGCGGACTGGATCGTCGATCTCGGTCCGGAAGGCGGCAGCGGCGGCGGTGAAATTCTGGTCTCCGGAACGCCGGAAACGGTAGCGAAGTGCAAAGCTTCGCATACGGCCCGCTTTCTTAAGCCATTACTGAAGAAGTAACCTGCACCGGGGCGAAGCCATTCGTCCCGGTTATTACCCACTTCCCGCTGTTCTTGCAGGATCAGGCAAGATTTAAACAGATTCTGGCCTACATAGTTGCCGCCGTCCCCCTTATTCTTAACGCTCCGTTTTTCTCGTGAGATTTACTTTCCTTTCAATAGCTGGAGATACCATGAATATTACGCACGCCTATGCCGCTCAGGATGCCAACGCAAAACTGGCGCCTTTTGAGTATCAGCCGCGCGAACTGCGTGACCACGATGTCCAGATTGAAGTTATGTACTGCGGCGTTTGCCATTCCGACCTTCACCAGGCCCGCAACGAGTGGAAAAACACCATTTTCCCGGTCGTACCCGGCCATGAAATCGTCGGCCGCGTCACTGCTGTCGGCGGTCATACGCAGAAATATAAAGTCGGTGATTTAGTCGGTGTGGGCTGTATGGTCGACTCCTGCCGTACCTGTGACAGCTGTAAGGAAGACCTGGAGCAGTATTGTGAAAACGGGTTTACCGGTACCTATAACGGTGAAGATCGCCTGACCGGCGACATCACCTACGGCGGCTATGCCACCCAAGTCGTGGTTAATGAAGATTTCGTCCTCCGTATTCCGGAGAATCTTGACCCGGCGGGTGCCGCGCCGCTGCTCTGCGCCGGTATCACCACCTATTCACCCCTGCACCACTGGAACGTCGGTCCCGGCAAAAAAGTGGGCATCGTAGGCCTGGGTGGCCTGGGGCATATGGGCGTTAAAATTGCTCATGCGATGGGCGCGCATGTGGTGCTGTTCACCACCTCGCCTTCCAAAGTGGAAGACGGCAAGCGTCTCGGCGCTGACGAAGTGGTGATTTCAAAAGATCCGGAGCAGATGGCCGCTCACGCTAACAGCTTCGATTTTATCCTCAATACCGTGGCGGCACAGCACGACCTGAATCCTTTTCTTACCCTGCTGCGCCGTGACGGCAACATGACGCTGGTCGGCGTACCGGAACATGACCATCCGTCACCGCAGGTGCTTAACCTGATCTTTAAACGCCGCTCGCTGGCAGGCTCCCTGATCGGCGGCATTAAAGAAACCCAGGATATGCTCGATTTCTGCGGCAAGCACAACATCACGTCCGATATTGAAATGATCAAAATGGATGAGATTAACGACGCTTACGAGCGCATGCTGAAGAGCGACGTGAAATACCGCTTTGTGATTGATATTGATACGCTGCGCGGCTAAGCGTTAGCGGCAATGAACAGACAGCGAAGGCGGAAGCGATTCTGCCTTTGCTGCCTTCCACTGCTCTCAGGCCTGAGTCAGTGTGCCGTTTTGGTATTCAGCGCCTGCTGCCAGGAGGCATCGACCAGATAGTAGATCTGGGAATCCTTTAGCGAACCATCAAGCAGCAGCGTGCTCCAGTGTGATTTATTGAGATGTTCGCTCGGCACCACGTCTTTATGCTCTTCGCGCAGGAGATCGGCCAGCGCCGGCGTGGTTTTTAAGGCGACGGCGGGCCGTCCATCCACGTAGTGCAACAGCGCAAACAGTACATCATCGATTTTGACCTGGGTGCCCTTCCAGTCGCTGTGCACGCTCTGTTCAGCGCCCGGTTTATTCATACAGTAAGAAAGAAGATCCGATACGTTCATTATTTACACCTTGTAGCCTGTAACAATGAGTGATTATAGGCGATATTCGCAGGCTCCTGCGGCGACCAGCCTGACGTAGCGGAAAATCCTGGCGGGTTACTCTCCCTGAAGCGTGGCGACAATCCGCCTGGCGCCGCCCTGTATGCGGTGTTCTCCCAGCCAGATCCCCTGCCATGTACCCAGCATCAGCTGCCCACGGTTTACCGGTAGCAGCAGCGATACCCCCAGTAGAGACGATTTAACGTGGGCCGGCATATCGTCCGCGCCTTCATAATCATGCTCCCAGGCGGCCTCCTCAGGCACCGTGCGCAGAAAATGTTTTTCCATATCGCTGCGCACCGTCGGATCGCAATTTTCGTTCAGCGTCAGTGAGGCGGATGTGTGTTGCAGCAGCAGGTGAAGCTGACCAACCTGGACATCGCTTAAGCGTCTCAGCTCCTCCAGAATCTCGTCGGTGACAAGATGAAATCCGCGCGGCTTCGCGCTTAATGTGATTGTCTGCTGATACCACATAGGCTGCTCCTTGATGAAATCGGTTATTGGCGGCGTTCTTGCTGAGCCTTTAAGTGTGCAGTATGGCGCGAAAAGGTAAACACTGGAGGGAAAAAAGATCTGGCCGGTGCGTTATCCGGCCAGTGATGCTCAGATTACCGCTGCGAAGGCGGTTGCCACTTGCTGAACATTATTGCTGTTCAGCCCGGCAACGCACATGCGGCCGCTGGCGATCAGGTAGATGCCAAATTCATTGCGCAGGCGATCGACCTGCGCTTCACTCAGTCCGGTATAGCTGAACATGCCGCGCTGCTTAAGCAGATAGTCAAAGTTCTTACCCGGTACGGCTGTGGTCAGTACCTCCACCAGCGCCTGGCGCATCTCCTGGATACGCAGACGCATCGCTTCCACTTCCGCCAGCCAGCTCGCTTTCAGATCGGCATCGTTCAGCACGCAGGAGACCAGCTGCGCACCGAAGCTCGGCGGGCTGGAGTAGTTGCGGCGTACGGTTGCCTTAAGCTGACCCAGCACGCGGGCGGCTTCATCAGCGTCGTCACACACCACGGAAAGACCGCCGATACGCTCGCCATAGAGAGAGAAGATCTTAGAGAATGAGTTGCTCACCAGGGCTGGCAGTCCCGCCGTCGTAATGGCGCGGATAGCGTAAGCATCCTCCTCCATACCGGCACCAAAGCCCTGATAGGCGATGTCGAGGAATGGAATAAGGCTACGCGCCTTCAGGACTTCAGTGACCGCGTCCCACTGCGCGTTGGTCAGATCGGCCCCGGTTGGGTTATGGCAGCAGGGATGCAACAGCACGATGCTTTGCGCCGGCAGCGTTTTCAGGCTGGCAATCAGCTCATCAAATTTTACGCCATTGGTTTTTTCATCATACCAGGGATAGGTATGCACGTTAAAACCCGCGCCCGAGAAGATAGCGACATGGTTGTCCCAGGTAGGATCGCTGACCCAGACCTCAGACTGTGGAAAATAGGTTTTCAGAAAGTCTGCGCCCACTTTCAGCGCGCCTGAGCCGCCCAGCGTCTGGATAGTGGCAATGCGTCCGGCTTTCAGCGCAGGGTGATCCTGGCCAAACAGCAGCGGCGCAATGGCGTTACGGTAAGGCGGCAGGCCCTCCATCGGCAGATACAGCGAAGCGCCGTGCGGCTGATTATTGAGGCGCGCCTCTGCTTCGGCCACCGCCTTCAGCTGAGGGATCGTACCCTGTGCGTCGTAATATAACCCGATGCTCAGATTCACCTTTTGCGGTCGCGTGTCCTGTTTGTACGTCTCCATCAGGGAGAGAATTGGATCGCCGGCGTAGGCATCAACGTTTTGAAACACGGTGCAGATCTCCATAAATTGAGTTAAGGCAGGCGGGCGTTGTCGTGATAACAGCGCTTTTCGTTACGGCTGACTAACGGTTCAGACTTCATACCGGCCGGGCCGGTGGTTCATGGCGATGATCAGATTAAGAATCAGCGCGCCGGCAACAGACGCCACCAACATTGGCAGCGGCACCACGAACAGTGAGGCAAGCACCACGCAGGTATCCACGCCCATTTGCAGCTTCCCGGCACGAATACCGTACCGATCCTGTAGCCATAACGCCAGAATATTCACGCCTCCCAAACTCGCCTTATGGCGAAACAGGACAATAAACCCGATGCCCATGATCACATTGCCAAACAGGGTGGCGTAAAAAGGATCGAGAGCGGAGAAATGAATAAAAAGCGTGTGCATCTGGGAAAAGAGCGATACCAGCCCCACCGCAGCAAAGGTTTTCAGGGTAAAAGCCCACCCCATGCGTTTTACGGCCAGCCAGTAGAAAGGAATATTGATCGCGAAGAAAGCGATACCGAACGAGGTATGACTCAGATAGCTGATAAGAAAGGCGATGCCAGCGGTGCTGCCGGTTAAAGCGCCCGCCGTTTTCAGCAGGGTAACGCCAAAGGAGACCAGCAGCGTACCAAACAGGAGGGCGAGCAGATCCTCAAGCAGCGTATGGGGGGTTCTGACGGGATGAATGACGTTGTCCATGCGGCGGAAATCTCTGAGAAATAATCCCTTATCCAGCAAGAACTGCACCAATCTGCACGTTTAAGCAGGCAGTCAGGGGTTCAGAAATCTAACCTGTTGAATAATTTACGCTTTTAAACCGCCTCCTGCGCGTATTGCGTGCAGCTACCGGCCAGCACATGCACAAAACACGCTTATCAGACCTGCTGGATGCACAGCGCGTCGCGCCACGCACCACCATGATGCAGCAGCGCACAATTTTAGTGCACCGGCGCCATGATGCCGTTCTCTTTCAGGCGATCCAGCACAACAGAGGTTTTAACGTGGGAGACGCTTTTATGCCCGGCCACCAGTTGACTAATCAGGGCGCTCAGGCTGGAGAGATCGGACACGGCCACCTTCAGGAGATAGTCGGCATCGCCTGTAGTTTTATAGGCGTCAACGATACCGGATTCTTCTGCCACCATGCGGTGGAAGCTCTCAACATAATCCGGGGTATGGCTGATCAGGCGGACTTCAATCAGTCCTATCATGCCGAGCCCGACAGCATTGGCGGAAAGCCGGGCGTGGTAGCCCAGAATGAGTCCGGCCTGCTCCAGGCTGATGCGCCGCCGCGAGCACTGGGAGGCGGAAAGCCCAACGAGGTCGCTCAGCTCCTGATTGGTGAGGCGGCCATTTGTTTCGAGTAAAGTCAGTATCTTAAGGTCGTAGTCATCAATCTGAGTCATTATCGTTCCGGGTGGCTAATCATTAGGCTACCCGGACAGATAACCGCATTATTCGCCTTCTTGTCCAATACTATTTGGCGATGACAAAAAGAGAACCGGCGGGAATTATTCGTCGTCGTACTGCGGGCCGGCGTAATTATCAAAGCGGGACCACTGGCCGTTGAAGGTCAGCCGCACCGTCCCGATCGGACCATTACGCTGCTTGCCAAGAATAATTTCAGCAATGCCTTTCATGTCGCTGTTCTCGTGATAGACCTCGTCACGGTAGATAAACATGATCAGGTCGGCATCCTGCTCGATGGAGCCGGACTCACGCAGATCCGAGTTAACGGGCCGCTTGTCGGCACGCTGCTCCAGGGAGCGGTTCAGCTGCGACAGCGCCACGACCGGCACCTGAAGCTCCTTCGCCAGCGCCTTCAGCGAGCGGGAGATTTCGGCAATTTCCAGCGTACGGTTGTCCGACAGCGCCGGTACGCGCATCAGCTGGAGGTAGTCGATCATAATCATGCTCAGGCCGCCATGCTCACGGAAGACCCGTCGTGCGCGGGAGCGAACTTCCGTCGGCGTCAGGCCGGAGGAATCATCAATAAACATGTTTTTCTTCTCCAGCAGAATGCCCATCGTGCTGGAGATACGCGCCCAGTCCTCATCATCAAGCTGGCCGGTACGAATCCGTGTCTGATCGACGCGGGAAAGCGAAGCGAGCATACGCATCATGATCTGCTCGCCGGGCATCTCCAGGCTGAAGATCAATACCGGTTTATCCTGGGTCATGGCGGCGTTTTCGCAGAGGTTCATCGCGAAGGTGGTTTTACCCATCGACGGACGTGCCGCCACGATAATCAGATCTGAGCGCTGCAGGCCGGCGGTCTTCTTATTCAGATCCTGATAGCCGGTGTCCACGCCCGTGACGCCGTCGTGCGGCGTCTGATAAAGCGATTCAATACGGGAGATGGTCGCCTCAAGGATCTGATCAACGCTTTTCGGCCCCTCATCCTTGTTCGCACGGTTTTCCGCGATCTGAAATACGCGGGATTCCGCCAGATCGAGCAGATCCTCGCTGCTTCTTCCCTGAGGATCGTAACCGGCATCGGCAATCTCGTTCGCCACGGCGATCATTTCGCGCACGACCGCCCTTTCGCGGACGATATCGGCATAGGCGCTGATGTTGGCGGCGCTCGGCGTGTTTTTCGACAGTTCCGCCAGATAGGCGAAGCCGCCTACCATGCTCAGCTCGCCTTTGGTTTCCAGCGACTCGGAGAGGGTGATCAGATCGATAGGCTTGCTCTGCTCCAGCAGACGCTGCATTTCACCGAAAATCATCCGGTGCGGCCGGCTGAAGAAGTCCTTGGCGACCACGCGCTCGGAAACGTTATCCCAGCGTTCATTGTCCAGCATCAACCCGCCCAACACGGACTGCTCCGCTTCCAGAGAATGCGGGGGCAACTTCAGCCCTTCCATTTGCCGATCGCGCGGCTCACGGTTATCAGCGGATTTGTTGGTGGGTTTATTTCCTGCCATAGTGATGCAATACCAAAAAACGGAGTGGGGGACGCGCAAGTATACCCGTTTGACACCCTGTCGTCCTCTCTCAATGACGCTGAATCAACAGGAGTGACCATGGCAAAACGTATACAAATCAGCCAGCATGGCGGGCCGGAAGTAATGGAGTTGGTGGAGGTCAGCCTGCCCGACCCGGCAGCGGGTGAGGTCGTGGTGGAGAATAAAGCCATCGGGATTAACTATATCGACACCTATATCCGCAGCGGTCTCTATCCTGCCTCGCTGCCTTCCGGTCTGGGCACGGAAGCGGCGGGCGTGGTGAAAAGCGTGGGGGATGGCGTGACGGCAGTGAAGCCCGGCGATCGCGTGGTTTATGCCCAGTCGGCGCTGGGCGCGTACAGTGAGTACCAGGCAGTGTCTGCCGATAAGCTGGCCCTGCTGCCGGAATGCATTTCGTTTGAGCAGGCGGCCGCCTCATTTCTGAAAGGCCTGACCGTGCACTATCTGCTGCGTCAGACTTATGTTGTCCAGCCCGATGAGGTTTTTGTTTTCCAGGCGGCCGCCGGCGGCGTGGGGCTGATCGCCTGCCAGTGGGCGAAGGCGCTGGGCGCACATCTGATAGGGACCGTAGGCTCCGCAGAGAAGGCTGACCGGGCGAAAAGCGCCGGAGCCTGGGCCACCATCAACTACCGTGAAGAAGATGTGGCGAGCCGCGTTGCTGAGCTGACCGACGGTAAAAAAGTGCGCGTCGTCTATGACTCCGTGGGCAAGGATACCTGGGAGTCCTCGCTCGATTGCCTTCAGCGACGTGGGCTGATGGTCAGCTTCGGCAATGCTTCAGGCCCGGTCACCGGCGTCGATCTGGCGATCCTGAATCAGAAAGGCTCTCTTTATGTTACCCGCCCTTCGCTCAATGGTTATATCACTTCCCGCGACGCACTGACCCATGCCAGCAATGAGCTGTTCTCGCTGATCGCCAGCGGAGCGATTAAGGTTGACGTGCCGGACCAGCAGAAGTTCGCGCTGAAGGATGCGCAGCAGGCGCATAAGGCGCTGGAAAGCCGTGCCACTCAGGGCTCCAGCTTGCTGATCCCCTGAGCATAAAGACAGGCCAGGTGCGCTGCTGAGGCTTCTGCCCGGTCGGGAGCTGTGCCCTGTAGCTGGATTGCAGAGGCAAACGCCAGATATAAGAAGGGCTTCCCGCGGGAAGCCCTCTTCTTTCTTTTTTATCGTTCGCGCTGAATGTAGGGTCCAGAGCGATGAATTTGTGTCAATTCAGTGAAGGCATCCTGCCAGAATTCATAAGTAAAAAATATGTTTAATTGCCGCACCGCTGGCGCAATGTGCCATGATGTGATCCAGCCCGCATTCTGCTGGCAGAATAAATAGCCAACGTCTTGTTTTAACGGAATAAGCGGCGCCGGGTCCGCGAATGGGGCTTTTTACAGGCCCGGTAGATCCAGACGGCTACCAGCGCCAGCGCCAGCCATGGCAACATTTTTATAACAAAAGCCAGCATGCCGCCAAGCAGCATTATCAGGGTCGCCACTACCAGCGCGGCTATTACGCCCAGCAGGGAAATACCGGTGAGCATCAGCATCAGAAAGAAGCCAAGGACGAATAAGATTTCCATCAGGGTCGCTCCATAAAATAGTTTCTCAACAGGTATTACAAGAAACGTGCCAGCATGTCTTTTTAACTAACCCTTTGAATTGATGGCAACAGTATCACCATTCCGCCCAAAAGCCTGGTGAAATTGCTTATAAATTAGTTAAAAATTAACGAAATGGATGACGTATTCTCGTAGAGAGGCGGTTCTTATGCGGGTAAGACGTGGAGAAGTGCCGCAGAATTGCGGCAGCTTATTCGGAAAGCAGGAACGATCGGCCCCTTTTTATCAGGGCCGAAGGCTGGATTCAGGCCGTCGCCGGGATCTTGTCGGCGACCAGCGCCAGCGCCTGCTCCACCGTGTCAATATTTGCCCCTGGCTTGTGCGCATTTTCGCTCAGATGGCGGCGCCACTGACGTGCGCCAGGGATACCCTGGAACAGACCAAGCATATGGCGGGTGATATGGCCCAGATAGGTGCCCGTGGCCAGCTCCCGCTCAATATAGGGATACATTGAACGCACTACCGCGACCGGATCAACCTGAGGCGCATCGCTGCCAAAAAGTTCACGATCCACCTGCGCCAGCAGGCCCGGGTTCTGATAGGCCTCACGCCCCATCATCACGCCGTCCAGATGCTGCAAGTGCACCTTCGCCTCTGCCAGCGTTTTCACCCCGCCGTTGATCGCCAGGGTCAGATGCGGGAAATCGCGCTTGAGCTGATAGACGCGCTCATAGTCCAGCGGCGGGATTTCACGGTTTTCCTTCGGGCTCAGGCCAGAAAGCCAGGCTTTGCGGGCATGGATGATAAACATCTCGCAGCCGCCCTGCTCAGAAACCTGACGGATAAAATCACAGAGAAATTCGTAGCTGTCCTGATCATCAATACCGATACGGGTTTTCACCGTAACCGGGATCGAAACCTTATCCCGCATCGCCTTAATCCCGTCAGCTACCAGCGCCGCTTCCCCCATCAGACAGGCACCAAACCGTCCGTTCTGGACGCGATCGGAGGGGCAGCCTACGTTGAGGTTAACTTCGTTATAGCCACGCGCCTCCGCCTGGGCGGCGCATTGCGCCAGCGCTGCGGGGTCGCTGCCGCCAAGCTGAAGGGCAACCGGCTGCTCCTCCTGGCTCCAGGCCAGATAGTCGCCTTTACCGTGAATAATGGCACCGGTGGTCACCATTTCGGTATAGAGCAAGGCCTGGCGTGTGAGCTGGCGGTGAAAGTAGCGGCAGTGCCGATCGGTCCAGTCGAGCATCGGGGCGATGGAAAAGCGGTGTGCAGGTAAACTCTGGGTCATAAAGCGCGCAAACTCGGATAATTAACAAATGATGATATTGTGCGCAATGATACCATGCCCTGCCGTAGCAGGCCTACTACCGGGTTGAGATATCGGGCGCGCGGGCTGCGCACCCGACAGGGTTCAGAAGGTAAAGCTCAGCTGAGCCGCGGCACCCCAGGTATTGTCATCCCCTTTCATACCGGCCAGATCCAGGTGAACCTTATTAAACGGCGACAGGCCAAAACCTGCGGTGATTACGTCGGTATCATTGGATTTCATATCCGCACGGTAACCCGCGCGCAGCTGGAGCCAGCTCAGCAGCCGGTATTCCGCGCCCACGCCCGCATACTGGCTTTCACCCTGCGTTTTAAATCGTTTAGTCGGCGTAATATCCACATCCAGCGCGGTGGTCAGGCGATCGGTATGGAACGACACTCCCGGCGTGACGATGGGTGCGATCTGGTAGGTATCCTTGTAGCCGTTGACCTCTTTTGTCTCAATATCGCGGGAAATCAGGTTCTGTGCACTCAGGCCCAGCGTCCAGTTTTCACCAATATCGGTCGCCACACCGGCATCCATGTTGAAGCCCGTATCGGTATTTTTATACCGTCCTTCGGTGAAGTCTGACTTGTCGTAGTTATAAACCGAAGCGCTGTAGTTATACAGGTAGGTCTTCTGGAGTTTAGGCGTCACGCCGAACGAGACCGGATGGCCCGCGATGATAAACTCGTGAGCAACGGCGATGCCGTAATCATACACAATCGCACCACGCCCGAGCGCGGCGGAGGTCAGGTTATCCTGGTCGCCCGGCTGAGGAACTCTCAAACCATCAGCCACGCTTTGCAGGTAGTCAATGTCACCCTGGCTTACCGCGGTAGTGACGTGCGCCGTCCCATAGGCTTTGGTGACAAAAGCAAAAGGCAGAACGCTATTGGGAATGGTGACGGCTACCGCCGCTCCGGCTGTACCATAAGCTTCGCCATTTTTAATGCCGCGCAGCTGATCGGCGAGATCGCCTGCGGCGGCCCGTGCCCGTGGAATATCGGCGAAGGTAATGCCGTTACGGGCAATATCCTGGTAACGATCGACGCTGTCGGTCAGATCGTCCACCTTATCAATCAGTTTGTTCTTATCAGAGAGCTGCGCACCCGCCGCTGGGAGAATAATGCTGACATCATCTTCAGGCTGCGCTTTGGTCATCAGCGCCGGGTTAGCCAGCACCGCACTACCATAGGAGGAAGAGGCGACGCCGGTTCCCCCCATCGCATCATTACGCGCATCGTAATAATTGCCTGCCGCAAGGGCGCTTAAAGGAGCCAGAAACAGGACGGGAAAAACCGCTGTCCGGGAAAACCTGTTCAACTTGATGATTTTAGAAGCCATATTACTTTAACCCACCCAGAAAAGGAGAAGCGCTCGACGTAAGCGTGCGAAGTCCAACTACGAGCATAATGAACATAAAGGCAGCAATTCATTGCCCTGAAGTCAGTCATAAAGCGCGGGCTTATCAGCGCATTGGCGAGTTATTTATCTGTTATCAGGCTAATCGATAAGCCTGATAACTCAGTATTTTGCGGGAAATATCCTGCAATGCCCTGTTTCAAGGTAGTCAGAAACGTCCCAGGCTGCAAATCACATTAGAACCCTTTCACCTGAAATGCGTGGACCTGTCAGAATCAGAGCCTTTGGTGAGTTTTTTTTAAGTTTAAGGCCTGAGTCAAATACCACTCATTACCAGAGCATTTTTGTTACATCAGGAGCGCGTTTTGTATGACGAGGGACGGCGGCAGGAGATTCGGCGTTTTGGCACGGGCGTGATAATATAACAACTGAAACCAGCCTGAGGGGGAATTATGACCATTCACAGTCCTGAAAAAATTCTGTCGCAGGCGGAAAGCCTCTGCCAGCAGCGCAACGTCAGGCTGACGCCTCAGCGAATGGAAGTGCTGCGCCTGATGAGTCAGCATCATGGCGCTATCAGCGCCTATGACCTGCTCGATCTGCTGCGGGCCAGCGAGCCGCAGGCCAAACCGCCTACCGTCTATCGCGCGCTGGACTTCCTGCTTGAGCAGGGATTTGTGCATCGCGTTGAATCAACCAACAGCTACGTGGTTTGCCATCATTTCGAGGAACCGTCGCACTCCTCGGCCATGCTGATTTGCGATCGCTGTGGCTCCGTCGCCGAGCAACATGCGGATGGCGTGGAAAGCATCTTAAAAACGCTGGCCCTGCCCTCTGGCTTTGTGCTGGCGCACAGCATTATTGAAGCTCATGGGTTATGCCGCGGCTGCGTTGAGGTGGAAGCCTGTACTCATCAGGAAGCGTGCCAGCACGATCATACGGTAACGACAGCTAAAAAGCGTGGTCGTCAGGATCAAGCGAAGCTGAAGCCTTAGTAAGATAGCGCTCTGTTGAGTGAATAGGGTGCTGTCGAATGGGGGTACGTCATGGGAAAAGAATTAAGCGGCACGGTCCGTGTGCCTGGGTAGGAGCATCATCCTGAAAGTCTTATCGTGCTGAGTGTGTGGCGTATCAGAAACGATGGTTATTGGTGGTTTCCCAGTCGCTGACTTCTTTCTCAGCCTGGTCTTTAGCATACCCGTAGCGTTCCTGAATTTTACCTACGAGCTGATCGCGTTTGCCTTCCACAACGGTCATATCGTCGTCGGTCAGCTTGCCCCACTGCTCTTTCATTTTACCTTTAAACTGCTTCCAGTTACCGCCGGCTTCGTCGTTATTCATCTTTTCTCTCCTCAACCTCTGGGGTAAACAGCATTAGTCTTTTCGTCCCGACAATGGGTTAACAGCAAAATAAAAAGCTGCTTAATTGCCTGACGTAAGGATAATTGTAGTAGAAGATGAAGATTTTGCACGTTACGACAAATCCGAGCTCAACCCGGCGCTAAAGAAAGTCGCTATTGCACTGACCTGAACGGTCAGTGCGGAGGCTTGCGCAGTAAGAGAGTTTGGGACGTTAAGCGAACCACGTGCCATGACGCCAGTGCCGTCGCCACACCCACCACAGCGTAATGCCGCGCAACAGCAGAAACACCGTTATTGCCAGCCACAGACCATGGTTACCCAGCACCGGCACCGTAAATAAGGTCAGGCCATAACCCAGCGCGGCGACGGCCATGCCATTACGCATTTCGGCTGCGCGCGTGGCGCCAATAAACATCCCGTCCAGCAAATAGCACCACACGCCGCAAACCGGCAGGACAATCTGCCAGAAAAGATAGCTATCCGCCCGCTGGCGAAGCTCAGGTAGTGAGGTCAGCAGCGCCACAATATCCGGGCCCGTCACCGCGTAGATCAGTGAAAATAACAGAGCCACCAGTCCCGCCTGCCGGCAGGCAGCATGCCAGACACGCAGTAATTTATGGCTGTCCCGGGCGCCATACGCCTCACCTGACGTCGCCTCAACGGCATAGGCGAAGCCATCAAGCGCATAGGCGGTGAAGGTCAGAAACATCAGCAGCACCGCATTGACCGCCACAATATCGCTCCCTAAGCGTGCGCCGGACAGCGTCAGTGAGACAAAGCAAAGCTGTAACAGCAGCGAGCGCAGCATAATGTCGCGGTTGAGCCTGAGCAGACGGCCAATATCACCCCGCCATGACTTTATCAGTAAAGCGAACTGTATCCCCCGCAGCTTCATTACCTTCTGCACCATCAGCAGCCCGATTGCCAGCGTACAATATTCAGCAATTACGGTTGCCGCAGCGGCGCCCTCCACGCCCCAGCCGAGCCCCACGACAAACCAGAGGTCGAGCACAATATTCACCACGTTGCCCACCACCAGCAGGATAACGGGCGCCCGGGCATACTGAACCCCAAGCAGCCAGCCGAGCAGGACAAGGTTTCCCAGCATGGCGGGCGCACTGAGCCAGCGAATATTCATAAACAGAGCGGCCTGATGCAGCACCGCCGGATCGCCGCCAACCAGGCCCAGCGCCAGCTGCGTAAGGGGTGACTGACAGAGGATAAAGCCGACACCGGCGACAGCGGCAATCATGAGCGGCTGCATTAACGCCTTCGCAAGCGCGGGTTTATCCCCCGCGCCAAACGCCTGCGCGGTCAGTCCCGTGGTGCTCATCCGCAGAAACAGCAGCAGCATAAAGAGAAAGCTGGTCACGGTGGTTCCGACGGCCACGCCGCCTAAATAGACCGGACTGTCCAGATGACCGATAACGGCGGTATCCACCAGGCCCAGCAGCGGCACGGTGATATTAGAGAGGATCATGGGCAGCGCGAGGCGCCAGAGGTGCTTATCGGAGGAGGTGAAGAATCGCATCAGCATAAACTCAGCGATGGCCGGAGAGAAATCCGCTGCGACCGGGGAAGCCGCAGCGGCAGGAGCGCAGCACGGGCTTGCCGTGCTTCAGGGCATCTGTGCTTAGAGCCAGTTACCGTTGCGGATCACGCCGACGGCCAGCCCTTCAATCGAAAGCGTATGCTCGCGCAGATCGATGACGATCGGCTTGAACTCGCTGTTTTCCGGCAGCAGATGAACCACGTTGCCCTGCTTCTTCAGGCGCTTAACGGTAACCTCATCATCAATACGGGCGACCACGACCTGACCGTTACGCACATCCTGGGTTTTATGCACCGCCAGCAGGTCGCCGTCCATAATGCCGATATCCTTCATCGACATGCCGCTGACGCGCAGCAGGAAGTCGGCGCCAGGCTTAAACAGGTCGGGATCGACCTGATAGTGGCCTTCAATATGCTGCTCGGCCAGCAGTGGCTCGCCGGCGGCCACGCGGCCAATCAGCGGCAGTCCGGTCTCTTCTTCCATCATCAGACGGATGCCGCGCGAGGCGCCCGAGACAATCTCAATCACGCCTTTACGCGCCAGCGCTTTAAGATGCTCTTCTGCGGCGTTCGGGGAGCGGAAACCCAGCTGCGTGGCGATTTCCGCCCGCGTCGGCGGCATGCCGGTCTGGTTAATATGGTCGCGAATCAGGTCGTAAACCTGCTGCTGCCTTGCCGTTAGTGCTTTCATCCCGCCCCCTGGTTGTTTATACAGTCGACTGTGAGTATATACAGGTATTTGCAGGATGAAAACCTAAAGATCAAGAATTAACCGCAGATGACGCAATTCTGGAAAGGCTATCGCAAAAGCGGCAGCAAAAGCATCAGCCAGACCGCGATGGCGAGCAGGATTGCCAGCAGCACCGCCGCCGATCCCATGTCTTTAGCCCGCCCCGCCAGCGGATGAATTTCGCTGCCGATCCGGTCAACCACCGCCTCAATGGCGCTGTTGAGGATCTCCACGATAATCACCAGCACCACAGAGCCAATCAGAAGAACACGCGTAACCGGGTCAACGTCCAGCCAGCAGGCCAGAATGATAGCGACGAGGACGGCGACCGCTTCCTGGCGGAAAGCCGCTTCATGCTGCCAGGCGGCCCGCAATCCCTGCCAGGAATACCCTGCCGCTTTGATGATCCGGGTCAAACCGGTGACGTTATTTGCCATAATGAGGGAACCCTTTGTGATGTTTAACGTCAATGTCTGGGTGGCGCACTTTTTGCAACATCACAGATCTCACTGGCGCTTTCTGGTATGCTTGCGGCGCTTTGCTAACAAGAGGCTTCATGTTGTCTATGTCAGGTTGGCGTAACTTATATTATAAATTATTGAATTTACCAGTTAAATTCTTTGTGAAAAGTAAAGCGATCCCCGCTGAGCCGGTCGCTGAACTGGGGCTGGATACATCGCGCCCTATTATGTATGTGCTCCCTTACGATTCAAAGGCCGATTTGCTGGCGCTGCGTGAACAGTGCCGCAAACAGGATCTGCCCGATCCTTTAGATCCGCTGGAGATTGACGGTGCCATGCTGCCGCGCCACGTTTTTATTCATGACGGGCCGCGCGTCTTCCCCTATTTCGTGCCAAATCTGGAGTCGGTGAAACTGTTTCACGAATACCTCGATCTGCACCGCAGCAATCCGCTGCTGGACGTGCAGATGGTGCCGGTCGCCGTGATGTTTGGTCGCGCGCCGGGTCGCGAAGTGCAGGGCGAAAGCCAGCCGCATCTCCGCATGCTGAATGGAATTCAGAAATTTTTCGCCGTGTTGTGGCTTGGGCGCGACAGCTTTGTGCGCTTCTCGCCGATGGTTTCGCTGCGTCGTATGGCGACCGAACACGGCACGGACAAATCGATCGCCCAGAAGCTGGCCCGCGTGGCCAGAATGCACTTCGCCCGCCAGCGATTGGCCGCGATTGGCCCGCGCCTGCCGGTTCGCCAGGATCTGTTTAACCGGCTATTGCAGTCGAAGGCCATCGCAAAAGCGGTGGAGGATGAGGCGCGCAGTAAAAAAATCTCCCATGAAAAGGCCCAGCAGAACGCCATTGAGCTGATGGAAGAGGTGGCGGCGGATTTCTCCTATGAGGCGATTCGTCTTACCGATCGCATCATGGGCTGGACGTGGAGCAAACTCTATCAGGGAATTAACGTCAACGGCGGCGAACGCGTGCGTCAGCTGGCGCAGGACGGCCATGAAATCGTCTATGTGCCCTGCCACCGCAGCCATATGGACTACCTGCTGCTCTCTTACGTGCTTTACCATCAGGGACTGGTGCCGCCCCATATCGCCGCCGGCATTAACCTGAATTTCTGGCCCGCCGGGCCGATTTTCCGCCGGTTAGGCGCGTTCTTTATCCGCCGCACTTTTAAGGGCAACAAGCTCTACTCCACCGTTTTCCGCGAATACCTTGGCGAACTCTTTACCCGCGGTTATTCCGTCGAATACTTCGTTGAGGGAGGCCGCTCGCGTACGGGCCGCCTGCTCGATCCGAAGACCGGCACGCTGTCGATGACGATTCAGGCGATGCTGCGCGGCGGTAACCGCCCTATCACGCTGGTGCCTATCTATATTGGCTATGAGCACGTGATGGAAGTGGGGACCTACGCCAAAGAGCTGCGCGGCGCGACCAAGGAGAAAGAAAGCTTCCTTCAGATGGTGAGAGGCCTGCGCAAGCTGCGCAACCTCGGTCAGGGCTATGTGAATTTTGGCGAACCGCTGCCGCTGGTGACTTATCTGAATAAGCGCGTGCCCGAATGGCGTGAGGCGATCGATCCGATTGAAGCGCACCGTCCTGCCTGGCTGACGCCGGCGGTAAATGATATCGCCCAGCAGGTTATGGTGCGTATCAATAATGCCGGCGCCGCTAACGCCATGAACCTGTGCGTGACCGCCCTGCTGGCTTCCCGGCAGCGTTCGCTGACGCGCGAACAGCTCACCGAACAGCTTGACTGCTATGTGCAGCTGCTACGCAACGTCCCCTACTCGCCGGATGCTACCGTGCCGGATATGACGCCGGAAGCGCTGCTGGATCATGCCCTCAGCATGAACAAATTTGAGATTGAGCAGGACAGCATTGGCGAAATTATCATTCTGCCGCGCGAGCAGGCGGTACTGATGACCTACTATCGCAATAACGTTCACCACATGCTGGTTATGCCTTCTCTGATTGCCGTGTTCCTGATGCAGCACCGTCAGCTGACGCGCGCCGAGCTGTTGCGCCAGCTCGGCGTCATCTATCCGATGCTGAAGCGTGAACTGTTCCTGCACTGGAATAAAGAGGATCTGCCGCAGGTACTGGATGCGCTGGTCACTGAAATGGCGCGCCAGGGCCTGCTGACGGTTGAAGAAGACCGGCTACGCCTCAGCCCTGCCCGCACCCGGACGCTACAGCTGCTTGCTGCCGGCGTGCGGGAGACGCTTCAGCGCTACGCCATCGCCTTCTCTATCCTCAGCGCTAACCCGTCGATTAACCGCGGCACGCTGGAAAAAGAGAGCCGTACGATGGCCCAGCGCCTCTCCGTGCTGCACGGTATCAATGCGCCAGAGTTCTTCGACAAGGCGGTCTTCTCTTCGCTGGTGCTGACGCTGCGCGACGAAGGGTATATCAGCGATACCGGCGATGCGCAGGTTGAGCAGACCCATAAGGTGTATCAGATGCTGGCCGATCTGATCACGCAGGATGTCAGGATGACTATCGAGAACGCCTCGCTTCCGGCATAAGCCCGCCATAAAAAAGGGTCGGTGACAGAAATGTCACCGACCCTTTTTTTTGCCCGGCGGCTGTCAGAACCCGTTAACGACGGGCGGCAAACTGAAGGCTATACCGATAAACAGCACCAGCCCCACATAGTTATTGTTCAGAAAGGCCCGGAAGCACAAATCCCGGTCACGCCCTGAGATCAGCTTTTGCTGATACACGAACAGCGCGCCGGCCAGCAGGACCGAGCAGTAAAACAGCCCGCCCAGCTGCAACCGCCAGCCGATCAGCGTCATCAGACCCAGGGTGGCGAGCTGGAGCAGGCCGATAATAAGCTTATCGCAGCGCCCGAACAGGATCGCGGTGGACTTCACCCCGATTTTTAAATCATCGTCACGATCGACCATCGCGTACTCGGTATCGAAGGCGACCGTCCAGCACATGTAGGCGAAAAACAGCAGCCAGCAGTTCAGCGGCAGGGTTCCGCTGACGGCCGCCCAGCCCATTGGGATCCCCCAGCCGAACGCCGCGCCCAGCACCACCTGAGGGAGATGGGTATAGCGTTTCATAAAGGGGTACATCCACGCCAGCGCCAGCCCGCCTAACGACAGCCAGATAGTCATGGCGTTCATCGTCAGCACCAGGCAAAACGAGATCAGCACCAGCAGGGCAAACAGCAGAACGGCTTCTTTTGTGGTGACCGCACCGCTGGGCAGCGGCCGGAACTGCGTTCGCTTAACGTGGCCGTCAATTTTGCGGTCGGCGAAATCGTTCACCACGCAGCCTGCGGCACGCATAAAGAAAACCCCAAGCGTAAAGACGATCAGCACGTTCAGCGGCGGAACGCACATTCCGGCGAGCCACAGTGACCAGAAGGTCGGCCACAGCAGCAGCAGCGTCCCTATCGGTTTATCAATCCGCATCAGACGGCTGTAGGCCCGGAATTTATTCACTGGCAAACTTTTCTCCACGCTACAGGCTCCCTTTCGCCGTCACGCCCTGGTGGTAGAGCGGTGCGGGCGGTAAAAACAGTTCAGTAAGTAAAAGTGGCTTGCCGGAGAGGCGCAGCCGCGAGCGTCGCCCCCACAAACCTTCCACCACGCCGGGTTCAATAAAGTCCCGTGTCAGCGTGGAAGAGGCAAACAAATAGCGCCCCAGTGGCCGCGTACCCAGATGCTGAAGCATCTCCTCCGGGCCGTTCAGGGTCGATTCGGGCACCAGCGTGCGGCCAGCCAGCCAGGGCTTTCCGTCGCCGCACAGCAGGATTTCCCGCAGCCAGTATCGCGGTTCCAGCGGCAGCAGTGCGATCTCCTCGCCGGCCTCCTCTGCGCTGATAAATCCCTCCCGCTGAACCACGACGGTGACTTTTTCACAGTGGCGCTCAAAACGCCGGGTCATGGAGTCTTCCTCCATCAGCCAGTCCAGCAGCGGGGCCGTCAGCAGCGGCGATGAGTCAGGCAACCAGTTGATGGCGCGCAGCTGCGAGAGCGCGTTCTCAGCCATACGGCGTCTCCGGGCAAAAATTTCGGTGCCATAGTGTAGCGCAGTCGCCGTCCGGGTACACCGCGTGTCGGGCGGGAATTATCAGAAAGGCGCCGGGAGATAAAAAATGGGTGCCGCTCTGGCACCCATCAGCGCTATTCGCGCTTCAGACGGTTACTGTTAGCCAGCCAGAGCGTGACGACCAGCAGCAGAATGGCAATGGCGTAAGCCAGGGTATCGAACGGATTTTTATGATCGACGATGATCAGGCGGATAATCGCCGTAATACCGATATAGACGAAGTAGCGCAGAGGGAAATGGTAACCCGACTGGAAATATTTCACGATCAGCGCAATAAACTCAAAGTAGAGAAAGTAGATCACGATCCCTTCAATCAGCAGATAGGAGGAGGTCTGTTCGCCCGTATTCAGCAGCACGTTAGCCAGATGGAATGTTTCTTTACCTAAAAATATAGCCAGTATGCCCGCTAAGATAATCAGGCCAACGTTCAGCACCATCTGCAGCATCCAGGCAATACGTGTCGCGGTAATCATACATACATCCTCTAAAGTCACGCTTTTTTCGTCAGGAAATGACGGTACGGATAATATGCTTTAGTGTGACGAAGTTCACAAGTTTTGCCGCTTGCTGATAGCGTAAAAAAGGGGAGTTACGCGATGCCGCAACTCCCCAGATACGTTTACCGGACAGGGTCAGAGGTTACCGGAAATGTTTGTCCCGATCGGAGGTCATGTTATAGAGCTGGTATTTACGGCCCAGCATCTGACCGCCATCGCGCGTCAGCGGCGTCCAGCTGACCTGCGCCCGTCCCCGCGTTGGTGACGCGGTGAACAGATCCATCGGAATGGAGATGTAAAACCCTTTGGTGAAGTCCCCTTCTCCATACTCCTCCGCCGAGACGTTGGTTTTGGTCGCGTAAGCGCCGACGATCACGCCGCTGTCAAACTGGCGGGAGATGTCCAGCGTGGCCCCTTTATCTTCGGCCAGATACTGTCCGACGCTCGCCTTAACCAGCACGCTGCGCATAAACCACGGATGCCAGTAGGCGGTGATGTTGCCGACGTTAGCGCTGTAGTTATCGAACTGCATCATATTGTCCCAGTCGCGTCGCTTAACGTAGTTAGCATCAACGCCAACGGCCCAGTCAGCATCCAGAGGCCGGTACAGCACCTCGCCACCCACGCCGCCATACATGGTTTCCAGATAGCCGCCATACATCTGTCCGTAAAAGCCGTTCCCCAGGGAGCGCATATAGTTGGCCTGGAGGTTATTCACGTAGACGTTATTTTCCACGTAATCGCGAATATGGGTGCGTACGCGCGGTAATGAAGAGTCATTCGGCGCACCGTTATAGCGGAACTTATCGTAGTTGTTGGCGATGTTGGCAAATACGCTGCCATCAACTAACAGATGATCTGTCAGCCAGTAGTTTGCATTACCCATCACGCCAACCTGATAGAGGTAGAAGCTCTCTGGCCCGCCAACGGACTGATTCAGCACCGGCGACAGGCTGTAATCCAGCGGATCGGCATCAATATGGAAACCCTGCTCGGTGCGTCCCGGATCGACCGGATCGATCCGCCGTTGATCCAGCATTCTCTCTTTACCGAGCGGATAGCCTTCCAGCTGCTGCTTCAGGCTCGCCACGGACGTCACGGTCGTTACCTGCGGCATATTGTTACGTGTTTCCGTCACGCTCAGCGTTTCAATGCCCGATGGAAGGTTATTCATCATAATCAGGTTGGCGCGATCGATGCCCTCCTGAGTATTGCGGTATTTGTTCTGCTGGCCCGTGGCGTACAGGGTACTGCCTTTAATTTGCAGGTTGGGCCCATTTAGTCCGGCGTTATATTTCAGCCCGGTGAGCTGGCTTGCTACCGCTGTGGGTTCAAAGAACTCTCCCTGCGGCTGCGGGTTGTACGCTGGTTTCGGAGCATCAACAGAGGCAACATGCAGATCGTTGAAATTCGTCCGCAGGGTAAAGCCCGCCATCAGCGTATTGCCGCGTTCGTAGCTGATATTCACATCCGCCCACTCCGTCAGGCGATAGATGGCACCGACGTTGACCTTACTTTTCTGCTCAAGCTGCCCGGCGAAATCATCCTGATAGTCGTTGCCCTCATACTCAATTTTCAGGCGAAGCGGCTGCCATGGCGTCTGATATTCGATGCCGCCAAAAATCGCTGCCGGCCCTTTAAACATATCCGTGCCGTTGACCGATCCGGCAGTGCCGTTGCCGTCAGCGCGGTTACAGTAGCGGCTGTCCGCGGCGCAGAAGGGGTTTTTCACCGTGCCGCTGTTGCCGAGATAGCCAAAGCCCAGCCCAAGGGTGAAGTCAAACGGTCCCCAGGCTTTGGTCGCCACCAGATATTCGCTGTCAAAGAGGCCGGTACCGCCGAGATCGCGGGCGCCGACCGCCACTTCAGGCAGCCAGAAACCTTCCTGCCAGAGACGCGCCTTCAGATCGAACGCCTTATCTTTATAGGTCTGCGTGCCGCTGAAACTATCCACTGCGCTGTAGCGACGCGTTTTCACGTCGGTGTAGCGAATGGTCGCCTCAAGCCAGGGAAAAAGCTGTACCGACGATGAAAAGAAGCGGTACTGGTCGTTATAGCGATAGTTCAGGCTGAATTCGCCATCCTTCGCCATACGGGCCGTGGGCACCTGTAGCAACCCCACGCCGCCGAGATCGGATTGTGAGGGGCTAACGGGGTTGGTCAGCATCGCCGCCTGCGTCTGACAGGCACAGGCGACGGAAACAGCCAGCAGGCTGAGTAGATAATGTTTTTTCATCAGTCAAGGATCCGGTGCGTCAGAACTGAAATGATTTGCTGGTTAAGATCCTGGTATTCGCCAGGCAGCGACCATGAGGAGAAGCCAACGTAAATAATGCTGCCCGCTTCCGGCTCCCGGTGACGCCGGTTCCAGTAAGCCACCGGCACGTCACTGACGTCACCAGCGGGGCCAATCAGCACCGCCGTGTTACGCTCCGCGCCTGAAAGCAGGTCGCTATGCGCCAGATAGTCCACCAGGCTGCGGCCCGGCTGCCAGGCCACTTTACCGCTCTCTGCCAGCAGGCCAGCCATCCTCACCGTGGTCGGCTTTTGCAGCGTATAAAGGCTGTAATCGCCTTCCAGACGCCGGTTCTCCGCCGGGCGAACGCGCACAGCATCGGGATCGAGATTCACAAACTGACGGCCCGTTACGGTTAATGAGGCAATCTGCTGATACACATTTTCAACGACGGCGGCCTTACTGCTGTCACCCTCTGCGCGTAGCGTCCTGCTCCAGCCTTTCAGCCGCGCCAGCAGTTGCTGCTGCTGCCGCACTGCCGCCGTCGTGGCATTTTTTTCTGCGATCGCCGTGCCCGGCCACCAGGTTTTCCCTTTGAGCGCCGGGCTGGTGACCAGCTGCGCCAGGTTTTCCGCATTGCTGATAACGGCAGTTTCGTTTCTGTCGGGATAAAAGATCGTCACCTGACTTTCCGCACACAGCTGCAGCGAGACAAAGAACGCCATCCCGGCGGGAATTAATGCTCTTTTTTTCATGATTTCGCCGGCTTCAGTAGGGTGATGTCAAAAGAGAGATTCTCTCCGCCGGGCGTCTGCTGCGACTGACGAACCAGCCCTGTGGCGGCGTCTGTCCAGAAGGTGTTGGTCCAGGATCTGCCGTCTCCGGCCAGTTCAACTTTTTCCTGCCAGACCTGACAGGCGACCTTACTGCCGGCAATATCCAGCATCCGATCCTCAAGACGCGTAAAGTGGGAGACCGCCGTTCCGGCACGGAACTGGCCATTCTCTGTCCAGCTCAGCGTCCGCGTCCAGCTGGCCCCGTCGGTCAGGCGCAGCGGATCGGCGAGGGGATCCTGCTGAAGGTTCGTCACCTCTTTCAGGTTGTCGCGCAGCCCCAGCGTTTTCACCACGCGTCCGTGTTGCGTTACGACCACCGAGCGATCCTGCGTGATCCATTTCTGCTGCCCTTCCTCATCGAAGCCCAGCACCACGAAAATCCGCTGCCCGCCGTTGAGGCGCAGATAGATGCTGGCATAGGGGAGCGCTTCAATCTGCGCACTGGAAATCTGAACGTCCTCTGGCCCAAGGAGGGCGAGGCTGACCGTATCGACCAGCCCTTTTTGCGTTTGCGTACAGGCCTGCAAAAGCAGGCACAGCAGCAGAAGTGGTATATAGCGCACCGGTGTGAGTCCCTGAGTAAAGTCTGACAACGTCGAAAATAACCACACAGGCGTGTGGTTATGATTAATTTTTTATACTTAACGCGTTGTGCTGGTCGTGGTGGTGGTCGTGGTTCCGGTATTGGACCCATTTCCACCGCTGCTTGCTGCCAGCGCTACGCCGACCACGGCACCAAGAGCGCCCACGCCAACTGCGGTCGTGGTGCCGGCGGAGAGCGTTCCCGCCGCGCTACCGGCAGCCGCACCGGTTTCTACTGGCGCGGCAAACGCGGCAGAAGTCACCGATAAACAGGCTACGGCAACAGCCGCACATAAGGTTTTTTTCATTACATTTCCCTTCATCAGATGAATGGATACCCGCCTGAAGGGTTTCAGGCGCGCCCAGTATAAGGCATGGCATTGCCTGAATTCATGAGCGCGCAGACCCGCTCAGCGCCTGTTTTCCAGCTGCGTGTCGCTGTTTTATTTCTGTGCATTTCAGCTATTTTTAACCAGATAATTCAGATTATTGATATTTATGTCTGTGAAAGCGGCGCTAATTAGTGCCATTAGCTAATAATAAGAGTTAGGGAAGAGATCCCGACAGAAAGGGGTAATCCGGAGAGAATAGTGGGAATAAAATGTTTTTTTTCAGCAAGTTAATCTGTATGTAACGCGATTTTCAGTAAAAATGAACGCCAATAATTTCAGATTTATCCGCCGAAAAATCGTCTTAAGTTTCAAACTTTTAAGATTTTCCTCAGTCTTATTATCCCGGTTTTACTAATTAATGGCGGGAATATCATGCCGTTTTTTACCTGAAACAACCCGATAAGCGCCATTAACGGGCGGCGGCAATGCTAAGCGCAATGTCAAACAGGACCATACCAGGATGAACTGGATCGCATTTCACTTCCCAACGGTTTACAGGCGAAAAAAAGGGCTGTGGCAATGGCCATCAGCCCTTCATTACGGTGGTGCGCACCGCAGCGTTACTGCCCTGAATCAGCGTTCAGACACCGATCCGCACTGGCGGCAGGCGCTGCCTACCAGCACGCACATGGTGAATCAGCCACGCCAGTTTTTATAACGGTTGATCAGGCCATTAGTGGAACTGTCATGCGAACTGACCGCCTCGCTGCCGGAAAGCTCCGGCAGGATGCGGTTCGCCAGCTGTTTACCCAGCTCAACGCCCCACTGATCGAACGTGAAGATGTTGAGGATCGCGCCCTGGGTAAAGATTTTATGCTCATAAAGCGCAATCAGCGCACCCAGGCTGTACGGGGTGATATCACGCAGCAGGATAGAGTTGGTCGGGCGGTTCCCTTCAAACACTTTAAAAGGAACGATATGCGCAACGGATTGCGCATCTTTACCCGCATCAGCAAACTCTTGCTCCACCACTTCGCGTGACTTACCAAACGCCAGCGCTTCGGTCTGGGCAAAGAAGTTTGACAGCAGTTTGGCGTGATGATCGCCCAGCTTGTTGTGGGTGAGCGCCGGTGCAATAAAGTCACAGGGTACAAGCTTGGTGCCCTGGTGGATCAGCTGATAAAACGCATGCTGGCCGTTCGTACCCGGCTCACCCCAGATGATCGGACCCGTTTCATAGGAGACCGGGTTACCGTCGCGATCGACATACTTGCCGTTGGACTCCATATTTCCCTGCTGGAAATAGGCCGCAAAGCGGTGCATGTACTGATCGTAAGGCAGGATAGCTTCGGTTTCGGCGCCGAAGAAATTGTTATACCAGATGCCAATCAGCGCCAGGGTAACCGGCAGGTTTTGCTCTACTGGCGTGGTGGCAAAGTGCCGATCCATCGCATGAGCGCCGCTCAGCAGTTTTTCAAAGTTGTCGAAGCCGACGGAGAGAATGATCGACAGGCCGATGGCTGACCAGAGGGAGTAGCGTCCGCCGACCCAGTCCCAGAATTCGAACATATTGTCGGTATCAATGCCGAATTCCCCGACCGCTTTGCCGTTAGTGGAGAGTGCGGCGAAGTGCTTCGCGATATGCTGCTTATCGCCTGCGGCTTTCAGGAACCAGTCACGCGCGCTGTGGGCGTTGGTCATGGTTTCCTGCGTGGTAAAGGTTTTAGAGGCTACCAGGAACAGCGTGGTTTCCGGATTAAGCGGCTTTACCGTTTCCGCAATATGGGTGCCGTCAACGTTCGACACAAAATGCATGTTCAGATGATTTTTGTAAGGGCGCAGCGCCTCGGTCACCATGAAAGGCCCCAGGTCGGAGCCGCCGATACCGATGTTGACCACATCGGTAATAGGCTTCCCGGTATAGCCTTTCCACTCACCGCTGATAATGCGTTCTGAGAAGGATTTCATCTTCTCAAGCACCGCATTCACTTCCGGCATCACATCTCTACCGTCCACCATTACCGGCTTGTTGCTGCGGTTGCGCAGCGCGGTATGTAATACGGCGCGATCTTCGGTGCGGTTAATTTTCTCACCGGAGAACATCGACTTAATGGCGCCCTCAAGGTCAGTCTCTTTCGCCAGCGCCTGGAGCTTGCTCAGGGTTTCTGCGGTGATGCGGTTTTTGGAGTAGTCCACCAGCATCAGGTCGTCGAAGGTGGCAGAGAAGTTTTCGAAACGCTGGCTGTCTTGTGCAAACAGGTCGGCGATCTGGACCTCTTTCATCTCTTCGTAGTGCTGTTCCAGCGCTTGCCAGGCAGCGGTTTGTGTCGGATTGATATTTTTCATAGCAACACACTCTTTTTATTTAAGAACCGTAAATCAGACCGGAGGCCATGTTACAGGAAGCGACCTTTATCGCTCTCACTTCCTGTAACAGGCTAAATCTATCATTGGGCAGGATTTTCCCACCTTTTTTATCCGGGGCTATTTATAATTCAGGCTGCGGGGATCCTCACCGCATAGCGTTTCAGTATGACTATTCTTGTTGTCGAAAGGAAAAATTTTATGGCGATGTCTGCCCCGCTGCTGTTGGTTATCATTGGGATTAGTTCACTGGCAGCCCAGTGGGTGGCCTGGTTGCTGCGTTTACCGGCGATTTTACCCCTGCTGGTTTTCGGCATTCTCCTGGGTCCTGTTGGCAACATTTTGCAGCCGGACGCGCTGTTTGGCAGCCTGCTCTTTCCACTCGTCTCACTCTCGGTCGCCATCATTCTGTTCGAGGGCGCCTTAACCCTGCGCTACGATGAGATCCGCGGATTGGGCAAGGTGGTACGTAACCTGGTGACCATCGGTATGCTGATCACCTTTCTGGTCATCAGCGTCAGCTGCTGGGCCCTGCTGGATTTCCCTCCCGAACTGGCCGCGCTGGTGGGTGCTGTCGCCGTGGTCACCGGCCCCACGGTGATTGCGCCTCTGATGCGCGTCGTCCGGCCTAACCGGGCGATCAACCAGGTGCTGCGCTGGGAAGGGATTATCATCGATCCCGTTGGCGCCATTTTCACGCTTCTGGTGTTTGAATTCATTGTGCTGAGTCAGAAGGCTGAATCGTTAACGCATCTCTTCTGGACGCTGGGAGTGACGGCGGCGGTAGGCCTGGCCGGTGGCGCGCTGTCTGGCTGGCTGCTGGGCATCGCCCTGAAACGCGTCTGGCTGCCGACCTATCTGCAAAACTTTGCCGTACTGGCGGTTATGCTCTCCGCGTTTGGCCTTTCCAATGCCGTTGCGGATGAATCCGGCCTGCTGACGGTGACCATTATGGGCATCTGGCTGGCGAATATGCGCGATGTGGATTTAACCGACATCATCGCGTTCAAGGAAGAACTTTCCGCGCTGCTCATCTCCGGGCTGTTTATCATTCTGGCTGCCCGTCTGGACCTGAATGCGCTGCTGGCGATGGGCTGGCCCTTACTGGGTCTGCTGCTGGTGGTGCAGTTTATTGCGCGCCCTCTGTGTATTGCCGCCTCCACGGCGGGTTCATCGCTGCACTGGCGTGAAAAGCTGATGCTGAGCTGGGTGTCGCCGCGCGGCATCGTTGCGGCGGCGGTCAGTTCACTGTTTGCCCTGACGCTGGAAAAAACCGGTTATCCGGGTGCCGATAAGCTGGTTACGGTAGTGTTTGCGGTGATTATCGGCACGGTAGTGCTACAGAGCCTGACCAGTTCAGCGCTGGCCCGGGCGCTGCGTGTCCAGCAGCAAGAGCCGCGCGGCGTACTGATTGTCGGCGCCAACAGCGTCGCCAGGGCGCTGGCGGGCGCGCTGAAAAAGCTGAATATTCCGGTGCAGGTGACCGACAGCAGCTGGGAATATTATCGCCAGGCCCGTATGGAAGGTATCGCGGCCTATTATGGCAACGCCTGGTCGGAACATGCGGAGAACTTTCTCGACCTTAGCGAAACAGCCCAGGTTCTGGCGCTCTCCCCTAACCGCCATCAAAATGCGCTGGCGGTCTATCATTTCAGCCATATTTTGGGCGAGGGGAAGGTGGCGGCAATCCGCTCCGGCGCGGCGCTGAAAAGCCGTCAGGACAGTGAAAGCCCGCGCTTCCGCCGCCATGAAGTTCTCTTCGGTCAGGAGCAGACCTATGGCCGGCTCAGCAGCCTGCTGGCCAAAGGCGCCACGGTGAAAACCACCCGGCTGAACGAGAATTTTGGCTGGCTCTCTTACCTGGAAAAAAACCAGGGCGTCATTCCGCTATTTGTTCAGGATGAACAGGGGATATTGAGCGTGGTGAAGGGCGACCGGCCTGTGCCGCTGCCCTGTACGCTGATTGCGCTGGTACAAAATGAAAACTCTTCAAACGGCAGAGATTGACAGCGACGGCAGAACCCGATATTTCTAGTCGGCTTGTTGCGCATCTTGATGCGCAAGCCAGAAGAGGCGCGTCGCCCAGGCAGTGTGTTGGAGGAACCGAATCCAGTGATAACACATCAGGGGGAGCGACGCCGAGGTGTCATCCCTTCGGTAGGGTGCGCATCGACCACAGGGGCTGAATCCTCTGGGTTGTCACCAGGCACGTTCGGCAGTCGGACGTGCCCTGCCCGGTTTAGCTGACGTCGCCGCAAGGCGCAGGCGACTCCCGATTGGCTGACCACGGTCAGTAAACCGGCTGAGTCAGCCCAGGCTGTAATGCTGACGACAGGGAAAACGGGTAGACAAGGTGGGGCGCTTCTGGGTGACTCGTAGTAAATCCCTTTTCTACGTCTACCCCGTTTCTGCTCTTCCCTTGTGCCAAGGCTGATGGAATTTAACCTGACACGAGGTATGTCAACACATGTCCCAATCTTCACTGATCGTGGCAAAATTTGGCGGCACCAGCGTTGCCGACTTTACCGCGATGAACCGCAGCGCCGACGTGGTGCTCTCCAGTCCCGACACCCGCCTGGTGGTGCTTTCGGCCTCCGCAGGCGTCACTAACCTGCTGGTTTCCCTGGCTGAAGGGCAGGAGCAGGCGCAGCGCGCTTATCTGCTGGATGAGATCCGGCGCATCCAGTACGCCATTGTTGAGCAGCTTGCTCAGCCAGACGTCATCCGTGACGAAATCGATCGCGTGCTGGAAAATATCACCATGCTCTCCGAGGCTGCCGCGCTGGCCAATTCCACCGCCATGACGGATGAGCTGGTCAGCCACGGTGAACTGATGTCCACCCTGCTGTTTGTCGAGATTCTGCGTCAGCGCGGTGTCGCCGCAGAGTGGTTTGACGTACGTAAGGTGATGCGCACCAATGACCGCTTCGGGCGCGCAGAACCGGATGTCCCCCAGCTGGCTGAACTGAGCCGGACTCAGCTTGCGCCGCGCCTCGACGGGGCGCTGATCGTCACCCAGGGATTTATCGGCAGCGAGGCGAAGGGTCGGACCACCACGCTGGGCCGTGGCGGCAGCGACTATACCGCTGCTCTGCTGGGCGAAGCGCTGCACGCCAGCCGGATCGATATCTGGACCGATGTCCCGGGCATTTACACTACCGATCCCCGCGTGGTCCCTGCGGCCAAACGCATCGACGAGATCACCTTTGAAGAAGCCGCTGAGATGGCGACCTTCGGCGCGAAGGTACTGCACCCGGCTACCCTGATGCCTGCCGTACGCAGCGATATTCCCGTCTTCGTGGGCTCAAGCAAGGATCCTGACGCCGGCGGCACCCGCGTCTGTAACGCCTCGCAGAATCCACCGCTGTTCCGTGCGCTGGCGCTGCGCCGCAGGCAGACGCTGCTGACCCTGCACAGCCTGAATATGCTGCACGCTCGCGGTTTTCTGGCTGAGGTGTTCAACATCCTCGCTCGCCATAATATCTCCGTAGATCTGATCACTACCTCTGAGGTAAGCGTAGCGCTGACGCTGGATACCACCGGCTCCACCTCTACCGGCGAGAGCCTGCTGACGCAGGGACTGCTGACCGAGCTATCCTCGCTGTGTCGTGTCGAAGTGGAAGAGAACCTGGCGCTGGTCGCCCTGATCGGCAATAAACTTTCTCAGGCTTGCGGCGTGGGGAAAGAGGTTTTCGGCGTACTCGAACCTTTTAATCTCCGGCTGATTTGCTATGGCGCCAGCAGTTATAATCTCTGTTTCCTGGTACCTGGCGATGATGCTGAACGCGTCGTACAGCGACTGCACCATAATCTCTTCGAGTGATTCACTAACCGGGCCTTGCCCGGTTTTTTTGGTCCGCCTTTAACGCACTGCCCGCCCCCACGACGCCCGCCGCCAGATAAGAATCTTCTTACGCCAGAGACCACAGACTCTTAAAGTCGCTTTTTTTCGCCTGGTTTTTGAGCGGAAATTGTCCTGTCAGCTTGTGAAACTATTTCGAAAACTGATAATCACGCGCTTTAACCACCGGGATAATAAAAGTGAGTATGAGAAAGTTAACGGCTGAATTTTTGGGAACCTTCGTACTGGTGTTGGGGGGGTGCGGTAGCGCAGTACTGGCCGCCGGCTTTCCGGGACTGGGTATCGGCTTTGCCGGCGTGGCGCTGGCGTTCGGCCTGACGGTACTGACCATGGCTTATGCGGTCGGTCATATTTCCGGCGGCCATTTTAATCCGGCGGTCACGCTGGGCCTGTGGGCCGGTGGGCGCTTCCCGGGACGCCAGATCCTGGGCTATATGGCGGCTCAGGTTATCGGCGGCCTGGCCGCGGCGGGCGTGCTTTACGTGATTGCCAGCGGCAATGCGGCGTTTGACGCGGCCGCAAGCGGCTTTGCCTCGAACGGCTACGGCGCACATTCGCCGGGCGGTTACTCTCTCCTCGCCGGCATGGTCACGGAAGGGGTACTGACGGCGCTGTTCCTGATTATTATTCACGGCGCGACCGATAAGCGTGCACCAGCCGGCTTTGCGCCCATCGCAATCGGCCTGGCGCTGACGCTTATTCACCTCATCGCCATTCCGGTGACGAACACGTCCGTTAACCCGGCACGCAGTACCGCCGTGGCGCTGTTCCAGGGCGGATGGGCAGTGGAGCAACTGTGGATGTTCTGGCTGATGCCGCTGATCGGCGGTGTGGCAGGCGGCCTGATTTATCGCTGCCTGCTTTCCGCTAAAGACTAAAACTCAGGCTGGCGCGCCCGCCGTGGCCGCCAGCAACGCCTTCCGCCGCGAGTTCTGTTTTCTTCCCAGCTACTGCTATGCCACATCCCGCCGCGAGTTCCGTTTTCTTCCCGGCTGCTGATATGCAACTTCTCCCACCGCGAACTCTGCTCCCTTCCCGGTTAATGCTATGATTCTCCAGTCACTTTTCCCCCGTTCCGGGATAAGCGACGTCTTATGGCAAAAACTGCACAAAAATAAACACAACATAAAAGGAAGTCCGGCTATGCTCGCCACCGTTACCCGACTGTTCCCGCTCTGGGCAGTCCTTCTCTCCGTCGCTGCTTATTACTCCCCCACGCTCTTTCTGGACATCGGCCCCTGGGTGCCCTGGCTGCTGATGCTGATTATGTTTGGCATGGGGGTGACGCTGAATATCAACGATTTTAAGCGCGTGCTGATCCGTCCCGCTCCGGTGCTCGCCGGGACGTTTCTGCATTATCTGGTGATGCCGCTGGCCGCCTGGGCGCTGGCAAAACTGTTTGCCATGCCGCCCGATCTCGCCGCCGGTATGATTCTGGTAGGCAGCGTTGCCAGCGGTACGGCTTCAAACGTGATGATCTATCTGGCAAAGGGCGATGTGGCGCTCTCCGTGACGATTTCATCCGTGTCGGCGCTGGTGGGCGTTTTTGCCACCCCGCTACTGACCAAATTGTATGTTGATACCCATATTCAGGTTGATGTGATGGGTATGCTCCTGAGTATTGTGAAGATCGTGGTTATTCCGATTGGCGCTGGCCTGATTGTTCACCACACCATGAATAGCCTGGTGAAGCGCGTTGAGCCTTATCTGCCCGCCTTCTCCATGATTTCTATTCTGCTGATCATCAGCGCGGTGGTCGCGGGCAGTCAGGGCTTTATCGGCTCGGTGGGGCTGATGGTGATCGTGGCGGTGATGCTGCATAACGCTATCGGTCTGCTGGGCGGCTACTGGGGCGGCAAGCTGTTTGGCTTTGATGAGTCAACCTGCCGCACGCTGGCGCTGGAAGTGGGGATGCAAAACTCCGGCCTCGCGGCGACCTTAGGCAAGCTCTACTTCTCGCCGCTGGCGGCGCTGCCGGGCGCGCTCTTCTCCGTGTGGCATAACCTCTCTGGTTCCCTGCTGGCCGGCTACTGGTCCGGCAGGCCCATCAAGAAAAAGTAAGTACCCGCTCCGCCCACACACCCACGGCAGTGGGCGGAGTTTTTCTCTGCTGGCCGTAATTCACTCCTCTTCCCTGATATCCTCAGGCTGCTCAAGTACGCTATAAGCCACCGCGCAAAATAGCGAACTGAGGCGTTTCATATCCCCCAGCAGACCAAGATGTAACGAGCTGGTTTCAATACTCTGCACGTTCTGGTGATGCAAACGCTCAACGTGCTTATGTGAATAGCGTCGGTTAGTGATACGGAAGCGGTGCTTAGCCCGACGCAGGCGCTTGGCGCTGGTGATGTCCCGGGACAGGAACACCGACAGGCTGAGGCGCAGATTAGCCGTCAGCTGCTCAAGCAGCGCGTCCAGCTCTCCCATGCCTTCTTCTGAAAATGCCCGGCCAGCGGTCAGTGATTTATCGGCCACCTCACCACTCATGCGCTCCAGGATGTCACCGGCCATCTCCAGATTGACCGCCATCTCAATGGTTTCAGCCCAGCGGCGGGAGTCCGCTTCAGGGAGATCTTCTTTGGGCATGCGCGCCAGGTAGAGCTTGATTGCGGTGTAGAGCGTATCGACATCATCATCCAGCTTACGAATTTCACGCTCCTGGCGCAGTTCGCCGTGCACAACCTTGCTGAAAGTGCTCAGCATCAGCTCAAGGACATCACCCATGCGGAGGGTTTCACGGGCGGCGTTGGCAAGGGCGAGGGCTGGCGTATCGAGCGCACTGCTGTCGAGGTGTCGGGGTTTGAGACGCGGATCGGTTTCTGGCTCATCCTGAATCAGCCGCTGGCATAACCCGGCCATCGGCCCGGTAAAGGGCACCATGATCAGGCAGCGGATCACGTTGTAGAACACGTGAAAGTAAATCACCAGCTCTTCATCGTTGACGGGCAGTGTATCCATCCAGGCTGCCAGCGGATTAATAAAGGGCAGCACCATCAGCGAGCCAATAAATTTAAACAGCAGGCTGCCGAGCGCCACCCGCTTGCCCGCCGCATTGGACGCGCTGTTATTGAGCATTGCCAGCAGGCCGCTTCCCAGATTGGCGCCAATGACCAGGCAAAGCGCAACCTTGAAGGAGATAACGCCGGTAGCCGTGAGCGTGGCCGTGATCAGGACAGCGGCCAGGCTGGAGTAGCTGATAATCGCAAAGACAGCGCCGATCAGCGCATCCAGCAGGACATCCCCTGTCAGGGAAGAGAACAGCACCTTCACCCCGGCGGCCTGTGTGACGGGCGTGGCGGCCGCCACAATCAGCTCTAACGCCAGCAGGATCAGCCCCAGTCCAATGCTGGCGCGTCCCAGCTGCCCCGCTCGCGACTGCTTGCGGCCCAGGAAAAAGATCACGCCAAATAAAATCAACAGCGGCGAAAGCCAGGAGAGATCGAACGTCAGGATACGCGCCATCAGCGCGGTGCCGACGTCGGCGCCCAGAATAATGACCAGCGCCGGCGTCAGACCCACCAGCTCCTGGGCAACAAACGAAGTGACCAGCAGCGTGGTGGCATTACTGCTTTGTACCAGGGCGGTAACGCCAATGCCGGCGGTAAAGGCCATCGGCTTTTTCGAGACGCTGTGACTGAGCACCCGACGTAAATCAGCGCCATACACGCGCATGATGCCGGTTCTGACGATATGCGTCCCCCAGACCAGCAGCGCCACGGCTGAAAGTAAATTTAGCAGCGTTAACAAAGCAATCGACCTCACAACTTCTCAAACTGAACGCATTCAGGGCCGGTTTTCAGCCCTACAGACAGCATTAAGTTTAGTCTGTTTATGGAAAAATCTTTTTAATCAGAAGGATATATTTAAGTAATTACGCGGATTTTGGTAAAGCGTGGCGGTATGAATGGGGCACTATGCCAGGGCAGGCCGGATAATAAAATGGCCGACCTGCCCGGTCATGGATCAATCTGCGTCGTAGCCCAGATTCGCGGCCAGCCAGCGCTCCACTTCGCTGACGGACATGCCCTTACGACGGGCGTAATCCTCAATCTGGTCACGCTGAAGCTGGGCCACCGCAAAATACTTACTTTCCGGATGGCTGAAGTACCAGCCGGAAACGGCTGCACCAGGCCACATGGCAAAAGATTCCGTCAGCTTCATCCCGGTATGGGCTTCCACATCCAGCAGCTTCCAGATAGTCTCTTTTTCCGTATGTTCCGGACAGGCGGGATAGCCCGGTGCCGGTCTTATCCCCTGATAGTTTTCGCGGATCAGCTCTTCATTACTGAGATTTTCCGTCGCGGCATAACCCCAGATCACTTTTCGCACCCGCTCATGCAGGTATTCAGCAAACGCTTCCGCCAGACGATCGGCGAGGGCCTTCACCATAATTTTATTATAATCATCATGTCTGGCATCGAAGGCCTCCGCCAGCGCATCCTCTTCCAGTCCGCCGGTAACGGCAAACGCGCCCAGATAGTCCACTTTCCCACTGCTTTTCGGCGCCACGAAATCGGCCAGGCAGTAGTTCGCAAACTCCTTTTTATCGGTCTGCTGACGTAAGTGATTACTTACTTGCAAAATCTGAGTACGGGTTTCGTCCTGGTAAATCTCGATATCATCGCCCACGCGGTTCGCCGGGAAAATGCCCACCACGCCGCGCGGATTCAGCGATTTATTCTGGCTCAGATCGTCCAGCATTGCATTGGCATCGGCCAGAACGCGCCGGGCTTCTTCGCCAACGACTTCATCTTCCAGAATACGCGGGTATTTACCGGCCAGCGACCAGGTCATAAAGAAAGGCGTCCAGTCGATGTAGTTACGCAGCGTTTCGATGTCAGCACTCACTTCGCTTATACCCAGCCTGTGTGCAGGCGGCGGCGTATAATTTCCCCAGTCAATACTGAGAGCATTGTCGCGGGCTGCCTGCAGGCTGACCGGCGGGGTACGCGGCTTTTTACGGGCATGCTGGATGCGTACCGTTTCATACTCTTTACGGGTCCGGGCCACAAAATCGTCATACTGAGTGGCCGACAGCAGCGATGAAACCACCCCAACGGTGCGCGACGCGTTCTGCACGTAAACCGTGGGGCCACTGTAGTTTTGCTCGATTTTGACCGCCGTGTGCGCTTTCGAGGTCGTTGCACCGCCAATCAGCAACGGCAGGGTGAATCCCTGACGCTCCATCTCTTTCGCCACGTTGACCATCTCATCCAGCGATGGCGTAATCAGCCCTGAAAGGCCGATCATATCGGCGTTCTGCTCTCTGGCGGTTTTCAGGATTTTTTCGCCCGGCACCATGACGCCCAGATCGATAATTTCGTAGTTGTTGCACTGAAGGACCACGCCAACGATATTTTTGCCGATGTCATGCACGTCGCCCTTAACCGTCGCCAGGACGATTTTGCCGTTGGTACTGCCCTTCTCTTTACTCGCCTCAATGTACGGCTCCAGCCAGGCGACCGCCTGTTTCATGACGCGGGCGGATTTTACCACCTGCGGCAGGAACATTTTGCCCTCACCAAAGAGATCGCCCACCACGTTCATGCCCGCCATCAGCGGGCCTTCGATCACCTCTATCGGGCGACTGACGTTCTGTCTCGCGGCTTCGGTATCCTCCTCAATAAATTCAGTAATGCCTTTGACCAGCGAATATTCCAGCCGTTTTTCAACCGTCCAGCTGCGCCACTCGGCCTGGGGACGGGTACTTTCATCCTGCGGTTTGCTGCCGCGAAACCTTTCGGCCAGCTCAAGCATCCGCTCGGTGCCATCCTCCCGGCGGTTCAGGATGACGTCTTCTACAGCCTCCTTCAGCTCCGGGTCCAGGTCGTCGTAGATCGCCAGCTGGCCGGCGTTAACAATGCCCATATCCATGCCGTTGCGGATTGCGTAATAGAGAAAGACGGCGTGGATCGCTTCGCGTACGGGGTCGTTGCCGCGAAATGAGAAGGAAACGTTTGAGACGCCGCCGGAAATCATCGCGTGCGGCAGCTCACGCTTGATGTCTTCACAGGCGCCGATAAAATCCATCGCATAGTTGTTATGTTCTTCAATCCCGGTTGCCACGGCAAAGATGTTGGGATCGAAGATAATGTCTTCCGGCGGGAAACCGACCTCTTCAGTCAGGATCTTATAAGCCCGGCGGCAGATTTCAATTTTGCGCTCGCGGGTATCGGCCTGGCCCGCTTCGTCAAAGGCCATCACGACCATCGCCGCCCCGTAGCGCCGCACCAGGCGCGCGTGGGCGATAAAAGCCTCCACGCCCTCTTTCATGGAGATGGAGTTCACGATCCCCTTCCCCTGGATGCACTGAAGCCCCTTCTCGATTACCTCCCACTTAGAAGAATCGATCATTATCGGTACGCGGGCGATGTCCGGCTCGCCCGCGATAAGGTTGAGAAAACGCACCATTGCCGCTTCGGCGTCGAGCATTCCCTCATCCATATTAATATCAATAATCTGCGCGCCGCTCTCTACCTGCTGGAGCGCAACTTCCAGCGCTTCATTATATTTTTCTTCTTTAATCAGCCGCTTAAACTTCGCTGAGCCGGTCACATTGGTGCGTTCGCCTACGTTTACAAACAGCGAATCGGCGCTGATGGTCAGCGGCTCCAGTCCCGAAAGGCGGCAGGCGACCGGCAGTTCCGGCAGCGCACGCGGCGGAACGCCCTCTACCGCTTTCGCCATAGCGGCGATGTGCGCTGGCGTGGTGCCACAACAGCCGCCAACAATGTTCAAAAAGCCCGACCTCGCCCATTCGCCGATCTGCTCAGCCATGATCTCCGCATCCAGATCGTATTCGCCGAAGGCGTTTGGCAGACCCGCATTAGGGTGCGCGGTGACATAACCTTCCGCAATGCGCGACAGCTCTGATACATATTGACGCAGCTCATCCGGACCCAGCGCGCAGTTCAGACCAAAAGAGAGCGGGCGGGCGTGGCGCAGAGAGTTATAAAAAGCTTCCGTGGTCTGTCCCGATAACGTCCGGCCAGAGGCATCGGTAATGGTGCCGGAGATCATCAGCGGCAGGGTGACGCCGAGCGCGTCAAATTCGATTTCGACGGCAAAGATTGCCGCCTTGGCATTAAGGGTATCGAAGACCGTTTCAATCATGATGATATCCGCTCCGCCCTCCACCAGCGCGCGGGTTGACTCGCGGTAGGCTTCCACCAGCTGATTAAAGGTCACGTTACGGAAGGCCGGATCGTTAACGTCCGGTGAAATAGAGCAGGTGCGGTTGGTCGGGCCAAGGACACCCGCTACGTAGCGCGGCCGGTCAGGCGTGCGCGCCGTCCACTCGTCGGCACAGGCGCGCGCCAGGCGGGCGGCCTCGTAGTTAATTTCCGCAGAGAGCGACGCCATGTGGTAATCCGCCATCGCGATGGTGGTGGAGTTGAAGGTATTGGTTTCGAGAATGTCGGCGCCCGCTTCCAGATAGCCGTTATGAATCGCCGTAATCACATCCGGGCGGGTCAGCACCAGCAGGTCGTTATTGCCTTGCAGGTCGCTCTGCCAGTCGGCAAAACGCTCTCCCCGAAAATCCGCTTCCTCCAGACGGTAGCTCTGGATCATTGTGCCCATGCCGCCATCCAGCACCATGATGCGTTTCGCCAGCTGCTGATGCAGCGCTTCTGTTTTGTTACCCACTCTAGCCTCTTCAACGTCACCCAGCGGCAAAATGCCAGCAAACCATACTGGCACAACTTCTGAGCAGGACAAAGTAAAGGACCTTGAGACATTTTCAGGCAGTGCTATCTACTGCTCCGACCAGATTATCCAGCATTGCATTCCTGAGTAATAAAACGAAAATGGTTTCCACATAGTGAAATTAAGGAGTCCGGAATGGCTAATTCTGACGTCGTGAAGCGCGGCAAAAAACCGCGTACGGCCGCCGCCCAGCCAGCCCAACCCGCCGGGCAGGTGCAGTCGCTGACGCGGGGGCTTAAGCTGCTGGAATTCATCGCCGATTCCCACGGCAGCGTCGCCCTGACGGAGCTTGCGCAACAGGCTGGCTTACCCAACTCCACCACGCACCGCCTGTTATCCACCATGCAGCAGCAGGGGTTCGTTCGTCAGGTCGGTGATTTGGGCCTCTGGACCATTGGCGCGCACGCCTTCGTGGTGGGCAGTAGCTTCCTGCAAAGCCGCAATCTGCTGGCGCTGGTGCATCCCATGCTGCGCAAGCTGATGGAGGATTCCGGCGAAACGGTTAACCTGGCGGTGCTGGACATCAGCGACCGTCAGGCGGTGATCATCGATCAGGTGCAGTGTACCCAGCTGATGCGTATGTCTGCGCCAATTGGCGGCAAACTGCCGATGCACGCCTCAGGCGCGGGCAAAGCGTTTCTGGCTAACCTGGATGATGCCCAGGTCAGTGAACTGCTGCATCGTCAGGGACTGCATCACTATACGCCGCGTACGCTGATGTCGCCGCACAGTCTGAAGGAGAACCTGGCGCACATACGCAAGATTGGCTTCGCCTTTGACGACGAAGAGCACGCGCTGGGGCTGCGCTGCGTGGCGGCCTGCATCTATGATGAGCACCACGAACCTTTTGCCGCTATCTCTATTTCCGGACCGGTGTCGCGCGTCACGGACGATCGCGTGACCGAGCTTGGGGCGCTGGTGATTAAGGCCGCGAAAGAGATCACCCGGCAGTATGGTGGGGTGAGGTAGCGGCTGAGGCCACGCATCATGCGTGGCTCCCGTCGGATAGGGTATTGGAAGGAGTGAATCGGTCGGTCAGGATGCGCTCCACAAAGAACGGGCTATCCCGCCAGGCCGTAAGGGCGCTGCGGCCATCTCCGCTGGGGCAGCGGTAAAGCGCTGGCAAAATCGCTGACGACGGCGATAGGCAAAGACATCCTCAATGTGCCCGTCACGGATACGCTGCTGAAGCCCCCGCCACCACGCCGCGTTGAACAGCTCGCCATGCATCTCTTCAAACAGCGCCGCTATCGCCGGCTCCACACAGAGATAATGGCGAAACTCCTCAGGAAACACATCTTCCGGCGCTACGCTGTACCAGGGCAGCGCGGCCAGTTCATCTTCCGGCGTACGGGCCTGAGGTATGTCGCGAAAGTTCACCTCGGTCATGTAGCAAATTTCGTCGTAATCATAAAACACCACTCTTCCATGGCGCGTCACGCCGAAATTCTTATAGAGCAGATCGCCGGGAAAGATGTTGGCGGCCGCCAGCTGTCTGACGGCATTGCCATACTCCTCAATAGCATCGCGTCGCTGCCGATCATCCGCCTGTTGCAGCCAGAGATTGAGCGGCGTCATCCGGCGCTCCAGATAAAGGTGGCTGATAATCACTTTATCTCCCTCTTCACGCAGCTTATCGGGGATTTCCCGCCGCATTTCCGCCAGCAGTTCGTCACCGATCCGCGAGCGTTCGAGCGCGAAATGCTCAAATTCCTGGGTATCTGCCATCCGGCCAACGCGATCGTGCTCTTTCACCAGCTGGTAGCATTCCCTGACCCGCTCCGGCGTCACCTCTTTTTGCGGGGCAAAACGATCTTTGATCACTTTGAAAACACGATCGTAGCCGGGAAGCATAAACACCAGCATGACTAAACCGCGCACGCCCGGCGCAACGGCAAACCGGTTTTTGGTCGTCGAAATCACCTGAAGGTATTCCCGGTAGCATTCCGTTTTGCCATGCTTCTGGCAGCCTATCGCCATATAAAGATCGGCGGTGGTTTTGCCGGGTAATATTTCCCGTAGCCATTCCACCAGCGCGGCAGGCAGCGGTGCGTAAACCATAAAATAGGCGCGGGCGAAGCCAAATACGATGCTGGCTTCACGCCGCCGCGTCAGGCAGGTATCAATAAACAGTCCGCCGCTTTCGCTGCGGTGTAGCGGCAGCAGAAAAGCATATACGCCAGAGGGCAACCGCAATTTCCCCACCAGCCAGGCAGCTTTATTGCGGTAAAACAGTTCATTGGCGATTTCAAGCTGCCCTTCCCGCAGATCCGTTTCGCTGAAGTTTTCCCGCAGATGCGCAATGGTGTAGCCAATATCCCTCGCAAGATCGTCCCAGGGCAACCGCAGAGGGAGGTCGCTTAACATCTTGCTCAGCAGCGCCTGCCAGCCGTTCAAGGCATCGAACGTTTTCGACAGCGGTCGGGGAATGGTACGAAAGCGGCGGTCTGGTTGTGAACTGGTAATAAACAGCCGCTCCGGGGAAAGCCGCTGATGACCGCACAGACGACAGTAAACGGAGTTAAAAAAACTTTCGGCAATTTCAAAACGCGGATAGTCCGTCAGCAGCTCGCCGTAGAGCGCCTTTACGCGCAGCAAAAAGTCCCCGTTGAAATCCGTAAGGTGAGTGATGCATTTCAGTTGCTCCACGACCAGCGCCACGTGCCGGTCGTAGAGGTGAATGCGTGCCTTCATCGCTTCCTGCACGGCCAGCCAATCGGCCTGCTCAAAGCGCTGTTGGGCCCCCGCCGTCACTTCCAGAAAGCGACCATACTGTGCGTCAAACCCCTGCAAAATGGTTTGCGCGATAAGCATTTCCAGCTGCGGCATGAGGCCCTCCGGTTTTATTCAGAACTGCTGCTCTTCGGTAGAACCGGTCAGCGCCGTCACCGACGATACGCCCCCCTGAATAATGGTGGTTACATTGTCAAAATACCCTGTTCCCACTTCCTGCTGATGCGAAGAGAAGGTGTAACCTTGTTCACGGGCTGCAAATTCGGGCTGCTGTACTTTGTCGACGTAATGACGCATCCCCTCGCCCTGAGCGTAAGCCCTGGCCAGATCGAACATGTTGAACCACATACTGTGGATACCGGCCAGCGTAATAAACTGGAAGCGATAGCCCATTTCCGCCAGTGACTGCTGGAAACTGGCGATGGCGGCGTCATCAAGGTTCTTTTTCCAGTTAAAAGAGGGGGAACAGTTATAGGCCAGCAGCTTGCCGGGGAAGCGGGCGTGAATGGCGTCGGCAAAGCGCCGGGCCAGCGCCAGATCGGGCGTTGAGGTTTCGCACCACAGCACGTCAGCATAGGGCGCATAGGCCAGCCCGCGTGCGATAGCCTGCTCTATACCGGCCCGGGTGCGAAAGAATCCCTCGGGCGTGCGCTCGCCGGTAATAAACTCACGGTCATATTCGTCGCAGTCTGAGGTAATCAGATCGGCGGCATCGGCATCCGTTCTTGCAATCAGTACCGTCGGCACATCCATTACGTCTGCCGCAAGCCGGGCAGCAACCAGCTTCTGAACCGCCTCCTGAGTAGGCACCAGGACCTTACCGCCCATATGGCCGCACTTCTTCGCCGAAGCGAGCTGATCTTCGAAGTGTACGCCGCCAGCGCCGGCCTGGATCATCGCCTTCATCAGCTCAAAGGCATTCAGCACCCCGCCAAAGCCCGCTTCCGCATCGGCCACAATGGGCAGATAGTAATCCGTGTAGCCTGGATCGCCGGGCGCAATCTGGCTGGCCCACTGGATTTGGTCGGCCCGCTGGAAAGTGTTGTTGATACGCTCAACGACTGATGGCACCGAATTAGCGGGATAAAGCGATTGGTCGGGATACATGCTCCCGGCAAGGTTGGCATCCGCTGCGACCTGCCATCCGGAAAGATAGATAGCCTCAATCCCTGCTTTCGCCTGCTGTAGCGCCTGGCCACCGCTCAGCGCCCCCAGGCTATTGATATACCCTTTTCTGGCGTCACCGTTCAGCAGCCGCCACAGTTTTTCAGCGCCCTGGCAGGCCAGCGTGCAGACCGGATTCACCGAGCCGCGGAGCCGGACGACCTCTTCTGCGCTGTAAGGACGGGTAATCCCTTCCCAGCGTGCGCTGCGCCACTGTTGTTCCGTCTTCTCAATCTGTTGGATACGCGTTGTCATAGAAGGCCTCATGGGATTAGGGGTCAGTGGTTAACGCAGCAGCTGGTAGCCGGGCAGCGTCAGGAATTCAACCAGCTCAGGTTCGGTCGTGATGCGCGCCATCAGATCGGCGGCTTCGCTGAAGCCTCCCTGGCAAAAGCGCGAATCGCCCAGCTCCTGCTGGATAACCTGCATCTCCTCTGCCAGCATCTGGCGGAACAGCGCTTCAGTAACCACCTCGCCGTTTTGCAGGGTTTTTCCGTGGCGGATCCACTGCCAGATTGAGGTTCGCGAAATTTCCGCCGTGGCGGCATCCTCCATCAGGCCATACAAAGGCACGCAGCCATTACCTGAGATCCATGCTTCGATGTACTGCACTGCCACGCGGATATTGGCCCGCATGCCCTCTTCTGTTCTTTCTCCTTCACAGGGTGCAAGCAGCTGGGCGGCCGTTACTGGCTCATCCTCTTCCCGCAGCACGTCCAGCTGGTTTTGCCTTTCGCCCAGAGCCTGACTGAACAGGGTCATTACCGTATCTGCCAGCCCCGGATGGGCGATCCAGGTTCCATCGTGACCGTTCTGCACTTCCCGTTCTTTATCCGCCCTGACGCGGTTAAGGACCCATTCGTTACGTTCACTCTCTTTACTGGGGATAAAAGCGGCCATCCCTCCCATCGCCAAAGCGCCCCGGCGATGGCAGGTTGCGATCAGCAGCCGGGAATAAGCATCCAGAAAGCCTTTATCCATCGTCACCGACTGACGATCGGGCAGCACCCTGTCAGGGTGATTTTTCAGCGTTTTGATATAACTGAAGATATAATCCCAGCGGCCACAGTTCAGCCCGACGATGTGATCGCGCAGGTGATAGAGGATCTCATCCATCTGAAAGACGGCTGGCAGCGTTTCGATCAGCAGCGTTGCCTTGATCGTTCCCCGGGGAAGATCGAATCGATCCTCGGTATAGCTGAAGATCTCACTCCACCAGGCAGCTTCCTGCCAGCTTTGGGTTTTCGGCAAATAGAAGTAGGGGCCGCTGCCCTTCGCCAGTAGCGCGTCCACGTTGTGAAAAAAGTAGAGTGCGAAGTCAAACAGGCTGCCGGGGATCGCTTCATTACGCCAGGTGACATGTTTTTCCGGCAGATGAAGACCACGGACCCGGCAGATTAATACAGCCGGATCGGGCTTCAGCTGATAGATCTTTCCCGCCTCATTACGGTAATCAATGGTGCCCTTTACCGCATCACGCAGATTTATCTGCCCTTCAAGCACTTTCTCCCAGCTGGGCGCCAGTGAATCTTCAAAATCTGCCATAAAAACATCAACATTCGCATTAAGCGCATTGATTACCATTTTCCGTTCGACCGGGCCGGTGATCTCCACACGTCGCCGCTGTAGATCGGCAGGAATGCCGCGAATCTTCCACGTTGAGTTTTTTATGGAACCTGTTTCCAAAATAAAGTCAGGTAGCTCACCGGCGTCAAATTTTGCCTGATTACGCTGCCGCTCTCTGAGCAGTACATTACGTTTTGGCGTAAACCGCATCACCAATTCCGTGAGAAAATCTACCGCAGGATCCGTCAGTATCTGTGCACCTGCTTCACCAAATGGGCGCTGGAACGCCAGTTCTTCGCTGATAATCTGTTGTGTCATTGCTTCACTCCTGTCATCAGAACCTTCTGGAGACATCGCCTTCAGGGACGCTTTTGCTGCCGGATAGCGCTTACCCCGCCCGATCAAAATATAACCAGGTGATATGCAAAATCAAAAACTATTTCCATTTTATTTTATATTTCTGGTTACCCTATGATTTGAAAGGAATTAAATTTAACAACCCAAAGAAAGGTCTTTTCAGTTTTCTTTTTCAGATGAGTTTCTGCGTGAGAAGTGTGTTGGCACAGGGCCGGGATGGCAACAGGACAGGATAACGGCATAAGGAAACAGAGCAGATGTGTTTTGCGTGGCGGCAGCAGAGGGGAATATGAAAAAAGTACAGTGTGATAATTCAGGACCATATTTATGATGAAAAATGGCCCCTTTTCTCAGCTCACTGGTTTATTCGAGCGTAGGATTCATATTACGCAGATCGAATGGGGTAATCTGGTAAACATAGTAATTTAACCAGTTAGTAAACAGTAAGTTACCGTGGCTACGCCAGCTTGCCCTTGGCGGCAGCTCCGGATTATTCTGCGGGAAATAATTACAGGGAATTTCCGGGTTAAGTCCGGCTTCGTAATCGCGGTGATACTCTGCAGACAGCGTCAAAGCGTCATACTCAGGATGCCCCGTGACAAAAGCGAGTCGCTTGTCCTTGCTGGCAAACAGATAAGCCCCGGTTTGTTCCGATTCAGCAAAAATTTCCAGATCGGTGTAATCACGTAGCAGATGGGTTGGAAAATCGGCATAACGGGAATGCGGTGCCAGGAACGTATCATCAAAGCCACGGGTCAGCAGCGCATGCGGATGCAGTATATGGTGGTCGTAAACGCCGGACAGTTTCACGTCGCGCGTTTGCTTAGGTATGCCATACAGAATATTCAGCGCAGCCTGCACGGCCCAGCAGACAAACAGCGTTGAGGTGACGTGCTCTTTGGCCCAGTGCAGTACGCGCTGTATCTGCGGCCAGTAAGCCACGTCGTTAAAATCGACCAGCCCCAGCGGCGCGCCCGTCACAATTAACCCATCGAAGTTTTGATGCTGAATATCTTCAAAATTACAGTAAAAGTTATTCAGATGCTCCATCGGCGTATTGCGCGATTCGCGACCGTCGATACGCAGCAGCTGCACATCTATCTGTAAGGGGGAATTGGAAAGCAGACGCAAAAACTGGTTTTCCGTCTCAATCTTTTTCGGCATCAGATTCAATACCAGCACCTTCAAAGGACGGATCTCCTGAGTACTGGCGCGCGAAGAGGTCATCACAAAGACGTTCTCGTTGCGCAGAAAACTCACGGCTGGTAACTCATCGGGTACCCTGATCGGCATAACCTGCTTCCTCAACTCACCATTTACACGTTTAGACATCCAGACAGCCAAAGATAACCAGGAACGGCGCTAATGTCGAGTCTGTATGTTCAAGCTGAGAAAGTTTCATGCGGGATTGATGTTTGAGTATAAGCACGGTGATTAAGAGAGAATATGATTATTAGCTGCCGCCGTTACCTCAGAATAAAAGAGTCAGTTAGTGCTGACGGGGGCAGCCTGAAGGAAGTTATCGATGCTTCTGCCGGCGAACCGGACAGAGAAAGCGGGCAGGTGCTTCTCAAAGTATCGATGTTGCCCGGAGATGTTGGCGGATTTACGTTAATCAAGCGTGTAAATGAGGCGATTAGCCATTACTGATGGACAGGATGAAAACGTATCTGGCCGGCTGCGTTTCAGGTGCCGCATAACGCAAAAAACCCTGACCGTGAGGTCAGGGTTATCGCAAT
>NZ_JBCHVB010000011.1:0-100060 GCF_039023475.1 Erwinia psychrophila
CTTTTCTCCGGCGGTTCAGCTTCCTGAACCTCCTGAGCCGCTGGCTGTAAGCCGTTGTGCCGTCTCAGTGGTTGCGCATTATAGGGAGTTATCGGCAGCTGACAAGCGTTTATTACAAATTAATGACCGACAGCGCTATTTTTCAACAACACGCCTTTTTTTACCTCACTTTGCTGTTTAATCCAGCAAATTCATGGGCAAAACGGCTTACCTGTTCCCAGTCTGTGTATTCCACTTCTTTACTCGTATCGGTTTCCCCACCGGTCATACGCATAATCAGCTGGATCATCATGCGGTCGAAGAAGCCGTAGCGCGGATAGCGCAACGCACCGGCAAATACGGCACAGCAGTCGGGCGCCCACGGAGACTGAAGTAAAAACTTACGCGTATAGGCGTTAGTCTGTGGCGAACGCTTTTCCGCTTTGCGGGCCGTCAGGTTCACCGAGAAAAATCCACTGGGCCGCTGGCGCAGTTCAGTGAGGTTTTGCTTTACGAACTTAGTCAGCTGTGGATGAAAATGTCCGTAACGTATAGAGGCCCCGATAAGTACCCGATCGTACTGTGCCCAGTTGATTGCGGAAGCGTGGAGGATATTCATCAACTCACACTCCTGATGCTCCTTTAACTGGTTAGCTATATAGGCCGCAATTTCGCGCGTCTGGCCATCGCGGCTGGAAAAGAGAATTAGCGCTTTCATAGACATACTCAACTCGGTTATTCGCGCCAGAAGGTAGGCGTGAACAGAACTAATAGTGTAAAGACCTCAAGGCGACCAAAAAGCATGGTCAGAATCAAAATCCATTTGGCCGTATCATTCATGGTGGTGAAGTTGTCTGCCACCACCCCTAAACCCGGCCCCAGATTGTTCAGCGTTGCGGCCACGGCCGCGAAGGCAGAAAAGTCATCCACTCCCGTAGCGATAATGGCCAGCATGCTCAGCAAAAACACGAGCGCATAAGCTGAGAAAAACCCCCAGACCGCTTCGAGAATACGTTCCGGTAGGGCACGCTGCCCAAGCTTTATTGTATATACCGCGTTCGGGTGGACCAGGCGCTTCAGCTCGCGGGAGCCTTGCTTAAACAGCAACAGAATACGAATGACCTTCAGTCCGCCACCGGTCGATCCTGCACATCCCCCGATAAACGCAGAGCATAGTAGCAAGACCGGCAGGAAAAGCGGCCAGCGGGCGATGCTGTCTGTGGTAAAGCCAGCCGTGGTCGCCATCGAGACAACCTGGAAAAATGCCTGATTCAGCGTTTGCAGGCCGCTGTCATAAACATCATGAAAGTAGAGCACCAGCGTACAGATGATAACCAGCGTCAGCTGAACACCGATAAACATACGAAATTCAGGATCCCGCCAGTAAACGCGAAGATTACGCCCGCTCAGCAAGGTAAAGTGCAGGCCATAGTTACACCCGGAAATCAGCAGGAAAATCGCGATGATGTTGTTGATAGCCGGACTATTAAAATAGCCAATGCTGGCGTCATGGGTGGAAAAGCCGCCTATCGCAATAGTCGAAAAGCTGTGACCAATAGCGTCAAACAGCGACATGCCTGCCAGCCAGAGCGCCACGGCGCAGATTACCGTGAGCAGCACATAGATAAGCCACAGCGTTTTTGCCGTCTCGGCAATACGTGGCCGCATTTTATTATCCTTTAGCGGGCCCGGCATTTCTGCCCGGTAGAGCTGCATTCCCCCCACGCCCAGAATGGGCAGAATAGCCACCGCCAGTACAATGATCCCCATGCCGCCAAGCCATTGCAGCATCTGTCGATAGAAAAGGATCGCCTTAGGCAAAGAATCCAGTCCTACCAGCGTGGTGGCACCGGTGGTGGTCAGTCCTGAAAAGGACTCAAAAAAGGCGTCAGTCAGAGATAAATCCGGATGCTCTGAAAAAATGAAAGGCATAGCCCCGACGCTGCCCAGCACCGTCCAGAACAGCACCACGATCAGAAAGCCTTCGCGCGGCTTCAGTTCGCTTTTTTGTCTGCGGTTAGGCCACCAGAGGAGTGAACCAATCAGTAACGCCATAAAGAAGGTCTGGGTGAATGCGCGTCCTGCACCATCACGATAGATCAACGCCACCAGCCCGGGGACAATCATCGTCCCTGAAAACAAAATGACCAGCAAACCCACTATGCGGGTAATGGTGCGAAAGTGCATTCAGCTGTTCCTTTCCTGCCAATGATTAGTGTTAGTTGAGTGGCACCAGCGCCAGCGCTCCGCGGCTAAAGTCGGTCAGGTTTCGCCTGAACCCGTCAATTTGCCCATACGGCAGGGCCAGCGACAAGGTCACCTGCTCCCGGAACGCATTATTAAGAAGCTGCCCGTTGAACCGCTGAATCATTCTTTCAACCTCAGCCAACTGAGCATAGTCGCAGGTTAAGGAAAAATGGCGCATGGGAATTTTTTGCCGGCGGGGCAATAGCTTCAGCGCCTGCTGCACGCCGCCGCCATAGGCTTTCACCAGGCCGCCCGTCCCTAACTGAATGCCGCCATAATAGCGAACCACCACCACGGTGATTTCGCCAATATGATTTCCCATCAGCTGGGCGAGCATCGGTTTACCTGCCGTACCTGATGGTTCGCCATCATCCGAAAAGCCTAACTGCTGTGAGTCTGAGGGCGCCCCGGCTACCCAGGCCCAGCAGTGATGCCGGGCCGCCGGATGCGCCTGCTTTATCCGCTGAACAAAAGCGCGCGCGGCCTGAACGCCCTCAGTATGATCGATCAGCGTGATAAAACGGCTCTTCTTAATTTCCTCGCTGACGCTGAATTCGCCGGCAGGAATATCGTAGGCGTCCATTAATCGAGTTTAAGATCCCGCGTCATGTTTTCCACGCCGTTCTGCTGGATGATCACATTGTCCTCAATGCGGATACCGCCATATGGCTTAAGCGCCTCGATACGATCCCAGTCAAAATAGTGGCTGAATTTACCTTCCCGCCACGGCGCCAGCAGAGACTCGATAAAGTAAATACCCGGTTCAATCGTCAGAACCATACGCGGTTCAAGCACGCGGGTGCAGCGCAGAAACGGATACTGTGCCGGTGCCGGAAGATGCGTGCCCTTATCATCCTGCATGAAACCGGCAACATCATGCACCTGGAGGCCAAGTGGATGGCCCAGCCCGTGTGGCATAAATGGCCCGGTCAGGTCGTCAGCGATCATCGCTTCTTCACTGATGCCCTTCACCAACTGATACTTCAGCAGAAGTTTTGCCAGGCGCTGATGCATTTGCTGGTGATATTCACTGTAGCGGACGCCAGCTTTCAGCGTGCCAATCAGCGCCAGCTCTTCTGCGTTCATATCTTTGATCAGCTGCGCATATTCACTGTCGTCATGCGCGGCATAGGTCCGCGTCAAATCTGCTGCATAGCCGTTATATTCAGTGCCGGCATCAATCAGAAAGCTGCGCGAGTGCTCCGGCGGCAGGTGATCGAGCTGGGTATAGTGCAATACCGCGGCATGCTCGTTCAGCGCGATAATATTGCCGTAGGGCACATCGGTGTCGCGGTGCCCTGTTGCGCTAAGGTAGGCGTTATTAATATCGAACTCGCTCATACCGGACAGGAAGGCTTCTTTTGCCGCCTTATGCCCCACTACTGCGCTTTTCTGGGCTTCGCGCAGGCAATAGAGCTCGTAGTCGGTTTTATAAGAACGATGATAATGCAGAAAATCGATCGCGCCCTGCGGGTTGGTCAGATCGGCTCTAATGCCAAGCTGGGCAGCTCGCTGAGGAACGGGGCCGATATAAGCCACGTTCTGTCGCTGAGCGGGCAGCATCCGCTCAATATCTTCCGGTTTTTTCAGCGCGATAATATCAATCTCACCGGTCCAGAAGCTCTGCGGCAGCGGCTCGACCTTATGCCAGTAATCAACCGGTGAATAGAACCAGAGCTTGGGCTTGTTAACGCCATCTACCCATAGCCAGCAGTTAGGCACCGAGGTCACCGGAACCCAGGCTTTAAACTGAGGATTAACCTTGAAAGGGTAGTGATGGTCATCGAGGAAAACCGTCATCAGTTCTCCGGAATGGATCAGCATTGCATCCAGCTCAAAACGGGCCAGAACCTGCTGAGCCCGGGCCTGTAGCGTATTCAGATGGTCCTGATAAAGCGTTACCAACGATTCCATAACTTTGCCTCCGTGATCGCGAAATTGTCCGCATATTACCACAGCCGTTTCCGTGATGCCGTTCTGCTGCTCCTGTGATCTTGTTTGCAAATTAGCAAACTCTCGTTTGCAAATAATTAACACACATCCCACACTCTCGCTCATCTGGTATGACCAGATCCTCTCATCGCTGCATCAGGAGACACACATGCTCTACCAAGGCGAAACCCTGACCCTGAACTGGCTGGACGATGGCATCGCCGAACTGGCCTTCGATGCGCCCGGCTCCGTCAATAAGCTGGACACCCGCACCGTTGCCAGCCTGAGTGAGGCAATTACGGTACTGGAAAATCAATCCGGGCTCAGAGCACTCCTGCTCAGCTCGCGTAAACCTGCATTTATTGTGGGTGCGGACATTACCGAATTTCTCTCACTATTTGCCGCGCCGGCTGAAAAGCTCTCTGAATGGCTGCATTTTGCTAACGGTATCTTTAACCGTCTGGAAGATCTGCCGGTGCCAACCCTCTCGGCTATACAGGGCTACGCGCTGGGTGGCGGATGTGAATGTATTCTTGCTACCGATTTTCGCATCGCCACGCCGGATGCCCGCATTGGCCTGCCTGAAACGAAGCTGGGGATTATGCCCGGCTTTGGCGGATCGGTTCGTCTGCCCCGCCTGCTGGGCGCGGACAGCGCGCTGGAGATTATTGCCGCCGGAAAGGATGTTGATGCCGCACGGGCGCTCGCGCTGGGCCTGGTCGATGCAGTGGTAGAGGCGGATAAATTGCACGAGGGGGCGCTGGCTATTCTGCGTGAGGCGATTTCAGGGAAGCAAGACTGGCGCGCCCGCCGGCAGCCGAAGCTGGACCCGCTGAAGCTGAGCAAAATCGAAGCCGCCATGAGTTTTACTCTGGCAAAAAGTATGGTGCAGCAAACGGCAGGTAAGCACTATCCTGCACCGCTTACGGCGGTCAAAACGGTGGAAGCCGCCGCCTCCCTGGGACGCAATGAAGCCTTAAAACTGGAAACCGCGGCGTTCGTCTCGCTGGCTGGCAGCAAAGAGGCCCGGGCGCTGGTAGGGATCTTCCTCAACGATCAGGCGGTGAAAGCCAAAGCAAAAAAACTGACCCGCGATGTGGAAACGCCCAAACAGGCTGCGGTGCTTGGCGCAGGCATCATGGGCGGCGGTATCGCCTGGCAGTCAGCCACCACAGGCGTCCCGGTAATACTGAAAGATATCAGCCCTGCGTCGCTGTCGCTTGGCATGAAGGAGACGGCCAGGCTGCTGAACAGGCAGCTTGAGCGGGGCAAAATTGACGGCATGAAGATGGCCAGCATTCTCGGCACCATCCAGCCCACGCTGAGCTATGCCGGGTTTGACGAAACGGATATCGTGGTTGAAGCCGTGATAGAAGATCCCCGCATAAAGGCGGCCGTGCTGGCTGAAACCGAACGCCACGTGAGTGAAGATGCCATCCTCACCACTAACACCTCCACCATTCCTATCGGTCAACTGGCTCACGCTCTTCAGCGCCCCGAAAATTTCTGCGGGATGCACTTCTTTAACCCCGTACCGCGTATGCCGCTGGTTGAGGTGGTACGCGGCGAAAAAACCGCAGACGCCACGCTGGCGAAGGTGGTTGCCTGGGCCAGCAAAATGGGCAAAACGCCGATTGTGGTGAAAGACTGCCCCGGCTTTTTCGTTAACCGCGTGCTGTTCCCCTACTTTGCCGGTTTCAGCCTGCTGCTGCGCGACGGGGCTGATTACCGCCAGATCGATAAGGTAATGGAGAAACAGTTCGGCTGGCCGATGGGACCGGCCTGGCTGCTGGATGTGGTCGGCATCGATACCGCTCACCATGCGCAACACGTTATGGCAGAAGGATTTCCTTCCCGCATGAGCAAGGATTACCGGGATGCCATTGATGTGCTGTTTGAAGCAAAGCGATTCGGGCAGAAAAATCAGGCAGGCTTTTATCGCTGGGAGACCGACAGTAAAGGAAAGCAGAAGAAGGTTGTGGAACCGGCGGTGGATGAACTCCTGCAAAGCGTCTGTCAGACCAGCCGCGTTTTCAGCGATGAAGAGATCCTGCTGAGAATGATGATCCCGATGATTAACGAAGTGGTCCGCTGCCTGGAGGAAGGCATTATCGCCACGCCAGCAGAAGCGGATATGGCGCTGGTCTACGGTCTGGGCTTCCCGCCGTTCCACGGCGGCGTCTTCCGCTATCTCGATACGACGGGCAATGCGCATTTTGTCTCTCAGGCTGAACAGTACAGCGAGCTGGGCGCGCTCTATCTGCCGCCAGCCGGGCTGCTGGATAAAGCCGGTCGTGATGAAAGCTGGTATCCCGTGGCCGCGCCCATCGGCGATGTCATTCCAACAGTGGCGTGAGGAGAGCGAAATGGAAAGAGTAGTGATTGTTGATGCGGTCCGCACGCCGATGGGCCGCTCGAAAGGCGGCGCTTATCGCCATGTGCGTGCCGAAGATTTATCAGCCCATCTGATGCGCAGCCTGCTAAGCCGTAATCCGTCGCTGGCGGCGGATAATATTGATGATATCTACTGGGGCTGCGTACAGCAGACCCTGGAGCAGGGGTTTAATATCGCGCGTAATGCCGCCCTGCTGGCGGAGATCCCTCACAGCGTGCCGGCCACGACCGTCAACCGCCTGTGCGGTTCCTCTATGCAGGCGCTGCATGATGCGGCCCGCGCCATTATGGTAGGAGATGCCTCGGTCTGCCTGGTGGGCGGCGTGGAACATATGGGCCATGTGCCAATGAGCCACGGCGTGGACTTTCATCCCGGACTGAGCAAAACGGTTGCCAAAGCGGCGGGCATGATGGGGCTGACGGCAGAAATGCTGGCGCGTATGCACAAGATCGATCGTGAAATGCAGGATGCGTTTGCCGCCCGCTCGCATCAGCGCGCCTGGGATGCCACGCAGGCAGGCCATTTTGCTAATGAAATCGTTCCGACCAGCGGTCACGATGCTGACGGCATCCTCAGATGCTATGACTATGATGAGGTGATCCGCGCCGGGACGACAGCAGCCGGTCTGGCCGCCCTGCGCCCCGCCTTCGATCCCGTCAACGGCACGGTAACGGCGGCCAGCTCGTCAGCGCTTTCAGACGGTGCAGCGGCCATGCTGGTCATGAGTGAATCGGCCGCGCGCGCGCGGGGACTGACACCGAGGGCATGGGTGAAGTCGATGGCCGTCGTCGGCTGCGATCCTTCGATTATGGGCTATGGTCCGGTTCCTGCGTCGCAGCTGGCGCTGAAAAGGGCGGGCCTGAGCATCAGCGATATTGGCGTCTGCGAGCTGAACGAAGCCTTTGCCGCACAGACACTCCCCTGCATTAAGGATCTCGGTCTGCTGGAAGTGATGGATGAAAAGGTGAACCTCAACGGCGGCGCTATTGCGCTGGGCCATCCTCTTGGCTGCTCCGGCGCAAGAATCAGCACCACGCTGCTGAATCTGATGGAGCGTCGTGATGTACAGTTTGGCCTCGCGACGATGTGTATCGGGCTGGGTCAGGGCATTGCCACCGTATTTGAACGCGCCTGATACGTTGAACTGGCACTTTTATTGCTGCTATTCCCGCCCGTCAGGGCGGGTTTTTTCTGGGAGCCGTCGCCCCCTCAGTCATTCAGATAAAGGCGAAGGCGTCGCCAAACATCTGCTCTTCTTTTGCGCCGCGCTCCGCGCAGAAACGCTCACGGGCAATTTTCGCCATCTCAAAGCGCCCGGCAATATAGATATCATGTCCGGCAAGCGTACCGAAATCATGCATAACCGCCGTCAGTACGGTGCCGTTGCGCCCTTCCCAGCCCGCTTCGGGCTGTTCAACAACCGGAATGACCTTAAGGTTAGGGTGCTTCACTGCCAGCGCATCCAGCTCTTCCAGATCGTAGAGGTGCTTCAGCTCACGCCCGCCCCAGTAAAGCGAAATATGGCGATCCGGCTGCTGCGAAAGCGCAGTCAGAAGAATGGAACGGGCATAGGAAAAGCCGGTTCCCCCCGCGATCAGCACCAGCGGACGGTCACTATCTTCACGCAGCCAGGCGTCGCCGTGAGGAATATCCACGGTGATTTTGCGCTGCTGCTGGATCCGCTCCATCACCGCCATGGCATAGAGATTGAGATCGGAAGCCCCAATATGCAGCTCAATGATCTCTTTTTCCATCGGCGTGGAGGCGAGCGAGAATGGGCGCTTATCGCGCTCATCCATTACCACCATCAGATACTGGCCCGCTTTGAAGTTAAATTCGGCTTCGGGCACCATGCGTACCCGGTAAACGGTATCGGTAATCGCCTCTACCGAGGTCACTTTACAGCTTAACGTTGTCATGCGTTCCCTCTGTCGGGTCGAATTCATTTGCCGGAGGCAGCACTGCGTCCGGTCGTCTCAGTCAGGATGCCCAGCTCATCCCAGATCGCATCGATACGCGCCGTGACGGCCGGATCTTTGCGGATCGGGCGTCCCCATTCGCGATCGGTCTCACCAGGCCACTTATTGGTCGCGTCCAGGCCCATTTTCGAGCCCAGTCCTGACACCGGCGAGGCGAAATCCAGGTAATCAATCGGCGTATTCTCAACCAGTACAGTATCCCGCGCCGGGTCCATCCTTGTGGTAATCGCCCAAATCACGTCATTCCAGTCGCGCGCATTGACGTCATCATCACAAACGATCACAAACTTGGTATACATAAACTGCCGCAGGAAAGACCAGACGCCCATCATGACGCGCTTGGCATGGCCCGCGTACTGTTTCTTCATTGTCACCACCGCCAGGCGATAGGAGCAGCCTTCCGGAGGCAGGTAAAAATCGACAATTTCAGGAAACTGCTTTTGCAGGATCGGGACAAAGACCTCATTGAGCGCAACGCCCAGCACGGCGGGTTCATCGGGCGGACGGCCAGTGTAGGTTGAATGATAGATGGCGTCGCGACGTTGCGTAATGTGCGTTACGGTGAACACCGGGAAATTGTCTACTTCATTATAGTAACCCGTATGGTCACCGTAGGGGCCTTCCGGCGCCATATCGCCCGGCTCAATATAGCCTTCCAGCACGATTTCAGCGCTGGCGGGAACTTCGAGATCGTTTGAGATACATTTGACGACCTCCGATTTTGTCCCGCGAAGCAGGCCGGCGAAGGCATATTCAGAGAGGGTATCCGGCACTGGCGTAACGGCGCCCAGAATAGTGGCGGGATCGGCGCCCAGCGCGACCGCGACCGGGAAGCGTTCGCCGGGATGCTGCTGGCACCACTCCTGGTAATCCAGCGCACCGCCGCGATGGGACAACCAGCGCATGATTAACCGGTTTTTGCCGATAACCTGCTGGCGGTAAATGCCCAGGTTTTGCCGCTCTTTATGCGGGCCCCGCGTCACCGTCAGTCCCCAGGTGATCAGCGGCGCCGCATCTTCTGGCCAGCATTTCATCACCGGAATTTTATGCAGGTCGACCTCGTCACCCTGCCAGATCTGCTGCTGGCAGGGGGCATCACGCAGACGTTTGGTCGGCATGTTCAGGACCTGCTTCCACTGCGGAATTTTATCGAAGAAATCACGAAAGCCGCGCGGCGGCTCAGGCTCTTTCAGAAAAGCCAGCAGGCGCCCTACGTCGCGCAGCGCGCTCACATCCTCCTGGCCCATCCCCAGCGCAACGCGGTCGGGCGTGCCGAAGAGATTGCAGAGCACCGGCATACTGTAGCCTTTCGGATTTTCAAACAGCAGCGCGGGCCCGCCCGCACGCAGGGTACGGTCGGCGATTTCGGTCATCTCCAGATCGGGATCGATCTCGTGCTTAATGCGTTTCAGCTCCCCCCGCTGTTCAAGCAGCGCAAGGAAATCGCGTAAGTCGTGGTATTTCATGACTTCTCATCAATACGGTCAGTGAATCGGCCATTATAGGGATGATTCAGCACGTATGCTTAGTTTTTCGCGGCAGGCTGACCAGCAGCTAAGCCGACACGGCGGATTTTTACCTGGAGGCACAGGGAAAACGCCTTCAGGCGAGGCAGAACGCCTTTCAAATGCAGCATGATGCGGCGAGGAGACATCTCTGCTGATACTATTTTGATGACTGATTTGCCTGAAATTCCAGCAGAAAACGAGCAGGTATTATTATGAATGCACCCACATTCGCCGTGAACTTAAACAGATACCGGATAATGGTCTGCCTTAAGCCTTAAGAAAAGGCGAAAATAATAATAAATTATCTGTTGATGAATTTATGCATAACTAAATTTATATAATCTCATTTTGAGAAACGTTAATTAAACAGCCAAAATAAAACCTATAAATATTGTGGTTATGTCCAAAAAAATGCGCTGATATTAAAACACTTACTTACCGTTTAAACAGGTTAAGATAAATCTTATTATATTCTCTGCCAATCCTGAACATATTACGTAAACCCTGCTAAATCAGTCAATTATATAATTTGATAAATCATTGCTTTTTTTATACTATCCGTGAATCCATTTCGAATGGAAGCGATTACATCTACACTCACTTTGATTATTTGTCGATCAGTTACGCTCACCATGAGCCCACCTAAAGAGCCATTAAAATGAATTATATGGTTTATGTAGTTGATGATGATGAATCGGTGATCGCTGCGTTACGTAATCTTCTCGATTCAGAAGGTTATACTATTGCAGCCTTTACTTCTCCTCAGGCGTTTCTGGCGCAGCCACATTATGAAACCCCCAGCTGCCTGATCGTCGATATCAATATGCCCGGCACGGATGGCTTTGATGTCTCACGCAACCTGCATGAACGGGGCCATACGATCCCGACCATATTTCTGACCGGCTTTGGCACCATTCCCATTACCGTTAAGGCGATGAAAGCGGGAGCTTATGAATTCCTGACCAAGCCCGTGATGCCGGAACCCCTGCTTCAGGCCGTTTCTGAAGCCCTGCGTATTTCCGAAGACGCGAGGGTGACGTCGCTTGAGAACCTTGAGCTTACGGAGCGGCTCCGCTCGCTCACGCCGCGTGAGCATGAGGTGTTACAGCTGGCGGTCAGCGGCCTGCTGAATAAACAAATTGCGGCAGAAATGGGGGTGAGTGAGATCACGGCTAAAGTACACAAACGCCGCGTGATGGAAAAAATGAAGGTGCGCTCCATCTCCGATCTGGTCAGAGCGACTGAACGACTGAATTTATTTAAACACTTGAATGCCTAGTCCATCCCTGACCTTTCCCTGCATTGCCAATGGGACGCGCTGATCTGCCGTCTGAGTAAATGGTTTTTAGTAGATCTAACGTCGTGAATCTTCAACCGTAGCTGAGGTTGTCATAAAGGTGTCTTCCTCCGCCCCGGTTAACAGGCGCATATTGTCAAACGCCCAGGCTACGCCTTCCAGAAGGCGCTTTCGCCTCACTATGACGGCTTTTCAGGCTCGACGGGCAGCGTAAACCAGAACAGGCTGCCACCGCTTTTTCTGTTGCAGGCGCTCAACGTTCCGCCGTGGCGCTTGATGATATCGTCACTGATGGTCAGGCCCATGCCCATACCTTCCGCCTTGGTGGTATAAAACGAATCAAATATCTTGCCGATAACATCCTCGCTCAGGCCAGTCCCGTTGTCCGCCACTTCAAAGCGCACCAGATCGGCAGAAGGATTAAAAGAAGTGAGACGCAGAACGCGAGAGCCGACATTGTCTGCCATTGCGTCAATGCCATTCATTACCAGATTCAGTAAAACCTGCTGGATCTGGACGCGTTCACAAAATATATGATCGTTATCGGCCCGCAGATCGAGTTCAAGGGCAATGAACCTGCGTTCAAGCTCCAGCCGGGACAGGGAGAGGATATCCAGTGCCAGCATATGAAGCCTGTCATGCGTAAATTTTGAGACCTGATTGCGGGTGAGGGCCTGCAATCCGCGAATAATATTCCCCGCCCGGCTGCCTTCCCTGATGATCTCTTCAATGCTCTCCCGCGCCTTTTCAAGCTGTAGCGGGTCCCGCTTCAGCCAGCGCAGGCTCGCGCCGGCATTGGTCACGATAGACATCAGCGGCTGATTAATTTCATGGGCAATGGAGGAGGTAAGCTGCCCTACCGTAGTGGCGCGCGATACCCGAGCCAGATCGGCCTGGGCAATACGGACGGCATCTTCAGACATGCGCTGGTGGGTAATATCCGTCAGCGTACCAAAGTATTCCTGCGTCTCCGGCCAGCTGTCTACCGGTTCACCAATGCCCTTAATATAGCGACACTCTCCATCTGACCGGATAATACGGAACTCCGCCTGCATATTGCTGCCTTTGCGCACGCTTGTTTCAATCAGCTCTCTGAGCGAGGGAATGTCATCAGGATGTACCCGGCTCTGGAATTCCGCCATTGAGGTGCTGGTCTGTTCGTCCGGCAGGCCCATGATGCGCTTGTACTCATCGGATATCAGCTGAATATCGGGTTCCAGATGCCAGTGCCAGGTGCCGGTATGGCTGATTTTTTCACCAAGCATCAGCGATGTCTGGCTGGCCCGGAGCTGTTTTTCCACCCGCCGGCGCTGTATGTTCTCATCCAGAAGCTCGGCATACAGACGCGCGGTCTCAAGCGAGACGGCTGCCTGGGCGCCCAGCATAGAGACAATCCTTGAATGCTCTGCGGTAAATACATCCGGTATCAGACGGTTTTCAAGGTATAACACGCCAACCATCTGCGCCTGCTTAAACATCGGCACACACATCACCGCCGCGCCCGAGGCGACCAGATAGTGATCCTGACTGAAGGGACTGAAAACCTCTGGCTTGCCGGTCCGGATTTCCTGCCCGGTGCGGATAACAGCCGTCAGCACGGAGAGAGGCAGATCGGTCGCAAGCGGCGTCTCTTTGACCACTTTCACCTTGATGCCCTCAGCGTTGGTTGTGGCCCGCGCCTGGATTTCAGGGATGTTGCCATCAATTAAACGGATCAGCAGGCAGTGCTGCGCGCCGGCCCGTTCAACAAGCATCACCATCAGAATATTGATCAGCCGATCCAGATTGATCTCTTCCGTCAGGGCGCGGATGGCGGTCACCATACTCTGTAGATCGCTTATCAATGCGTTCTGCTTGAAGCTGATGGTATTCAGTGCCGTCTCCTTGCTCTGGGTGACCAGATGAGGATAGAGGGCTTCAAGCTGGCGCAGCCTGGCTCCCGCTCCCCACAGCTCCCAGGCATTCATGGCGCCCCTGATATAGGCATCGGCCGCAAACTTCAGGCCGCTGGCGGCAGCAAACCGGGCAGCCAGCTCACAGGCCAGCCCGTGAATATGATGAAACTGTCCCTCACGCGAGAGCGTCATGGCGGTTTCATACTGCTCCGCAGCCCGGGCCGCTTTCCCCTCCAGCCGTAAAAGCTCCGCCTGCAGCAGCGCCTCCTTATCAGAAAATGTCTTCGCATTCTCGGTGCACCATACCGCGATTTTTCCCGCGTGCTTCATAAAGCGGCTGCGCACTTCTGAGCTGAACTGCTTTTTCGTTAAGGGAATGGATAAAGCAAGCGCGCTGTAGAGATGAAAGTCGAGCAGATGGATATGTCCCGGAATAGATTCGGTCAGCGGGGCCGCGTCGGTGAAATAACGCCCGGCAGCGATATATTCACCGGCAAAAAAATGCGCCATGCCCTTATAGAGCAGTGACCAGAACTGCATCAGGAACAGCGGCTCCACCGCCTTTACCGGTGCCGAAGGATCAAGTGCGGGCGGCATAAAATCGTCCCCCGTAAACGGGCCGATCCCCGGGCGTCTCAGAAACAGAACGTAATCGCGCTGCATCTGCAGAATGGCTTCCACATCCCGGTACTGCGCCTTACGTACGTAGGTCAACCCGCGTTCGATTGAGGTTTGTACGCCATCAAGATGATCCCCGCGCGCCAGATAATTCATGATGATATGGCGAAGCGCCAGGCAGGCTGAAGTGCGATCGCCATTTTCCACGGCGACATCGAACGTGGCCTTTGCACGTTCAATCGCATAGGTCAGTGGCATCGTCCAGATGCTGACCTGATCCAGCGGCAGAAGCGTGCGCGCCTTATAGCTGGCAAAGTCATATTTATAGACAAGCTGCCGCGCCAGCAACGTGCTGGCAAAGCCTCTGCTGTATTCATCGTAATGATCGCCACAGAGGACGCCATACCATGACAGGGCAAAGGTTGAGGCGCCGGTCATCCCCCTGGCCATCGTCAGATGAAGCAGTTTGCAGAGGATCATAAACTGCAGCCGGGGATTGATGAACGCCGCGAAGATACTGGCGCTGGCCATCAGGTTCATGATGGCCTCAGTGTGACGGCAGGTGACCAGCGGCAGCGATCTGAACCGGGCATAGGGGTTCTTACCGACATCTTCCTTAAGAATTATTCTTGCGGCATCGCACTCTTCTTTATCCGGGTTGCGGCTAAGCTGGATACCAAACACCGCAAGCCAGGCAACCGCCGTTTCAAGCGCCAGCTGTCCGTCAGACTGCCGCATATGGATTTCGGCCAGCAGGCAGGCCGCAACGGCTTTATCCGTCAGCTCGCCTGGCGCACTAAGTAAGGTGGAACAGAGTTCAAACGCGGTTGTGAGATTACCGTTCAGAAACTCACATTCCGCTTCTTCGAGTAAAAGCTCAAAATTTTCATTAGCGTTGATCTGCGCATTGAGATTATGGGCGGTTTGCAGAAAGCGCAGCGAGGAGACGTAGTCACCGGTGAGCTTTGCCCGCTTTGTGGCCTGGAGGATGAGATCGCAAAATTGCGCTGCCTCCGCCAGGATCAGCGATACATTTTTTACTGAGGCGATATGGTGGACGGCCCTGAATAAGGGATCGTGGTTAACCGTTTCCTTCGCCATTCCAGCAAGCTGGTGAGCCGCCTGGCAGTGCAGCACATCTTTTTCATCGGCGGAAATAAGATCGAGCGCCGCCTCATGCATTCTGTCGTGCATAAAAGCGTATTCATCGCCGGAAAGCGTAATAAGCCGGGCCGTGACGGCGGGGGCCAGCAGGACTTTGATCTTACCAACCGGTATCGCGAGTATCTTACTGAGCAGCAGTAACTCGCCTGAACCACCAAGGCAGGCGACCTGCCCTAACAGGTTGCGGACAGCGGGCGGCAAAGTCTGGAGCTGTTGCAGTACGCCAGAGGTGACGTTTTCAGCGTAGTGACACACTTTAAGGGCGTTACGGTCATATACCCATTTTGCCATGTGATGCGTTATCAGCCCGTCCCGGACAGCCTGACGGTAAAACTCATGGGTAAACAGCGGATTGCCATCCGTCTTCTCATGGATCAGCTGGGCAAGTTCCGTGGTGGCTGATGAGCGGGTATGAAACAGGCCAGCCAGCCAGCGCGCAATATTTTTTACCGACAGCGGCTCCGGGATAATAGTGACCCTGCGCGCCGCCGCCGAGCAGATGTTAGCCAGATTTGTTGCGACAACAGGACAGGGTAAAGAGAGCGGGTCCCGATGCGAGATGATCAACAGCAGAGGAATATCTTCACTCAGGTTGAGCAGGTTTTGTAGCAGCTGAAGCGTTGCCCGATCGGCCCAGTGGACGTCATCGATTAATATCACCAGCGGCCTGCCGGGTGCCGTAAACGCTTTTACCAGACTACAGGCCATGACGTTGAACTTGTCGCGGACGTCAAGCGCGCAGGCGTCGAAAGGCAGCTTCGCTTTCCGGTCGAGCAGCACGCCCAGCTCCGGCACAAGGCTCACCGCAAAGCCCGCGTAGTCCCCCAGTATCCGGGTAATGTGCAGCTTCCAGCGCGCCATATCGCCAGAAGGCAGCCCCAGCAGATGAAGGGCCAGAGCGCGAAAGGCTGAGGTAAAGATCGCGTACGGCAGCACGGGAGAGTGCTGGTCCGCCTTTACGACGGTCAGTAACGCTTTTTTCTGCTGGAGGACTTTTACCGAGGAGGCGATAAGCGAAGATTTCCCCGTCCCCTGCGCACCGCAGATCGCCACCAGCGCGTGCTTTCCGCTGCTGAAAACGTCCTCGTAAGCGGCCAGAACATCAACGACCTGAGGATGATCGGCGTAAAGCGCATCGGAGACCAGCCCGGCAGGCTGGCTATCCTGCAACCCCAGCGCAAAAACGTCGAGGTTTCCATCCGGCATCAGGTTTGACTGGCAGCGGCAGAGATCGGCCAGCAGACCTTCCGCCGTCTGATACCGGGCTTCGGGGGGCTTCGCTAAAAGACGCAGGATAATGGAAGAGAGAACAACCGGCACATCCTTACGCAGTAAATGGGGCGGCTCCGGCTCCGAGGCGATATGATGATGTACCCATTCCGCGTGCCCCTCCTCTGCATGACCAAACGGCAGCTTGCCGGTGAGCAGCTCATACAAGACAATCCCGAGGCTGTAGAGATCGCTCAGGTTGCTGATGCGATGAGGCGTGCGCGAGGTATGTTCAGGCGACATATAGGCCAGCGTCCCCCCGGTTACCGGCAGGCGGTTCTGCTGCTGCGCGTCAGAGGCGACCGTCGCCAGCCCAAATCCACCCAGCCGAAACTCCCCCCCATCGGCAAAATAAAAATTGGCAGGTTTGACGTCGCCGTGCACTATCCCCTGCTGATGCATCAGGCTGAGCGCGCTACAGAGCATCACTGCCCTGTTGAGAAAGTCGTGGATGGATTCCGGTGGCAGAAACAGCGAATCGGCAAGCGTCCTGTAGTTAAATGCCGGATACATCAGCGCGTAGCGACCATGATAATAGGTGTGCCGGATCGGTTTTACAGACCACTTTTCGGACAGCTTATCCCGCAGCGAAAGTTCGTTTTTCAGTAACTGGGTGACGTGAAAAACGGCGTCTTCACTGGCGGCCGTCGCCAGAACAAACGTCTCACCGGAGGCACCGTGCCGGCCCAGCAACCACTCAATATTCCCTTCCTGTGCCAGCGGCGTCATGACGACCTCCTCCGACAGCAAAAAATCCTCGGTTTCAGCAGACAGCAGCGTCAGGGGGATGGAGCTCATTAGTGGGCCTCTCTCGAGGAAAGTTCCAGACGGATATAGTCAAACAACGTATCAATTTCGATCGGTTTTCGCAAAAAAGCGATCGCGCCCAGGCTGATAGCATATTGCAGCATAGTCTCATCGCCGTTACCGGAAATGATAATACCCGGCGGGTTTTGAAGCCGCCGGGTCAGTTCGGTAAAAAGCTCAAACCCGCTCATGCCTTTCAGGTGAACATCGATGATAAACAGCGCAGCGTTAGCCATCGCGCTGTCGTCACTGAGCAGCGTTTCCCCCGACTCGAAAACCAGCGTTGAGTAGCCCTCGGACTGGATTAAGTTACTGAGCCCATTACGAACGGAACGTTCGTCATCAACGACGACAATACGCCTCGGCAACGTCATACTGTTATCCTTTGATCATGCTCACGCTGACGTGAGAGGCTTCCTTAGGAAGGTTTATCACCTGAAGGCGGGGGCGTGCCGCTAATTTTAGGTACGCACTCGTGGCGGAACCAGGCCATCGTAACAGGCTGGCGCTTAATCAGTCTCTTACATAGCGGAATAATTTGTTCGCCAATCAGCATACCAAACAGCCCCAGCAGCGCAATGATGGGCGGTGCGGGAGAATTAACGTCGATCATGGCGTAAACCACGCCGGCCAGGATGCCGGTTGCCAGCGCAATAATATAGGATTTCAACATGTTCAGCCCACCCTGCCAGCAGCAGAGAATGGTGCGGTGGCCCAGGCGCTCAACTCAATATGCTTTGTTTGCAGGGCCGCCGTGGCGTCTTGCATAAAGTGGGTACTGAGCTGGCTGCCGATAATCATGCCCAGCAGGCCCACCAGCGCAATGGCAGGGGGCGCTGGCGAACGCACGTTCAACAGGGCGTACATCAGACCAATCAGTACACCTGCGCCCAGAGAAATCAGTAAAGGACTCATCGGGATCCTCCCGTCAGAAGTCAGTGCAGGCCAGCACCTCAGGCACCGGCCTGCAAAGGCAGTTAGCGTGCCGAAACCGGCGCCAGGGTCTTGTGCTCGCTCTTCTGACGTGAAGGCGCTTTGTGCACCATGGTGTAGGCATAATCAACGCCGATACCGTAAGCGCCTGAATGCTCTTTCGCGATATCCATCACCGCGTTGTAGGTATCTTTATGTGCCCAGTCACGCTGCCACTCCAGCATAACCTGCTGCCAGGTCACCGGGATCACGCCAGCCTGAATCATACGCTGCATCGCGTAATCGTGGGCTTCTTTAGTGGTGCCGCCTGAGGCGTCCGCGACCATATAGATTTCGTAATCACCTTCCAGCATGGCGCACAGTGCGAAGCTGTTATTACAGACTTCGGTCCACAGACCAGACACGACAACTTTCTTCTTACCGTTGGCTGCCAGCGCATCACGGACTTTCTGGTCATCCCATGAGTTCATAGAAGTACGCTCCAGGATGTCCTGACCTGGGAAGACATCCAGCAGCTCCGGGAAGGTGTTGCCAGAGAAACTCTCCGTTTCCACGGTGGTCAGCACGGTTGGGATGTTGAAGACTTTCGCGGCTTTTGCCAGCGCCACAACGTTGTTTTTCAGCACCTGGCGATCGATTGACTGCACGCCAAACGCCATCTGCGGCTGCTGGTCAATAAAGATAATCTGGCAGTTTTCTGGCGTCAGTACTTCAAGTTTCTTGTTGGTCATGATTGTGCCCTAGAGGTGAGTGTTGCTGAGTTCCGGGTGATGTCACGCCGGAAATAAAGCGACAGCAGCCGGGCAACTGACGCAGAAGATGCGCGTTCGTCAGACCAGCGGTCACTGTCTGAGCGCAGTGTAAGAGGCTTTCTTTTGGCCGACTATTATCTCTGTGTATAACTATACGTATGTATACCTATACGTTCGTATACCTATCCATTTGTATAACTAGACGCTCTTTCCCCCTCCTGACCATAATCTCGCCATTTCCACACCCTTGCACTTCTTGCAGGGCTGTTCTCTGTCCGCGGCCACCGTGCCCGATGCGGGCATCTCTTCTTCAGGAGGTTCTATGGTTATCCTTGGTAAAGCTGACGTCATTTTAACGAATGGCAGGATTCATACTGTCGATCGCGAGCAACCGGTAGCGGACGCTGTGGCGATCCGCGATGGAAAATTTATTGAAGTTGGCAGCCTCGCTGACGTTATGCAGCACCATTGTGAGGGCACTAAGGTTATTGATCTGAAAGGCCACACTGCGGTTCCTGGTCTCAATGACTCCCACCTTCACCTGATCCGGGGCGGCCTGAACTATAACCTTGAACTGCGCTGGGAAGGCGTGCCTTCAGTGGCGGACGCGCTGCGCATGCTGAAAGATCAGGCGCTGCGTACGCCTTCTCCTCAGTGGGTGCGCGTGGTCGGCGGCTGGACCGAGTTCCAGTTTGCCGAACGCCGGATGCCAACGCTGGACGAAATTAACGAAGCGGCACCGGATACGCCAGTGTTCGTTCTGCACCTCTACGATCGCGCCCTGCTTAACCGCGCAGCGCTGAAAGTGGTGGGCTATACCAAAGATACCCCTAACCCGCCGGGCGGCGAGATCCAGCGCGACAGCAACGGCAACCCGACCGGCCTGCTTATCGCGCGTCCCAACGCGATGATCCTTTACTCCACGCTGGCGAAAGGCCCGACGCTCCCGCTGGAGCAGCAGGTTAACTCGACGCGCCAGTTTATGCGTGAGCTGAACCGCCTTGGCCTGACCAGCGCCATTGATGCGGGCGGCGGCTTCCAGAACTACCCGGAAGATTACGAGGTGATTGCCGAACTGCATGAGAAGAAGCAGATGACCATCCGCATCGCCTACAACCTCTTTACCCAGCGCCCGGGACACGAGCTGGAAGATTTTGAGAAGTGGACCGATATGCTGACGCCGGGCCAGGGAAGCGATTATTTCCGCCACAATGGTGCAGGCGAAATGCTGGTCTTCTCGGCGGCAGACTTTGAAGACTTCCTGGAGCCGCGTCCCGATCTGGCGCCGGGCATGGAGGATGAACTGGAGCGCGTGGTACGCCATCTGGTCGAACACCGCTGGCCGTTCCGCCTGCACGCCACCTATGACGAGTCGATCAGCCGCATGCTGGATGTCTTCGAAAAGGTGAACCGCGATATTCCGTTCAACGGCCTGCACTGGTTCTTTGACCACGCTGAAACCGTGACCCAGCGTAATATTGACCGCATTAAAGAGTTGGGCGGCGGCATCGCCGTACAGCACCGTATGGCGTTCCAGGGCGAATACTTTGCCGAACGTTACGGCATTGAAGCGACCCGCCATACCCCACCTGTTGCCCGGATGCTGGAAACTGGCGTTCCGGTCGGTCTGGGAACGGATGCTACCCGCGTCGCCAGCTACAACCCGTGGACGGCTCTCTACTGGCTGGTCTCGGGCCGTACCGTTGGCGGAATGCAGATGTATGACGTGAATGCGCGCCTCGATCGCGAAACGGCCCTGATGCTCTGGACCCAGGGCAGCGCTTGGTTCTCCAGCGAGCAGGGGAAAAAAGGGCAGATCAAAGCCGGTCAGCTTGCCGACCTGGCGATCCTGAGCAAAGACTACTTCAGCGTGCCTGAAGAAGAGATCAAAGGCATCGAGTCGGTGCTGACCCTCGTAAACGGCGACATTGTTTACGCCGCGGGCTCGTTCAGCGCTGAAGCGCCGCCGTCAATTCCGGTTCTGCCGGACTGGTCACCGGTCGTGAAGTATCCCGGCCATTACCGCAGCGCGCCGCCAACCGCCGCCAGCCGCGTCGGTATGATGCCTCAGGTTCACCACTGTAGCGGTCCGTGCGGCGTGCATAATCATTCGCACGATGTTGCCCGCGGTTCTGATGTCCCTGTATCCGAAGATAACGCCTTCTGGGGCGCGCTCGGCTGCAGCTGCTTTGCGTTCTGACATGATGAAGAACTCGTTCTCTCAGCCGCCCCGCATCAATGCGGGGCTGTTCTTCCTGCGCCTGACCGGCAGCCTGCTCTTGCTTCATGTGCACGGCCTGCCCAAGGTATTCCATTTCAGCGAAGAACTGACGCGTATCGAGGATCCTTTCGGCCTCGGTCCCTATATGAGCCTGCTGCCGGCCATTTTTGCCGAAGTGATTTGTCCGGTGTTTATTATTCTTGGCGTGGGCACCCGACTCGCCTGTCTGCCGGTTATCGGCGTCCTGCTGGTGGCGATGGTCTTTGTGCATCCGGGCTGGAGTATCGCCGAAGGTCAGTTTGGCTGGCTGCTGCTGATCGTCTTCGGCACCTTAGCCATTACCGGACCGGGGAACTGGCGCATCGGAGCGTCACGCCAGCGTGAGGTACGTTATGGCGCAGGTTAATGATATTCAGGAAGTGGCTCAGGAAGAGGCGACGGCGGCGCCCGCCACGGGCGCTTCGCCATGGCAGCCGCTGCGCCAGCCGATCTTCCGCATGCTCTGGATCGCCACGGTGGTCTCAAACATCGGTTCATGGATGAACGATGTTGGCGTTAACTGGACCATGCTGACGCTCAGTTCCGATCCGCTGAGCGTGGCGCTGGTGCAGGCCGCCAGCAGTCTGCCCATGTTTCTGTTTGCCCTGCCCTCTGGGGTGATGGCCGATATTATCGATCGCCGCAAGTACCTGCTCTTTTCTCAGCTGTGGGTATTTATCGCCGCGACCGGGCTGGCCGTGCTTTCCTTCACGGGTCACGTCACACCGCTGATATTGCTGATTGCCGCGTTTCTGCTCAGTACAGGCATGGCGATGAGCTCTCCGCCATTTCAGGCTATCGTGCCCGATCTGGTCAGTAAGGAAGAGCTCGGGCCGGCCATTGCGCTTAATTCGCTGGGTATCAATATCAGTCGGGCGATCGGTCCGGCGTTGGGGGGATTGATCCTCTCGTTTGTCGGCCCCTGGATGGTCTTCATGCTGAACGCGATCTCCGTGCTGGGCGTCGCCTGGGTGCTATACCGCTGGAAAGCCGAACCGAATGTACAGCGGCTGCCGCCAGAGCATTTTTTCTCTGCGGTGCGGTCGGGGCTGCGCTACGTTCATGCGGCTCCGGTGCTGCGCAACGTGCTGGTACGTACCGTCGCCTTCTTCGTGTTCGGCAGCGCCGGATGGGCGCTTCTGCCGCTGGTGGCACGGCGCGAGCTGGGCTTAGGCCCGGGCGGCTATGGCATCATGCTTGCCTTTATTGGCGTCGGCGCGATCTGTGGTGCGGTTATGCTGCCGGGACTGCGCAGGCGTTTTAATCCCGACCGCCTGATGGTGCTGGCCAGCCTGATGTTTGCCCTGACCATGCTGGCGCTGGCGTTTGTCCGCAACGTCTGGCTGCTTAACGCGTTTGAGTTCTTTACCGGCTTTTCGTGGATTGCCGTACTTTCCACCCTCAACCTCGGTGCGCAGCGCAGCGCGGCAAAATGGGTGAAAGCGCGCGCGCTGGCGGTTTACCTGACCGTGTTCTTCGGTTCGATGACCGTGGGCAGCGCCGTCTGGGGGCAGCTCGCCTCGCACTATGGCATTGCCGTTTCGCTTTGTGTGGCAACGATCGGCATGGTTCTCGCCTGCGTGGCCACCCGCCGCTGGCAGCTCGATAAAGATCCGGATCTCAATCTGGACGTCAGCAATGTCAGTACGCCCGTTCCTGTACTGGACATTCACCATGACCGCGGCCCCGTCATGGTGAGCTATGAATACCTGATTCGCCAGGAAGATGCCCACGACTTCACCGTTTGCATGCAGGACATGCGCCGGGTACGCCGACGTGGAGGGGCCATAAACTGGTCAGTTTACGAAGATATTCTGCAACCTGGCATTTTCGTTGAGGCGTTCGTCGTCGGTTCATGGATGGAATATATGCGTCAACTGGAACGCTACACCATGAACGATCAGAAAATTCAGAACCGTATTTATGCGTTTCATCAGGACGAAAGTCTGCCGCAGGTACGCTATCTGGTCGCTCCTGTTTAAATCACAACACTCACTTTTACTGACAACTATAAGGTAAACACCATGAGCACAATTAAAACCGCTGACGGCACCACTATTTATTTCAAAGACTGGGGCGCAGGCAAGCCTGTGCTGTTCAGCCACGGCTGGCCGCTGGACGCCGACATGTGGGACAGCCAGCTGAACTTTCTGGCCGAGCGTGGCTATCGCGTAATCGCTTTCGATCGCCGCGGTTTTGGCCGCTCCGATCAGCCGTGGACAGGCTATGACTACGATACCTTTGCCTCAGACATCAACGACCTGATCACCAGCCTTGACCTGCAGGATGTGACGCTGGTGGGCTTCTCCATGGGCGGCGGCGATGTGACGCGCTACATTGGCCGTTACGGCAGCGCGCGCGTGGCGGGCCTCGTTCTGCTGGGTGCCGTTACGCCTATCTTTGGCAAGGCGGAAGACTACCCGCAGGGCGTTGACGCTTCGGTCTTCACCGGTATTCAGGATGGATTACGTAAAGACCGCGCGCAGTTTATCAGCGATTTCGCCGCGCCCTTCTACGGCACCAATGCGGGCCAGACGGTATCGGAAGGCGTGCTGACCCAGACGCTGAACATCGCGCTGATGGCATCGCTGAAAGGCACGCTGGAGTGCGTTTCCGCCTTCTCGCAGACGGACTTCCGCCCGGATATGGCAAAAATTGACGTGCCAACGCTGGTTATTCACGGCAGCAATGACCAAATCGTTCCGTTTGAAACAACGGGCAAAGTGGCCGCAGAAATGATCGAAGGCGCTGAGCTGAAGGTTTATGACAATGCGCCACACGGGTTTGCCGTCACGCATCAGGATCAGCTGAACGAAGATCTGCTGACCTTCCTGAAAGCGCTCTGAGCGCGGCCCTGATAAAAACAGCAGCCGGGACAGGTCCGCCTGAGTAAAAGGCGGGCTGGAGGAGAAGGATCTCCGGAAAACCTGCTTTGCCGGCGCCTGAAAAGTGCCGGTTTTTTTACATAACAAAGCGCCGGCATAAGCCAGCGCTGATACAGCATTTTCTGTTAGCGGGTCGGACGATTAACCTCAACCGGACGCAGATCAAACAGCAGGACCTCAGCGTCTTTACCGGCACTGAAGCTCAGTTCACGCTCGTTGCGTACCCGCGCGCCGTCACCGGCTTTAAAGGTTACGCCGTTCACCGTGACTTCGCCGCGAGCGACATGGATATAAGCATAACGCTCTTCATCCAGCGTAAAGGTTTGCTGCTCCCCGCCGTCAAACAGGCCGGCATAGATACGGACATCCTGACGGACGCTGAGCGCGTTACCTTCTCCCTGTGGAGAGACGATAAGCCGCAGCTGACCGCGCTTTTCACTGTCAGGCACCGACACCTGCTGATAGCGCGGCGGGGTATCTTTTTCTGACGGCACAATCCAGATTTGCAGAAAATGGACGCCTTCAGACTGCGAGTTATTAAATTCGCTGTGCGTCACCCCACTTCCCGCGCTCATCAGCTGAACGTCGCCGGGAACGATGGCTGAGCCGGTGCCCATGGAATCTTTGTGCGCCAGTTCACCTTCAAGCACGTAGGAGATGATCTCCATATTGTTGTGCGGATGAGCGCCAAAACCGCGTGAGGCCGCCACCCGATCGTCATTAATGACCAGCAAGTCGGAGAATCCTGCCTGCTCTGGATCCCGGTAGCCTGCAAACGAGAAAGTGTGGCGTGAATGCAACCAGCCGTGATCGCCGAGCCCGCGTTCCTGAGACAGCCTTTGTTCGATCATGATGTGCTCCTGGATAGTGTCTGTTCAATGAGGTGAAGTGCGTTTGCCCTTCCGATGAACAAAGATTACAAGTAAACTGTATTGCCCGGCAATGACCTGAAAAAGCAATCACTGTCACATTTTGGTGGACAATATGCAGCTTGAAGATCTGAGGATTTATACGGCGGTCGTCAGCGCCGGTAATTTTACCGCCGCAGCGGAGCAACTGATGCTGTCAAAGCAGTATGTCAGCCGCCGCATGGCCGCCCTGGAAGCTTCACTTGGGGCCCGTCTGCTTATCCGTAATACCCGAAAACTGTCGGTGACCGATGCCGGTCAGCTCTTTGCCCGTCATGCCCAGCGAATTCTGGAGGAAGTTTTTGAGGCTGAGCAGGCCGTCACCGAGCGGCGCAAGGAACTGCAGGGAACATTCCGCCTCAGTATGCCGATGTCGTTCGGCATGAACCCGCTTTCTCCCCTGATCTCCGCTTTCCTGGCACAACATCCGGCCATTCAGCTACAGGTGGAGCTGGCAGATCGCTACGTGGACGTTATCGGGGAGGGGTTTGATATGGCTATCCGCATCGGTAGCCTCAGCGATTCAAGCCTGATAGCAAGAAGCCTGGGCACCCTCAGGCGCGTTATCTGTGCCAGCCCGGCCTACCTTGAGCGCAGGGGCGTACCGCTTCATCCGGACGATTTGCAACAGCATGCCTGCCTGCGTTTCGGGCGTGAAGGGCAGTTTGGCTGGGAACTTAACGTCGACGGAAAACGTAAAATCACCAGCGTGCAGGGGCCGGTAATGAGCAATAACGGCGAGGTGCTGGCTGATGCGGCGATAGCGGGGCTGGGTCTGGTATTACTGCCGGAGTTTATCGTGGGGAGTGCGATTGCGCAGGGCAAGCTTATCAGCGTGATGGATGCATATCACCCTGAAAGCCTGCCGCTCAGCGCGGTCTATCCGCAGCACCGGCAACGCAGTGAAATTACCCGTTCGCTGCTGGATTTCCTGAAAGAGAGTCCTGCTTTCAGCACTCAACCGGTTGCGAAAAAATGAAGAAGCCAGCTTACGCCACGATTTTTGCCCCCTGTTGTAAAAGGGACAGAGTGAGGTTGCGAACATCGGCTTCACTACGGGAACCCGACCGCGCATAATTAGAGTGGATGAAGGGATAGCCTGTCTTCAGAGGGCGAGATAACGAGCTGCGCAGGCAGCATCCTGCCCTGATGCAGCTATAACTCTGGCGACGATTTTGGTATTCTTACCGGCCTGATAACCGAAAAGTGACGTTATGGAATCCTGGTATTTACTTTATTGCAAACGAGGTCAACTGCTTCGCGCCAAGGAACATCTTGAGCGCCAGATGGTGCATTGCCTCAGTCCGATGATTGCATTAGAGAAACTGGTACGCGGTAAGCGCACCCAGGTCAGCGAGCCGCTTTTCCCCAATTATCTGTTTATCGAGTTTGATCCCGAAGCGATCCATACCACCACTATCAGCGCGACGCGCGGCGTCAGCCATTTCGTGCGTTTTGGCGCCCAGCCGGCCACGGTTCCACAGGATGTGATAACAGCGCTACAGACGCAGCCGACAGAGACGCTGTGCGATCCCGGACTGCCTAAGCCGGGAGACAAAGTGCTGATTACCGAAGGGGCCTTTGAGGGCCTTAACGCCATCTTTAGCGAGCCGGATGGCGAGGCGCGCTCCATGCTGCTGCTGAACCTGCTTAACAAACAAATCATGCGTAGCGTGGATAATAAGCAGTTCCAGAAGCTCTGACGTCTCTCTGCGCTGGCCCTGAAAGCTTAGGCATGAGCAGCCAGTCTGAACAACTCCCGTGCGTTTCGATCGCACTGCCTGGCGAGCTCGCCCGCGTCTTCTCCACGCAGCGCGGCAACCTGTTGCACGATATGCGGCAGGAAGCAGGGTTCGTTACGCCGTGAGGCGGGACGGGGACGCATATCGCGGGGCAGAAGATAAGGCGCATCGGTTTCCAGCAGCAGGCGGTCAGCAGGAATCAGCGGCATCAGCTCGCGCAGTTCAAGTCCACGACGCTCGTCACATACCCAGCCCGTAATTCCCACATAGAGTCCGGCGGCCAGACAGGCTTCCAGCTCCTCTTTCGTGCCGGTAAAGCAGTGCAGTACCGCGCCGGATAACGCCGGGAGCCATGGCGTGAGAACCGACAGAAAGCGTTCGTGCGCTTCCCGGCAGTGAAGGAAAACGGGAAGTCCCACTTCTGCCGCCAGCGCCAGCTGGGCATTGAAAGCATAGGCCTGCTGCTCGGGTTCAGAGACGTTGCGGTTAAAGTCCAGCCCGCACTCGCCTATCGCCACCACCTGATCGCTTTCCGCCAGGCGCTTCAGCGTCGCTGCCGTTTCAGAGGACCATTCACTCGCATGATGGGGATGCACGCCCGCGGTCGACCAGCAGTAGCCGGGACGGCGGGCGGCCAGACTCTGCGCCTGCTGGCTCTCCAGCGCGTTGGTGCCGGTGATCAGCAGGCCCGTAATGCCCGCCTCTCTGGCACGTTTAACGACCTGGTCACGATCTTTTGCAAACTGCGTACTCGTCAGATTAACGCCAATATCAAACATAGGATTTTCCAAACGGTAACCGCCCTGACGGGCGGTTATTTTTTACTTCAGCTGAACGCGAGGCAACAGATCTAGTCCGATCCACTTTCCTCCTGCACATCGTCCCGACGCCGTTTACCCACATAAAAGCGTGAGCAGAACAGACCTACTTCAAACAGACAGTACATGGGGATCGCCAGCAGCGTCTGCGACAAGACGTCAGGGGGCGTTAACACCATGCCGACCACAAAAGCGCCCACCAGGACATAAGGACGCTTTTTCTTCAGATCTTCCGGGGAAGTGACGCCTGTCCAGCACAGCAGGACGATGGCAATAGGCACCTCAAACGACACGCCGAAGGCCATAAATAACGCCATCACAAAGTCGAGGTAGTTATTGATATCAGTCGCTATCAATACGCCCTGCGGTGCCGTTTTGGCAAAGAAACTGAACGCCAGCGGGAAGACAATAAAGTAGGCGAAAGCCATGCCCGTATAGAATAGGAATGAACTGGAAAAGAGCAGCGGCATAACCAGCTTGCGTTCATGCTGGTAGAGCGCGGGCGCCACAAATGCCCATACCTGATAGAGAATGAGCGGGACGGCCAGAAAGACCGAGACAATCATCGTCAGCTTTATCGGCGTAAAAAACGGCGATGCCACGTCGGTCGCAATCATGCTTGCCCCGGCGGGTAGCTGACTGATGAGCGGCGCGGAAACCAACTGGTAAATATCGTTGGAGAAGTAGGCCAGACATAAAAAGATCGCTATTACCGCGATAATACAGTTCAGCAACCGCTTACGGAGCTCAATCAAATGACTGATAAGCGGTTGGGTATCTTCAACAGCCATGTTTATCGTTCATCGCTCGGTTGGGGGGTGGATGCAGGCGCCCGGCCCGACAGCGCTGGCGCATCGCTCTTCGCGGCTGCGGAAGACGCGGATGCCGGACCTGTCGTCCTGGAGGGCTGCGCTCTGTCGGCAGGTTCAGTCACCGCGCCTTGCGCCTCAGCGGGCTGAGCCGTGGTAACCGGCTCAGGGCTCAGGGGCATTGACGCAGCTGGCTTTCGCGCTTCGGAAGCGTTGGCGGTTGCAAGCGACTCCGCGCCGCCGGACGGTGAAACGGTAGGTTTCACCCCTTCCTCAGCCGTTTCCGGTGACTGGGCCACCGCGCTGGCCTGATGATCGGCCTCAGCAGGGGTTACGCCCTCATGAGAATCTTCAGGGTTTTTCACCAGCGGATTATGGATTGTCCAGGCTTCATCATCGGCTTTTTCATTGTCGCCCAGGTAAGAGCGCTTCATCGCTTCAGCCGACTCTTTCAGCTCATCCACGGAGGCCTGAAGTTCGGGAGAGAAGCTGTTCTTGCTCGCCTCCTCCACTTTTTTCAGGCTATCCTGAAGCTCCTGGAGCTTCAGCTCCTGAGCCAGCTCATTCTGAACGCTGGAAGCCAGCGAGCGCATCGCTCTGATCCAGCCGACAACAGTTCTTACCGCCACCGGCAAACGCTGGGGGCCAAGCACAACCAGCCCAATCACGAAAACCAATATCAGTTCACTAAAACCAATGTCGAACACGGCTTACACCTTGTCTTTTTTGACGTCTTCTTTCTTTGCTTCTGTCCGCTGCTCGTCAGTCAGACTTGCACTGAAATCCGCATCTTTTGCGTGATCTTTCTCTTTCTCTTTCTCGTTTTCATCGCCCATGGCTTTTTTGAAGCCCTTGATCGAAGAACCCAGATCGGAGCCCAGAGTACGCAATTTGTTGGTGCCGAACAGAAGAACAACGATTACGGCAATAATTAATAATTGCCAGATACTGATGCCGCCCATTTTATGCCTCTACTAAGTTGTAAAATCCGTTTGCATTATATAACAGCGCAAGGTGCGCTGACGATGAACAAAACCTAACCAGATGTCTCTTTTTCCTTCAGGTCACTCAGTCCGTTTTGCGCCAGCCGATAAGCCAGGTCACGATGCCGCCGGCAATCATGGCGGCGGAAAAGAGATCCCATTCCGGCCGGGTGAGCAGGATCGCCGTGCCCGCCAGCAGTAAACTGGCTCCAACGCCAAACAGATAGCGGGACTGATGGTGCCGGACGCGCTCGCTTTTCAGATCGCGGGTTAGTTTATCCACGCTATGTTGCAAATGTTTGTGCTGACGGAGGCTGTCGTAAAAAAGTTCCGGCAGCTCCGGCAGCTTCTCGGCCCAGAAAGGCGCCTTCTCTTTCAGCGCCCTGACGATAGCGGGAATGCCGATCTGGTCTTTGATCCAGTCTTCCAGGAACGGTTTTGCCGTTTTCCAGAGGTCCAGTTGTGGATAGAGCTGACGTCCCACCCCTTCCACGTACAGCAGCGTTTTTTGCAGAAGAACCAGCTGTGGCTGCACTTCCATATTGAAGCGACGCGCCGTATTGAACAGGTTGAGCAGAACATGGCCGAAGGAGATCTCCGCTAGCGGCTTTTCAAAGATAGGTTCACAGACGGTGCGGATAGCGAATTCGAAATCTTCCACGTTCGTATCCGGTGGAACCCAGCCGGAGTCGACGTGCAGTTCGGCGACCTTACGGTAATCGCGGTTGAAGAAGGCGATGAAGTTTTCCGCCAGATAGCGCTTATCTTCTTTATTAAGCGATCCCACGATGCCGCAATCGATGCCGATATACTGCGGATCTTCCGGATGATCGTAGCTGACGAAGATATTACCCGGATGCATATCCGCATGGAAAAAGCTGTCGCGGAACACCTGGGTGAAAAAGACCTGCACGCCGCGCTCAGCAAGCAGCTTCATGTTCACGCCGTGCTGCTCAAGCGCCACCACGTCAGAGATAGGAATGCCGTAAATCCGCTCCATCACCAGCATGGTTTCGCTACAGTAATCGGAGAAAATTTCCGGTACGTAGAGCATTGCACTGTTATCAAAATTGCGGCGCAGCTGGATAGCGTTGGCGGCTTCGCGCAGCAGGTTCAGCTCGTCAATCAGCGTTTTTTCATAGTCGGCCACCACTTCCTGCGGGCGCAGACGACGTCCATCCGGCAGCAGGCGTGGTACCCAGCGCGCCATACGGTTAATCAGCAGCATGTCAGCTTTGATCACCGGCAAAATATCAGGCCGGATTACTTTGATGACGACTTCACGGCCATTTTCCTTCAGCGTGGCGGTATGCACCTGAGCAATAGACGCAGAGGCCAGCGGCTTAATATCAAAATGATCGAAAAGCGTCTCTACCGGGCAGCCGAGCGACAGCTCAATCTGCTGCTTCGCCAGCACGCCGTCAAAAGGCGGTACGCGATCCTGTAGCATCGCCAGCTGATCGGCAATTTGCGGTGGAAAGAGATCGCGACGCGTTGACATCATCTGACCAAACTTAATCCAGACCGGCCCGAGCTGCTCTAATGCCAGACGCAGGCGTTCACCGAAGGGCTGATCCTTATGACGGTTCGGCATCCAGAACAGGCACTTCCGCCACATGCGGGGCAGCAGCGTCAGGCGCGTTTTAGGAATGAGTTCATCAAGCCCGTAGCTGAGGAAAATGCGGGTGATAAAATAGAGGCGACGTAGCTCTCCAGGGCTCATTTGGCCTCCAGCTTGTTCAGACGGGCTTCAAGTGCAGCAAAATCACGCTCAACGGCGTCCACTTCTTCAGCAAACCAGGCCAGCTCCAGCGCGCCCGGCGCCACGCGCCACTCTTCGGTCAGCGCCTGACCGAGATAGCTTTGCTTACGTTCAAGATCGCGACGGATAAAGCTGAAGCCGCGGCGGGCAAACTGGCCCACGCCATGGGCGATGATATCTCCCGTCCAGGGGGCCAGATACTCCGCCGGATCAAGCTCGGCCAGGTCGATCAGCGCTGAAAACTGCTGCACGACCTGGAGATCCCCTTCCACTTCCAGCTCTCCACTGCGGATCAGGCTGGTCAGCCGCTGACGATCGCGTAACTGAGACAGCGTCGCCAGGCGGGCTTTTACCGTACAGTCCGGCACGTCGCTCCACTCCGCGAGCACGTCCGCCTGCTTCTCGCTAAATACCAGGGTGAGGGGCTGCTTCAGTTCCGTCAGCACAATCGACAGGCTTTTGCCATTCAGGCGCTGGCGCGCCGCCTTCAGGCTGCGATCGCGGTACAGAATCTGATTCAGCGCCGTTTCCAGCCCGGCAGTTAACAGCGGCGTAAAGGTCATTCGCTTTCCTGTTTAAAACTTGAACCCACGGTGGAGCGCTACGATGCCACCGGTAAGATTGTAGTAAGAGGTGTTTTCAAAACCGACATCCACCATCATCTGCTTAAGCGTTTCCTGATCCGGATGCATACGGATGGACTCGGCGAGATAACGATAGCTTTCAGCGTCTTTTGCAACCAGCTCGCCAATGCGCGGCAGGATGTGGAAAGAGTAAGCGTCATAGGCTTTGTTCAGCGGTTCGAGAAGCGGTTTGGAAAATTCCAGTACCAGCAGGCGACCGCCCGGCTTCAGCACGCGAAACATAGAGGCGATAGCCTTATCTTTATCGGTGACGTTGCGCAGGCCAAAAGCGATAGTGATACAGTCAAAATGGTTATCGGGGAAAGGCAGAGCTTCCGCGTTTGCCTGCACATAGCTAACGTTGCCGATGATGCCGATATTACGCAGCTTTTCGCGGCCCACTTTCAGCATTGAGCTGTTGATATCCGCCAGTACCACTTCGCCGGTTTCGCCGACCAGACGGGAGAATTTTGCGGTGAGATCGCCCGTTCCGCCTGCCAGATCCAGCACCCGCTGTCCACGACGGACGCCGCTACAGTCGATAGTGAAACGTTTCCAGATGCGGTGAATACCAAATGACATCAGATCGTTCATCAGATCATATTTGGCCGCGACGGAGTGGAAAACGTCAGCAACCATTTCGGCCTTGTCGCTCTTCGCTACGGTGCGAAAGCCAAAATGGGTGGTGTCCTTTGATTCATCTGCCATTTATTTTGCCTGCTCTACAATCAATAATCCGTCAAGTGTATCAGAGTCCCGGGGGCCAGGCACTGCCTGGCGGCTTATTCCCCCGCGCGCGCCGCAGGGAAGGCCTCTTCAAGGCTGAAAGCGGCGGGATCCTCCTCGTCCTCCGCCCCGCCGGCCTGTTCGGGAAAATCAGGCATTGCCTGTTCCACCAGCCGGGGATTGATGGGACGCTTCACCTCAACGCCCATATGCCGGAAGCTTTCCGCCTGAGCGATCAGGTTGCCCCGTCCCTCAGAGAGTTTTTTCATCGCCTGTCGGTAGCTCTCCTGCGCCTTGTCCAGGTTCTGCCCCATCGCCGACATATCATCAACAAACAGGCGCATCTTGTCATAAAGCCGCCCCGCGCGATCGGCAATGCGCTGCGCGTGGCGGCTCTGATGCTCATAGCGCCAGAGGTTACTGATAGTACGCAACGCCACCAGTAGCGTGGTCGGACTGACCAGCATGATGTTCTGGTTAAGCGCTTCGTTAATCAATTCCGGCTGACGGTCGATAGCCAGCAGGAAGGCCGGTTCAATGGGGATAAACATCAACACATAATCCAGCGAGCGTAAACCGGGTAATTGTTGATAATCTTTTCTGCTGAGCAGACGCAGGTGCCCGCGGATCGCGGCGATATGTTCACTGATAGCCACCTCCCGCGCCGCTTCATCTTCACTGTTGAAGTAGCGCTCATAGGCGACAAGGGTCATTTTCGCGTCCACCACCACATCTTTGCCCTGCGGCAAACGGACGATGACGTCCGGCTGCATTCGCGCATTTTGCTCCAGCTGGATGTTGACCTGGGTTTCGTACTCGTGCCCCTCACGCAGCCCGGACGCCTCCAGCACCCGGCTGAGTACCACTTCGCCCCAGTTTCCCTGAGTTTTATTATCGCCCTTCAGGGCTTTCGTCAGGTTAATCGCCTCCTGCGCCATTTGCGCATTCAGCTGCTGAAGGTTACGGATTTCGTGGGAAAGGGTGTGACGTTCACGCGCTTCCTGGCCAAAGCTCTCCTGAACCTGGCGCCGGAAGCCTTCCAGCTGTTCCCGCAGAGGGGAGATGAGGCCGTTCAGGCTCTGGCGATTCTGCTCATCAACGCGACGGCCGCTGTTTTCGAAAATGCGGTTCGCCAGATTTTCAAACTGGGCGTTCAGGCGCTGCTCGCTGTTCACCAGCAGCCGCTGCTTCTCATCCGCAGCCATCTTCGTTTCTTCGAGGCGGATCGTCACCTCCCGCAGTTCAGCCTCCTGAGCGCTGTTAATCTCAAGCTGATTGCGCAGCTCCCGGTTGAGCTGTTCGCTTTCGTTACGCCAGTGGTCGAGATGGTGCAGTTTTTCCTGGGCGGCAGAGAGCGCACCGTGCAGCTGGCGTAATTCCGCTTCATTCTGTTTCTGGTGCTGGTGCTGCGCCTCCAGCTGCTGCTGAAGCCGCTCGCGCTCCTGACGCAGCTGGTCGGCACTTTGCATCAGCAACTGCCGTTCCGTCTCCTGCCTTGCCGCAGCTTGCTGACCGAAAAACCAGGCGACCAGCCAGCCCGCCAGCAAACCCGCCAGGCCAAAACAGATCCCATAAACGATTGTTGCATCCACGCGCGCTCTCCTGCCCAACCTTAACTACGGAAAAGGTAGAGGCGCACTGTATGAATGTCCAGATAAAACGGGCGGGATAACGCTGCCAGACTGAATTTCATTCAGATTCTGGAGCGCCCCCGCAAAAGGAAGGCATCCGGCCGGCAGAGACGCACCCGGCCAGGCAGATCACATCAGGCGACGGGCCGCGTCCACGACGATGCGGACGGCATCGCTTTCGGTTCTTTTCATCGTTTCCGCATCAGGGATCTCCTGCTGCGTGCGGTTCACGATAACACCGGCAACCATGCCGGCACGCAGGCCCTGACTGGCGCACATGGTTAACAGCGTGGCGGATTCCATTTCATAGTTCAGCACGCCCATCTCCTGCCACTCTTTCATCGAGCCCTGGAAACGGCTAACCACCCGGCCCGAGTAAGTGTCATAACGTTCCTGACCTGGATAGAAGGTGTCGGATGAGGCGGTGATACCGATATGGGTCGTCGCGCCGGCCGCTTTGGCTGCTTCCACCAGCGCTGTGGTGCAGGTGAAGTCCGCAACTGCCGGGAATTCGAGCGGGGCAAAATGCAGGCTGGCGCCGTCGAGACGAACCGAACCGGTCGTTACCAGCACATCGCCGACGCTGATACCGGGCTGTATCGCGCCTGTTGTGCCGACGCGCAGGAAAGTCCGGACGCCCAGCTGTGCCAGCTCTTCCACCGCAATAGAGGTGGAAGGACCGCCAATCCCGGTAGAACAGACGATAACCGGCTTGCCCTCCAGTTCCGCGCGCCAGGTCGTGAATTCACGGTGTGAGGCCAGGTGAATCGGGTTATCCATCAGCGCGGCGATTTTCTTCACGCGCTCAGGGTCACCCGGTACGATCGCAAGGGTTGCACCCTGAAGGTCTTCCTTAGTTAAACCAAGGTGGAAAACGTCTGACTGAGCCATTTCAAACTCCTGTAACGCAAAGGTGGCATAAAGGACAGACCCCAGCGTAAGGGAAAGCCGCCCGAATTTGTGTGAGCAATCTCACTTTGATTGCTGAAGGTTACATTAACTCAACAATAAAATGTGAAGTAAATCACATATGTGCACTTCCGCAGGGGTTGATGCCGCCACTTGCGCTGTAGCCAGACCGGCGACAATGTTAATGATAGGGAAAAGGTAAGCCCCCGGCCCCCACGTAATCCTGGCTATAGTTAGCGGATTGCGCTAATGCATGCATGGAGAGGACAATGAAAACCGAAGATAATCTGTCGAACAAAATGAGCAATAATGGGTTCGCTCCTGCGGTATCGCCTGCCGCAAGCACCGCTATCACAACCGACAGCGACGCGATCGTGTCGGGCGAAACGTCTATTCCGACCCAGGGCGAAAATATGCCCGCTTTTCAGGCCAAACCGCGTGATGCCAGCGGCGCGCTGCCCATCGTGCTGGTGGTTCAGGAAATTTTTGGCGTCCATGAGCATATTCGCGATATCTGCCGTCGTCTTGCGATGGAAGGATATCTCGCCGTGGCGCCCGAACTCTATTTTCGTCAGGGCGATCCCTCTGACTACAACGATATTCCTACCCTGTTTAACGAGCTGGTAAGTCAAGTCCCGGATACGCAGGTGCTGGCCGATCTGGACCATGTCGCCAACTGGGCTTCCCGCAACGGGGGCGATATGCGCAATATGGCGATTACCGGTTTCTGCTGGGGCGGTCGTATTAGCTGGCTTTATGCCGCGCACAATCCTCAGCTCAGGGCTGGCGTAGCCTGGTACGGCAAGCTGGTCGGGGAAAAAACGATGAAGCAGCAGAAACAGCCGGTAGATGTGGCGGTCGATCTCAACGCTCCCGTGCTGGGATTGTATGGTGCGCAGGATGACAGCATTCCTCAGGAGTCCGTCGAAACCATGCGTCAGGCGTTACGTGCGGCAAATGCAAAATCGGAAATTGTGGTTTACCCCGACGCGGGTCATGCCTTCAATGCCGATTATCGCCCGAGCTATCATGAAGCTTCAGCCAAAGATGGCTGGCAGCGCATGCTGGCGTGGTTCAGAGAGAACGGCGTGAAATAAACAAAAAAAGGGGCGCTAAAGCGCCCCAAAACCGAACAACACAACACAGATATCAGACGCTGGCGTTACGCAGGTTTTGCGCCGCTTTCACCATATTCGCCAGCGCTTCCCGCGTTTCCGGCCAGCCCCGCGTTTTCAGTCCGCAGTCCGGATTAACCCAGAGACGTTCAGTCGCAATACGTTTCGCCGCCTTCAGCAGCAGGGCTTCCATCCATTCGACGCTGGGCACGTTCGGCGAGTGAATATCGTAAACGCCCGGGCCAATTTCATTGGGATATTCGAACTCTTCAAACGACTCCAGCAGCTCCATGTCTGAGCGTGAGGTTTCGATGGTGATCACATCCGCATCCAGCGCGGCGATAGAATCCATGATGTCGTTGAATTCGCAGTAACACATATGCGTGTGGATCTGAGTGTCATCCTGCGCCACGGCGGCGTTGAGACGGAAAGCCTCTACCGCCCATTCCAGATAGGCGGCCCAGTCGGACTGGCGCAGCGGCAAACCTTCGCGCAGGGCCGGCTCGTCAATCTGAATGATGCCAATCCCCGCTTTTTCCAGATCTTCCACTTCGTCACGCAGCGCCAGTGCGATCTGCTTCGCGATGGTTTCACGTGAGACGTCTTCGCGTGGGAAGGACCAGCAGAGGATCGTGACCGGTCCTGTCAGCATGCCTTTCACCGGCTTATCCGTCAGCGACTGGGCATATTTCGCCCATTCTACCGTGATCGCTTCCGGACGGCTGACGTCACCAATGATCACGGGCGGCTTCACGCAGCGCGATCCATAGCTCTGTACCCAGCCGTTTTGGGTGAAGGCGAAGCCGTCCAGGTTTTCACCGAAGTATTCCACCATGTCGTTACGCTCGGCTTCGCCATGAACCAGCACGTCCAGCCCCAGTCGTTCCTGTTCAATAATCGCCTGTTTGATGTGTCCGGCGATGCCGGTACGGTAATTGTTGCCGTCCAGGCGGCCCTGTTTGAAGTCCAGACGCAGGCCGCGGATTTCAGTCGTCTGTGGGAAAGATCCGATGGTGGTGGTCGGCCATGCCGGCAGCTGGAAGCGCTGACGCTGGGCTTCAGCACGCGTTTTATAGCTGCTGTCCCGCTGGCTGTCCCGCGCGGTAATCGCCGCGAGGCGCTTGCCGACGGCCGCGTTATGAACGCGGGTGGATTCGCGACGGGCGCGAACTGGCGCGCTCCAGGCTTCCAGAGAACGCGGGTCGTTACTGTTCAGCGCCTGACTCAGCAGCGACAGTTCGCCACATTTTTGCAGCGCAAAGGCGAACCAGCTCTTCACTTCGTCATCCAGACGCGTTTCGGTACTCAGATCGATTGGGCTGTGCAGCAGTGAGCAGGAGGTGCCAATCCAGAGCTTATCGCGTTTGCCTGCCAGCGGTTGCAGACGTTCAAACCAGCCGCTGAGGTCGGCGCGCCAGACGTTACGCCCATTAATCACCCCAACCGAAAGTAGCCAGTCGGCAGGCACTTTCGCGTTCAGTCCGGCAATATCATCTTTCCCATGCACCAGGTCCACATGCAGACCCTGGACCGGCAGCTTAATAATGGTATTGAGGTTGGTTCCGGCGCTTTCAAAATAGGTAGTCAGCAGCAGTTTAGTCTGCCCCTGTAGCGCTTCATACGCGGGTTTAAAAGCATCCAGCCACGCCTGCGGCAGCTCCAGCACCAGCGCAGGCTCGTCAATCTGCACCCATTCAATGTCGCGTTTTGCCAGTTCAGCCAGCACCTGCTGGTAGACCGGCAGAATAGCGTTCAGCAGGCTCAGTCGATCAAACTGCTCGCCTTTCACTTTGCCCAGCCACAGATAGGTTACCGGGCCCAGCAGCACTGGCTTCACCTTATGGCCGAGCGCCAGCGCCTCGTCCACTTCTTCGAGGATCTGCGTCCAGCTCAGCCTAAACTGCTGACCTTTGGTAAATTCCGGCACCATGTAGTGATAGTTGGTATTAAACCATTTGGTCATCTCGGCCGCCGCGGCAGGCTCACCGGTCGGTGCACGGCCACGGCCCAGACGGAACAGCGTATCAAGATCAACAGAGCCATCTTTATTCTGATGGCGGGCTGGAATATTGCCTAACAGCAGGCTGGTGCTCAGGACGTGATCGTACCAGGCGAAATCCCCTACCGGCAGCAGATCCACGCCAGCCTGCTTTTGCTGCTGCCAGTGGCGGGCACGCAGTTCACGTCCGACGGCCAGCAGCTCTTCCTGGGTGCTGTTGCCTGCCCAATAGCTTTCCTGCGCTTTTTTCAGCTCGCGGCGGAGGCCGACGCGGGGGAATCCGAGTGTATGGTTCAGAATAGTCATCAGTACTTTCCTCAGTTGTCGCCCGCCATCGTGGTTATTGGGCTTTTAGACGTCCAGATGTTTACACATCTATAATCCGCAGGTACTGTAGTGACCACAAGCGCAAAATGTTCATTGTCGATGTGAAGGACTCTCATGATCGAACTCAAACACCTGCGGACGCTCCAGGCGCTGCGAAATACCGGTTCGCTGGCCGCCGCCGCCGCCCAGCTTCATCAAACGCAGTCGGCGTTGTCCCACCAGTTCAGCGATCTGGAGCAGCGTCTTGGCTTTCGTTTATTCGTGCGAAAAAGCCAGCCTCTGCGCTTTACGCCGCAGGGCGAGATCCTTTTACAGCTGGCTGAGCAGATCCTGCCGCAGATACAGCAGGCGCTCCAGGCGTGTCACGAACCGCATCAGACCACGCTGCGCATCGCGATTGAGTGCCATAGCTGCATTCAGTGGCTGACCCCAGCCCTGAGCAATTTCCGTCAGAGCTGGCCGCAGGTGGCGATGGATTTTAAATCAGGCGTCACTTTCGATCCGCAGCCCGCCCTTCAGCAGGGAGAGCTGGATGTGGTGCTGACCTCCGATATCCTTCCCCGCAGCGGCCTCTTTTACTCGCCGATGTTTGATTTTGAGGTGCGGCTGGTTCTGGCCCCGGATCATCCGCTGGCGCAGGCCGATCGCATTACGCCGGAGGATTTAACCAGTGAGGTTCTGATGATCTATCCCGTCCAGCGTCAGCGCCTCGATATCTGGCGCCATTTTTTACAGCCTGCGGGCGTCAGCCCGGCGCTGAAAAGCGTCGATAATACGCTGCTGCTGATCCAGATGGTTTCTGCCGGTATGGGCATTGCCGCGCTGCCCCACTGGGTGGTGGAGAGTTTCGAACATCAGGGATTAGTCGTGACAAAAACGCTGGGCGAAGGGTTATGGAGTCGTCTGTATGCCGCAGTACGCGACGGTGAGCAGCGCCAGCCGGTGGTCGACGCCTTTATTCGTTCAGCCCGCCAGCATGCCTGCGAACATCTGCCGAGGGTCAGGGACGCTTCCCAGCCCGGTACGCCTCTGCCGGCACCTGTGGGGTAATCCTGATCTCTACCCGCATAATGTCGGCGAGTTTTCCTGTTTCTGCGATCGTTTATCTCTATAATGCGCGCAATGGCTTTTATTTCCTGATGAGAAACTATGACAAATAACGACGTTCTGCGCAGCGTGCGCTACATGCTCAACCTGAGCGATGCACAGATGGTGAGTATTCTTGCGCTGGCAGAAAGCGAAGTAACCGAAGCGGAAATGAACAGTTTCCTGAAGAAAGATGACGAGCCGGGTTTCCGCGCCTGTCCTGATGTGATCATGGGCTATTTTCTGAACGGCCTGATCTTCCAGCGCCGTGGAAAAAGTGAAGACGCGCCCGAGCCTTCCATTGAGCGCAAGATGACGAATAATATCATCATGAAGAAGCTGCGCGTGGCGTTCGATCTGAAAACGACCGATATTCTGGAGATCCTGAAGCTGGCCGATTTTGCCGTGGGTCAGTCGGAAATCGGCGCTATTTTCCGCAAGCCAGGACATAAAAACTACCGTGAATGTGGCGATCAGATCCTGCGCAACTTCCTGAAAGGCCTGACGCAAAAGATTCGTCCCGCCAAAGCCAAAGCCTGATACCTGGAGGGCCGGTCGGACCGGCCCTTACCGTTTTACCTGTCTGCAATCCACTTCTTATGCACCCACAGTGAAGCAAATATCACCGTTGCGCCAATGATGAAACTCGGCCAGTGCGGTTTCTCCTGCCAGATGGCGAGGTTAACCAGCAGTCCGGCAGGCACGTGCATATTATTCATAATCCCCAGCGTACCCGCATCCACCTGAGTGGCCCCGTAATTCCACATAAAATAGCCCAGCCCCGATGCCACCACGCCTAACCAGATTAAGATCCCCCACTGGAGCGACGTGGTCGGTAACTTCTCTGGGTTGCCCCACATCAACCAGGCGATGACAGCAATAATGGCGGCCCCCAGATAGAACCAGGAGAAGGCGGTGTGCTGCGGCATCGGACGAATTTCCTGAAGACGCTTGTAGCCCACCATGCCGATGGCAAAACAGATATTGGCCAGCTGAACCAGCAGCAGCCCGATCCAGAAGTTGTCGCTCACCTTGTCGTAGCGGATGATCGCCGCGCCCGCGACGGCCAGCAGCGCACTGAGCGCATAGCCAGGACGAACCCCTCGTCCTTTGAGCAGATCATAAATCAGCGTGATATAGAGCGGCGTCATTACCGTGAACAGCAAAAACTCCGACACGCTGAGATAGAGATAAGCCTCAAAGCTTAAGAGATACATCACGCCGAGTTGTAACGCGCCAACGGCCATATAGAGCAGGATCGTGGCGGCTTTATACCCACGCCAGCGCAGGAAAGGCAGGAAAACGGCGGTGGCCAGCAGCAGACGGATCAGCACGGAAAATACACTGTCCACCTGCCCGGCCAGGTATTCACCAATCAGGCTGAAGGAGAAAGCCCAGAGAACGGTGGTGACAATCAGTAACGTCACAATGGAAAACTCTGTTGTGAAAAGGGCCAATAGTGTAGCGAAATCGTTCGCAGACCAGGAAAGAATCTGTTTGACATCTGGTCAATTAACATACACCCAAAAATGGGCGCTGATGCGCGCCTACGAGCAGAAACGAAAGGACGCGCTTTTTAAAGTACCTCAAACCCCGAAAATCAGCCTTCCCACCCTTCCCGGAGTGTTACAAAAGGTCATTTTCTCTGTTTTATTGTCATAAATCTGTAACATTTGTGTTGTCCTTCACGGTTCACCTGCGCGTTTTTGCCTACTCTGTGCGCGAAAATGAACATTTACCTTCCCTTGTCCGCTCTTATTGACTGGACGTGTGGGAGCGTAAAAACGAAAAAATAAGCCGTGCCATTGGAGGCGATATGATAAGTATTTTTAAGCCAGCCGCTCATAAAGCGCGTGTTGATGAGAAGCAGATCGACCCGCTCTATCGCAAACTACGCTGGCAGATTTTTCTGGGGATCTTTTTTGGCTACGCGGCCTACTATCTGGTCCGTAAAAACTTTGCTCTTGCGATGCCTTACCTTGTCGAGCAGGGATTCTCCCGTGGCGATCTGGGTTTCGCGCTCTCCGGTATCTCCATCGCTTACGGCTTTTCCAAATTTATTATGGGTTCCGTATCCGATCGCTCGAATCCGCGTATTTTCCTCCCGGCCGGACTGATCCTCGCCGCCTGCGTAATGCTGTTTATGGGCTTTGTCCCCTGGGCAACCTCCAGCATCATGGTGATGTTCGTGCTGCTGTTCCTCTGCGGCTGGTTTCAGGGAATGGGCTGGCCGCCCTGTGGCCGCACGATGGTGCACTGGTGGTCACAGAAGGAGCGCGGTGGCGTCGTCTCGGTCTGGAACTGCGCGCACAACGTCGGCGGCGGTCTGCCTCCATTACTCTTTCTGTTGGGCATGGCCTGGTTCAACGACTGGAAGTCTGCGCTCTATATGCCCGCATTTGGCGCGATTGTCGTGGCGCTGTTCGCTTTTGCCATGATGCGCGATACCCCGCAATCCTGCGGACTGCCGCCTATTGAAGAATATAAAAATGACTATCCGCCTGATTACGATGAGAAGCATGAAGAAGAGCTGACCGCTAAGCAGATTTTTATGCAGTATGTATTGCCGAACAAGCTGTTGTGGTACATCGCCCTGGCGAACGTCTTTGTTTACCTGCTGCGCTACGGCATTCTTGACTGGTCGCCAACCTATCTGAGGGAGGTTAAACACTTCACGCTGGATAAATCTTCCTGGGCCTATTTTCTCTATGAGTACGCCGGCATCCCCGGCACGCTGCTCTGTGGCTGGATGTCCGATAAAGTCTTCAAAGGTAACCGCGGCGCGACCGGCGTCTTCTTTATGGTGCTGGTGACCATCGCGACCGTTGTCTACTGGTTAAACCCGCCAGGCAATCCCGGCGTCGATATGGCCTGTATGATTGTGATTGGCTTCCTGATTTATGGTCCCGTCATGTTGATCGGGTTACATGCTCTGGAGCTGGCACCGAAGAAAGCGGCGGGCACCGCAGCCGGATTTACCGGCCTGTTCGGCTATCTGGGCGGATCGGTCGCCGCCAGCGCTATCGTTGGCTATACCGTTGACTTCTTCGGCTGGGACGGTGGCTTCATCATTATGGTAGGCGGCTGCGTGATGGCGGTGATTCTGCTGATCCTGACTATGCTCAGTGAGAAAAAGCATAAACAGCAGCTCGCTCGCCATGAGTAATGACCGTAGGGAGATACCATGAAACTCAACATGTTAATGGCGCTGGTGATAATAAGCAGTTCCTGCTGCGCGCAGGCCGCCCAGGAGAAGCTTGTTATTGCCCACCGCGGTGCAAGCGGCTATCTGCCGGAGCATACGCTTCCGGCTAAAGCGATGGCGTATGCGCAGGGCGCTGACTTTCTGGAGCAGGATTTGGTGATGACGAAAGACGATCGCCTGATCGTTCTTCATGACCATTATCTCGATCGCGTAACGGATGTGGCGCAGCGTTACTCGACCCGCGCTCGTCAGGATGGCCGCTACTATGCCATCGACTTTACGCTGGCTGAAATTAAGGGGCTGAAGTTTACCGAGGGCTTTACCCTGAAGGGAGGAAAAAAGGCACAAACCTTCCCTGGCCGTTTCCCGATGGATAAATCTGACTTCCGCGTTCATACCTTCGAGGAAGAAATTGAATTTATTCAGGGTCTGAACCACTCTACCGGCAAAGATATTGGCCTCTATACCGAAATCAAAGCGCCCTGGTTCCACCGGCGGGAAGGAAAGGACATCTCTGCGCAGGTACTCAACGTTCTGAAGCAGTACGGCTACAGCAGCAAAAGCGACAACGTTTATCTGCAATGCTTTGACTACAACGAAGTGAAGCGCATCAAAACCGAGCTGGAGCCCAGCCGGAATATGAACCTGAAACTTGTGCAGCTGGTCGCCTATACCGACTGGGAAGAGACTCAGGAGCAAAAGAACGGCAAATGGGTCAACTACAGCTATGACTGGATGTTTAAGCCCGGCGCGATGAAAACGATCGCTCGTTATGCTGACGGTATCGGGCCGGATTACCACATGCTGGTGGCGGAGGGGTCAACGAAGCAGGCCGTCCACCTGACGAAGATGGTAGAAGAGGCGCATCAGAACAAACTGGTAGTGCATCCTTACACCGTCCGCGCCGATCAGCTGCCGGACTGGGCCGGGAATATCGACAACCTGTTCGACATTCTTTATCACCAGGCAGACGTGGATGGCGTATTCACCGACTTCCCGGATAAAGGCGTGGCCTTTCTGCAAAGCCAGCGGGATTAAACCAGACTACGGTCGCTCAGGATGAGCGACCGCTTTTTATCCGTAGCGCACTTCCCCGTGCCAGACGCACCTCCGGGAAGGCAGACGACTAGACGTTGTAGAGTTTACGCAGGTAGGCTGGCACCGCATTGTCGGCGTTGCTGCCAATCACTTCCATTTCCGGCAGCAGATCCTTCAGGCGCTGATGGGAGTTGCTCATGATGCAGCCCTTGCCCGCCATGCTCAGCATCTCTTTATCATTCATCCCGTCGCCAAAGGAGATACACTCCTTCAGGGAATAGCCCAGGGTACGGGATACCGCATCCAGCGCATGGCCCTTCGACACGCCGCCCGCCATCACTTCAAGACAGCCCGGCAGCGAGAAGCTGACGTTAACCCGATCGCCCCAGCGGGCAACCAGCGCCTCTTCCAGCGGGATCAGCAGTTCCGGCTTACCGCAGGTGAAAAAGACTTTACTGATGCCATCGGTCGGCAGCGCGCCCGGCTGATAGATCTGATAATTGAAGTCAGATTCACGGAAGAAATCCATCTCTTCAGGACGGTGGCGATTGAGGAACCACTCCTCATCGCGGTAGATGTTGGTAAAAATATCTTTGTGATCGTGATGCAGCGCAAACAGCTCAAGAGCGATGTCTTCGTCCAGGTTATGACTGAACACCAGTTCACCCGCCGTGTTATGTACGCGCGCGCCGTTTGAGGTGATCATAAAGGCATCAATTCCCAGACTGTCACGCATCTGAGCCACATCGATGTAGTGACGCCCGGTAGCGAAGATAAAATGCACCCCCTTTTGCGTCAAAAGCTGAAGCGTTTCCCGGGCAAAGGGCGATAAACGGTGGTCGGGCGACAGCAGGGTGCCATCAAGATCGGAAGCAACAATAGGGTACATAAAACCTCTGGTTAATCTGTTATCGGGCTGGCTTACGCTGCCCGCTGAAGAGCCAATTCTGAGTGATGCAAATCAGGGATGCCGTGAGAAAAACGTCACGATGGCATCCAGCGCTTCGGCCCGCATACTGTCTTTTTCAAATAAGATCTCATGACGCGCGCCGGCGATAACTAACGGTTTCTCCCCCTCACAGGGCTGCCCCGCGGCGGCCATGGCCTGGCAAAACAGATCCTGGGCACGGTTATCCACCACCTTATCTTCACCGGCCTGCAGCAGCAGCAGCGGTGTCGAAATATTCTTTGCCTGACTGATGATGCTGGCTCCCGCCTGTACGCCTTCACGAACCCAGTGATAGGTTGGGCCCCCCACCCGTAAACCCGGTTCGTCGGCGTAAAAGCGCAGGTTACGGCGATAGCGTTCGCGGCTGTGCGTTAGCGCATTAATCCCGAATGGCCGGGCCTGCCATCTGCCCGTGCCGAGGGCATAGCCGTCGCGCAGGGCCGGGCGCTTTTCCGCCCACTCAAGGATATGGTGCGCCATCCAGAGCGGCATCGGCAGGAATATACCGAACATCGGTGAGGCCAGCGCAACGGCATTGAACGCATCAGGCTGCCGCACCAGCATTAACGCCAGGATCGCTCCCCCCATCGAATGGGCCAGCGCGTAGCGGTGCCGGTAGTGCCGGTCAGCGATCTCAAGCTGATAAAGCCGTTCCAGATCCTCAACGTAGTGATCGAAGGTTTCGACATGACCGCGATGAGAATCCTGCAACAGCCTGCCGGATCGTCCCTGTCCCCGGTGATCGATAATCACCACATCATAGCCACAGTGATAGAGATCGTAAGCCAGTTCCGGGTACTTCACATAGCTTTCAATACGGCCCGGGCAGAGCAGGATAACCTTATCGTGTTGCGCTGAGGTGAAGCGGACATAGCGGATAGTGACCTTTTCCGCCCCGACAAACTCCCCCTCTTCACGCCGTTGCCAGAAATCCAGCAGCGGGCCGGTCGCAAAAGCCGCAAACGCTTTTTCACGCGTTGGCCAGCCGTTTTTATGCTTTTTCACCGGCTTTTGCTCCTTTGTTCAGGCGCGTGGATATCCGTAGCGCCACGTTCGACATTAACGTATTGTGTCATACTTCTGCCCAGCCAGGGAGCCTTACCCATGACCATCGAATGGTGGCTAGCCTACTTTTTTACAACCTGCATTCTGAGTCTTTCGCCCGGCTCCGGCGCTATTAACACCATGAGCACCGGCATCAGCCACGGCTATCGCGGCGCAGCCGCCTCCATTGCCGGACTTCAGGTTGGGCTTTCGCTGCATATTGTGCTGGTCGGCATCGGCCTGGGCGCGCTCTTTTCTCACTCCTTGCTGGCATTTGAGGTGCTGAAATGGGCGGGTGCCGCGTATCTGATCTGGCTGGGTATTCAGCAGTGGCGCTCAAGCGGCGCGCTGGATATGCAGGCGGTGGCGAAGGCCATGCCGCGACGGAAACTCTTCAGGCGGGCGGTGCTGGTGAATCTGACCAATCCCAAGAGCATCGTTTTTCTGGCGGCGCTCTTCCCGCAATTTATCCTGCCCCATCAGCCGCAGGCGATGCAGTATCTGGTGCTGGGCGTGACAACCGTCGTGGTGGATATCATTGTGATGATTGGTTACGCCGTCCTGGCCACGCGCATCGCCGGCTGGATTAAAGGACCACGGCAGATGACGCTGCTCAACCGCATCTTTGGCGGCATGTTTATCGCCGTTGGCGCCCTGCTGGCTTCCGCCCGCCGCATCGCCTGACGCGGACGGGCTGAGGGGGCTAGCGTGAGAGGATCAGATGCAGTCCAAATCCGGCAAAGAGCACGCCGGCAACGCCATCGATCCACTTTGCCAGACGCTGGTAGCCACGCCGCATCACCGGCAGGGCAAAAATGCTGGCAACCAGGCTGAACCAGATAAAGGTTTCCGCCACGATCAGTAAAAACAGCCCCCAACGCTCTCCCGCGCCGACATCATCGCCCACGAACAGGGAAAACACGCTGCCAAAGTAGATTACGGCTTTAGGATTTGAGAGATTGGTGAGAAACCCTTTCAGAAAGCTGCGCCCCTTGCCCGCCAGTGGGACCTCTGCCTCCGGCTGACCGGACGGCTGCAGATGTTGCCGCCGCGCCGATCGCAGCATCTGCCAGCCCATCCAGAGCAGATAGAGGCCGCCGCCGACCATAATAACCTGGTGCAGCCAGGCCATTTTTTGCAGGATTAGATGCAGCCCCATCAGCGCCACGCCTGCCCAGATCACGATACCCAGCGTAATGCCCAGCACGCCATACATCGCCTCCTTCCGGGAGCGGCTGGCCGCCGTCTGCGAGACGAAAAAGAAGTCCGGACCGGGGCTCATCAACGCAATAAAGTGCACCAGCGCAACCGTCAGAAACAATATCAGCATTTTTTTTATCCTTAAAAGTCAGCGTTACTCTTCTTCGCCGTCGATATGCGCCTTGATCATCATCAGAAAGGGTTTACCGAAGCGTTCCAGCTTGCGTTGCCCCACGCCGTTTACACTCAGCATTTCTGAGGCTGTAACCGGTATTTGCTCCGCCATTTCTATCAATGTGGCATCGTTAAACACCACGTAAGGGGGAATATTCGCTTCATCCGCAATAGCTTTACGCAGCTTACGCAGCTTGGCAAACAGCTTGCGATCGTAGTTTCCGCCAAACGACTTCGGCCCCGCGCTGCGCGACTTGACGCTGACCATACGCGGTACGGCGAGCATCAGCGACGCTTCTCCTCTCAGGACAGGTCGGGCCGCTTCGGTCAGCTGAAGCGCCGAGTGCATGGCAATGTTCTGCGTCACCAGCCCCAGATGAATCAGCTGGCGCAGAACGCTAATCCAGTGCTCATGGCTCTGATCGCGCCCGATGCCATACACCGGCAGCTTGTCATGCTGCATGTCGCGGATGCGCTGATTATTGGCGCCGCGCAGCACTTCAACAATGTATCCCATGCCGAAGCGCTGCCCGACCCGGTAAATACTCGACAGCGCCTTTTGCGCCTCCACCAGGCCATCGTAGCGACGCGGCGGATCCAGGCAGATATCGCAGTTGCCGCACGGCTGCTGACGCCCTTCGCCAAAATAGTTAAGCAGCACCAGACGGCGGCAGGTCTGCGCTTCCGCAAAGGCGCCCATCGCGTTCAGCTTATGACGCTCAATATCCTGTAGCGGCCCCGGCGCTTTCTCATCAAGGCAGCGCCGCAGCCACGCCATATCCGCCGGATCGTACAGCATCAGCGCCTCGGCAGGCAGTCCGTCACGCCCGGCACGCCCCGTTTCCTGATAGTAAGATTCAATATTGCGCGGGATGTCGAAGTGCACCACAAAGCGGACGTTAGGCTTATTGATGCCCATGCCGAACGCCACCGTCGCCACCACGATTTGCAAATCGTCGCGCTGGAAGGCTTCCTGTACCTGACCACGATGGGCATTATCCATCCCGGCATGATAGGCGCCCACGCTTAATCCTTTGCTCTGCAACCGGGCAGCGGTATCTTCAACCTTTGCCCGGCTGTTGCAGTAAATGATGCCGCATTTGCCACGCTGATCCTGCACATAGCGAATCAGCTGCTCGGTCGGTTTGAATTTCTCCACCAGCGTATAGCGGATATTGGGGCGGTCGAAGCTGCTGACCTGGATCAGCGGGTCCCGCATCTGAAGCAGGCGTGCAATATCATTACGCGTTGTTTCATCTGCGGTCGCGGTCAGCGCCATCACCGGCACGTCGGGCAGACGCTGCCGGATATGCCCCAGCGCGCCATACTCCGGACGGAAATCATGGCCCCACTGGGAAATACAGTGGGCTTCGTCCACCGCCAGCATCGCCGGGTTCCAGTGCAGCAGGTTTTCCAGGAAGTTGTCCATCATCAGGCGTTCCGGCGCGATGTAGAGCAGTCTGATGCGTCCCGTACGGCAGCCTGCCATTACTTCCTGCTGCTCTTCCCGGCTCTGGGAGGAGTTGAGGCAGCCTGCCGCTACGCCGTTAGCCAGCAGCTGATCGACCTGATCCTTCATCAGCGAGATCAGCGGCGAAACCACCAGCGTCAGCCCTTCTCTGACCAGCGCGGGAACCTGGTAGCACAGCGATTTGCCGCCGCCGGTCGGCATGACGACAAGACAGTCCCGCCCTTTCAGCGAAGCCTGAATGATAGTTTGCTGCCCCGGACGGAACTGCTGGTAGCCGAAGGTCTCTTGCAGAACCTGTTCCGCCAGCGTTTCCTGATTTATGACTGGAGCCGTAGACACATATTCCTCAAATCTGATGGTGGGCAGGCTGCTGATAAACAGCCCACGCCGGTAATATTAAAACAGGTCGTTCAGCGTCACGCCGACGCCCAGACGCGTCTGGCGATGATCGTAGTCAATCAGGGATTCGCCATAGCCGCTGAATACCTGGGTGTAGAAGCGAACGTGTTCAGTGATAGGGTAGCTCCAGCCCATTTCCGCACTGCCGTAACCGGTGTTCCAGTTATAGCGGCTCTTCACGCTGAAAATGCTGTCGCCCCACTGATAGCCGACCGTCAGGCGATAATACCCCATGTACTTAGTGATATCCGGGTTATCATCATTATTTTCACTTTCCGGAATGCGGACCCAGGGTTTGGCCTCCACTAACCAGTTGCCGTTTTGCGCCATCAGCCGGGCATAAACGCGGTTCCAGCTGCGCGAGGTAGGATCTGAACGTCCGTTTGACTGATGGTTCAGCCCCATCTCCACGTCACGCAGCGTCCAGCCCGCGAAAGAGTAGTCAGTCGACCAGCCCAGGAAAATTTGCGGCTGGTAGTTTGTTTCGCGAAAGGGGGAAGAAGCGCCCCGGTTGGAAAGCTGCCACCAGGATTCCTGAGTATAAGATGCCGCCAGAACCGAGTTATCACCTAAAATGCCGCGCCAGAGTGGAAAGGCCAGGCTGAGCTGGAATTTTACCTCATCATGCTTTGCGCTGTCCGACCAGTTATAGCTATCGACGGCTTCTTTATTGATATTGCTGGTGACGGTATAGAGCAAATAGTTGCTCTCATAAGGATAAAGAATAAAAGGATTGTCATGCTTTTCCAGCAAGTTAGCGATAATACTGCCACGAACGGCGGGGCGGTCATGCACTTCTTTGACCGTGGCTTCCTGTGCCAGCACCAACGCGGGAAACAGGAGTGCTGCGGCGAGCAATCCTTTCAGCATAGACATAAAATTCTCCAGAATTAAAACGGGATTTGTGTAAAAAGCACGCCATTCTACACGCAAATGTCGGCAGGGATTAGCGCTGATTTTTGTTAAGTGGAAAGCCCTCCCGCATCCGCTTAAAATAGTCATTCTGATAAGCTGTACTGACCCTATCTGCTGCAAGGAAGTCCACATGACCGCTGCCGTCCCCCTGAATCAGGATGCTGCCCGCTGCCTGATCGGAGAGATTTTTGTTTATGATATGCCGTTCAACCGCGCGCTGGGCCTGACGCTGGAGCGCCTCGAACCTGACTATGCCGAACTCAGTTTCCTCAACCAGACCCAGCTGGTCGGCAACGTGGCGCAAAAAATTCTGCACGGCGGGGTTATCGCATCGGTACTGGACGTGGCCGCCGGGCTGGTCTGCGTCAGCAGCACCCTGACCCGCCAGGAAAGCATCACGGAAGAGGAGCTGCGCCAGCGTTTATCACGCATGGGGACTATCGATCTGCGTGTGGATTATCTCCGGCCGGGTCGCGGCGAGCGCTTTATCGCCAGCAGCAGCCTGCTTCGCGGCGGTAACAAAGTCGCCGTGGCCCGCGTGGAGCTGCATAATGACGCCGGTGTCTATATTGCCAGCGCAACGGCAACCTATCTGATCGGCTGAAGCGCCCGCGACGTTTTTCCCTTAACGGCGGCCTGACCGCTACGGAGTATTATTTCATGGATGCGCAACAAACGCGTCAGGGCGTGCTGTATGCTCTGGGTGCCTACTTTATCTGGGGCGTGGCACCGGCTTATTTCAAGCTGATCGAGCAGGTCGCGCCGGGCGAGATTATGACGCACCGGGTCATCTGGTCTTTCTTTTTTATGCTGATGCTGGTGAGCCTCACCCGTCACTGGCACAACGTCAAACAGACGCTGAAACAGCCGAAGAAAGTGCTGCTGCTGGCGCTCTCCGCCACGGTAATCTGCGGCAACTGGCTGCTGTTTATCTGGTCCGTGAATAATCATCATCTTCTGGAAGCCAGCCTGGGTTACTTTATTAACCCGCTGCTTAACGTGCTGGTGGGGATGCTGTTTCTCGGGGAACGCTTTCGCCGGCTGCAGTGGCTTGCGGTAGGCCTGGCGGCCTGCGGGGTGCTTATCCAGCTGTGGAAATTTGGTTCGGTGCCGGTGATTGCGCTGGGGCTGGCGGTTTCCTTCTCCTTTTACGGCCTGCTGCGCAAAAAAATCGGCGTGGATGCCCAGACGGGCATGCTGATAGAAACCAGCTGGCTGCTGCCCGTGGCGGCTGTTTATCTCTTTGGCGTGGCAGACAGCCATACCAGCCATCTGACGCAGAACCCACTCTCGCTAAATCTGCTGCTGGTGGCTGCTGGCGTGGTGACCACCATTCCACTGATGCTGTTTACCGCGGCCTGCTCGCGGCTGCGGCTCTCCACGGTCGGCTTTTTCCAGTATCTCGGCCCAACGCTGATGTTCCTGCTGGCGGTCCTGTTTTACGGCGAGGCGTTAACGCCGGACAAAGCCGTCACCTTTGGCTTTATCTGGGCCGCGCTGGCGCTGTTTATTCTGGATGCCGTCTGGTCAATCAAACGTGGCCGGGCCTGAAACGCCACGGCCTGGCACCGTCAACATTCCGCTCTTCTTTTACCCCGCGAAAGCGGGGTTTTTCTCGCCCGCTACAGCCAGTTTTTACGCTTAAAGTAGGCGTAAGGCGCCAGCCCGGCGAGGATCATCAGCCCTATGGCGGCAGGATAACCGAAGCTCCAGTTCAGCTCGGGCATAAACTCAAAATTCATGCCGTAGCTGGAGGCCACCAGCGTCGGCGGCAGGAAGACCACGGAAACCACCGAGAAGATTTTGATAATGCGGTTCTGCTCGATGTTAATAAAGCCCATTGCCGCCTGCATCAGAAAGTTGACCTTCTGGAACAGGGATTCGTTATGGGGTAATAGTGACTCGATATCGCGCAGAATTTCGCGCGCCTGCTCCAGCTGATTGGCCGGCAGACGGGCTTTGCGCACCAGGAAGTTCAGCGCCCGCTGGGTATCCATCAGGCAGAGGCGCACTTTCCAGCCGATATCCTCCAGCTCCGCCAGCGTCGAGAGCGCCGCATCAAACTCATCGCCCTGGTGCCCTTCCATAATGACCCGGCTCAGCTTTTCCAGGTCGCTGTAGATATTTTCAATCTCATCGGCCAGCTGTTCAATTTTGGTTTCAAACAGATCGAGCAGCAGTTCATAGGCGTTGCCGTCCGTCAGCACCTGGTTACGCGCACGCATGCGATACAGACGAAACGCAGGCAGTTCCCGTTCGCGCAGGGTGTAAAGGCGTCCCTCACGGATAGTAAAAGCGACCGTTGAGTTGCCGGCATGATCCTTTGCATCTTCGTAAAAGAAAAAGGAGTGAATATGCAGGCCGTCCTCGTCTTCAAAAAATCGCGCCGAGGCTTCGATGTCTTCCAGTTCAGGGCGGGTAGCCAGGCTCTGGCCCAGTTCGTTCTGAACGCGATCGCGCTCATTTTCTTCCGGCTCGATCAGATCAACCCAGACCGAGCTGGAAAGTTCATCAACGGGCTCGTCCAGCTCAAGACGGGTTAAGCGGCAGTGATCCAGTTTAAATGCGCTCAGCATAGCTGTACTCCCAATTGCAGTAACATGGGACTTGCGCTTGAACACGGGAAACGAGCGTTTCAGTCAGCGATGGATCTGACTCAGAGCGACAGTATGGCGGGTCGCCAACAACCACGAAGGCTATCGGCAGAAGAGGATAGCCTTAGGAGTTGTACCTGGTGTCCAGGTCAATGAGCCAGTATCTACTGGGTGTGTCCAAGGCGGGTGTCCTCTCAGGGTAATGGTGGGCGCATGTTACGCTGTGCCGAAAATGCCGTCAACCAGTAGCCCCAACCGGCGGGGAAATCGCCCGGTTCAGGCGGCATGACGGGCCGGGACAGATAAGAGGCATGACGGGCGGCGCAGGGGCCGCCCGGCGGAGTCAGACCGTTTCCAGCTTAGCATAGGCGGCGACGAGCCACTTGATGCCCTGCCCCTGGAACGCAACCTGTAAGCGACTGTGATCGCCGCTTCCTTCCAGGTTCACGATAGTCCCCTCACCAAACTTGGCATGGCGTACCCGCTGGCCGAGGGCAAAACCGCTGTCGTTCTGCGTCACGGGCGTCCCCATCCGCTGGTGGCTGACCGGGCGGCTGACGCTGGCGCGCAGGCGCACCTCTTCCACACACTCTTCCGGCAGCTCACCCACAAAGCGGGAGGGGCGATGGTAAACCTCTTTGCCATACAGGCGGCGTGTTTCGGCATAGGTCAAGGTGAGCTTCTGCATCGCACGCGTCACCCCCACGTAGGCCAGGCGGCGCTCCTCCTCCAGCCTGCCGCCCTCTTCCAGCGACATCTGGCTCGGGAACATGCCCTCTTCCATACCGACGATAAACACCTGCTTAAACTCCAGGCCCTTGGCGGCATGCATCGTCATCAGCTGCACCGCATCCTGCCATTTATCCGCCTGGCCTTCGCCCGCTTCCAGAGCGGCGTGCGAAAGGAACGCCTGTAGCGGCATCAGGTCTTCATCCTCATCCTGATAGCTGTACTGACGCGTGGCGTTAACCAGCTCCTCAAGGTTTTCGATGCGCGCCTGGCCTTTTTCACCTTTTTCCTGCTCGTACATCAGCCACAGGCCGGAGTCCTTGATGACGCGGTCAGTCTGCACATGCAGCGGCAGCTCGCTGGTTTCCTGCGCCAGAGAGTCCACCAGCTCGCTGAAGCGCTGAAGCGCCGAGGCCGCGCGGCCTGCCAGCGCTTTCTCCTGCAACAGCGCGCGGGTGCTCTGCCATAAGGTCAGCTGCCGATCGCGGGCCGTCTGGCGTACCACGTCCAGCGTGCGATCGCCGATACCGCGCGTGGGCGTATTCACCACGCGCTCGAACGCCGCGTCGTCATTGCGGTTGGCAATCAGGCGCAGATAGGCCAGCGCATCTTTGATTTCCTGACGCTCGAAGAAGCGCATTCCGCCATAGATACGGTAAGGCATGCTGGTTTGCAGCAGCGCCTCTTCCAGCACGCGCGACTGGGCGTTGCTCCGGTAAAGGATGGCGCAGTCGATCAGCGCACCGCCGTTTTCCATCCACACCTTGATGCGGTTGACGACAAAGCGCGCCTCATCCAGCTCGTTGAAGGCGCAGTAGATGGAAATGGGCTCGCCGTCGCTGCCGTCAGTCCAGAGCTCTTTGCCCAGGCGTCCGTTATTGTTGGCGATCAGGGCGTTGGCCGCCTTCAGAATATTGTTGGTCGAGCGGTAGTTCTGCTCCAGACGAATGGTTTCGGCGCCCTGAAAATCGTTCAGGAAACGCTGAATATTCTCCACCTGCGCACCGCGCCAGCCGTAAATAGACTGATCGTCGTCGCCCACGATAATGACTTTCCCGGTATCGCCCGCCAGCATGCGGATCCAGGCGTACTGGATGTTGTTCGTATCCTGGAACTCGTCAACCAGGATATTGGTAAAGCGTTCACGGTAGTGGTTGAGGATATGCGGTTTGTTGAGCCAGAGCTCATGCGCGCGCAGCAGCAGCTCTGCGAAGTCGACCAGGCCGGCGCGATCGCACGCTTCCTGATAGGCCTGATAGATGCGCAGCCAGGTTTGCTCCACCGGATTGCCGTAGCTTTCGATATGCTTTGGCCGCAGCCCTTCGTCTTTTTTCCCGTTGATGTACCACATCGCCTGACGGGCGGGCCACTGCTTCTCGTCCAGGTTCATCGCTTTGATCAGGCGCTTAAGCAGGCGCATCTGATCTTCGCTGTCGAGTATCTGAAAGTCCTGCGGCAGATTCGCGTCCAGGTGGTGGGCGCGCAGCAGACGGTGCGCCAGGCCGTGGAAGGTACCGATCCACATCCCCCCCTGACTGGTGCCGATAAGCTGCTCAATACGGTGGCGCATTTCAGCCGCCGCCTTATTGGTAAAGGTCACCGCCATGATCGAATAGGGGGAGCAATTCTCTACCGCCATCAGCCAGGCGATCCGGTGAACCAGCACGCGTGTTTTTCCGCTGCCCGCCCCCGCCAGCACCAGCAAATTGCTGCGCGGCGCGGCGACAGCCGCGCGCTGGTTATCATTCAACCCGTCCAGTAATTCAGAAACGTCCATAGGCACCGCCAGAAAAGAGGGAAAGAAGCGGCGCACCGCTCACTGGATATTTAACCAGCTTATTATATCAGCGCGGTCAGCGAAGCCAACTGCGAAATTTCCAGCGTCGGCAGCAGCCGGCCGTCGCGGATATGCATCAGGTTGCCTTCCCGCAGGTTAATCCAGCATGCCTGCATACCGCAGCGCACGGCACCCGCCACATCCGTCGTCAGGTCATCTCCCACATGCAGAATGCTGGAGAGCGGCAGATTGAGCTTTTCCGCCGCCAGGTGATACATATCCTGCCAGGGCTTTGCCCGCCCATGCGGGCCCGCCCGCAAAATGAACTGGAAGTATTTATCCAGACCAAACAGATGCGGCTCCGCATTACCGTTAGTGATCGCCACCAGCGGCAACTTTTGCGCCAGCGCGGCGAGCGTAGCGTGGGTCTCTTCCGGCACCGTTATCTGACTGCGCCACCGGGCGAAATTCGCCATCACTGCCTTCGCGCCCTCATCCGCTTCCCGCCCGGAAAGGCCGGCGTTAAGCATCGCCAGCTCCACCGCACGGCGACGCCATTCGCTGACGTCGTGATAGATCTCCGGCTCCCGTTCACGCAGGGCGTCACGCAGCTGCTGATATTGCTCAACGCTGAACTGGCTGAGGGCCGGGTGATAGCCTTGTAAAAAGGCGTGGGATTCCTGGGTGGTGCGCAGGATCACGGGATGGTTGTCGTAGAGCGTATCGTCCAGATCAAAGGTCATCGCCGCGACGGGACGCAGCGGACGGTAAAAGTGCATCAGGATTTGCCTCGTTTTGCACGGGGATGGGCGGCGTCGTAAACCGAAGCCAGATGTTGAAAGTCGAGATGGGTATAGATCTGGGTGGTCGTCAGATTGGCATGGCCGAGCAGCTCCTGCACGGCGCGTAAATCCCCGCTCGACTCCAGCACGTGCGTGGCGAAGGAATGACGCAATTTGTGCGGATGAATATGGCTGGCGATCCCCTGCTTCACTCCCCACTCCGCAAACCGTTTTTGCACGTTGCGGGTGGAGATGCGTTTGCCCTGCATCGACAGGAAAACGGCATTATCTTCCGGCGCAAACAGCTCGCGCATCTCCAGCCAGTGCTCCACCCATTCGACGGCGGTACGGCCAATCGGCAGGCGACGCTCTTTGCTGCCCTTTCCCATCACCCAGACCTCGCCGGAAGCCAGGTCGAGATGCCCCGTATCAATACCGACCAGCTCCGAAAGACGCAGGCCCGCGCCGTACATGATCTCCAGCATCGCCCGATCGCGTACTGCCAGCGGATCGTTCACATCGATCTCCAGCAGGCGGCTGACTTCATCCACATCAATATTTTTCGGCAGATGGCGCGGCGCGCGCGGCGTTGCCACTCCTTTTGCCGGATTGGCCTTCAGCGTGCCCTGCGCGATTTGCCAGTCAAGGAAGCTGCGCAGCGCCGAGAGGCGAAGCGCCAGACTGGCGGGTTTGAGACCGGCACGACGACTGCGCGCCGCCAGCGAACGGACCTGGGCGGCATCCAGTTTATCCCAGCCGGTCAGCTTCATCTCCTCCAGCAGCGGGATGCAGGCGGCAAGCTGACGCTGGTAATTGATTTGCGTCAGCGGACTGAGCTGGCGCTCAACCTTCAGGTAGCGCAGAAACCCCTCTACGGCAGTATGCAGAGGCGAGGCCGTGCTCATACGCGTTCAACCCAGCGCTGCAACAAATCAGGCAGCATTTGCGACAGATGCTGGAGTAAAACTGTCCCCAGGCCGGACTGATAGTGTTGGGTATCACGGCTGCTGAAAATCAACACGCCCAGTTCGCCCTCGTCCCCCATCAGCGACATGGCGACCGAGCCGATAGCCTTCGCCTGCGGCAGCAGCAGTAACAGCTCAGGGCCATTCAGGTTGCCCAGATAATGGTGCTGATTACCGAGACGCTGGATACGGATCGGTTCAAACGCCTGCCGGGAGAGCGCCAGCTGGGTAAAGCCGGAGGGCGCACCGATGCGCCACTTTTCACTGAACAGACGCACGTTGGCGCCTGCCAGACCCAGATCCCGCGCCCAGCGGTGTAGCCGGTTGAGCATATCATGCAGGCTTGGCGCAGCGGCCAGGCTCGCCTGTAGCGTCAGCAGCCGATCGAACAGCTGCTGGTTGGCGCTGGCCTGCTCCATCAGCAAGGTGATCTCTTCTTCCAGCTGGGCGATATGGTTCCGCTGACGGGCCAGCTGCCATTCCACTAAAGAGACGGTACCGCGCACCGGATGCGGCACCAGCATCTGCTCAACCTGGCGCGCATTACGGATAAAGAAGTCCGGATTTTGCAGCAGGTAATCGCTGACTGCGCGATCGTCCAGCAGAAGATCGCTGGCGGCCTGTTGTTCCCCGACATTTTTCATAAATGGATAAATCCGTCATAAACGTGAGTGGCAGGTCCGGTCATATAAAGCGCATGACCCGGCCCTTTCCAGGCAATATTCAGCGCGCCGCCCGGCAGATCGACCCGGACTTTCTCCGCCAGCAGACCTTGCTGAATGCCCACCGCAACGGCAGCACAGGCGCCGCTGCCGCACGCCTGCGTTTCCCCCGCGCCGCGCTCATAAACGCGCAGGCGGATATGTTCTCTGCTGGTAACTTCCATAAAGCCAACGTTCACCCGCTCGGGAAAACGATCGTGGCTCTCCAGCACCGGTCCCAGCAGCTCAACCTGCGCCGTTTTTACGCTGTCGACCTGAAGGACACAATGGGGATTGCCCATAGAGACCACACCGCACATGACCGTCTGCTCGGCGGTACGCATCAGGTAAAGATTTTCGGCTTTGTTAGCGCGGAAAGGCACCTTCTGTGGCTCAAAGTCAGGCTCACCCATGTTGACGCAGACCTGTTCATCCTGGGTGACGCTGAGCACCATACGACCATTTTGCGTGCTGACGCGAATATCGCTTTTATTGGTCAGCCCTTTCAGCCGCACAAAGCGGGCGAAACAGCGTGCGCCATTGCCGCACTGGGCCACTTCGCTACCGTCAGCGTTGAAGATACGGTAGTGGAAATCCAGATCGGGATCGTACGGAGGCTCAACGATCAGGAGCTGATCAAAACCGATCCCCAGATGGCGATCCGCCAGACGACGGATCAGCTCAGGAGAGAAATAGACGTTTTGCGTCACGGCATCGACCACCATAAAGTCATTGCCCAGACCGTGCATTTTGGAGAACTGCATTTTCTGCTCCGAGGAGTACGTCATTGTTTACTGAGCCGACGGCACGTCCGCTTCACCGGACGCCGACGGGACCAGGCCGTCATTTAGCGGTGCATCGCCAGTGTCGGGGGTCGCCTGACTCTCCGTTTGCGACGCATCGGTGGTCGTTGACTGCGCCTGGGCATCCGCACGGGTTGGCTTGTCCACAGGGGATGTTTGCTGCGCGGGCTGTTTCGCTGGCGGAAAATAGAGCGGCCCTTTCAGCCCACATCCCACCAGGCTGGCAACGGCCAGCGCCAGCGCCATCCGACAAATCAGTTTGTTCATGCTTATTCTGCTCGTTATAGGTGCCTGTTGGTTGTCTATCATCGCAGGTGAAGGGCTAAAAGCAACAGGAAAAGGTGAAGCGTTGCCGCCGGAGGAAGTGCAGCGGCGGCCAGGAAGTCACGCTTTTTTCAGGATAAAACCCCTGACTCAGTGCATCTGATAGCGCTGAGCGTAATCCGTGTTGGGATCGTTGTCCGAAACCACCGCGCAGAGCTGAGCAAGCGTCTGGCTGCGGAAGGGGATCACCTGGAAGCGATCCTCAATCTGCACGATCTGATAAAACTGCGGCAGATTAAAATTAATGAAGCTGGAGCCATAGGTGAAGCGGTCATGCGAGGAGGAGTAGAAGCGGCTCACGTCGCGCACCAGCTCTTCTTTGCTTCCTTCGCAGTGGTGATAAATTTCCACCCGGTTTGTTTCATCCAGAATGTAAATATTAAAACCCCGGTCATCCTTCGTATCTTCGAAGAAGAACTGAATGATCCCTTCACTGGCGTAGCCGTTCACCACCGCGGGAAGCCGTGTCTGATCCGTTTCGACCTTAATTGAGAGGCCGTGAAGCTTATTGTTCGAAATGGCCCCGTAAAACTCGACGGCATTTTCCAGCTTCTGCACGGATACGCTCAGGCGTTCAAAGAACAGCCCCCACGTCTGCCCCGCCACGCGAAGCGCTTTAAATCTGCCCGGCTCCTGGCGCGTACTGGAGAGGCGCAGCTCAATGCACTCTGACACCAGCTGCTGCACGCGGGTACGGATCAGACCGCGCAGATGCTGGCTGTAGCAAAATACTTCGACCGCGTCCGGCGGCGCGGCATCCTGATGCATCTTGCCCAGGATGGTTTTCAGCGCCTCAGTCATCGCCTGCTCGCCGTTAAAGTGCAGCGTACGCACCTCATTCCAGGAGTTACGGTAAAGCAGGTCGATACTGCCGATCAGACACTGCTGCTGCTGCCCGAAGCTGAACACGTCCAGCTTACGGAAGTCAAAATGCACCACCTGGTTGCGGAATGCGGCCGTCGGGTCATATTCCAGATTAACGATGATCGCCAGATGGCGGATTTCGCAGGGGCTGTAGAGCGCTTTCGCGGTGGGCGAAGGCAGACGCAGCGGGAAATGGTGTGACACATCGGCCACCAGCTCCTGAAGCCGGGCCAGATCGCAAAGCTCATTTCCCTTTATGTGCAGCTGGGTTTTACTGGTCAGCAGCCCGTTGAACCAGGCCCAGGCGACCAGCTTATTAAGATAGCGGTTATATTCCAGCGGCTGATGGCTGATGATGGACTGCATATCCGGCGACTGATTATAGAGATACCAGCCGGCACGATTCGCGCGCCCGTTGGGCACATGAATAAACGTCAGATGCGATTCAGAAAGGTCGGGCGAGATCTGCGGATTAAGCAGCGTCACCTTCCCCGGCAGCGCTTCAAAAGCGGCATAGAGCTTACGGGTTAGCACGCCGATATCCTGCGGGCTGGCGCTGACGCTCAGATTATTACGCCGTGCGAAGCGGATCAGATTGCGATAACTCTGCATCATCGCATCCAGCAGTTCATTGTGCGCTTCACGCACGCGGGCTATTTTCCAGTCGGCACGGCTGTCCAGAATCGCCAGCCGCTCGGCATCCCAGCCCCACTCTTTCACCAGCTGGCTGAGGATTTCCCGCCGCCAGCCCGGCTTGCCGCCCTCAACGGAGAGCTTTTCGCAGACCTTCAGATAGAAGCAGCGACGCACCAGGTCGAGACGGGCGCTGTCGTCAATGCTGGTGAGATAATGCGTCACCCTTTCCAGCATCATGCAGTAGGAGTCGAGACCGTAAGAAACAATTTCACCGTCGTGCAGCCGCTGTTTGATATCCCTGGCTAACAGCTGCGTATTCGGGTATTCCCAGGAATAGGCTTCAAGCAGCAGGGTTTTCAGTACGGCTTTATAAGGCGAGTCGATACTTTTATAGAGCTGCCACAGGCTGGCACCAAAATACTCCTCGGCGGAGAGCTGATTCAGGCCGCCGAGATCGAGCCATTCGTTGGGGGTCAGCACCCCTTTCTGATAAAGCGACATGACGTAATCGTCATAATGTTCTTCTTCCTCGCCCGGCACCATATTCCACAGAATACGTTTGCCCGCCAGGCGCACGGCGGTGCGGTAAAACTCATCCAGCAGCAGGATATGCTGCGTTGAGCCGCAGTCTTCGCCGCCCAGGCTACCGCTCTCATTATGGCGAAAGCGGTTCTCATCAATCAGGAAGAAGCTCACTTCCACACCCATTGCCGCACACCATTTTTGCAGCAGCGTACATTTCTTCTGCAGGCGCAGGCGCTCTTCATTATCCAGCCACGACTGGTGGCAGACCCAGATATCCAGGTCGGAGGTGCTGTTCTGCCCTACGGAGGAGGTGCTGCCCATCGAGTAGACGCCGGTAATCGGCATCTCACCCGGCGATGGCAAGCTGGCATCTGCTCCGGATTTTTCAATTAAATCATCGAGATATGCAATCTGACTTTCATCAGGCGTGTAGAAGCTGATGCCATGTGGAACGTTACCTTCAAGGTAACCCGGCATCAATGGATGATGATAATGTAATAAGGTTGGCAGCAGACTGTAGACCTGTTGGAACGAAGGCCCCATGGCAGCCAGAGCGCGATCGACGCGCAGCTGGTTGATGGCATCCAGTCTCTGTTTCAGTGTCTCTATGTAGAGGTACAAGACGTCTCGCCTGATTATCCCAGTGCTTACAAAAAACCCTGTTTCCGAAATTTGCCGCTTGGTTTAGAAATAGTCGGGCAAATTATTGCTGGAAACGTGATCAATCTAACACCAGACAGATTGACCGTAAAGAAAGTTGCGCTACACAACATATTAGCACGTTTTACGTTCAACCTGGCCGAAGATCCCGGAATCCGTCCCTTTCCTGCCGTTTAAAACCGCGGAAACTGACAGCATTCCGGTATCAATGATAGGATAATCAATGAACGATCAAAACGGTAAGAAGCATGTTAGACAAAATTTTAAGAATTGCCACCCGACAAAGTCCGCTTGCCCTGTGGCAGGCACATTATGTTCAGCAACGCCTGATGGCTTGCCATCCGGGGCTTCGCGTTGAGCTGGTGCCGATGGTGACCAAAGGCGATGTGATCCTCGATACCCCGCTGGCGAAGGTTGGCGGCAAAGGGCTTTTTGTTAAAGAACTGGAGCTGGCGATGCTGTCCGATCGCGCGGATATCGCCGTTCACTCCATGAAAGACGTTCCTGTTGATTTCCCGGAAGGGCTGGGCCTGGTCACGATTTGCGAACGTGAAGATCCGCTTGATGCTTTCGTCTCTAACCAGTACGACTCCGTTGACGCCCTGCCTGAAGGCGCTGTGGTCGGCACGTCCAGCCTGCGTCGTCAGTGCCAGCTGAGCGCACGACGTCCGGATCTGCGTATTCAATCTTTGCGCGGCAATGTGGGCACCCGCCTCGGTAAGCTGGATGCCGGCGAATACGACGCTATTATCCTCGCCGTTGCAGGCCTGAAACGTCTGGGCCTGGGTGAGCGCATCCGTCACGCGATGCCCGCAGAAGAGTCGCTGCCCGCAGTGGGCCAGGGGGCTGTCGGGATTGAATGTCGTCTTGATGACGCCCAGACCATCACGCTGCTTTCTGCGCTGAACGATGACGATACTGCCACGCGCATAAAGGCGGAACGTGCGATGAATACCCGCCTGGAAGGCGGCTGTCAGGTGCCAATTGGTAGCTACGCTGTACTGGAAGGCGACATGCTGTGGCTGCGGGGCCTGGTCGGCTCACCGGACGGTAAGGAAATGATCCGTGGCGAACGCCGGGGCCCCCGCGAAGATGCCGAAAAAATGGGCATTTCCCTGGCGGAAGAGCTGCTGGATAACGGCGCGCGTGAAATTCTTACGGAAGTTTATCAGGGGAATCCGCCCGCATGACCATACTCGTCACGCGTCCCGAACCGGCTGCCCAGGAGCTGGTCAGCCGCTTGCGTCACGCAGGCAGGGAGGCGTGGGCGATGCCGCTGATCGAATTTACCCCCGGTACGCAGTTAGACAGCCTGCCCGGCGAGCTGAATTCGCTAAAGCCTGGCGATTTGGTTTTTGTTTTATCGCAGCATGCTATTCATTACGCTCAACCGGCTATCGCCCGGGCGGGCGCAAGCTGGCCCGCCAGCCTGAACTATTATGCAATAGGGCGCACCACTGCGCTGGCCCTTCACGCCGCCAGCGGGCTGAACGTCATCTGGCCGCATGAGCGTGAAACCAGCGATATTTTGATACAGCTGCCTGCTCTTCAGCAGGTCGCCGACAGGCGTGCGCTGATACTGCGCGGCAACGGTGGCCGTGAATTACTGGCGGAAACCTTGCAACAGCGCGGGGCTGATGTACAGTTTGTTGAATGCTATCAACGCTGTGCGAAAATTTACCAGGGTGCGACGGAAGGCCGCCGCTGGCGCGACCGGGGAATTGATACGCTGGTCGTGACCAGTGGCGAAATGCTGCAACAACTTTACTCGCTGTTCCTTGAGATAGATCGTGAGGAGTGGCTGTTGCACTGCCGGCTGATTGTCGTCAGTGAACGTCTGGCGATCCGCGCAAAGGAGTTGCGTTGGCGGGATATCCGGATAGCCGATGGTGCCGATAACGACGCGTTGCTACGAGCGTTACAACAAACCTAAAGATGGGAAGAGCGACAATGACGGAACAAAAAGATTCCTCTGCCATAGTTGAGGAGACCACCCCGGTGGTGGACACTTCAACTCCGGAGCAAAAGCCACGCCGCAAAGCTAACAACACCGGGACGGGGCTGGCCATACTGGCAATTGCCATCGCGCTGGCCTCAGGTGCGGGCCTCGCTTTTTACGGTAAACACCTGGCGCAGAAGCAGGCCGCCACCAGTGAGGCACTGACGCAGCAGCTTGCTGATTTACGGCAGCAGGCCAGCAGCGACAAAAAATCGCTGGAGCAGCAAATGACAACGGCAACCAGCGAGCTGGATACCTCACGCCAGCAGCAGGCCGCCACGAGTCAGCAGCTGGATGAGCTGAAAGAGAAAGTCGCCACCATTTCCGGTAATGATGCCCAGACCTGGCTGCTGGCTCAGGCAGACTACCTGGTGAAGCTGGCAGGACGTAAACTGTGGAGCGATCAGGACGTCACCACCGCCGTCGCCCTGCTGAAAAGTGCGGACGCCAGCCTGGCAGATATGAACGATCCCAGCCTGATTGAGGCCCGCCGTGCGCTGACCAACGATATCAGTACCCTCGCGGCGCTCAGCCAGGTTGACTACGACGGGACCATCCTCAAGCTGAATCAGCTGGCTAACGGCGTGGATAATTTGCGCCTGGCTGACAATGACAGTGACGATACGCCGATGGATGCCGACGGCGGTGAACTCTCTTCCTCACTGCGCGAATGGCGACAGAACCTGGTAAAAAGCTGGCACAATTTTATGGATGATTTTATTACCATCCGTCGCCGCGATACCACCGCCGAGCCGCTGCTTGCCCCTAATCAGGATGTCTACCTGCGTGAGAATATACGCTCGCGTCTGCTGATCGCCGCGCAGGCGGTACCGCGGCATCAGGATGAAATCTACCGGCAGTCAATTGATACGGTGTCGGCCTGGGTTCGCGCCTGGTTTGACAGCCGGGATCCAGCGACGAAAACCTTCCTGAGCCAGCTGGATGAGCTGAGCCAGCAAAACGTGTCGATGGATCTTCCTGAAGCGCTGCAAAGCCAGCCTATGCTGGATAAACTGATGCAAACGCGCGTACGCAGCCTGCTGGCTCAGCCCGGTGCAGGACAACAGCAGCAGGGAGAATAAGCATGCTTAAAGTTCTGATCCTATTTCTGTTACTGATGGCGGGCGTGGTGCTTGGGCCTCTGCTGGCCGGGCATCAGGGTTATGTGCTGATCCAGACCGACAGCTGGAACATCGAAACCAGCGTCACGGGTCTGGTGATTATCCTGATCCTGGCGCTTATCGCCATATTGATTATCGAGTGGGTAGTGCGTCGCCTGCTCAGAACGGGCGCGCGCACCCGCGGCTGGTTCCGCGGTCGCAAAGGCAAACGCGCCCGTAAGCAAACAAACGCCGCCCTGATTAAGCTGGCGGAAGGAGACTATCGCCAGGTTGAGAAGCTGCTGTCACGCAATGCCGACCATGCCGAGCAGCCGGTCGTCAACTATCTGCTGGCGGCGGAAGCTGCCCAGCAGCGTGGCGATGAGATCCGCGCGAATCAGCATCTTGAGCGCGCCGCTGAGCTGGCGGGTAGCGATCAGCTGCCGGTTGAGATCACCCGCGTACGTATTCAGCTGGCGCGTAATGAAGATCATGCCGCACGCAACGGCATCGACCGTCTGCTTGAAGTGGCACCCCGCCATCCTGAGGTGCTTCGTCTGGCCGAACAGGCGTATGTGCGTACCGGTGCCTGGAACGCTCTGCTGGATATCCTCCCCTCAATGGAAAAAGCGCAGGTGGCAGATGAAGCCCACCGTCTGGCGCTGAAGCAGGATGCCTGGCTGGGTCTGATGAACCAGGCGATGGCTGAACAGGGCAGCGAAGGGCTGAAAAGCTGGTGGCAGGCCCAGAGCCGGAAAACCCGTCACGAACCCGCGTTACAGGTTGCTATGGCGGATCACTTAATTGTCTGCAACGATCACGATACCGCGCAGGAAATTGTGCTGGATGGCCTGAAGCGTGGCTATGACGAGCGTCTGATCCTGCTGATGCCGCGCCTGAAGGCAGGCAATCCCGAGCAGCTGGAAAAAGCCCTTCGTCAGCAGATCAAGCAGCATGGCGCGACGCCGCTGCTGCAAAGTACGCTGGGTCAGCTCCTGATGAAGCATGGTGAATGGGCGCAGGCGAGCGAGGCGTTCAGAGAGGCGCTGAAGCAGCGTCCTGATGCCTTTGACTATGCGTGGCTGGCGGATACGCTGGATCGTCAGCAGAAGCCTGAGGAAGCGGCTGAAATGCGGCGTGATGGCCTGCTGCTGACGCTGAAAAATAACTGATTTAGATTATCACTGCACAGCCGGGCATCCGCCCGGCTTTTTTTTGCCTGCGATCTGAGGCCGGCCGGGACGCAGGCAAAAAAAACACCTGCCGGACGGGCAGGTGTAAAATTCAGATCGGTAAAACAAATTGGCTGGTACCTGACTCAACGTAGTGTCCTGGCTCCCGTAAGGTCTTACAACGATATGGGTGGGTGGACAACAGGTACCCTAAGGGCTCTGCATCATTCCCGGATTTATGAAGCGTTAGCAAACATAAGGAGTGGAATGAGCATCTACAGCACTACTATAGCACAGGGCGTGCCGGAGAGAGGATACCGCTGCGCGCTCAAGGCTGGCCGTTCGACAAAAACAAAAAGGCCAGCTCGAAAGCTGGCCTTTTCTAAATTGGTCGGCGAGAGAGGATTATTCCCCTTCGGGCCGTTGCTGAAGCAACGTTGTCTCGCTTCGCTCGGCTCAAACCTCCTTCGGAGGTTCTCATCCTCTGTGAGCGACAGAGACAAAAAGGCCAGCTCGAAAGCTGGCCTTTTCTAAATTGGTCGGCGAGAGAGGATTCGAACCTCCGACCCACTGGTCCCAAACCAGTTGCGCTACCAAGCTGCGCTACTCGCCGATATCATGCTGATACTGCTATTGCTCAGATCCGCAGACCTTAAGCAGAAAACCCTGCCTCGGCAAGGTTTTGAAAAGTGGTCGGCGAGAGAGGATTCGAACCTCCGACCCACTGGTCCCAAACCAGTTGCGCTACCAAGCTGCGCTACTCGCCGACGAGTACATCTTCACTACTGATTTTGTGGTGCGAAGAGAGGGACTTGAACCCTCACGTCCGTTAAGACACTAACACCTGAAGCTAGCGCGTCTACCAATTCCGCCACCTTCGCATACCTGACAAAATCTGGGGTGGCTAATGGGACTCGAACCCACGACAACTGGAATCACAATCCAGGGCTCTACCAACTGAGCTATAGCCACCACCCCTACTGCTTAACGACTTACTTTCTACTGCTTACTTCTTTACTAACGCGGTTATTACCACCGCAGCTCTTGCACACAACTTAATGGTGCGCCCGACAGGATTCGAACCTGAGACCTCTGCCTCCGGAGGGCAGCGCTCTATCCAGCTGAGCTACGGGCGCATAGCGCCGTTGCGGATGGGCATACTACGGATTTGAGCCGATCCTGTCCAGTGCTTTTTTCACAATTAAAGTTGTTTGATTACGCTTTGTGCGTTCTGTCTGAATCACGTACGTTTTGCACAAATTCTGCACGATAAACCCTTGCATTCCAGCCATTACCCCCGGGCCTTTTTCCTGAATTAAAGATCGCCCCGCCAGTAATAATTGAGAAATTTCAGCAAACTGAGCTGACGAGGCAGACGTGAAGGCTGCACAATCAGCCGGTAAAGCCACTCAAGTCCCATCTTCTGCCAAATCTTAGGGGCACGCTTCACATGACCGGTGAAAACGTCGTAGGTGCCTCCTACGCCCATATACAGGGCATCGGGACAGACCGCCTTACACGCCTGCATAAATTCTTCCTGACGAGGCGAGCCCATCGCAACGGTAACGATTTTTGCACCGCTGGCGGCGATCTGGGCAAAGAGCGCGTCACGTTCCGCAGGCGCAAAGTAACCATTCTGGGTACCAACGATATTTACGTTCCACTGACGCCGCAGCTTGTCTGCGGTCTGCTCCAGAATCGCCGGCTGGCCGCCAATCAGGAAAACGGGCGTGCCTTCACGTCCGGCACGCGCCATCAGCGCCTCCCACAGATCGGCACCGGCAATCCGGCTGACCTCCGCCTGCGGATACTTTTTGCGGATGGCGCGAACAATGCTGATGCCGTCCGCATATTTATATTCCGCCGCGTTGATCAGCTGCTTAATTTCAGGCTGGCTTTCCGTTTTAAGGACTTTTTCTGCGTTAATGGCGACCAGCGTACCGGTTCTGAGGCTCTCTCCCTGATACAGATAATCAAGAAACCCGGCCATATCACGAAACCCCAGCAGCGTGATGCCACGGATCTGATACTGCGGTACTGAGGATGGGGCATCCATGATCTTTTCCTTTGGGTCAACTGAAACAATGTGGGCCATCAGCCCTGATAAATGGCACGCTTTGCCGACAGCGCTTTCGCTGGGTTTCTGGCCTGTATCAGGCCGGCACGGTCAAAAAGCCAGTAAAGGAGCTTGGCAATCACCACCGTTGCGGCAAAGATCAGGCAGAAAAAGACGACGCGAGAGGCAAAGGCATCCACTCCTTCCCTGGCGAGCACAATCATATTGAATACCGCACCGAAGCAGAAGCTTTGCAGAATAGCAGCTTTATAGCGGTTACTTTCCTGCTGCCCTTTTTGGTACAGCCAGTCGAACCATTTAATAATCAGTCCGACCGCCACCGCGCCCAGCGGGATAAACCAGACGCCGCCCATCACCACCAGCGAGCCGATGAGCGTTGGCGAAATAGCCAGACCCGAATGGTTGTTCAGCACTTCCCAGGTAAAATAGTTTGCGCTATTCAGCACCAGAGAGGGCCTGTCCGGCCACAGCCAGCTGGGAATAAAGACGTAGAAGTCCCGAACTATCGGCGCCAGCCCCTGAAAATCGATCTTGTCATAATTTTGCAGCAGCAGGCCAAGGTTCTCCCAGGGCGAAAAGGTATCCCGCGTCAGGTAGAGAAACGTATAAAAGGCTTCTGCGCCACTGACATCCAGGTTGTAGCGTCTCAGCGCCAGCCAGAACATCCCGACAATGCCCGCCACGCCTGCGGTGGCCAGCATCCAGAGCGTTATCCAGCCGCGAATGATGCCAATAAATAAAAACAGCGCAAAGGCGATAATGATATTGGCCCGCGTACCGCCTACGATGATATAGGTTAACAGGCCGAAGCTGACGGTAGCGGCCAGAAACAGCAGCCAGTTGCGGAAGCTCTGATGGAGGAAGTACACCACCAGCATGGCGGGAATAAAGAAATAGAAAAATCGTTTAAGCGCGACGCCGGAAACCTCAGCGGAAAAGATCTGGCTGTAGCTGTGCAGCTTAAAGAGCAGAAAGCCATTGTGCAGAAAAAATACCAGTACCGTTCCCAGCGCGATCAGCATCAATATGCCCCAGGTCAGATGCGTTTCCACCCGGTTCATGGTGAAGACGGGCCGCGGCGGCCTGTCAGATCGCGCTCTGAGCCTCGTTTTGTAGCTCACATAGTAGATGACATAAAATCCAGTGGCAGAAAGCAGCGCCTGGAGAAGATATTCCGGCGGTACAACCTGCACCTCAAAACCAAATACCAGCGTACAGGTCAGCGGGAAGCCGAAATAGAAGGTCAGCAGAAACAGCAATGAAAAGAAGACATTGAAATTAAACTTCACCCGGCGGAATTCGCGCCAGGTCAGCGTCAGGATGACGCCCAGCGAAATAAGATAGACCACCAGCAAGCCAGTCAATTCTGCCATTGTCATGATGTTTCTCCTTCAGCCAGAACGAGCGCCTGCTTCCACCCTTCAACATAAGCCGGGTCGAAAAAAGCGATCGCTGTTTTATCCAGTAGCGTCATCTGCCGGCGGGCTTCTTCCACAAGCTGCGGGTTCAGCGCATCACCCGCAAACAGCACCGGCACGTTCTGTCCGGCCAAATCGTGCCAGAACGGATTTTTGCGGTTCACCACAAAAGGAATATTGGCCTGGATCAGCAGGCAAAGGGTGCCGATGCCCTGCTGGCGTTCAAAAATAAAATAGCCTAAATCACAGCGTGATATCAGCGCTAAATAGTCCGGAAATTCGAGTTTATCAGTGAGAATGGTCAGCTTATCAGCGGAGAAAAGCGCCTCGCCGGTTTCCCGCACCTGCTGAATATAGGCCGCATTGTCTGCCGGATATCCCATCGGCACTATCACGGAAACCGTATCGCCAAACTGCTGATGAATCTCCTTCAGCCCCTGGATATGGCGGTTACTGACATCGCCTGAATTGCCTAAAAGCACGGTCAGACCGGCACTTTTTTCTCCCGGTGGCGGCACTGACTCGCCCATCCGGGTAGGAAAATAGAGCAGAGAAGCAGGCAGATGAGGATGCCGTTGGTGCAGATGCGCTATGTCACCCAGGGTAGCGAATACACGCCCCACGCGCTTTTGCGCCAGCCGACGCATCAGGTAGAACAACCGGAAACGCAGACCGGCACCCGCCTCATAGAGATCGGCTCCCCAGATATGCCAGAAAAACTGCGGGGAGCGAATTTTTCCGGTCAGGAGCGCCAGCCACAGCGCCGGGTTGAACTGTCCGTGGAAAAAGAAGCGGGTTTGCCGGTCCTGCTTCGCGCGCGCCGTTACCGCCTGAGCTATTGCCTGCTTATCAGGAAAAGTGTGGATAGCCAGCGCCTCAAATTCCGCGCCTGCGGGGATATCGCCCACCATCCAGAACTGGCGCGGCGTTTGGGTGGGCATCGCTGCAGAGAGCACGTCGTTAAAAAAACGCAGTACGGTCTGATTATGGTGTGGAATGGGCGAACCCAGAACGTGAATCAATGTGATCATTTTTTTCTACGGTAGAGAAGAAATACGCCAGTACAGAGCGTGAAATAAACCATGTAAGTTGCCATATAGGCCTGCGCTGCGCCGGTCGCGCCGTGCAGCGGGATCAGCCAGTGGGCGAACGCCGTCAGCAGGATAAACTGGCTCACCTCGGTAAGAATGTAAAACCGCAGCGAGGCTTTCGCGATCACCAGATAACCAAATACATAAGCGCCTACTTTAAAAACGTCGCCGGTCAGCTGCCAGACAAAGAGATCGCGCATACCGTAAAACTGACTGGAGAACAGCAGCCAGATAGCCAGATCCCTCAGCAGCCAGACGGTAAAACTGACGGCAGCGACGGCGGGCAACACAAAGCTCAGGGAGCGAATGATTTCCCGCGATATCGCCGCTTTGCTGGTCAGGCGTGAGAGGGTGGGCAGCAGATAAACGCTGAAGGATGCGGTGATAAATTGCAGGTAGGCATCCGAAATACTGGTTACCCCCTGCCACAGGCCAACCTGATCCCAGCCTTCATGCGCAGCCAGAAGGTTACGCATCATGATCCATGCCACGGGCAGGGTTACGGAGGTGATTAGCGCCATCAGAGTAAACTTGCTCAGATTCCGCGCAATCCCACGGTCCCAGACCGGTTTAAGATAACTCAGCGGCAGATGTCCGCGCTTCACCAGCATCAGCATGGCCGGCACGACCACCAGCGCAGGAACCATCGCCAGCCCCACCAGCGCTCCGCTGTAGCCGCCCAGCCAGTAGCAGATAAACCAGGCCGCCACGCCCGCCAGGCTGCCCACAATAAGCGCCAGCGCGTTACCTCGCGCATCGCGGAAACCTTTCACGATCGCCAGCGAGAAGTTAGCCAGTGCGATACCGACCTGTAAAAACGCCACTATTCTGATGACGTGCTGGTAGCGATCGTGGCCAAATAAGCCAGCGCTTATCGGTCCGGCAAAAAGTAAAAAGATCACGGCGATCAGCGCTGAACACCCCAGCACCATGGCGGAAGCGGTTCCGGTTACCGCCTTCAGGGACTGAGGCTGTTGCTGAAATTCGGCGACATACTTCGTCACGCCGTTAAAGATACCCGCGCCTGCCAGTACGCCCAGTACAATGATCAGCTGGCGAAAGTTACCTGCCTGCCCGACGCCAGAAGGGCCGAACGCCACCGCCAGCATTTTCACGACCAGCAGCCCGGCAACGATTTTTACCAGCGTGGACGCTGCCGTCCATACGGAAGCTTTAGCCAGTGACATATCAGGAGAAATAGCTCAGCAGCGAGTTGATGACCGTTGTCTGGTTATCATCAGACAGGTTGTAAAACAGGGGCAGGCGCAGCAGACGCTCGCTTTCCGACTGCGTATAGCGATCTTCGCCATCAAAGCGTCCGAACCGCTCACCGGCGGGTGAAGAGTGCAGCGGGATATAGTGGAACACGGCCAGGATATCCGCTTCTTTCAGCCACTCGATCAGACTACTGCGATCGTCATTGTCACGCAGCTTAATGTAAAACATATGCGCATTATGCTGGCAGTCAGGCGGTAACGCGGGCAGCGCGATCCTGCCGCTGGCGGCAACGGGCTGCAGTGCATCGTAATAGCGCTGCCACAGCTGAAGACGGCGATCGTTGATACGCTCCGCCGCTTCCAGCTGGGCCCAGAGAAAGGCGGCCTGCAGGTCGGCCATCAGATAACTTGAACCGATGTCCCGCCAGGTATATTTATCCACCTGCCCGCGAAAGAACTGGCTGCGGTTGGTGCCTTTCTCGCGGATAATTTCCGCCCGCTCCACCAGGGCTGGATCGTTGATCAGGGTCGCACCACCCTCGCCACCTGCCGTGTAGTTTTTTGTCTCATGGAAGCTGAAGCAGCCGATATGCCCGATTGTGCCCAGCGCCCTGCCTTTATAACTGGACATCACACCCTGCGCGGCATCCTCGATCACAAACAGCTTATGTTTGTCTGCAACAGCCATAATGACGTCCATATCACAGGCGACGCCGGCGTAATGGACCGGCACAATGGCTTTTGTTTTGTCGGTGATCGCCGCCTCAATCAGACTTTCATCCATATTAAGCGTATCCGGGCGAATATCGACGAAAACAATGGTGGCCCCGCGCAGCACAAAAGCATTCGCCGTTGAGACAAAGGTGTAGCTCGGCATTATCACTTCATCGCCGGGCTGAATGTCGATCAGGATTGCCGCCATTTCCAGCGAGGCGGTGCAGGATGGCGTTAGCAGCACTTTCTGGCTGCCAAACCGGTTTTCCATCCACTGCTGGCAGCGGCGGGTAAATCCGCCATCGCCACAGAGCTTGCCGCTGCCCATGGCCGACTGCATGTATTCAAGTTCTGTTCCCACTATCGGTGGGGCGTTAAACGGGATCATAGTGTCACCTGTAGAGCCACCAGGCGGTACGTTCGATGACGCCGCCACAGCGTTGATAAAGTCGGAGCGCCGGCAGATTGCTGAGCTGCGTGGCAACATGCAGGCGCGTAAGCCGGCGGGCGCGACACCAGTCAGTGGCCGCCGCCAGCAGTCGCTGACCCACGCCCAGCCCCTGCGCGGCAGGTAGCGTCGCCAGCAGGCCAACCCTTGCGCTGCCGTCGGATAACTCGCGCAGTGAAATAAACCCCTGCATCGCGCCCTCGTCGTCCACCGCGAGCAGGCACTGATGATCGAAAGTGCCAAGCACAGCATTTTCTATCCAACGTGCGTAAAAGCGGCTGCTCTCGCCTGCCGGGTACCAGGGCGAACGAAACCGGCTCCAGGCAAAGGCTTCACCGGCCGCACTTCGCAGGGCGGGAATATGTTCAGCCCGGGCGATACGAATGCCTTCAGGCCGCGTCGCAGCATCAAGGCCCATAACGAAATCCGCTTCGCCCTCCACCAGACGGAAGCCCAGTGCGCCGAGCGCATCCAGCTCCGCCGTCTGCTGGGAGAGCAGCTTGGCCTGCACGATGTCATAACCCTGCAACGCGGCGTCGTCCAGCAGCCGATCGCCGGAAAGGTCGAGCAGGCCAACGTTCAGGTTGAAGAATTCGCTTTCCCATTGCAGGGCGTTAATACTGGCGTGGACGGGCATGCAGAAGATCTACCAGGTAGTGGCCGTAGCCGGTTTTCGCCAGCGCCTGGGCTGAGCGACGCACTTCATCATCGGACAACCAGCCGTTGCGCCAGCCGATCTCTTCCAGACAGGCGATTTTAAATCCCTGCCTTTTTTCGACGGTTTGCACAAAGGTACTGGCTTCAATCAGGCTGTCATGGGTGCCGGTATCAAGCCAGGCGAATCCGCGTCCAAGCAGCTGAACGGTCAGTTCGCCTTTTTCGAGGTACATCTGGTTAATGCTGGTGATCTCAAGCTCGCCGCGCTCAGAAGGCTGCACGCGTTTTGCAAAATCGACCACCTGATTATCGTAAAAATAGAGGCCGGTAACCGCCCATCGGGATTTCGGTTCTTTCGGTTTTTCCTCAATGGATAACGCCCGGAACTCATCATCAAAATCGACCACGCCGAACCGCTCAGGATCCATAACCTGATAACCAAATACCGTCGCGCCCCGGCTCTGCGCAGCAACTTGTCTGAGCTTGGGACTGAAGCCCTGACCGAAGAAAATGTTATCGCCCAGCACCAGGCAGCAACTCTCTCCGTTAAGGAAGGATTCACCAATGATAAAAGCCTGAGCAAGACCGTCTGGCTGCGCCTGAACGGCATAGGTTAGCTGGATGCCAAACTCTTCACCGTTGCCCAGCAGACGCTGAAAATGCGGCTTATCTTCCGGCGTAGTGATGATCAGAATATCGCGTATCCCCGCCAGCATCAGCACCGACAGCGGATAGTAAATCATCGGCTTATCGTACACCGGCAGCAGCTGTTTTGAGATGCCACGCGTAATGGGATAGAGGCGTGTCCCCGATCCACCCGCCAGTACAATACCTTTCATTGCGCCCCTCCTGACACGTTGCCGGTCATAATGACAATCCTAAACGTTCGCCCTGATAGCTACCGTCAAGGATGCTTTGCCACCACTGGCGGTTTTCCAGGTACCAGCTGACCGTTTTACGCATCCCCGTCTCAAAGGTTTCGTGCGGCCGCCAGCCCAGCTCACGCTCAATTTTTCCAGCATCAATGGCATAACGACGATCGTGCCCTGGCCGGTCCGCCACAAACTGGATCAGTTCACGAAAATGGGTGATGCCCACCGGTTTGCTTTCCGCCAGCTCATCAAGCAGGTCGCAGACTGTCTCCACGACCTCAAGATTACGCCGTTCGTTATGACCACCAATATTGTAGGTTTCACCCGGTTTCCCTTCGCTGGCGACCAGGTAAAGGGCGGCGGCGTGATCTTCTACGTAGAGCCAGTCGCGGATCTGCGCGCCGTTGCCATACACCGGCAGCGGTTTTCCGGCCAGCGCGTTGATAATCATCAGTGGAATAAGCTTTTCCGGGAAGTGGTAAGGCCCGTAGTTGTTTGAGCAGTTGGTCACGATAACCGGCAAACCATAGGTGCGATGCCAGGCGCGTACAAGGTGATCGCTGCTGGCTTTGGTCGCAGAATAGGGACTGCTTGGCGCATAAGGCGTGGTTTCAACAAAGAAGTCCGCATCGTTTTCCAGGTCGCCAAACACCTCATCCGTTGAAATATGATGAAAGCGGAAAGCGGCTTTCTCCGCGCCGGAGAGGGTCGCCACGTAATGGCGGGACGCTTCCAGCATCATATAGGTGCCGATGATATTCGTTTCAACGAAGGCTATCGGCCCGTCAATGGAACGATCGACATGGCTTTCCGCCGCCAGGTGCATAATCAGCTCGGGCCGGTAATGCGCTATCGCCCGGTCAACGGCGGCGCGGTCACAGATATCCACTTTTTCAAAGGCAAAACGGGGATGCTCAGCGACGCTGGCAAGGGACGCAAGATTGCCCGCATAGGTCAGCTTGTCGAGCACCAGCACCGAATCAGCGGTCGTATTCAGTATATGCCGTACAACGGCGGAGCCAATAAAGCCGGCTCCCCCGGTTACCAGGATGCGTTTCACTGCCACACTCCTTTGGTATCGACAAGCCAGTGAGAAGCAATGCGCGCAGGGTCGACCGCTTTAAACTGCGCATGATCGACCAGCATGACCAGCACATCGGCCTGCTGTAGCGCAGCATCCAGCGTCACCAGTGTCGCTTTGCCCGCCAGCGCGGAGGGAAGCTGATGAATATTCGGCTCCACCACCAGCGTCTGCCCGGGATGCCAACCGGCAATCATGCCAGCCACGTGCATTGCCGGACTTTCGCGCAGATCGTCAATATCCGGTTTGAACGCCAGGCCAAAACAGGCGATCCGCAGCTCGCTGGCGCGCTTATCGCTGGTCGCCAGACAGTCAGCCAGCGCTTTTTTCACCTGCTCCAGCACCCAGAGAGGCTTACCGTCGTTCACTTCGCGGGCGGTGCGGATCAGGCGAGCCTGTACCGGATTTTGCGCCACGATAAACCACGGGTCGACGGCAATGCAGTGGCCGCCAACGCCGGGGCCGGGCTGGAGTATGTTGACGCGCGGATGGCGGTTAGCGAGGCTTATCAGCTCCCAGACGTTAATTCCCTGATCGGCGCAAATAAGCGAGAGTTCGTTAGCGAAGGCGATATTTACATCACGAAAACTGTTCTCGGTGAGCTTGCACATCTCGGCCGTACGGGCGTTAGTCGTGACGCACTCGCCTTTCAGGAAAATCCTGTAAAGGTCGCAGGCCAGCGCAGAACTGGTTGAGGTCATACCGCCAATGACCCGATCGTTCGTCACCAGCTCTTCCATCACTTTACCCGGCAATACGCGTTCAGGGCAGTAAGCAATGTGAATATCGGCCTCGTCGCCAGCCTGCTGGGGAAACGTCAGGTCGGGCCTTGCCGCCGCCAGCCACCCGGCCATCTGCTCGGTAGCGCCGACGGGGGAGGTCGACTCAAGGATCACTAAATCCCCGCGTTTCAGCACCGGGGCTATCGATCCGGCCGCCGCTTTGACCCAGGCCAAATCGGGCTGGTGATCGTCTTTAAACGGCGTCGGTACCGCGATCAGAAAGGCATCAGCGGGTTCGGGCTGCGTTGCCGCCCGCAGAAATCCCTGCTCAACCGCCTGTTTTACAACCCGATCTAAATCAGGCTCAACGATGTGTATCTCACCGCGATTAATGGTTTCCACGGCGTGAGCATTGATATCAATCCCCACAACCTTTTTCTGACGGGAGGCAAAGGCAGCGGCGGTGGGCAGGCCGATGTAGCCCAGGCCGATCACAGAAATGGTGTCAAAATTCATAAAGAAATCCGGTTATTTTTCAGGACCTGCACAATCCGCTGGCAGGCCAGTCCGTCCCCGTAAGGATTATGGGCGCGGCTCATCGAGTGATAGGCTTCGTCGTCGGTCAGCAGGCGGGTCGCTTCGCTGACGATCTTCTGCACGTCGGTACCGACCAGCCGGACCGTACCCGCTTCAACCGCTTCCGGACGCTCTGTCGTCTCACGCATCACCAGAACAGGTTTGCCGAGTGAAGGCGCCTCTTCCTGTATCCCGCCCGAATCTGTCAGGATGAGCCAGGCGTGAACCATCAGCCAGACAAACGGCAGATACTCCTGAGGCTCAATCAGGACGATATTCTCAATATCACGCAAAATGCGGTTGACCGGCTCGCTGACGTTAGGGTTGAGATGGACCGGATAGACGATCTGCACATCAGGGTGCAGTCTTGCAATCTCCGCCAGCGCACTACAGATGCGCTCAAAACCGCCGCCAAAACTTTCGCGACGATGGCCGGTAACCAGAATCATTTTTTTAGCAGGATCTAAGAAAGGATAACGCGTCGCCAGGCTGCTATGCAGCGAGGCATCTTTCAGTACGCGATCGCGCACCCAGAACAGCGCGTCGATCACCGTATTACCGGTCACGAACATGCGGGCAGCATTCAGATTCTCATTCAGCAGATTCTGCCTGGCCGCTTCGGTGGGAGGAAAATGGTAGGTAGCCAGATGCCCCGTCAGGGTACGGTTAGCCTCTTCAGGCCATGGGGAATAAAGATCCCCCGTGCGCAATCCCGCTTCCACATGCCCGACCGGAATGCGGTGGTAAAACGCCGCCAGGCTGGCAGCAAAGGTGGTCGTGGTATCGCCGTGAACCAACACCACGTCGGGCGTGAATTCCGCGAACACGCCTTTCAGCCCTTCCAGGATACGGCTGGTTACCTCGGTCAGCCCCTGGCCGGGACGCATAATATTAAGATCGTAGTCTGGGGTAATGGCAAAGAGCTGCAGGACCTGGTCCAGCATTTCGCGATGCTGGGCCGTGACGCACAGGCGCGCTTCTATCTCACTATCCTGTGCGAGTGCATGAACCAGCGGCGCCATCTTGATCGCTTCCGGGCGCGTGCCAAAAACAGTTAGTACTTTCACTGTTACTCTCTTTCGTTCGTCTGTTAACTGACCGACTGACCGTTTGTCGTCCGGGCGCGAGGACGGCGCACCAGCGCAACGCCGGCCCCCGTCAGGGCTCCGACGGCACCCCACATAATCATCAGAAACAGGCGACGAGGGCTGTCACGCTTCACCGGCTCTTCAGGCGTGCGCAGATAGCGCCAGGTCTGGAAGGTATCGACCAGCACAGGACCAACGTTCAGCGTGGCTAGCATGGCCTTATTCTGATCATAGTCCAGATCGTAAGCCGGCCCGGTCGCCTGGAGATTTTCCAGCCGCCCCTGAAGCAGAGGACGCCCTAACAGAAAAAGCTCAGAATCCGGCAGCTCTTCGGAAGGCGTGTCGGTCTTAGCCCGCTCAAGCCCCTGCTGCTGTGCGATTTTTAGCGCCTGCTGAATGCTGTTGATTTGCCGGTTATAGATAGCCCTGGCCACCGCTTCCTGCCTCTTCACCTGCGCCTTAAGCTGAATCGTCCGGGCAGCCCAGGCGCCCGTCAGCTCCTCATTAAGGTGAGTGGCGGCCCGCTGGTTAGCGAAGGCGATATAGCCCCGCAACAACGTATTCGCCTCTGGGGCGGTTTCCGCGACCAGTCTGACCGTATCGTTGAGGCTTCTTGCCGCGTCCGCAGGCTGAAACTGAATGTTGTCGATCAACTTCACCAGCAGTGCGGCATCTTCATGCGCATTGCCGCTCTTACGCTGCTTGTAGTAGTCGGTCTGCAGCCAGAAATCGCGCCGGGTATCGTAGGCGGAAAGCTGCATTACGAATTCCTGATAAGCTTCACTGGCGACGGAGGGTGGGGTATCTGCGGCGTCACTGGCCCGGGAGTCAAGATTGTTGAGGAACTGCTGCTGCGAATAGTAGCTGCTCAGCATATTCACAGTAGGACGATCGGTGACGGCGGTTGTGCTCCACTTAGGGGTAACCAGCAGGGACCAGATATATGCCAGCAGCGCAAATAACAGCGCTCCGCCCGCAATCCACATCTTTCCCCGCCAGAGGGTGCAGCAGAGCCCACGGATATCCAGTTCGTTATCGGCCACGTCAGGATGCGTCATACTTAATTTTCCTTGTTATCCAGTACTGAGGTCTTTCAGTCAGTGAAAGGCTTGTCGAGCTTAGTGTTCCGGCGCATACGGCGTTTCATTCTTTTAAGAAAACGCGCCACCCGCCATGCGCGTTTAATGCAGTAGCCATAAAGCATAAAGGCCAGCAGAAACAGCACCAGCATTATCCATTCAGGAATAAACGTCAGGTACTCGCCCAGTACGCCCACGGCAGCAAGGAGTGCGGCTGCGGCAGTGATCAGGGCAAAAGCCTGTCGGGAAGTGAATCCGGCCCGCATGATGAGATGGTGAATGTGCTGGCGGTCGGCTGAAAAGGGACTCATCCCTTTGCTGAGGCGACGATACATAATAGCCACCATATCCATCAGCGGTATGGCAATCAGCCAGAGCGCGGTGACAGGGGTAATAGGATGGTTCTGGCCCTGCGTGGCTTCAAGCAGGATCCAGATAATGGTAAAGCCGATCAGCGTACTGCCAGCATCGCCCATAAATACTTTATAGCGATGACCAAATACGCCCATGTTAAGCAGGATATAAGGCACGATGGCGGCGATCATCGCAAAGCACCATACGGCAAGGCTTTGCTGCCCATCGGTCAACAGGATAATCCCCATTGCCAGGAAGGTGACGCAGGAGAGCCCGCCCAGCAGACCATCAATGCCGTCGACCATATTGAAGGCGTTAATGGCGGCCCAGACGGCAAATAGCGTCAGCACATAGCCAAAGGGGCCAACGACCAGTTCCCAGGGGCCGAAAATATACCCCAGACTTAATAAATAAAGGTCGGCCGCCGCCATCATCACCACGGCCACGCCAGCCTGAACGGCGGCCCGGAGCTTGACGCTGATATCGAACCTGTCGTCCAGCGCGCCGACCAGCACCAGTGCGCCGGCACAGGCGATATAAAGCAGCGCGTGGGGAACGTAATAGTCGGTAATTGAAAACGTGAAGCAAATTCCGGCAAAGACAGAAATCCCGCCCACTAAAGGGATCACGCCCTGATGCCGCTTACGGTAATTTGGCTTATCCACTAAACCAATTTTCTTGGCTACCTTCCTGGCAAAGAATAGAAAAACCAGTGAAAACAGGAAAATAAACGCAAGCTCAGCACTCAAATTGAGTAAATTCACATTAACCAGCTCTCTGCTATGAATCCCGGTGTATTAAGGGCATACATTGTGCCAAACACGCCGACAAGATTCTGTTTTTTTTTAAGCAGGAAGAATACATCAGCGAAATTCCATCTTCTCCGCTCTGTATTCGTCAGCTATCTGACTTAACTCATGACGAATTATCGTATAACCCGAAAACGAAAAACGCCACGTCTGAACGTGGCGTTTTCCGGATTTCTCAAGTTAGCTGACGCAATAAACCGCTATCACTGGTATTGGCCCGCCACTCACCTGCGGCAGATAAAATGCCTCAGGAGCGTTTCATCATATCGAAGAACTCGTCGTTAGTTTTCGTCATCGCCAGCTTGTTGATGAGGAATTCCATCGCGTCAATCTCACCCATTGGATGGATAATTTTGCGCAGGATCCACATTTTTTGCAGCTCTTCAGAACTGGTAAGCAGCTCTTCTTTACGCGTACCGGAGCGATTGTAGTCGATAGCAGGGAATACGCGCTTCTCGGCGATTTTACGCGCGAGGTGCAGTTCCATGTTGCCGGTACCCTTGAACTCTTCGTAGATCACTTCGTCCATCTTCGAACCAGTATCCACCAGCGCAGTCGCGATAATGGTCAGGCTTCCGCCTTCCTCAACGTTACGCGCGGCACCGAAGAAGCGTTTTGGACGATGCAGGGCGTTGGCATCCACACCACCGGTTAACACTTTACCGGAAGCCGGTACAACGGTGTTGTAGGCACGCGCCAGACGGGTAATGGAGTCCAGCAGGATAATAACGTCTTTCTTATGCTCAACCAGACGCTTGGCTTTCTCGATCACCATTTCCGCAACCTGCACGTGACGGGATGCCGGCTCATCAAAGGTGGAAGCGATAACTTCACCCTTAACCAGACGCTGCATCTCGGTCACTTCTTCAGGACGCTCATCAATCAGCAGTACCATCAGTACGCAGTCCGGATGATTGTAGGCGATGCTGGTTGCGATGTTCTGCAGCAGCATGGTTTTACCCGCTTTTGGCGGCGCCACGATCAGGCCACGCTGGCCGCGACCGATTGGCGAAGCCAAATCCAGTACGCGCGCGGTCAGATCTTCGGTGGAACCATTACCACGCTCCATACGGAGGCGGGAGTTAGCATGCAGCGGCGTTAAGTTTTCAAACAGGATTTTGCTGCGGGCATTTTCCGGTTTGTCATAGTTAACTTCGTTAACCTTCAACAGGGCAAAGTAGCGCTCACCTTCTTTCGGCGGACGGATCTTGCCGGCGATGGTGTCACCTGTACGAAGGTTGAAACGGCGAATCTGGCTGGGGGAAACGTAGATGTCATCAGGACCGGCGAGGTATGAGCTGTCTCCAGAGCGGAGGAAACCAAAACCATCCTGCAATATCTCCAGTACGCCATCACCGAAGATATCCTCTCCACTTTTAGCATGCTGCTTAAGAATGGAGAAGATGATGTCCTGTTTGCGCATGCGCGCCAGGTTTTCCAGCCCCATGTTTTCGCCGAGTGTTATCAGGTCAGAAACCGGCGTATTTTTTAATTCGGTAAGATTCATAATGGTGGGTTCTTAAACTCGGGGTAAATCTCGAAATGATTGTCGTAAGTGGTATGGCGAAAAATCCATGCCTGTTAATGGCATTCTTGTCAGGGTCCGCTCGATGATCACGTGCAGGAAAACGCAGATCTGAGTCGTGGAGACGGTAAGGACAAGACGCCGGAAATGCTGATGAAAACTAACCGTCAGATTGCTGAACGTCTGTAAAATTCAGAGGAACACAGTGTTCAACAAGGAGTAAATCTAAGATTCAAACTACAGGTAAGTGCGTAGTGCAGTAAAAGTAAGTTAGCACGCATATTGCCGGGCGTCTAGCGGAGAGCTAAAAATTCGCCCTCCGCCGGACGCGGGCAGATAATCAGCCCAGGTTCGCGTTCAGAAACTCTTTGAGCTGGCCTTTAGAGAGGGCGCCCACTTTCGTCGCCGCTACTTCGCCGTTTTTAAACAGCAGCAGAGTAGGAATACCACGAATACCATACTTTGGCGCGGTGCCTGGGTTTTCGTCGATATTCAGTTTTGCGATTGTCAGCTTGCCGTCGTATTCTTCGGCAACTTCATCGAGAATGGGGGCGATCATTTTGCAAGGGCCGCACCACTCTGCCCAGAAGTCGACCAGCGTCAAACCTTCTGCTTTCAGTACGTCGGTTTCGAAGCTGTCATCGGTCAGGTGAACAATTTTATCGCTGCTCATGTCTTACTCCAAAAGATTATGCCTGGCTGGTTGGCGTAAAATCTGCCAACTTAGGTTGACTTTATTTCACCGGATACGCTTTCGTAAAGCAATAGTAAGCTGATATTCTACCACACTATGAGCAAAACACACTTAACCGAACAGAAGTTTTCCGACTTCGCCCTGCACCCTCAGGTCATTGAAACCCTTGAAACTAAAGGCTTTCATAACTGCACGCCTATTCAGGCGTTGGCATTGCCTTTCACGCTCTCCGGGCGTGATGTAGCGGGACAGGCGCAAACCGGTACCGGGAAAACGATGGCGTTTCTGACGTCAACGTTCCATCATCTTCTTTCTCAACCCGCGCCGGAGGGTCGTCAGGTTAATCAGCCGCGTGCGTTAATCCTGGCGCCAACGCGCGAACTGGCCGTGCAGATTCATGCCGATGCTGAACCGCTGGCGCAGGTCACTGGCCTTAAGCTCGGACTGGCTTACGGCGGCGATGGCTACGATAAACAGCTTAAAGTGCTGGAAAGCGGCGTCGATATTCTGATCGGCACCACGGGCCGTCTGATCGATTATGCCAAGCAGAATCACGTCAATCTCGGCGCGATTCAGGTTGTGGTGCTGGATGAGGCCGATCGTATGTTCGATCTCGGCTTTATCAAAGATATCCGCTGGCTGTTCCGCCGGATGCCTGCCGCCAGCCAGCGTCTGAATATGCTCTTCTCCGCCACGCTCTCCTTCCGCGTGCGCGAACTGGCGTTCGAAAACATGAACAATGCGGAATATGTAGAAGTCGAGCCGGAGCAGAAAACCGGACACCGTATTAAAGAAGAGCTTTTTTACCCTTCCAATGAAGAAAAAATGCGCCTTCTGCAAACGCTTCTGGAAGAAGAATGGCCTGACCGGGCGATTATCTTCGCTAACACGAAACACCGTTGTGAAGATATCTGGGGCCATCTGGCAGCCGATGGTCATCGCGTGGGTCTGCTGACCGGCGACGTGGCGCAGAAAAAACGCCTGCGGATTCTGGATGACTTTACCAAAGGCGATGTGGATATCCTGGTGGCGACCGATGTGGCCGCACGTGGTCTGCATATTCCTGCCGTCACCCACGTCTTCAACTATGACCTGCCTGACGATCGTGAAGATTACGTCCACCGGATCGGGCGTACTGGCCGCGCGGGCGCGAACGGACACTCCATCAGCCTTGCCTGTGAAGAGTACGCGCTTAACCTGCCTGCGATTGAAGAGTATATCGGGCACAGCATTCCCGTCAGCCGTTACAACAGCGATGCACTGATGACGGAACTGCCGCCGCCCAAACGCCTGACCCGCAACCGCTCCGGCAACGGCCCGCGTCGGGGTGGCAATAACAACCGTCGCAGCGGCGCACCGCGTAGTAACAACCGCAAACGTTCAGGTTAACGGCCATGCTGAGCGCATCATCACTTTATGCTGCGATCGATCTGGGATCGAACAGCTTTCATATGTTGGTGGTGCGTGAAGTGGCTGGTCATATCCAGACCGTTACGCGCATCAAGCGCAAAGTGCGCCTGGCCGCCGGGCTGGATGCGGAGAGCCGCCTCTCTGACGAGGCCCTTGAGCGGGGCTGGCAATGTCTGCGGCTGTTTGCAGAACAGTTACAGGATATTCCCCCCGATCAGATCCGCGTGGTGGCCACGGCGACGCTTCGTCTTGCCACTAACGCCGCTATTTTTCTGCAAAAAGCGCAGCAAATCCTCGGCTGTACGGTGAATGTCATCACCGGCGAAGAGGAGGCGCGCCTGATTTATCAGGGCGTGGCTCACACCACCGGCGGGGCTGATAAACGCCTGGTTGTGGATATTGGCGGTGGCAGCACTGAACTGGTCACGGGCAGCGGCTCGCAGACGACGCTGCTGTTCAGTCTTTCGATGGGCTGCGTAACCTGGCTGGAGCGCTATTTCGGCGACCGTCATCTGGGCAAAGCGAACTTTGAGCAGGCGGAACAGGCCGCCCGCGTCATGATCGCGCCTATCGCCGCTCAGCTTCGGACGCAAGGCTGGCAGGTTTGCGTCGGCGCGTCCGGCACCGTTCAGGCTTTGCAGGAAATCATGATGGCGCAGGGAATGGATGAGCGCATCACCCTGAGCAAGCTCATGCAGCTCAGGCAGCGGGCGATCCAGTGCGGCAAGCTGGAGGAGCTGGAAATTGAGGGGCTGACGCTGGAACGGGCGCTGGTTTTCCCGAGCGGACTGTCGATTCTCATTGCCATCTTTAACGAGCTGAATATCAGCAGCATGACGCTGGCCGGCGGCGCGCTGCGTGAGGGTCTGGTTTACGGCATGCTGCATTTGCCGGTCGACCGGGATATCCGCAGCCGCACGCTGCATAACATTCAGCGCCGCTTTACCATCGATTCCGAACAGGCGGAGCGGGTACGCCTGCTGGCAGAAAGCTTTATCCGGCAGGTCTCGCCGAACTGGAAACTGGATGAGCGATGTCGGGATCTGCTCGACAGCGCCTGTCAGATCCATGAAATCGGCCTCAGCATCGATTTCAAACAGGCTCCCCAGCATGCGGCCTATCTGATCCGCCATCTCGATTTACCCGGTTTTACCCCCGCCCAGAAAAAGCTGCTGGCCACGCTGCTGCAAAATCAGGGAAACAGCATCGATCTGGCGCTTCTCAGCCAGCAGAATGCGATCCCGCCCCGGCAGGCTGAGCGTCTCTGTCGTCTGCTCCGGCTGGCGATCGTTTTTGCCAGTCGCCGCCGCGATGATACCTTGCCGGCGGTACGGCTTCACGCGGATGAAGACTGCCTGACCGTTACGCTCCCGGCTGGCTGGCTGGATGCGCATCCACTGAGGGCCGAGCTGCTGGAACAGGAGTGCCACTGGCAAAGTTACGTACACTGGCCGATGGCGATTCGCTGATGTAAAAAGGGGCCTTACAGGCCCCTTTTTACGGTCATACTGGCAATTCAGCCTGCGCCATTCTTCGCTTTTTCAAGCATCGCCTTCAGGCTGGCCACGCGGCTTTGTCCCGTCTGCATGCGCTGCTCAGGGCTGACCACTTTACGCTCGGTTTCCCAGTTCAGATCGTCCTGCGGCAGCTCCAGCAGGAAGCGGCTCGGTTCAGGCCGGATCAGCTCACCGTACTGACGGCGCTCGCGGCAAAGCGTAAAGGTCAGCTCTTTCTGCGCGCGCGTGATGCCAACGTAGGCGAGACGGCGCTCTTCCTCGACGTTGTTTTCATCAATACTGCTCTGGTGCGGGAGCAGCCCCTCTTCCATACCGACCAGGAAAACATAAGGGAACTCCAGCCCCTTCGAAGCGTGCAGCGTCATTAGCTGAACCTGATCGGACTCTTCGTCACTTTCGCCGCGCTCCATCATGTCACGCAGCGTAAATCGGGTGACGACCTGGGTTAAGGTCATCGGCTCATCAATATCGCTGCCTTCCAGCATTTCACTCATCCACTGAAAGAGCGTATTGACGTTTTTCATCCGCATTTCGGCCGCTTTCGGGCTGGCCGAGGTTTCAAACAGCCAGCTTTCGTAATCTATCCCGCGAATCAGATCCCGCACCGCAGTGACCGGTTCCCGCTCGGCAAGCTGGGCGATCTCCTGCAGCCAGAAAGTGAAGCGCTGAAGAGATTCCAGTCCCCTTCCGGTCAGCGTCTGCCCCAGGCCCATATCAAAACTGGCGCTGAACAGGCTTTTATTACGCTGCATCGCCCACTCACCCAGCTTCTGTAGCGTGGCCGGCCCGATTTCACGTTTTGGCGTATTGACGATGCGCATAAAGGCGCTGTCATCGTTGGCATTAGTCAGCACGCGCAGATAGGCCAGCAGATCTTTGATTTCCGGACGTGAGAAAAAGGAGGTACCGCCGGAAATCCGGTAAGGAATACGGTTCTGCATCAGCATCTTTTCAAAAACCCGTGACTGATGGTTACCGCGATACAGGATCGCATAATCTTTGTACTGGGTTTTATTGATAAAGTGATGCGCTATCAACTCGCCTGTAACGCGCTCCGCCTCATGATCTTCATGATTCGCCGTCACTACTTTCAGTTCCGCACCGTAGCCCAGCTCAGAGAATAACCGCTTTTCAAAAACGTGAGGGTTATTGGCAATCAGGATGTTTGCCGCTTTCAGAATGCGTTCTGAGGAGCGGTAATTCTGCTCCAGCTTGATCACCTGCAGCGCCGGAAAATCTTCCTGCAGCAGGACAAGGTTCTGTGGCCGGGCGCCACGCCAGGAGTAGATGGACTGATCGTCATCGCCCACCACGGTAAAGCGTGCCCGGGCACCAACCAGCAATTTTACCAGCTCGTACTGGCTGGTGTTGGTGTCCTGATACTCATCCACCAGCAGATAACGAATACGCTGCTGCCAGCGTTCCAGCACCGTCTCGTTACGCTGAAAGAGCAGCGTCGGCAGCAGGATAAGGTCATCAAAGTCGAGCACGTTGCAGGCTTTAAGATGTCTGTCATAAAGCGCATAGCAGTGGGCAAAAATCCTGTCACGCTCAGATTTCACCGAGGCTGCCGCCCGTGAAGGATCCATCAGATCGTTTTTCCAGTTGCCGATCGTGGCGATCAGCTGCTGGAGCAGGGTTTTATCATTTTCCAGCCACTCTTCCGTCAGCTCTTTCAGCAGCGCCAGCTGATCCTGATCGTCGAACAGAGAGAAGTTGGATTTCATTCCCAGCGCGGCATACTCGCGCTTGATAATTTCCAGGCCCAGCGTATGGAAAGTGGAGATCATCAGGCCGCGCGCTTCTTTGCGGCCCAGCGTCTGCGCCACGCGCTCCTTCATCTCGCGCGATGCCTTGTTGGTAAAGGTTACCGCTGCGATATGCTTCGCCTGATAGCCGCACTCACGGATCAGGTGAGCAATTTTATTGGTGATGACGCGCGTTTTGCCCGAGCCCGCACCGGCCAGTACCAGACAAGGGCCGGTAACAAATTCGACAGCATGCTGCTGACCTGGATTAAGACGCATAGGGAAATTGCCCGAAGAAAATAACAGAGGTGAAATTACAGCGTGGTAGTATAGCCAGCAGCATCCATACGACTCAAGGTACGATCATGGCAAAAACCGCGGCAGCAATGCATATCCTTGTTAAAGAAGAAAAACTGGCTCAGGATCTTTTGGCTCAGCTGGAAGAAGGTGCCGATTTCGAGAAACTGGCGAAAAAGCACTCCACCTGTCCTTCAGGTAAGAAAGGTGGGCATCTGGGCGAGTTCAAGAAAGGCGCCATGGTGCCGGCATTTGATAAAGTGGTGTTTTCCTGCCCGCTTCTGGTGCCTTACGGCCCGCTGCACACCCAGTTTGGTTTCCATATCATCAAAGTACTGTACCGTAACTGATTGACCTCGAACTGCTATTCCGGCCCTCTTTTGGGAGCGGCCGGATTTCCTGTCTGAGCCGTGTTTATTGCCCACCCGCAGATCTTCCCTGCCGCTTCCCAACGTCAAACCCTTCTGACTAACCCCTTCAGCGTGACCATTGGTGATTCAGAGCGTTATTTCACATTCTAAAACGCAGAGCGATTGAAGCCGTATTTTGTTCATGCGCAGGGCTGGCTGCTGGAAAAGTGGCTGGAGGAGGAGGCAGAAAGCAGGCAAAAAAAAGCCCGGCGCAAATGGCCAGGCTTGTCTGAACTATATGATTAACCTGCGACGGCGATACGCTTCATATCGGTCATATAGCCACGCAGTTTGCGACCAACGGATTCAATCGGATGGTTGCGAATCGCTTCGTTCACATCACGCAGCTGTGCATTATCCACCGCCGCTGAAGCCGCCTCCGCTTTACCCAGATCGCCCGGTTGCAGCGTGGTCATAAACTCTTTCAGCAGCGGTACGGCCGCATAAGAGAACAGATAGTTGCCGTATTCTGCAGTATCAGAGATAACCACATTCATCTCATACAGGCGCTTACGGGCAATGGTGTTGGCGATCAGCGGCAGCTCATGCAGGGATTCGTAATAGGCTGACTCTTCAATGATGCCCGCAGCCACCATGGTTTCAAACGCCAGCTCAACGCCCGCTTTCACCATGGCAATCATCACCACGCCTTCATCGAAGTAATCCTGCTCGGCAATTTTACCTTCAAACTGCGGTGCCGTTTCGAAAGCCGTTTTACCGGTCTCTTCACGCCAGCCCAGCAGATTTTTATCGTCGTTGGCCCAGTCAGCCATCATGCCGGAAGAGAATTCGCCCGAGATGATGTCATCCATATGCTTCTGGAACAGCGGCGCCATGATAGTTTTCAGCTGCCCGGAGAGCGCATACGCACGAACCTTCGCCGGGTTAGAGAGGCGATCCATCATCAGGGTAATACCGCCCTGCTTCAGCGCCTCGGTCACGGTTTCCCAGCCAAACTGGATCAGTTTCTCAGCGTAAGCCGGCTCGGTCCCTTCCGCCACCAGCTTGTCGAAGCAGAGCAGAGAACCTGCCTGCAACATGCCGCACAGGATAGTCTGCTCGCCCATCAGGTCAGATTTCACTTCGGCAACGAAGGAGGATTCCAGCACGCCGGCACGGTGACCGCCGGTGGCCGCCGCCCAGGCTTTGGCAATGGCCATACCTTCGCCTTTCGGATCGTTTTCCGGGTGTACCGCAATCAGCGTCGGCACGCCGAAACCACGTTTGTACTCTTCACGGACTTCCGTACCCGGGCATTTTGGTGCAACCATGACCACGGTGATATCTTTACGAACCTGCTCGCCCACTTCAACGATGTTAAAGCCGTGAGAGTAACCCAGCGCTGCGCCCTCTTTCATCAGCGGCTGAACGGCCTGAACAACGGCGCTGTGCTGCTTGTCTGGCGTCAGGTTAACAACCAGATCGGCCTGCGGGATCAGTTCTTCATAGGTGCCGACTTTGAAGCCGTTTTCAGTCGCTTTGCGCCATGACGCACGTTTTTCCGCAATAGCTTCTTCACGCAGAGCATAGGCGATATCCAGTCCGGAATCGCGCATGTTAAGGCCCTGGTTCAGACCCTGAGCGCCACAGCCAACAATAACGACTTTCTTCCCTTTCAGGTAGCTCGCTTCATCAGCAAATTCGTCACGCGCCATAAAACGACATTTGCCTAACTGCGCTAACTGGTTGCGCAGGTTCAACGTGTTGAAATAGTTAGCCATGGGTACTCCGTATAGGGTTATCTGGGTCTTTTAATAAGATGAGAAAGCAGCGCTCTGCTTGCCCTCAATAATCCTTATCATATGACAGGAAATGCATTGCTTAAATTGATATATTAACAACGTGACATTGCAAGAACTGCAACGTAAAAATGAGGCCGCCATCGCATGGATCTCCGTGACCTGAAACTGTTCCTTCATCTGGCGGAAAGCCGCCACTTTGGCCGCAGCGCAAGGGCGATGCACGTCAGCCCTTCCACGTTGTCACGTCAGATACAGCGGCTTGAAGAGGACCTTGGCCAGGCGCTGTTCCTGCGGGACAACCGCACGGTTACCCTGACTGACGCTGGCGAGCAGCTGCGTCAGTTTGCCCAGCACACGCTTTTGCAATATCAGCATCTGCTCCATTCCATCGGGCAGAATGGCCCGTCGCTAAGCGGGGAGCTTCGCCTTTTCTGCTCAGTCACTGCGGCTTACAGTCATTTACCGCCGATTCTGGATCGCTTTCGCGCTGAGCATCCTCTTGTGGAAATTAAGCTGACAACCGGCGATGCCGCAGACGCCGTGGAAAAAGTGCAAAGCACAGAGGCGGATATTGCGATTGCCGGACGCCCGGAAACGCTGCCGGCCAGTATCGGTTTTACGCCAATTGGGCTGATCCCGCTAGTGTTGATTGCCCCAGCGCTACCCTGTCCGGTGCGCACGCAGGCGACAGAAGCAGAGCCGGACTGGGCTGAGATCCCGTTTATTCTGCCCGACCAGGGCCCCGCCAGGCAGCGCATCGATTTGTGGTTCCGCCGCCGCCGTATTCCTAATCCGTTGATTTACGCGACGGTCGCCGGTCACGAAGCGATTGTCTCCATGGTAGCGCTGGGATGCGGCATTGCGCTGCTGCCTGACGTTGTGCTGGAGAACAGCCCGGAATCGGTGAGGAATCGTATTCTTGAACTGGATAATGTGGAGATGGTCGCGCCGTTCGAACTGGGCGTTTGCGTACAAAAAAAGCGGCTCAGTGAGCCGCTTATTGATGCGTTCTGGACATTAATGTAGCTAGCCGGCCAGAAAGAAACTGAAGGCCGGGTTACTGCTTTCATCGTGAAAATCATAGCCCAGCTCGGTAAGGTGCGCTTCGAACTGGGGTTCGCTGTCGCTCAGCTCAAACCCGGCCAGCACCCGACCATAGTCGGTCCCGTGGCTGCGATAATGGAACAGGGAAATGTTCCAGTGCGTGCCGAGGGTTTGCAGGAAGCGCAGCAGCGCGCCAGGTGATTCCGGAAACTCAAAGCTGAACAGACGTTCGCGCAGCGGTTTTGAAGGACGACCGCCGACCATATAGCGCACGTGCAGCTTGGCCATTTCATCATCAGAGAGATCGACGACCTTATAGCCGCCTTCGCCCAGCTGCTGAAGAATTTCGCTGCGCTCTTCCCGCCCACGCGTCAGCCGGACGCCCACAAAAATGCAGGCGTTATCGGCATTCGCATAGCGGTAATTGAACTCGGTGACGGAACGGCCCCCCAGCAGCTGGCAAAACGTCAGGAAGCTGCCCTTCTGCTCCGGGATCGTCACGGCGAGCAGGGCTTCGCGCTGCTCGCCCAGCTCACAGCGTTCCGAGACATAACGTAGACCGTGAAAGTTTACGTTCGCGCCGGACAGCACGTGCGCCAGACGTTCTCCCTTAACCTGATGCTGCTGGATATACTTCTTCATCCCGGCCAGCGCCAGCGCGCCTGATGGCTCAGCCACCGCCCGGACATCCTCAAACAGATCTTTCATCGCGGCGCAGATAGCATCGCTGTCTACGGTGATGATGTCATCGAGATATTCCTTACACAAACGGAAGGTTTCGTTGCCGATGCGTTTTACCGCCACGCCTTCAGCAAAGCCGCCGACGCGGGGCAGATCGACAGGATGGCCCGCTTCCAGCGCCGCCTTCAGACAGGCAGAGTCATCCGCCTCCACGGCGATCACCTTAATTTGCGGCATCAGTTGCTTAATCAGCACCGCCACGCCAGCCGCAAGGCCGCCACCGCCTACCGGCACAAATACCCGGTCAATATGCGCATCCTGCTGTAAAAGCTCCATCGCCAGCGTTCCCTGGCCGGCTATCACCATCGGATGATCGAACGGTGGTACAAAGGTGTAGCCCTGCTGCCCCGCCAGTTCGATCGCCTTCGCCTTCGCTTCGTCAAAATTGGCGCCAAACAGATAAGCCTCACCGCCAAACGCCCGCACCGCATCCACCTTGATATCGGCGGTAGTCACCGGCATCACGATCAGCGATTTAATGCCCAGTCGCGTTGCCGACAGCGCCACGCCCTGCGCGTGATTTCCCGCAGAGGCGGTAATCACTCCCCGGGCCTTCTGCTCCTCGTTAAGAGTGGCGATCATTGCGTAGGCACCGCGCAGCTTGAAGCTGTGTACCGGCTGTCGATCTTCACGCTTGACCAGAATAGTGTTGCCCAGACGGGAAGAGATCTTCTCCATCTTCTGCAACGGCGTGACCTGCGCCACTTCATACACTGGCGCACGCAGCACCGCGCGAAGATACTCAGCGCCGCACGGTTCGTCAGATAGCGGTTGAGACTCAGCCATAATTGTTAGCCTCCCAGCTTGCTCTTGTCGCGAACGGCGCCTTTATCTGCGCTGGTCGCCAGTAAGGCATAAGCACGCAGGGCAAAGGAGACTTCACGCTCACGACTGTGCGGCGTGTAGGCCGCCTCACCGCGCGCTTCTTCCTCTTCACGACGGGCGTGCAGCTCATTGGCCGGCACATCCACCTTGATGCCGCGGTTAGGAATATCGATATCAATCATGTCGCCATCTTTCACCAGCGCAATGGTGCCGCCGCTGGCAGCTTCGGGTGAAGCATGGCCGATTGAGAGGCCAGAGGTACCGCCAGAGAAGCGCCCATCGGTGATTAATGCGCAGCTTTTTCCGAGCCCCATTGATTTCAGGTAGGTGGTCGGATAGAGCATTTCCTGCATTCCCGGACCGCCTTTCGGGCCTTCGTAGCGGATCACCACAACATCGCCCGCCACGACTTTACCGCCCAGAATCGCCGCCACGGCGTCATCCTGACTTTCGTAAACTTTTGCCGGACCGCGGAAGATATGACTCTCTTTTTCCACGCCAGCCGTTTTGACGATACAGCCATCCTCTGCGAGATTACCGTAAAGCACCGCCAGACCGCCGTCCTGACTGAAGGCGAATTCGCGCGTACGGATACAGCCTTCCTGACGATCGTCATCCAGCGTATCCCAGCGGCAGTCCTGCGAGAACGCCTGAGTGGTACGGATACCCGCCGGTCCCGCGCGGAACATTTTTTTCACTTCTTCGTCTTTGGTCAGCATGATGTCGTACTGATCCAGCGTCTCCTGAAGCGTCAGGCCCAGTACGTTACGGACGTCCTGATTCATCAGACCAGCCCGGCTCAGCTCGCCAAGGATACCGAATACGCCGCCAGCGCGGTGAACATCTTCCATGTGATATTTCGGCGTACTTGGCGCCACTTTACACAGGTGCGGCACTTTACGTGACAGGCGATCGATGTCAGACATATTGAAATCGATGTCGCCTTCCAGCGCAGCGGCCAGCAGGTGCAGAACGGTATTCGTGGAGCCGCCCATTGCGATATCCAGCGTCATGGCGTTTTCAAACGCCGCTTTACTGGCGATATGACGCGGCAGCGCGCTTTCGTCATCCTGCTGATAGTAGCGATTGGCCAGCTCCACAATGCGCTTACCGGCATTCAGGAACAGCGCTTTACGGTCCGCGTGCGTCGCCAGCAGCGAGCCGTTGCCCGGCTGAGACAGGCCCAGCGCTTCGGTCAGGCAGTTCATTGAGTTAGCGGTAAACATACCGGAGCAGGAACCGCAGGTTGGACAGGCTGAGCGTTCAATCTGTTCGCTATCGGCGTCGCTGACGTTCGGGTTCGCGCCCTGGATCATTGCATCGACGAGATCCAGCTTAATGATTTTGTCGGAGAGCTTGGTTTTACCGGCTTCCATCGGGCCGCCGGAAACGAAGATCACCGGAATATTCAGACGCAGTGACGCCATCAGCATTCCCGGCGTGATTTTGTCGCAGTTAGAGATACAGACCATGGCGTCAGCACAGTGCGCATTCACCATGTACTCGACGGAGTCTGCAATTAGCTCACGCGACGGCAGGGAGTAAAGCATGCCGCCATGTCCCATCGCGATCCCATCATCCACCGCGATGGTATTGAACTCTTTGGCCACGCCGCCGGAAGCTTCAATCTGCTCAGCAACCAGTTTCCCCATATCGCGCAGGTGAACGTGCCCCGGCACGAACTGGGTAAATGAGTTAACTACCGCAATGATAGGCTTACCGAAATCGCCATCGGTCATTCCGGTTGCGCGCCACAGGGCACGGGCACCGGCCATATTGCGGCCATGAGTGGTGGTGGCGGAACGTAACTTAGGCATGCTTATACTCCAGAATCAGGTAGTGCGCGGACGTCTTTTGACGCCCGCTCATGTAATTATTACGGGTTAACCGAATCCAGCCAGCCCCATTTGTCTTCCGTTTCGCCCGTGAACAGGCCGAAGAAGGCTGCCTGAATGCGGGCCGTCACCGGACCGCGCTTGCCTTCACCCACCTGGATACCGTCAACGCTGCGTACCGGCGTGATTTCAGCCGCGGTACCGGACATAAAGATTTCGTCAGCCAGGTAGAGAGATTCACGTGACAGCACCTGCTCGCGAACTTCAATCCCAAGATCTTTTGCTAACTTGATGATCGCGTCACGCGTAATGCCCGGCAGCGCAGAAGAAGTGAACGGCGGCGTAAACAGAATGCCCTCTTTCACTTCGAACAGGTTCTCACCGGCACCTTCAGAGACATAGCCCTGAGTATCGAGCGCGATACCTTCCTGATAGCCGTGGCGACGCGCTTCGCTGCCTACCAGCAGAGAAGAAAGATAGTTACCGCCAGCTTTTGCGGCTGTTGGGATGGTGTTAGGGGCCACACGGTTCCAGGAGGAAACCATAGCATCAATCCCCTGCTCCAGCGCTTCCGGGCCCAGGTAAGCGCCCCATGGGAAGGCGGCGATAATCACATCAGTGCTGAAGCCTTCCGGCGGGTTAACACCCAGACCGACGTCACCAACGAACACCAGCGGACGAATATAAGCGCTTTTCAGTTTATTGACGCGAAGCACTTCCCGGCAGGCTTCCATCAGTTCATCAACGCTCTGAGTAACTGGAAAACGGTAAATTTTGGCAGAGTCGTGCAGACGCTGCATATGTTCACGATGGCGGAAGACTACCGGGCCCTTGTGCGAGTCGTAGCAGCGGACGCCTTCAAAGACGGACGTACCGTAATGCAGAGCGTGGGACATGACGCTAACTTTTGCATCTTCCCACTTAACCATCTCGCCATTGAACCAGATAAAGTCAGCTTTCTTCGTCATTCTTGTTTCCTTTCGCGCTCAGGCGCGGATTTGTTGTGTTGTCTGTTGTTGAACCTGGACGCATGCAACATCCATTAGCTTGCTTAACTGCGTTGACAGTAAATCGACAGAGCGCGGGCTGGCAATGGTCATTTCAATATTAATATTGTCAGAGTTAGTCACCGACGCCATATTCATCGCGGAAATCTGGAAACCCCGGTGGCGCACGACGCGCAGAATGCGCTCCAGTATTTCCGGTCGGAAGCGGGCTTCGATAGACAATTGATGCTGCATCATGAGGTTTTCTCCATCATATTTTCGTTGCTGGCACCGGGCGGCACCAGTGGCCAGACGTTCTCATGTTCGTCAATGGCGACGTGGAGCATGTACGGCCCTTCACTCTGCAGCAAAGCGTCTAATGCGGCGTCGACCTGGTCTTTACGGGTGATACGCTGCCCCGGAATATCGAAGGCGCTGGCAAGCGTGAGAAAGTCAGGGTTGTCAGACAAATTGGTTTCGCTATAGCGCTCGGAAAAAAACAGCTGCTGCCACTGGCGAACCATACCTAAACGCTGGTTGTCCATTAGCACGATTTTCACCGGCAGTTTTTTCCGTTTGATCGTGCCCAGCTCCTGCACGTTCATCATGAAGGAGCCATCGCCAGATACGCAGATAACCGTATCTTCGGGGCGGGCAACCTGTGCACCTACCGCAGCCGGCAGACCGAAACCCATGGTTCCCAGGCCGCTGGAAGTGATGAAATTCTCCGGGCGGGTAAATGACATATGCTGAGCGGCCCACATCTGATGCTGGCCCACATCGGTAGTCACCACCGCGCTGTCAGGTTTACGCAGCGAAAGCTGCTTCAGGAACAGAGGCGCAAAGATGGCCTCTCCTGGATGATCGTAGCGCCAGCCGTGTCCGGCTTTCAGCGCCTGAACGTGTTCACGCCATGCTTCTATTTCCACTGGATGGTAGAGATCAGGCAACATTTTGTTGAGATTGCCACGCAGTGCAACATGTGCGGCACGCAGTTTATTCAGCTCAGCGGGATCGATATCCATATGAATTACGCTGGCATGAGGAGCAAAGGTATTCAGCTTGCCGGTTACGCGGTCATCGAAGCGTGCGCCAACGGCAATCAGCAAATCACACTGCTGAACGGCAAAGTTGGCGGCCTTTGTCCCGTGCATACCTAACATGCCCAGATAACAGGAATCTTCAGCATCCGGCGTCCCCAGTCCTTTCAGCGTGGCAACCACAGGAATGCCGGTCTCTCTGGCAAATGCCCGTAGCGCGTCCACGGCACCCGCCATACCCACGCCGCCGCCCACATACAATACTGGCTTTTTCGCCGACGCCAACATGGCTCGTGCTTCCTGTAATGCCTGAGCAGGATGCTCTTCTTCGTCAACAACAGGCAGTAAATGCGTGGTCAGATCGCCGCTGGCTAACTGGATGTCTTTTGGAATATCAATCAGAACGGGTCCGGGGCGGCCAGAGGTCGCAATGGCAAAGGCTTCAGCCATAATCTCGGGCAATTCATCAAGCGATGTCACCATAAAGCTATGTTTTGTACAGGCCAGCGACAGGCCGAGGACATCAATCTCCTGAAAAGCATCGGTGCCGATGAACGCGGAGGAAACCTGACCGGTGATCGCCACAACAGGAACTGAATCCATCATCGCGTCCGCAAGGCCGGTAATGAGATTGGTCGCACCGGGCCCCGAAGTGGCGATACAGACGCCAACTTTTCCAGTAGAGCGGGCATAGCCGATCGCTGCCATGGCTGCACCCTGCTCATGACGGCACAGTAGGTGATCCACGCCGCCATCATAGAGCGCATCATAGACCGGCATAATCGCACCACCGGGATAGCCGAAAACTGTTCCGACACCCTGCGCACGCAACGCTTGAACCACCCACTGAGCACCATTCATAGTTATTTCCCCGCCTCTTGTCGGAAGCAACAGCATTTTATTCTACTGCTCATCTTCTGCCTCACCGTCATTGATGGCCTGCCAAAAAAAAACCCCCGGACCTTTCGGTGCGGGGGTTCTTTCGAAATCAGGCTTGATTTTTAAGCCTTTCTTCCTCCGAGCGTAGCCCCGCACGGCGTGATAATAATCACGACGACGCTAATGACGACCAGGCTTAGGACTCGTAGAAGGGCTTTCATTTGGATTCAGTAATTTCGCTTGTTCGAAGTAATGCCTACAGAGTTATCACAGTTAGCGCACAAACTTCAACTTTTTTCATCACTTTATTTTATGGCCTGGCAAGTTTCCTCCAGGAAAAACCTCAGTAATCAACGGATAAAGCCAATACTGAAAAATATTCATAACGAACATGGTGCAACGACTTATTTATCTCCGGGCGCGATTTTTCTGAGGGTGCACAAAATTATTTTTGCAAACTTGTCACATAACCCGAATCGCTTGCGAGCTTGTGCTGAAAACATAACGTTGCTTCTGGCCTGCTAATCGCCTTGTGTACAAACTGGACGAAAACAAGGAGTGTTTATGTCTTTATCCGTCGTCTGTACACGCGCTGCTATTGGGATTAAAGCCCCCCTCGTTTCGGTTGAGGTCCATCTCAGCAACGGCCTGCCTGCCCTCTCACTGGTAGGTTTACCCGAAACAACGGTAAAAGAAGCCAGGGAGCGGGTGCGAAGCGCAATCATTAATTGTGGTTTTACTTTCCCGGCGAAGCGCATGACGGTCAATCTGGCACCCGCCGACCTGCCTAAAGAGGGAGGACGCTATGACCTCCCCATCGCTGTCGCCATTCTGGCCGCCTCTGAGCAAATACCCTCAGCTAAACTGGATCAGTATGAATTCCTGGGAGAGTTAGCACTGACAGGCGCATTACGTGGCGTAGAGGGCGTTATCCCGGCCGCAATGGCTGCAATTGCGGCACATCGTCAACCGGTTCTGCCTCGAGACAATATTCAGGAGGCCGGACTGATTAAAGAGGGTAGCTGTCTTGTCGGCAAACATTTGCTGGAGGTATGTGCTTTTCTGCATGGACAATCCCAGTTAGCGATTGCGCGGTATGAGCTAGCGCCCATGATCCAGAAACAACAGGATTTAAAAGATATTATTGGGCAGAAGCAGGCCAAAAGAGCGTTAGAAATTACCGCCGCAGGTGGACATAATCTGCTGCTTATCGGTCCGCCCGGCACGGGTAAAACGATGCTGGCTACGCGGCTGAGCGGGCTGCTCCCTCCTTTAAGCGAACGTGAGGCGCTGGAGAGCGCTGCAATCGCCAGCCTGCTCAGCACCAGCGAGATGGCGCAACAGTGGCGTCAGAGGCCGTTCCGGACGCCTCATCACACTTCATCACGCTACGCGTTGGTTGGCGGCGGCACGCTGCCGAAGCCGGGTGAGATTTCACTCGCTCATAATGGCGTATTATTTCTTGATGAGCTGCCTGAATTTGAGCGTAAAACGCTGGATGCGCTGAGAGAGCCGCTTGAATCAGGAGAGATCACTATTTCACGCGCTCGCGCCAAAGTTACCTTCCCTGCCCGCTTTCAGCTGATCGCGGCAATGAATCCCAGCCCTACCGGTCACTATAGCGGCCCGCATAACCGGTGTACGCCGCAGCAGACGTTGCGCTATCTCAGCAAGCTCTCAGGCCCTTTCCTGGACCGCTTCGACCTTTCGCTGGAAGTCCCGCTCCTGCCGTCAGGCACGCTGAGCGGCAAAGAGCCCGCTGGCGAAGGGAGTGAGAGCGTGCGTCAGAGAGTTCATGCCGCCCGTGAACGCCAGCTAAAACGATCCGGAAAAATTAACGCGCAGCTGGAGCCTCAGGATATGCGGCGTGTTTGCGCAATCACGGAGGAGGATGCGACGTGGCTGGAAGAGGTTCTGAATCAGTTAGGCCTTTCCGTACGTGCCTGGCAGCGCATTCTGAAAGTGGCACGGACGATAGCTGATTTGGCGGGGGATAAACAGGTGATGCGGACACATCTCAATGAAGCTCTGAGCTACAGAGGCATCGATCGCTTACTCATCCATCTGCATAAAAGCCTTGAATAAAAAAAGGGCCTTACGGCCCTTTCTCTTAATCGTCGCTATCCGAATAGTCTTCCACACCTTCCATCTGCGGCTTACCGCCGGATAAGGTATGAAAACGCTTGGGACGTTTGATACGCGTCATATACTTTGACCAGACCCGTTCAGCTTCAGTTTGTGGTTCGCGAATACCGCGACATACCTCAATGAACAGGCGCTCTTCTTCCGTCACAGGCTCACGCTTTGCCAGATCCAACTCGTTAAAAGCGTAACCATAACGCTCAAGCAGTTGGGCTTCTTTGATGGTGAAATCACCGTGACGGGAAAACCCGCGAGGATAATGTTTATTATCAAAAAAACGATTCGTTGTTGCGAAGCTTTCCGCCATTTTACACGCTCCTGACTCTTTGATGGCCGTGCTATTTATGGCGCGGAGTATTAGATACGCTTGACAGAGTGTAAAACAAAACATTTAAATCATAACGACAAATGTTTTTTTGGAGATGGATGTGGATACGGAATTACTTAAAACCTTTCTTGAAGTGAGCAGAACCCGCCACTTTGGACGTGCCGCTGAAGCGCTCTATCTCACGCAGTCAGCCGTCAGCTTTCGTATCAGGCAGCTTGAAACCCAGCTGGGCGTTAACCTGTTTACCCGCCACCGTAACAATATCCGGCTTACCTCAGCCGGAGAGCGGCTGCTTCCTTATGCCGAAAGCCTGATGAGCACCTGGATGATGGCGAAAAAGGAAGTATCGCATACGCAGCAGCACCATGAGCTCTCTATCGGGGCGAGTGCCTCACTCTGGGAGGCCTATCTCACGCCCTGGCTACAGACGCTTTATGAGAACCGTGAAAGCCTGCATCTTGAAGCAAGGGTTGCGCAGCGCCATCTGCTGGTAAAGCAGCTGCATGAGCGCCAGCTGGATTTATTGATTACCACTGAAGCGCCAAAAATGGATGAACTCACCAGCCAGCAAATCGGTCATGTATCACTGACGCTGTGCAGGTCACGAAAGTCGGACAGGCGTGAAAAGTATGATTACATTAAGCTGGAATGGGGGGCAGACTTTCATCAGCATGAAAGCTATCTGGCGGGGGCGGATGATGTGCCCGTCTTGACCACTACATCGGCGCATCTGACGCGGCAGTTGTTGCACACAACCGGTGCCTGCGCATTTTTACCAGACGGCTGGCACAGCGAATACCCCGATTTGACCGTTATTCCGGATACGCCTGTTGTCGTCAGGCCTATGTATGCTGTCTGGCTGCAAAACAGCGATCAGCAAGCTTATATCCGTCAGTTACTTAAGTTCCCGGTAAATACGCCGTAATTGTTCTGTCACAGAGATGGCCGGGAAACTGGCCTGGTTTATTTGAGATGTTCTGAATAAAAAGCGGGGGAGAATAGTTTTTCTGAAGGCAAAAAAAATCCTTTGCCTGAGCAAAGGATTATTCTTAAATGGCAGGGGCGGAGAGACTCGAACTCCCAACACCCGGTTTTGGAGACCGGTGCTCTACCAATTGAACTACGCCCCTAAAAGGGTGGCGGAACGGACGGGGCTCGAACCCGCGACCCCCTGCGTGACAGGCAGGTATTCTAACCAACTGAACTACCGCTCCACCGATTCTGTACTGAACTCAGAATGTTGCTTCTGATATCAGGTATTTCGCCCTTTCCACGTCACTGGAAGGTCATGACCAGATAACTGGTCTAAA
>NZ_JBCHVB010000012.1:0-34666 GCF_039023475.1 Erwinia psychrophila
GTTCCTGACGGCTGACAACCCCTAAATTGCGAAAAATAGCGCGTTCGCTGTAATCCACAGCAAAAGGGCTGTTTATACGCAGTTATGCACCAAGTTATCCACACTGGTCGCGAAGCGCGAATTTAGACGAGCAGGACGCAAACGTTTTCGCTACAATGCCACCGCAAAATCCCGGTCCCCCATTTGGGGGCGTTACCTGAATCTTTGTCATTTTCTTCCCTTCTCTATAAAAGGAAGCTGGCTAAGCTTGATGTAACGCTCTTATTTATGCGAACCAAAGCCAAGGGATAAACCTCATGCAACAACCTCGTCCTGTACGTCGCGCTCTGCTTAGCGTCTCTGACAAAGCCGGTATCCTTGAATTTGCTCAGGCGCTGTCGAAGCGCGGTGTTGAGCTACTCTCCACTGGCGGCACCGCTCGTCTGCTGGCAGAGGCCGGTCTCTCCGTTACTGAAGTGTCTGACTATACCGGCTTCCCGGAAATGATGGATGGGCGCGTCAAAACTCTGCACCCGAAAGTGCACGGGGGGATCTTAGGACGCCGCGGTCAGGATGATGCCATCATGGCTGAGCACAGCATCTCCCCTATTGATATGGTTGTCGTCAATCTTTATCCCTTTGCCCAGACCGTCGCCCGTGAAGGCTGCTCCCTGGAAGATGCCGTAGAGAATATTGATATTGGCGGCCCGACAATGGTGCGCTCTGCGGCCAAGAACCATAAAGACGTGGCGATCGTAGTCAAGAGCAGTGACTATCAGACCATCCTTGCCGAGATGGACGCCAACGAGAACAGCCTGACGCTGACTACCCGCTTTGACCTCGCGATCAAAGCGTTTGAGCATACGGCAGCCTACGACAGCATGATCGCTAACTACTTCGGCAGTCTGGTTCCCGCTTATCATGGTGAAACTACTGAACCGGCCGGCCGTTTCCCACGCACGCTGAATCTGAACTTCATTAAGAAGCAGGATATGCGTTACGGCGAGAACAGCCATCAGGATGCCGCCTTCTATATAGAAGAGAACATTACCGAGGCTTCCGTTGCTACTTCTCAGCAGGTGCAGGGCAAAGCGCTTTCCTATAACAACATTGCAGACACCGATGCGGCGCTGGAGTGCGTGAAAGAATTTAGCGAACCGGCCTGCGTGATCGTCAAGCATGCTAACCCCTGTGGCGTGGCGACAGGAAGTTCCCCTCTTGACGCTTACGAGCTGGCTTACAAAACCGATCCGACATCAGCTTTCGGCGGCATTATCGCCTTTAACCGCGAACTGGATGAAGCGACGGCCCAGGCTATCGTAAGCCGTCAGTTTGTCGAGGTAATCATTGCGCCTTCGGCCAGCGAAGCCGCACTGAAGGTGACGGCGACCAAGCAGAACGTTCGCGTGCTGACCTGCGGCCAGTGGCAGCAGCGCCAGGCCGGCCTGGACTTCAAGCGGGTAAACGGCGGCCTGCTGGTACAGGATCGCGATAATGGCATGGTCAGTGAAGCTCAGCTGCGCGTAGTGAGCAAACGACAACCTACAGAGAAAGAGCTGCGTGACGCGCTGTTTTGCTGGAAAGTGGCTAAATTCGTGAAGTCCAACGCCATTGTCTATGCACGCGATAATATGACCATCGGTATAGGTGCAGGCCAGATGAGCCGCGTCTACTCGGCCAAAATTGCCGGCATCAAAGCGGCGGATGAAGGCCTGGATGTCAAAGGCTCCGCCATGGCATCCGATGCCTTTTTCCCGTTCCGCGACGGTATTGATGCCGCCGCCGCCGTGGGCGTGAGCTGCGTTATTCAGCCCGGTGGATCCATTCGTGATGAAGAGGTGATCGCCGCTGCCGACGAGCATAACATTGCGATGATTTTTACCGACATGCGCCATTTCCGCCATTAATCACGGAGCAGCACAATGAAAATTCTGGTAATAGGTAACGGCGGCCGCGAGCATGCGCTCGCCTGGAAAGCCTCGCTTTCGCCGCTGGCAGAAACCGTCTTCGTTGCGCCGGGCAACGCCGGCACCGCGCTTGAACCCACCCTGCAAAACGTGGATATCAGCGCGACCGACATTCCTGCGCTGCTGAGCTTCGCGCAGAATGAAAAGATCGATCTGACCATCGTCGGTCCTGAGGCCCCACTGGTGATGGGCGTGGTGGATGCTTTCCGGGCTGCCGGGCTGAAGATTTTTGGCCCGACCCAGGCCGCCGCGCAGCTGGAGGGCTCCAAAGCCTTTACCAAAGACTTCCTGGCGCGTCACAACATCCCGTCCGCCGACTATCAGAACTTCACTGAAGTGGAGCCTGCCCTTGCGTGGACGAGAAGCAAAGGCGCGCCCATCGTGATTAAGGCCGATGGCCTGGCAGCGGGCAAAGGCGTTATTGTGGCAATGACGCTGAAAGAAGCGGAGGATGCGATTCAGGATATGCTGGCCGGCAACGCCTTTGGTGATGCAGGACACCGTATTGTGGTCGAGGAGTTCCTGGAGGGTGAAGAAGCCAGCTTTATCGTAATGGTCGACGGTGAAAACGTTCTGCCAATGGCCACCAGCCAGGATCACAAGCGCGTCGGTAATGGTGATACCGGACCGAATACGGGCGGAATGGGGGCCTACTCCCCTGCGCCGGTAGTGACGGATGAAATCCATCAGCGGGTCATGGATGAAGTGATCTGGCCCACCGTGCGGGGAATGGCCGCCGAGGGCAATACCTATACCGGTTTCCTGTATGCGGGCCTGATGATTGATAAAAGCGGTCAGCCAAAAGTGATCGAATTTAACTGCCGCTTTGGCGATCCGGAAACGCAGCCGATCATGATGCGCATGCAGTCGGATCTGGTGGATCTTTGCCTGGCTGCCGTTGAAGGTAAGCTTGATACTAAGGATTCGATCTGGGATCCGCGGCCTTCACTGGGCGTTGTTCTGGCCGCTGGCGGCTATCCTGGTGATTACAGCACAGGCGACCAGATTCATGGTCTTCCGCTGGAAGCGTTACCGGACGGCAAGGTTTTCCATGCCGGCACGAAAATGCAGGGCGACCTGGTGGTGACTAATGGTGGCCGCGTGCTCTGCGTAACCGCGCTGGGGGAGGACGTTGCGGCGGCGCAACAGCACGCCTACAAGCTGGCTGAGGATATTTCGTGGAACGGCAGCTTCTGTCGACAGGACATCGGCTACCGGGCGATTTCCCGTAAGCAGACTTCCTGAACGGCATAGCCAGTAACGCCATGGAAAAGCACGCTTAACCTGCATTACCACTCAGGGCGGAGATCTCTCCGCCCTGTTCACTGGCTTCAGTAAACAAAGTATCGCCTTATCCCGCTTAACTGACCTGCCAGAGCAACGACCACTTCTGCCTTATATCCCTCATGCCGATAACGGATATTTACATTCCCGTAGTAAAGTTGCGTTCTGCTCCTTTACCGAAACATAAAGCGGTTACGCAGGATAGAGGCTCAGGAAAGATTCAGGATGGAAGCGTGAAACAACTGAGGTTCTCGCGCTTAAAAATCTGCTTCTTTCGGCTCGGTAGCGCAAAGGTCTTCTGGCGCCACCAGCAGGAGCTGCGTCCCTTCAGGCGCCTCAAGCCAGGCCAGACTGACGGGCTTACCTGATTCACGCTGGTGCTGGGTAATGTAATTAAGCGAATAGCGGTCAAAATCCGGACTGCTCTCGCTTCCCTGACAGCTGGTGATTGTGCCCGGCGCAGACCAGCGCCCCTGCTTCAGCAGCACCCGCCCTTTGAGCAGATCATCGCTGATTTTCAGCATCCGTCCCGCATCAAACTGATAAAGCGCTACCGCATCTTCGGAGAGGGCCTCCCGATGCCCCGCCAGCTGGCGCTGCATAAAACTTAGTTTGCCGTTTTGATCAAACCGCAGAGTAATGCTGTCCGGCTGCTCGCCCGTGCTTTGTCGCTCGATGGAAACTAGCTTGTCATCCTGCCACAGATAGTGCGTGGTTTGCTTTTCCGCCCCGTTAAACGGCGTATAGACCGTCAGCATATGCCGCGTATCAGGTTGGATCTCTTTGCGCCAGATGCGCACGATGCCGCGATCGGCCAGATAGCCACTTGCGGTAAAGGCCGGCAGTTCCGTTCGGGAGCTACAGCCTGCCAGTAGAATCAGCGATAAAGCGGAAAATAAGCGAAGGGGAGAATATGTCATGGTGGGTTTACCGCACCGGTTGCGCAGACGGAGTGATTCCGGTCCTGAGGCCCCCGCAGGGGCGGTAACAAAAGGGGCTTAACGCCCCCCTGTTTAAAACTTTCACCGTTGGACGATTACTTAACAGCGTCTTTCAGTGCTTTACCAGAAACAAATGCCGGTACGTTTGCAGCAGCAATTTTGATCTCTTTGCCAGTCTGCGGGTTGCGGCCAGTACGCTCAGCACGGTGATTAACTTTAAAAGTACCAAAACCAACCAGTTGTACAGCATCACCTTCTTTCAGAGACTCAGTAATCGCAGCCAGGGTGGATTCCAGAGCAGCTTTAGCCTGGGTCTTAGACAGGTCCGCTTTGTCCGCAATTACATCAATCAGTTGAGTCTTGTTCATAAGTTATCCTTACAGTGTATTTATCGCTTGCTAAGCATCAAGTGCGAGGGAAAAACCAGTTTCTGGCACTCTCCTGCATACACGCACCGATAGCCACATTTTTCAGCCCCCCAAATGTAGACCAGACAGGGGGCGAATGTGAAGCCTCCAGGCGCTACAATTCAGGCCTGAAGTCACGTTTTATCGCCTTATTGCTGAAAATTTATACCGATATTACTTATCCCTGATTCCCGCAGGTCCGATCGCAGTCCTTTTATCAGATCAAGATCCCTTTCCTCACAGTCACTCAGCAGGCGAAAAATCTCCCACTGCATGTCCCATTCATCAATCACGGCGGGATTCTCTTTTAGTTCTTCATCGGTCATTTCACGACCAGCCTCTGTCATTTCGAGCATGGCGACAGTGGTAATGGACGCTTCGCTGACCGCAATAGCATGCGCTAACGTTTCGCCGCTCAGACGCGAATGCAATAATTCACTCAGCGCAACGCAGGCATCGATCGCGGGGTAAACGCCATAGAGGTCGTAGTCGTCAGCGGCCGGTATAGCTTCTTCGAATTTTTCCAGCTGCGAGTCAAAATTCACTTTGGCGTCTTTCACCACCAGCGTTTCCCACACCAGATCGAGAACGCGGCGATAAAGCATCCCGTCACCAAAGCCGGTCTGCTGGCAAAATGCCCAGTAATTAGGGTACATGCGTTCGCACAGGCAGGCCATAAAAGTAACGTGCTGCCAGCTTTCCAGCTTTTCCAGCCGCAGATGAATAGGGTTACGTAACATGTTGGTATCTCTTATACAGAAGTGCGCGGCACGCAGTGTAACTGAAAAGCGTGCCGCTCACATCGTTAACCCTGCTGCTGCCAACGCAGGAAGGAGGGCCGCTGCGAGGCAACAGCGTCTGCCCAGCGCGTGGGCTCAGGCAGCCTGTAGCCCTGCAGGCACGTTTCAACCCAGTTCAGCGCCGTGTCCTGGCTGACGCGATGGCCCGGAGAGATAAAGAGCGGGTTACAGCGCTGTTTGCTGCGCAGTACCCAGCCAATCTGCTCACCTTTATCCATTAAGGGCTGCCGGCTGCCCGGCGTGGCGTCCAGCGGCTCAAATTTGCCGCACAGGCGGCTTTTCGCCACGCCAATCGTCGGTACGTCCACCAGCAGGCCAAAATGACTGGCCACACCCAGGCGACGTGGGTGCGCAATCCCCTGACCGTCCACAAAGAGCAGATCGGGCTGCTGCTCCAGCATCTGCCACGCCGCCAGCAGCGCCGGATATTCCCGGAAGGAGAGAAAGCCGGGTATATAAGGCATTGTTGTGGCAATACTCGCCACGCGATGCTCGACCAGCTTCAGCGAAGGATATTCAAGAATAATCAGGGCTGCGCGCGTTACGTCACCCCCCTGTTCAAACCCTACGTCGGCACCGCCGATATAGCGCGGCGGCATTACGTCAAAGTCATCTTCTCGTACCACTTCTGCCGCACGGGTTAGCTGTTCCTGCCGTAATACCTGTATATCCATGTTTAGTCCTGATGATAAGGCCTGGAAAGTTTGTGTACCGCCTCAACGAAAGCGCCTGCGTGTTCCGGCGGCACGTCCTGATGAATGCCGTGGCCTAAGTTGAAAACGTGACCGGTGCCTTTGCCATACCCTTGCAGAATACCGGCAACTTCCTGCTCAATGCGGGCCGGTGGTGCATAGAGCATGGAGGGGTCCATGTTCCCCTGCAACGCAACCTTGTCTCCCACGCGACGCCGCGCATCAGCGATATCCGTCGTCCAGTCCAGACCCAGCGCATCGCAGCCGGTTGCCGCCATCGCCTCCAGCCACTGGCCCCCGCCCTTTGTGAACAACGTTACCGGCACCCGGCGCCCTTCGTTTTCACGCAGAAGGCCATCGACAATCTTATGCATGTAGTGTAGCGAAAACTCCAGATAGTCGCGGCCAGTCAGCACGCCGCCCCAGGTATCAAAAATCATGACCGACTGCGCCCCGGCACGAATTTGTGCATTGAGATACAGGGTGACGCTGTCGGCCAGTTTATCGAGCATCAGGTGCAGGGTCTCTGGCTCTGCGTACATCATCTTTTTCAGTTTGGTAAAGGCTTTGCTGCTGCCGCCCTCGACCATATAGGTCGCCAGCGTCCACGGGCTGCCGGAAAATCCGATTAACGGCACTTCACCGTTCAGATTTTTACGGATGGTGCGTACCGCGTTCATGACGTAGCCCAGTTCCTGCTCGGGATCGGGGATCGGCAGTTTTTCCACGTCAGCACGGCAGGTTACCGGTGAGGCGAAACGTGGACCTTCCCCCGTTTCGAAATAGAGCCCGAGTCCCATCGCATCGGGGATAGTCAGGATATCGGAGAACAGGATCGCCGCATCCAGCGCATAGCGCCGCAGCGGTTGCAGCGTGACTTCACAGGCCAGCTCGGCATTTTTACACAGGGACATAAAATCACCCGCAATGGCGCGGGTCGCCTTATATTCTGGCAAATAACGTCCGGCCTGGCGCATCATCCATACCGGTGTCACATCAACGGGCTGGCGCAGCAGGGCGCGCAAATAACGATCGTTCTTCAGTTCTTTCATCACAGGGCTCTCTCTCCATACAGGCCTGTAGTGTAACATTGATTCGGGACGGTGATTGAGCACTCGGCAGATTGAGCCGGTGGGATGAGGTTCCTGTCCCCACCCCGGCGAAAAATGGGCACAGAGACAGAAGAGAGCAGAAGAAAAGAGGCGTCAAACGGGGCTAATGCAGATCGTCAGGCTTTTTTGAGCAGCCGGTTCACCTCAGGGGCTGCCGCGGCGGGTTGCTGACCGGCCGTTTCATCCTGTTTTTTTTCTTTCTTCGCACCCGGCGCGCTATTTTCGCCAAGCAGATGGGAGTTACCAATAAATACGCCGCCTTTCTCAATTGAGAATTCACCGGCAAAAACGTCACCCTCTATTCGCCCACGCGACATAATAATCACCATTTGAGCATAACAACTTCCCTTCAGCAGACCATTTACAATAAGCTTTTGCGATTTTACTTTGCCAATAACCTGGCCTTCTTTACCTATTTGCGTCACTTTCTGGCTGGTAACATCGCCTTCAACAATACCGTTTATAGTAATGTTATTTTCAATACTTATCTCACCACGTAATAAGGTGCCCGGAGAAATCGTTGTTTCTTTAAAACCGTTCTCTTCGGCTGGCAACACGGGCGCAACAGGGGATGTCGCCGGGCTGGCTGGCGTCAGCGCCGCTTTGGCTGGCTGAACCTCTTCTTTTTTCTTGAGATTGAACACGCTGGTCATCATCCTTTCATTATGTCGTTTTCGTAATATCAGCAGCAGGAATAAGCTTCCCATACCGCCGAGCGCAATTAACATGGGTATTCTCAGTGAGAGGGCGAATGCAATAAGGCTACCGCCCCAGAATATCCATATTCCCCACAGATAATAATGCGTATTGCTTTCAGGCATTCTGTCCACGCTCAATTTCTGGAAACTCAAATCTGACAGGGTAGAACCCGATATGATAAGTCCCGGTGGGGGATTGCCCTAAATTACCTTTAAACCGCCTGCTGACACAATAAAAACCGGCCGTTTTTTCGACCGGCTAAACATTATTCAGCGTCGGCGCGACAATAGGCAACGGTATCTTCAATCAGTCTGCGCGCTACCGTCCCGGCTGGCGGAAGCTGGGGCAGCGCATCGTAGCGATACCAGCCGGCATCCAGTAACTCTTTCGGGTCAATGTGGATCTCGCCGCTGTCGTAGTCTGCCATAAACGCCATCATCAGCGACTGCGGGAAGGGCCAGGGCTGCGAGGTTACGTAGCGGAGGTTCTTCACTTTGATACCGCTCTCTTCCATCACTTCCCGGGCGACGGTCTGCTCCAGCGTCTCCCCGACTTCCACAAATCCCGCCAGCACCGTATAGATGCCGTTACGGTGTCGGGTATGCTGGGCCAGCAGAATTTGATCGTTACGGCGGATAGCCACAATGATACAGGGCGCGATCTGCGGATAATAACGCTGCCGACAGTGGTTGCACAGACAGGCCCACTCCGTCCGGCTCTGGTGCATCTCATGTCCGCAATAGCCACACCACTTGTGCGAACGGTAAAACTCCGCCAGCTGGATGCCTCGCCCGACAAGCTGGAACAGACCGGCATCCTGATCGATAAGCTGCCTGAGCGAACCCATGTCGTCCGATCGGCTTTCGCGGATCAGCCAGACAGGATCGCCAAGCCACTCACCAATAAGCGATCCTTGCGATCCAACAAGTCCGACCTCACATGCCGTGCCGAACGGTAATTGACCTTTTGGTAACCAAAGTTTATGTTGGTGGCTGACAACCCACCAGCCAGCGTCTACGCTAGAAATCTCACGTTCCATAAATTGCTTTCCTCAGCTTTACAGGGCTTTCTGCATTACTGGATTGGGATCAGATTTTACTTAATATTCACGGAGCCACTCATGCTTAACCAGTTAGAAGACCTGACCGCGCGCGTAGGCGGATGTAGCGACCTTGTGGACTTTTGTCTGCGTGCCCGTAAAGAGTTACTGGTTGCTTATTATCAGCTAGTTGGCATCAAGCCTAACAAGGAATCGCTGACCACGCTTGACGAAAACGCGCTGGATACCTTCTGCCAGAATCTGGTCGATTACCTTTCTACCGGCCATTTTACCGTTTATGAACGTTTTATCGAAGAGCTGGAAGGCAGCCAGCAGTTAGCCAAAGCGGCGCAGATCTACCCTTCCCTGCAGGCAAATACCGCGCAGATTATGCAGGTTTACGATAACAATCTGGAAACGGCTATCGATCACGACAACTGCATTGAGTTCCAGAACGCGCTCTCCGCCGTTGGCGAGGCGCTGGAAGCGCGCTTTACGCTGGAGGATAAATTTATTCAGCTGGCGCTGGAGAAAACGGCAGAGAAACCCGCGGCGGCTAACGATCCGGCGCTGGCGCGTCCCGCCTGATACGTTATCAGATTGTAAACTTCTTGTGGTTTCAAAAAAGCCCCCTTATGCTGAAGGGGCAATAAGGTAACGGCGTTTTATCCGTTGCTCGTTTTGGCCATGACCTTAGTGATGGCTGAAATTCTTCTTGTCGGAGTGCCCTTCGGGGCTGAGACCGTTAATTCGGGATCCGCGGAACCTGATCAGGTTAGTACCTGCGAAGGGAACAAGAGTAAACATTCAGTGACGGTGTGAATCCTCACATCCTGCGCTTACTCCTCCGGACTCCAGGCAAGCAACTTCCCTTTTTTATTCAGGAACGTGCTATGTCTACCCATGTTAAAAAACTGACCCGTCGTGAGCAGCGTGCCGAAGCGCAACAGTTTATCGCTTCCCTGAAGGGCACCGCCTTTCCTAACTCAAAACGTATCTGGCTGACCGGCTCAAGGCCAGATATCCGCGTTCCGATGCGTGAAATTCAGCTCAGCCCGACGAAAACCGGCGGCAGTAAAGAAGTACCTCTCTTTGAAGAGAATGAACCTGTGCCGGTATACGACACCGCCGGGCCCTATGGCGACCCTGAAGCCAGCATCGATCTTCATGCCGGCCTGGAAAGGATGCGTGAAGCGTGGATTGTTGATCGCAATGATACTCACCCCGTTGAGCACCTCAGCTCCGTTTTTACCCAGCAGCGTCTCGCCGATCGGGGGCTTGATCATCTGCGGTTTGATCGGCTGCCGAATCCCCGCCGCGCATTGCAGGGTCGCTGCGTTACGCAGCTTCATTATGCCCGTCAGGGCGTGATCACGCCGGAAATGGAGTTTATCGCGCTGCGTGAAAACATGGGCCGCGAACGGATCCGTAGCGAAGTTTTGCTGCAACAGCATCCCGGCCACAGTTTCGGCGCCAGCCTGCCGGAAAATATCACCGCCGGGTTCGTCCGTGATGAAGTGGCCGCAGGCCGTGCCATCATTCCGGCCAACATTAATCATCCGGAGTCTGAGCCGATGATTATCGGGCGAAACTTCCTGGTGAAAATAAACGCTAATATCGGGAATTCAGCGGTCAGCTCTTCAATTGAAGAAGAGGTCGAGAAGCTGGTCTGGTCTGCCCGTTGGGGAGCCGATACGGTGATGGATCTCTCCACGGGCCGTAATATTCATGAAACCCGTGAATGGATCCTGCGTAACAGCCCGGTTCCTATAGGTACAGTGCCCATTTATCAGGCGCTGGAGAAGGTCAGCGGCGTGGCGGAAAACCTGAGCTGGGAGGTGTTTCGCGATACGCTGCTGGAACAGGCCGAACAGGGCGTGGACTATTTTACCATTCACGCCGGTGTGCTGCTGCGCTATGTCCCGATGACGGCGAAGCGCCTGACCGGCATCGTTTCGCGTGGCGGCTCGATCATGGCGAAGTGGTGTCTTTCGCATCATAAAGAGAGCTTTCTGTATGAGCACTTCCGTGAAATCTGTGAAATCTGCGCCGCCTATGACGTTTCCCTCTCCCTGGGCGATGGCCTGCGCCCGGGATCGATCCAGGATGCCAACGACGAGGCGCAGTTCGCCGAACTGCATACGCTGGGCGAACTGACCAAAATCGCCTGGGAATATGATGTGCAGGTGATGATCGAAGGCCCGGGCCACGTGCCGATGCAGATGATCCGCCGCAATATGACAGAACAGCTGGAGCATTGCCACGAGGCGCCCTTCTATACTCTTGGCCCGCTGACGACGGATATCGCGCCGGGGTACGATCATTTTACCTCCGGGATAGGCGCCGCCATGATCGGCTGGTTCGGCTGCGCCATGCTCTGTTACGTCACGCCAAAAGAGCATCTGGGGCTGCCCAACAAGGAAGATGTAAAGCAGGGGCTGATTACCTACAAGATTGCTGCACATGCCGCAGACCTGGCGAAAGGTCATCCCGGCGCGCAGATCCGCGATAACGCCATGTCGAAAGCCCGTTTCGAATTCCGTTGGGAAGATCAGTTCAACCTGGCGCTCGATCCCCATACGGCGCGAGCCTACCACGATGAGACGCTGCCGCAGGAGTCGGGCAAGGTGGCCCATTTTTGCTCAATGTGCGGGCCTAAATTCTGTTCAATGAAGATTACCCAAGAGGTGCGCGACTATGCCGCCCGCCTGGAGGCGGAAGCGCAGCCGATTGAGGTCGGCATGGCGCAAATGTCCGAAGCCTTCCGCACGCGCGGCGGCGAACTCTATCATCCTGCCGACACGCTGATTCGGGAGGAAAAAGCATGAGCCGCGGCCCTTTTCCCGCAACTGCCGCGCGGCTTGGTCTCTACCCGGTGGTGGAGAGTGTGGCATGGCTTGAACGCCTGTTGGATGCTGGCGTGCGTACGCTGCAACTTCGTATTAAAGATCTTCCGGAAGCGGCGGTAGAGCAGGATATCGCTCACGCGGTCGCGCTGGGCAAACGTTATCAGGCACGCCTGTTTATCAATGATTACTGGCGTTCAGCCATTAAATATCAAGCCTATGGCGTGCATCTGGGTCAGGAGGATCTGGATGTGGCGGATCTGGATGCCCTGCACCGCGCGGGCTTACGTCTCGGCCTCTCCACGCATGACGACGCGGAGCTGGATCGCGCTCTGGCAGAACAACCTTCCTATATCGCGCTGGGGCATCTGTTCCCGACGCAGACCAAAGTCATGCCCTCATCGCCACAGGGACTCAGTGAACTGCAACGCCATCTCTCCCGCCTGAAGGGCATCTCCACCGTAGCGATTGGTGGGATCACTCTGGAGCGAGCGCCGCAGGTGCTGGCTACCGGCGTGGGCAGCATCGCTGTGGTCAGCGCTATCACCCAGGCCGCTGACTGGCGGGCGGCCACAGCCGCCTTGCTGGCGCTGGCCGGGACGGGAGATGACGCTGATGCTAAATGACAGCGATTTCCTGCGCTACAGCCGCCAGCTGCTGCTGGAAGAGTTTGGCCTGGAGGGGCAGCAAAAATTACAGGCGGCCAGCGTACTGATCGTCGGGCTTGGCGGACTGGGTTCTCCTGCGTCGCTTTATCTCGCCGCTGCCGGCGTCGGTAAACTGCTGCTGGCTGACGATGATAAAGTGCATATCAGCAATCTTCAGCGGCAAATCCTCTTTCGTCACAGCGAGACCGGCCAGCCTAAAGCGCTGCTGGCGAAAAAGCATCTACAGGCGCTCAATCCTCAGGTTGAGTTTATCGTTCTTGAGCAGCGCATGGATGAAGCAAGCCTTGGTGAAATTATTCAGCAGGCGGACCTGGTGCTGGACTGCTGCGACAATATGCAGACCCGCCATGCTATCAATACCGCCTGCGTGCAGAGCGGCACGCCACTTATCAGCGCCAGCGCGGTAGGTTTTAGCGGCCAGTTACTGGTGCTCACGCCGCCCTTCAGCCAGGGCTGCTACCGCTGCCTCTGGCCCGACGACGCCGAGCCGCAGCGGAACTGCCGCACGGCGGGCGTACTGGGGCCTGTTGTTGGCGTAATGGGGACGCTTCAGGCGCTGGAAGCCCTTAAGCTGCTTTCCGGTCAGCCTTCTCCCCTTGCGGGTAAGCTCCGCCTGTTCGACGGACGCCAGCAGACCTGGCGCACGCTAAATCTGGCACGCAGCGAGAACTGCCCGGTATGTGGAGGAATACATGAAGATCCTCGTTAATGATGAAGCGATGACGTTCCCTGCCCCGCTGCGGCTGGCAGAACTTCTGGATCATCTTTCGCGCCAGCAACCCGGCACCGCACTCGCCGTCAATCAGTGCATTATTCCCCGTGACCGCTGGTCTTCTTACCATTTGCAGGAGGGCGATGAGCTGGTTATTTTCCAGGCTATCGCCGGAGGTTAATATGCTCAGGATCGCTGACAGAACATTCTCTTCACGCTTGCTGACCGGCACCGGCAAGTTTTCCAGTCCTGCCATCATGCTTGAAGCTCTGCGCGAGTCCGGATCTGAGCTGGTGACGCTGGCCATGAAACGGGTTGATTTGCGCGGCGGTGATGACGGGATCCTGCTGCCGCTACAGGCTTCTGGCGTTCAGCTCCTGCCCAACACTTCCGGGGCCAAGAGCGCTGGAGAAGCGATTTTTGCCGCCCGTCTGGCCCGCGAGGCGCTGGGAACGCACTGGCTGAAGCTGGAGATCCATCCCGATGCGCGCTATCTGCTACCCGATCCGATTGAAACGCTGAAAGCCGCCGGGGCATTAGTGAAAGAGGGCTTTACCGTTCTCCCCTACTGTCATGCTGACCCGGTATTGTGCCGCCGGCTGGAGGAAGTGGGCTGTGCCGCCGTCATGCCGCTTGGGGCGCCGATTGGCAGCAATCAGGGGCTGAAAACCCGGGATCTTCTGGCCATTATCATTGAACAGGCGGGCATTCCGGTCATTGTGGATGCCGGCATCGGCGCGCCAAGTCATGCCAGCGAGGCGCTCGAAATGGGGGCGGACGCGGTACTGGTGAATACGGCTATCGCTTCTTCACCCAACCCGGTGATGATGGCGCGCGCCTTCAGGCTGGCCGTTGAGGCGGGCTCGCTGGCACGTGAGAGTGGTCTCAGTGGTCTTAGCGCGCAGGCACGGGCCACCAGCCCGCTGACGGGATTTTTACAGGATGGGACAGCATTATGAAATGTTTTGCTGACCAGTGGGAGAAGCTGGACTGGGATGACATCCGCCTGCGGATAAACAGCAAACGGCCAGCCGATGTGGAACGGGCGCTGAATGCCCCTCTGGTAGGACGTGAAGAGCTGATGGCGCTGCTTTCGCCTGCCGCCGCCGCTTACCTTGAGCCGCTGGCGCAAAAGGCACAGCGCCTGACCCGCCAGCGTTTCGGCTATGCGGTCAATCTGTTTGTTCCTCTCTACCTCTCCAATCTTTGCGCCAATGACTGCACCTATTGCGGATTTTCCATGAGTAACCGCATCAAACGTAAGACGCTGGACGCGGGGGAAATCGCCCGTGAATGCGACGCGATCAGGGGAATGGGCTTCGATCAGCTGCTGCTGGTCACCGGCGAACATCAGACCAAAGTCGGGATGGACTATTTTCGCCAGCACCTGCCCGCTATCCGGCAGCGTTTCAGCTCGCTGATGATGGAAGTGCAGCCACTGGCTGAGGAGCAGTATGCCGAACTGAAGACGCTGGGGCTGGATGGCGTGCTGGTGTATCAGGAAACCTATCATCCTGCGGTTTATGCACGGCATCATTTGAAAGGGAACAAGCAGGACTTTTATTTTCGTCTGGAAACGCCAGATCGGCTCGGACGGGCGGGGATCGATAAGATCGGCCTGGGTACGCTGACTGGGTTGTCGGACAACTGGCGAACCGACTGCTTTATGATGGCGGAGCACCTGCTGTGGTTGCAAAAAACTTACTGGCAGAGCCGTTACTCGGTCGCCTTTCCCCGGCTGCGTCCCTGTGCCGGCGGTATTGAACCCGTTTCAGTAATGGATGAGGCTCAGCTGGTGCAGGTCATCTGCGCTTTCCGGTTATTTGCGCCAGAAGTGGAACAGTCGCTTTCAACGAGAGAGTCCCCGCAGTTCCGCGACAAGGTAGTGCCACTGGCGATCAACACTATCAGCGCCTTCTCAAAAACACAGCCTGGCGGATATGCAGAAGCGCAGTCAGAGCTTGAGCAGTTTTCCCCTCATGATAATCGCCACCCTCAACAGGTTGCCGAAGCATTGATTCAGGCGGGTATGCAGCCGGTATGGAAAGACTGGGATCGCTATCTGGGACGGACCTTGCAGTAAGTTTGATACGGAGTGAAGCGGTGCAGAATGATATGAAGCCGCTTCGCAAATACACCTGATACCGCTGGCACCAGCGGGCAGCCGGGCTATAGTGGCTTCGTTGACGGTCATCCGCACGTTAACCAGGGTCAGCTTACTTTCCTTCGTGCTGACCCTGCCTTCTTTATTTCGCTGCGTGAGGCCGCGACCGCGCTTCAACCCACGGCAGTTCCACACCACGTCTTTAACCGTACCAGCCATCGGAGCTTTGTTCGCTTTGGCAGGACCGCAATGGCGAATGAAATTAATTGCCGCGATAGGTCGAATAACCGTACTGGCTCAGCAACAGGGGAATATGGTAATGCCCGCCGTTGTTCTCAGCATGGAAAATCACCGGAATTTCCGGGAAGAAGCTCGGCTGTTTTACGCTCTTGTAATAATCGCCGGTTTTGAAAACCACTTTATAATCTCCGGCGCTCATTGTTTTTCCCGACGGGAACAGGGCGGTGATGCGGCCGTTGCTGTCCGTGGTCCCTGACGCAAGCTTGACCCATTTCTGATCTTTATACTGCTCAAGATCGACCGCAACACCCGCCGTCGGTACGCCGGTTTGCAGGTTAAGCACATGCACGCTTAATGGATTTTTTACATCGGCAGCCGCAGCGGCGCCTGTCGTGAAGGAAGCCAGTACCAGCGTGGCCAGAAGCGTTTTACGGTTGAAATGCATTTCTCTCTCCTTAATGTTTAATTGCTAGCAAAATATAGGCATTTCGTTAGCAGAGAACCACTTCTCACCTTAATATCTGAAATTTCCCACGGCGCCCTGTATTGCAGGCATAAAAAAACCGCTCCGGAGAGCGGTTTTTAAGGCTAAGTCAGCAACGATTAATCGTCGTTACCGCCCAGACCTGCGTTCAGCAGTTCCGCCAGGCTGGCAGACGCTTCGTCAGCCGTAACCTGAGGCACAACCGGCGCTTCGCCTGCGGCCTTGCGGCGCATACGATCCTGGTGATAAGCGTAACCGGTACCGGCTGGGATCAGACGGCCCACGATGACGTTCTCTTTCAGGCCGCGCAGTTCGTCGCGTTTGCCCGCAACGGCTGCTTCGGTCAGTACGCGCGTCGTTTCCTGGAACGAAGCCGCAGAGATGAAGGATTCGGTCGCCAGTGACGCTTTGGTGATACCCAGCAGATCGCGCATATAGGTCGCTGCGATTTTGCCGTTGGCTTCCAATTCACGGTTAGAAATCTTAACGCGTGACACTTCAACCTGCTCGCCGTCCAGGAAGTCAGTGCTTCCTGCGCTGGCGATGGTTGCTTTACGCAGCATCTGACGAACGATGACTTCGATGTGCTTATCGTTAATCTTAACGCCCTGCAGGCGGTAAACTTCCTGCACTTCGTTAGTGATGTAACGGGTCACCGCATGCACGCCACGCAGACGCAGAATGTCATGTGGAGACTCTGGGCCATCGGAAACCACGTCACCACGCTCAACACGCTCACCTTCGAACACGTTCAGCTGACGCCATTTCGGAATCATCTCTTCGTAATGATCGCTGCCATCAATCGGGCTGATAACCAGACGACGTTTCCCTTTGGTCTCTTTACCGAAGGAGATGATGCCGCTGATTTCAGCCAGGATTGCCGGCTCTTTCGGACGACGGGCTTCGAACAGGTCAGCAACGCGTGGCAGACCACCGGTGATGTCCTTGGTACCGCCTGATTCCTGAGGAACACGCGCCAGGGTGTCACCTGAACTGATCTTCACGCCATCTTCCAGCTGCACAATCGCTTTACCTGGCAGGAAGTACTGAGCAGGCATATCGGAGCCTGGGATCATTACGTCATTGCCGTTGGCATCAACAATTTTCAGCGCCGGACGCAGATCTTTACCACCAGCAGTACGTTCAGCACTGTCCAGGATCACCAGAGAAGAGAGACCGGTCAGGTCATCCGTCTGGCGGGTAATGGTCTGGCCATCAATCATGTCAGTGAAGCGAATAAAGCCGCTCACTTCGGTGATAACCGGCATGGTGTGCGGATCCCAGTTTGCTACGGTTTCGCCCGCTGCAACCTGCTCGCCGTCGCCTTTCGCCATGGTAGAACCGTAAGGAACTTTATAGCTCTCTTTGGTACGACCAAATTCGTCGATCATTTTCAGCTCGGTGTTACGTGAAGTAACGACCAGCTTGCCAGCGGAGTTGGTAACCGACTTGGCGTTGATCAGCTTCAGCGTACCCTTGTTCTTCACCTGGATGCTGGATTCAGCAGCCGCACGAGATGCCGCACCACCGATGTGGAACGTACGCATCGTCAGCTGTGTACCCGGCTCACCGATGGACTGTGCTGCGATAACGCCGATGGCCTCACCTTTGTTGATGATGTGACCACGAGCCAGATCGCGTCCATAACAGTGGGCGCACACGCCGAAGTCAGTTTCGCAACTTACGACGGAGCGGACTTTCAGGCTGTCAACAGAGTGCTCTTCCAACAGGTCACACTGCTGTTCGTGCAGCAGGGTGTTGCGTGGCAGCAGAATGTCGGCAGTACCCGGCTTCAGCACGTCTTCTGCGGTCACACGACCCAGAACACGTTCGCGCAGTGGCTCTTTAACATCGCCACCCTCGATAACCGGCGTCATCATGATACCTTCGTGGGTACCACAATCGTCTTCGGTCACGACCAGATCCTGTGCCACGTCAACCAGACGACGGGTCAGGTAACCGGAGTTCGCCGTTTTCAGTGCGGTATCCGCAAGACCTTTACGCGCACCGTGCGTGGAGATGAAGTACTGGAGTACGTTCAGACCTTCACGGAAGTTTGCGGTAATTGGCGTCTCGATGATGGAGCCATCTGGTTTCGCCATCAGGCCACGCATACCGGCCAGCTGACGAATCTGTGCAGCAGAACCACGCGCACCGGAGTCAGCCATCATAAAGATGCTGTTGAAGGAAACCTGACGCTCTTCCTCGCCATCGCGGTTGATCACGACTTCGGTAGAGAGGTTTTCCATCATCGCTTTAGCAACGCGTTCGTTGGCCGCAGCCCAGATATCGATCACTTTGTTATAGCGTTCGCCAGCGGTCACCAGACCAGACTGGAACTGCTCCTGAATCTCAGCCACTTCCGCTTCCGCTTCGGTGATGATTTCCACTTTCTTGGCCGGGATAACCATGTCGTCGATACCGACAGAGGCACCAGAGCGCGCCGCATAGGCGAAACCGGTGTACATGGTCTGGTCAGCAAAGATAACGGTCGGCTTCAGGCCCAGGATGCGGTAACAGGTGTTCAGCATCTTGGAGATAGCTTTCTTGCCCAGCGCCTGGTTGACGATGGAGAAAGGCAGACCTTTCGGCACGATCATCCACAGGATGGCGCGACCAACGGTCGTGTCGATGATGCTGGTTTTAGCAACCCACTCATCCTGCTCGTTCTTTTCGTGTTCGGTGATACGTACTTTCACACGAGCGTGCAGAGAGGCCAGGCCGGCGCGATAAATACGCTCCGCTTCTTTCGGGCCAGTCAGCACCATGCCTTCGCCCTTGGCGTTAACACAGTCGCGGGTCATGTAATACAGACCCAGTACAACGTCCTGAGAAGGAACGATGATTGGCTCACCGTTCGCTGGTGACAGGATGTTGTTGGTCGACATCATCAGCGCACGCGCTTCCAGCTGGGCTTCCAGCGTCAGCGGTACGTGAACAGCCATCTGGTCACCATCGAAGTCGGCGTTATAGGCCGCACAAACCAGCGGGTGCAGCTGGATCGCTTTACCTTCGATCAGAACAGGTTCAAACGCCTGGATACCGAGACGGTGCAGGGTTGGTGCACGGTTCAGCAGGACCGGGTGTTCGCGGATCACTTCATCCAGGATATCCCAGACGACAGCTTCTTCGCGCTCAACCATTTTCTTGGCGGCTTTAATGGTGGTAGCAAGACCACGCAGTTCCAGCTTGCCGTAGATGAACGGTTTGAACAGCTCGAGTGCCATTTTCTTCGGCAGACCACACTGGTGCAGACGCAGGTATGGACCAACGGTGATAACGGAACGACCGGAGTAGTCAACGCGTTTACCCAGCAGGTTCTGACGGAAACGACCCTGCTTACCTTTGATCATATCGGCCAAAGATTTCAGAGGACGTTTGTTCGAACCGGTGATGGCACGACCACGACGGCCGTTATCCAGCAGCGCATCGACCGCTTCCTGCAGCATACGTTTTTCGTTACGTACGATGATGTCAGGGGCAGCCAGATCCAGCAGGCGCTTCAGACGGTTGTTACGGTTGATCACGCGACGGTACAAATCGTTCAGATCCGACGTTGCGAAACGACCGCCGTCCAGCGGCACCAGCGGACGCAGATCCGGTGGCAGCACAGGCAGCACGGTCAGGATCATCCACTCTGGCTTGTTGCCAGACTGTACGAACGCTTCCAGCAGCTTGATACGCTTGGTCAGCTTTTTACGCTTGGTTTCGGAGTTGGTTTCGTTCAGCTCTTCACGCAGCTGTTCGCACTCCTGCTCCAGATCCATGTTTTTCAACAGGGCCTGAACCGCTTCCGCACCCATTTTGGCGTCGAACTCGTCACCAAACTCTTCCAGCGCGTCCAGATACTGCTCTTCGGTCAGGATCTGACGGCGCTCAAGGTTGGTCATGCCACCTTCAACAACCACATAGGATTCGAAGTACAGCACGCGTTCGATATCACGCAGTGGCATATCCAGCAGCAAACCGATGCGTGATGGCAGCGATTTCAGGAACCAGATGTGCGCAGTAGGTGAAGCCAGTTCAATGTGGCCCATACGCTCACGGCGAACTTTGGTCTGTGTAACTTCAACGCCACACTTCTCACAGATCACACCGCGATGTTTTAAACGCTTGTACTTACCGCACAGGCATTCGTAATCTTTTACCGGCCCGAAAATACGCGCACAGAAAAGCCCGTCACGTTCAGGTTTGAACGTACGGTAGTTGATGGTTTCCGGCTTTTTAACTTCACCGAAAGACCAGGAACGGATCATGTCTGGCGAGGCCAGCGCAATTTTGATCGCATCAAACTCTTCGGTCTTAGTTTGCGCTTTCAGAAACTTAAGTAAGTCTTTCACGGATTAGCTCCCGTCGGAGTGAGACTTCTCAGGTCAGCCCGGAGTGACCCGGGCCATCCTGTAACCAGTACGAATTCGAGGCTTCCTCGAACATCTTTCAAGCTGCAACTCTGTTAGCTGCCTTCCCTCACCCGGTCACCTGCCTGAGGTAAGTGACCGGGGATTCGCTCAGTTGCCGGCTTGCCGCAACTCGAAATCTGCTGAGGTGTTACTCGTCTTCCAGTTCGATGTTGATACCCAGCGAGCGGATCTCTTTCAACAGTACGTTGAAGGATTCCGGCATGCCCGGCTCCATCTGATGGTTACCGTCAACGATGTTTTTATACATCTTGGTACGGCCATTAACGTCATCAGACTTCACGGTCAGCATTTCCTGCAGGGTATAAGCGGCACCGTATGCTTCCAGTGCCCACACTTCCATCTCACCGAAGCGCTGTCCGCCGAACTGCGCCTTACCACCCAGCGGCTGCTGAGTAACGAGGCTGTAGGAACCGGTGGAACGCGCATGCATCTTGTCATCAACCAGGTGGTTAAGTTTCAGCATGTACATGTAGCCAACGGTAACCTGACGCTCAAACTGTTCGCCGGTACGGCCATCGAACAGCGTGATCTGACCGGAAGAAGGCAGGCCGCCAAGCTGTAACAGCTCTTTGATCTCGCTCTCTTTCGCGCCGTCAAACACTGGCGTAGCGATTGGCATCCCTTTTTTCAGGTTCTCTGCCAGACGCAGCACTTCGTCATCGGTAAAGGTTGCCAGGTCAACTTTCTGACGCACATCGGTGCCCAGATCGTATGCGCGCTGGATAAACTCACGCAGTTTGGCGACGTCTTCCTGCTTTTTCAGCATGGCGTTGATTTTCTCGCCGATACCTTTCGCAGCCATACCCAGGTGTGTTTCAAGAACCTGACCGATGTTCATACGTGAAGGTACGCCCAGCGGGTTCAGTACGATATCGACCGGCGTACCGTTCTCGTCGTAAGGCATATCTTCGATCGGGTTGATCTTGGAGATAACACCTTTGTTCCCGTGACGGCCAGCCATTTTGTCACCAGACTGAATCTGACGCTTAACGGCCAGATACACTTTAACGATTTTCAGCACGCCCGGTGCCAGGTCATCGCCCTGAGTGATTTTGCGGCGTTTCGCATCAAGTTTTTTCTCAAACTCGTGCTTCAGCTCGTCGTACTGCTCCGCCAGCTGCTCCAGCTGGTTTTGCTTATCTTCGTCGGTCAGGCCCAGTTCCAGCCAGCGCTCGCGTGGCAGCTTGTCCAGTTTTTCCGCTTCAACGCCGCCGGATACCAGCAGGTAGTTGATACGGCTGAACAGGCCGGCTTCGAGGATTTGCAGTTCTTCAGACAGGTCTTTCTTCGCCTGCTTCAGCTGCATTTCTTCGATTTCCAGCGCGCGCTTGTCTTTTTCCACGCCATCGCGGGTGAAGACCTGCACGTCGATAACGGTACCAGAGACGCCGTTCGGTACACGCAGAGAAGAGTCTTTAACGTCAGACGCTTTCTCACCGAAGATAGCACGCAGCAGTTTCTCTTCTGGCGTCAGCTGAGTTTCACCTTTAGGCGTCACTTTACCGACCAGAATGTCGCCACCGGTCACTTCAGCACCGATATAAACGATACCGGATTCATCCAGCTTGGAGAGCGCCGCTTCACCCACGTTAGGGATGTCGGCAGTGATCTCTTCCGGCCCCAGCTTGGTGTCACGAGACACGCACGCCAGTTCCTGAATGTGGATAGTCGTGAAGCGATCTTCCTGTACCACGCGCTCGGAGACCAGGATGGAGTCTTCGAAGTTGTAGCCGTTCCACGGCATGAACGCGATGCGCATGTTCTGACCCAGTGCCAGTTCGCCCAGATCCGTTGAAGGACCATCAGCCAGCACGTCACCACGTTCAATAGGTTCGCCCAGGTTGACACACGGCATCTGGTTGATGCAGGTGTTCTGGTTAGAACGGGTGTATTTGGTCAGGTTGTAAATATCAATACCCGCTTCGCCCGGATACATTTCGTCTTCGTTAACTTTGATAACGATACGGGATGCATCAACGTACTGAACGGTACCACCACGCTTGGCTACGGCTGTAACACCGGAGTCTACCGCTACCGCGCGTTCCATACCGGTACCAACCAGCGGCTTATCAGCACGCAGAGTTGGAACCGCCTGACGTTGCATGTTTGCACCCATCAATGCGCGGTTGGCGTCATCGTGCTCCAGGAACGGGATCAGTGACGCACCGACGGAAACCACCTGCTGGGTGGAAACGTCCATGTAGTCAACCTGATCGCGGCTGAAGAGGCTCGATTCGCCTTTGCTACGGCAGGTCACCAGATCGTCTACGAAGTGACCTTCGTCGTCGAGGTTGGTGTTCGCCTGAGCGATAACGTAGTTACCCTCTTCAATAGCAGAGAGGTAATGAATTTCGTCGGTCACCACGCCTTCGCGAACGCGACGGTATGGGGTTTCCAGGAAACCGTACTCGTTAGTCTGCGCATACACAGACAGGGAGTTAATCAGACCGATGTTTGGACCTTCAGGCGTTTCGATTGGGCACACGCGACCGTAGTGCGTCGGGTGAACGTCTCGAACTTCAAAGCCTGCACGCTCACGCGTCAGACCGCCCGGGCCGAGTGCAGAGATACGACGCTTGTGCGTAATCTCAGACAGCGGGTTGTTCTGGTCCATAAACTGAGACAGCTGGCTGGAACCAAAGAACTCTTTCACTGCGGCAGAAATTGGCTTGGCGTTGATCATATCCTGAGGCATCAGGGTATCGAGATCGCCCAGGGAAAGACGCTCTTTCACCGCACGCTCAACGCGGACCAGACCTACACGGAACTGGTTTTCAGCCATTTCGCCAACGGAACGGATACGACGGTTGCCGAGGTGGTCGATATCATCCACTTCACCAATACCGTTACGGATACCAATCAGTTTACGCATCACTTCAATGATGTCGTCTTTGCTGAGGATACCGGAACCTTCGATCTCGTCACGCAGCAGAGAACGGTTGAACTTCATACGACCAACCGCAGAGAGATCGTAGCGGTCTTCGGAGAAGAACAGGTTCTCGAACAGGTTTTCAGCCGCTTCGCGCGTTGGTGGCTCACCAGGACGCATCATGCGATAGATCTCAACCAGCGCGCTCAGGCGATCGTTGGTCGGGTCGACGCGAACGGTCTCTGAAATGTACGGGCCGTGATCCAGATCGTTAGTAAACAGCGTTTCGATGCGCTTGTGGCCGGACTGGCTCAGTTTAGCCAGCAGATCCAGCGACAGCTCCATGTTAGCTGCAACGATCAGTTCGCCGGTACTTTCGTCGATGTAATCTTTAGCGACGACTTTACCTGCGATGTATTCAACCGGAACTTCGATGTGCTCTACGCCATCTTTTTCCAGCTGACGAATATGACGTGCCGTAATACGACGACCTTTCTCAACGTATACAGTACCGTTGGATTCGATATCGAAAGAGGCTGTCTCACCGCGCAGGCGCTCAGGAACCAGTTCCATCTGCAGCTTGTTATCGCGAATGTCATAAACCACTTTGTCGAAGAACAGGTCAAGGATCTGCTCAGTGGTGTAGCTCAGCGCGCGCAGGATGATGGTTGCAGGCAGCTTACGGCGACGGTCGATACGAACGAACAGGTTGTCTTTCGGGTCGAACTCAAAGTCCAGCCAGGAACCACGGTAAGGGATGATACGTGCGTTATACAGCACTTTACCCGAGGAGTGGGTCTTACCCTTATCGCTGTCGAAGAAGACACCAGGACTACGATGCAGCTGAGAAACGATAACCCTTTCCGTACCGTTGATGACAAAGGTACCGTTATCGGTCATGAGCGGAATTTCGCCCATGTAAACTTCTTGTTCTTTGATGTCCTTAACGGTGCCTTCCGGCGCTTCGCGCTCGTAGATCACCAGGCGCAGTTTTACGCGCAGGGGTGCAGAGTACGTGATGCCACGAATCTGACACTCTTTCACATCAAATACAGGTTCGCCTAAACGGTAGCTGACGTACTGCAGCTCAGAGTTACCGCTATAGCTTTGGATAGGGAACACGGAACGGAATGCCGCTTCCAGACCATATTGACCTTCCGGATCTTGCTCGATGAACTTCTGGAACGAGTCAAGCTGGATAGAAAGGAGATAAGGAATGTCCAGAACTTGTGGACGTTTTCCAAAATCCTTACGAATGCGTTTTTTCTCGGTATAGGAGTAAACCATAGGGTTCCTCAGCTCGCTGAAAAGTAGAACCTCGCTGTCCGTCCAGAGGGGACAGTTCATGCAACACTATTTTGTGACGCGGAAAGAAGACTCCCCTTCCGTAATACCTCTTTCTATCACTCTTAAATCATTTCGTTGCCGCAGTCAGGCAGGGAACCTCAACAGAAGAGCAATATATTAAGTCGTCGATAGAGAAAGATATTAAGCAAATCAATGACTAAATAGTGTGAAACGTCATTGACGCTATAGAGCGCAAAAAGGCTGGTGACCAAAAAGTCACCAGCCATCAGCCTCAGAAATCAGGCTGCAACCTGAAAGGTAGGCTTATTTAACTTCAACTTCTGCGCCAGCTTCTTCCAGTGCTTTCTTCAGTGCTTCTGCGTCGTCTTTGCTGATGCCTTCTTTCAGGGCAGCAGGTGCAGACTCAACCAGGTCTTTAGCTTCTTTCAGGCCCAGACCAGTTGCGCCACGTACTGCTTTGATCACGGCAACTTTGTTCGCGCCGATAGCTTTCAGTACAACGTCAAATTCGGTTTTTTCTTCTACAGCTTCAGCAGCAGCAGCAGGACCTGCAACAGCAGCAGCAGCTGAAACGCCGAATTTTTCTTCCATAGCGGAGATCAGTTCAACGATTTCCATTACAGACAGGGCGGCAACGCCTTCGATGATTTGTTCTTTAGTGATAGACATTTAAAATGTTCCTGAATTCAGTGTAGATAAAGGTTACGTAAGCAAGTGTCGGAAAAGAAAGGCTTAAGCTTAAGCAGCTTCAGCTTCTTTCTGATCGCGGACTGCAGCCAGAGTGCGAACCAGTTTGCCGGCAGCGGCTTCTTTCATGGTTGCCATCAGGCGTGCGATTGCTTCATCGTAAGTAGGCAGAGTTGCCAGGCGGTCGATCTGAGCCGCACTGATTAACTCGCCTTCAAAGGCCGCAGCTTTGACCTCAAATTTTGCATTCGCTTTCGCGAACTCTTTGAACAGACGAGCAGCAGCGCCCGGGTGTTCCATAGAGTATGCAATCAAGGTCGGACCGACGAACGTGTCTTTCAGGACCTCAAACTGAGTTCCTTCAACGACGCGGCGCAGCAGGGTGTTACGAACAACACGCATGTAAACGCCAGCTTCACGACCTGCTTTACGCAGTTCAGTCATTTTGCCTACTGGTACGCCACGAGAATCCGCAACTACCGCAGACAGCGCGCCTTTGGCTACTTCGCTGACTTCAGCAACAATCGCTTGTTTGTCTTGAAGATTTAAGGCCATTAGCTTGTGCTCCTGGATTTTGCCGGAGATGAATTTCTCCGGAACTCACTTCACCTGACCGAAGCCAGGCGCTTAAACACGGTGAGCAGAATCCAGCAAAGACTATAAAAATATTCTTCAGGTTCTGTCACCGTCTACGCAGGGGATTAAGCCTCTTACGAGACACCTGCGGTCTTGGACGGAGGCCTGGATAAGGCCAGGCTCCAACCGAAAATTCGTTCTATTCTGCGTCATCCACACCGCTACTGCGTTGGCTGCTTTCGCTCACATCAGTCACATAGCGAGCTATGCTCCTGACGATTCGCTCCTTTGCCGCCTTGTATCAGCGCGAATGCCTTGAATATAACTTTGCGTCATTCAAACCAATGCGACACTGGTTCAACTGACTTGAATTCTGGTTCTGTATATTAACAGAACAACGGGCGTAAGATTCTAGTCGAAACTTTCGCCCGCGTAAAGCAGATTAGTTAGCAGTTGCGTTCAGGCCAGCCTGATCAACAGCAACGCCTGCACCCATAGTGGTGGAGAGGCTAACTTTCTTGATGAAAACGCCTTTCGCCTGAGAAGGTTTCGCTTTTTTCAGCGCAACCAGCAGGGACTCGAGGTTTTCTTTCAGTTTATCTGTATCGAAATCAACCTTACCGATAGTGGTATGGATGATGCCGTTTTTGTCATTGCGGTAACGAACCTGACCCGCTTTAGCATTTTTCACTGCTTCAGCAACGTTTGGCGTTACGGTACCCACTTTCGGGTTTGGCATCAGACCGCGTGGGCCCAGAACCTGGCCCAGCTGGCCTACAACGCGCATTGCATCTGGAGATGCGATAACAACGTCGAAGTTCATTTCGCCTTTTTTGATCTGGTCAGCCAGATCTTCCATACCTACCAGTTCAGCGCCGGCTGCTTTAGCAGCTTCAGCGTTTGCGCCCTGGGTAAATACGGCTACGCGAACGGAACGGCCAGTACCGTGTGGCAGTACAGTTGCACCACGCACGTTCTGGTCAGATTTACGGGCATCGATGCCCAGGTTCACAGCTACGTCAACGCTTTCTACGAACTTAGCCGTCGCCAGTTCCTTCAGCAGAGCAACAGCTTCGTTGATGTCATACTGTTTAGTTGAATCAACTTTGTCACGGATCACGCGCATGCGCTTGGTCAGCTTAGCCATTTCTTAATCCTCTACTACCAGGCCCATGGAACGAGCAGTACCTTCGATTGAGCGAGTCATCGCTTCAATGTCAGCACCAGTCATGTCCGCAGCTTTGGTTTCTGCGATTTCACGAATCTGAGCAACAGATACTTTACCTACTTTGTCTTTGTTCGGCTTGCCGGAACCAGACTTGATACCAGCCGCTTTCTTCAGCAGAACTGCTGCTGGAGGCGTTTTGGTAACGAAGGTGAAAGAACGGTCAGAATAAACGGTAATAACAACCGGCGTAGGCAGGCCTTTTTCCAGGGATTCTGTTTTGGCGTTAAACGCTTTACAGAATTCCATGATGTTAACGCCCTGCTGACCCAGAGCCGGACCAACTGGTGGACTCGGGTTTGCCATACCAGCTGCAACCTGCAGCTTGACGTAGGCTTGTACTTTCTTAGCCATGATAATTCCTCTATTGGGTTCAGACGCTCCAGAAGAGCTCCCCGTGATTAATATTTCACGCGCTCACCGAGCGCATAAAAACAAAAGGCGCGAAATTGTATTGCAATTTCGCGCCTCTCGCAACCAATAATCAGGCTCATGGATTACTTTTTATGCAGAGCGAACTCATGCAGCGAATCCAGAGTCACCTTCACTATCAGCCTTTTTCAACCTGCCCAAAGTCCAGCTCAACCGGCGTTGCGCGGCCGAAGATAGAGACGGAAACTTTCAGGCGGCTTTTTTCATAATCCACTTCTTCCACAACGCCGTTGAAGTCAGCGAACGGACCGTCGTTAACGCGGACCATCTCACCTGGCTCAAACAGGGTTTTCGGACGTGGCTTATCGCCAGCAGACTGCAGGCGATTCATGATCGCGTCGACTTCTTTATCGCTAATAGGTGCCGGACGATCGGACGTGCCGCCAATGAATCCCATGACGCGCGGTACGCTGCGCACCAAGTGCCAGCTTGCATCATTCATGACCATTTGGACCAGCACATAGCCGGGGAAGAACTTGCGCTCGCTTTTACGGCGCTGACCGCCGCGGATCTCAACCACTTCTTCGGTTGGAACCATAACGTCGCCAAACAGTTCTTCCATGTTATGTAACTTGATATGCTCACGCAGCGATTGGGCTACGCGGCCTTCAAAACCGGAAAACGCCTGAACGACGTACCAGCGCTTTTTTGGAGCTTCAGACATCTCAGAACCTCAGGCCAGTGATAAACGATACCAGACGGACCAGAATACCATCCAGCCCCCACAAAATCAGTGACATCACGGCAGTTACCGCGGCAACGATTAACGTGGTGTGCAACGTTTCCTGACGGGTCGGCCAGATAACCTTGCGGACTTCGGTACGCGCTTCACGGGCAAAAGCCAGCGTTGCCTTACCTTTCGTCGTCAGCAGCGCAATGCCGCCAGCTACAGCAATCAGGATAACAACGGCCAGCGCACGCAGCGGCAATGTGATCTCACGATAATAGTAGTTACCGACGATAGCCACGATAAGCAGCAACGCCACCACTAACCACTTTATCGCTTCCAGGCCGCGCCCGCTCCCTTGAGCTTCGGTATTAGCACTCATAAACCAACCTGCCACAATAAATCAGAAACTATTTTGCCCCGTAAAACGAGGCAACCGAACCGAATGATGCTGTCAGGCGAAACTCGGTATATAACGCCGTGCTACAGAGCCTGCCTCAGCAATGATTATGGTTGAAAATCACTGATGAGCCAGGTTCTATGTTACAGCGTGCAAAAAGGGCATCAAATGATGCCCTCTTCGAGTACGTTGCGTCAAATATTATCAGCGATTAAGCGATAACTTTAGCAACAACGCCCGCACCAACGGTACGACCACCTTCACGGATGGCGAAACGCAGGCCGTCATCCATTGCGATTGGGTGGATCAGGGTAACAACCATTTTGATGTTGTCGCCTGGCATTACCATCTCAACGCCTTCTGGCAGTTCGATGGTACCGGTCACGTCAGTAGTACGGAAGTAGAACTGTGGACGGTAGCCTTTGAAGAACGGAGTATGGCGGCCGCCTTCATCCTTGGACAGGATGTAAACTTCAGATTCGAACTGGGTGTGTGGTTTGATTGAGCCCGGCTTAGCCAGTACCTGGCCACGCTGGATCTCTTCACGCTTGATACCACGCAGCAGAACGCCGCAGTTCTCGCCTGCACGACCTTCGTCCAGCAGTTTGCGGAACATTTCAACGCCGGTACAAACGGATTTCGCCGTATCTTTGATACCAACGATTTCAACTTCTTCACCTACTTTGATGATACCGCGCTCAACACGACCGGTAACAACGGTACCACGACCGGAGATGGAGAACACATCTTCGATTGGCAGCAGGAACGGCTTATCAATCGCACGCTCTGGTTCAGGGATGTAGTTATCCAGGTGACCAGCCAGTTCGATGATTTTCGCTTCCCACTCTGCGTCGCCTTCCAGCGCTTTCAGAGCAGAACCGTGAACGATTGGGGTGTCGTCGCCCGGGAAGTCGTACTGTGACAGCAGGTCACGCACTTCCATCTCAACCAGCTCCAGCAGCTCTTCATCATCAACCATGTCGCACTTGTTCAGGAACACGATGATGTAAGGAACGCCAACCTGGCGGCCCAGCAGGATGTGCTCACGGGTCTGAGGCATTGGGCCGTCAGTCGCAGCAACAACCAGGATAGCGCCGTCCATCTGAGCAGCACCGGTGATCATGTTTTTCACATAGTCGGCGTGGCCAGGGCAGTCAACGTGCGCGTAGTGGCGAGTCGGGGTGTCGTATTCAACGTGAGAGGTGTTGATGGTGATACCACGAGCTTTTTCTTCAGGCGCGTTATCGATCTGATCGAACGCGCGTGCAGAACCACCGTAGGTTTTAGCCAGAACGGAAGTGATAGCAGCAGTCAGGGTAGTTTTACCGTGGTCAACGTGGCCGATAGTACCAACGTTGACGTGCGGTTTGGAACGTTCAAATTTTTCTTTAGACATCGCTTGTCCCTCTAAGACACGGATAAATCGGTGATATCACCACATCAACCAGGCAGTGCCTGAACTGTTGAATTTTAACGTACAGAGAAGAATCAGGGAGGGAGATTTAGAAGTGGTGCTGATACCCAGAGTCGAACTGGGGACCTCACCCTTACCAAGGGTGCGCTCTACCAACTGAGCCATATCAGCACGGCTTGGAGCGGGCAGCGGGAATCGAACCCGCATCATCAGCTTGGAAGGCTGAGGTAATAGCCATTATACGATGCCCGCATCCTGGAACTCGGCTACCTGTTCTGTCTGTAGCTTTTGAACAACAAGAAGATGCCCTCTTGCCATTCGAGCCAACCCGCTAACGCTTGATGACTCTGACTGCGCTTGTGCTCAGTCTGAAATCTGCATTTGCAACCTCAAACCGCAAGGCCGAAATGGTGGTGGGAGAAGGATTCGAACCTTCGAAGTCGATGACGGCAGATTTACAGTCTGCTCCCTTTGGCCGCTCGGGAATCCCACCTTACTACTTGTACTGCGTTACTTGATGGTGCCGGCTACCGGAATCGAACTGGTGACCTACTGATTACAAGTCAGTTGCTCTACCAACTGAGCTAAGCCGGCATCAAGTGACGCGCATTCTAGGTAGACTGGCCGAGGTATGCAACAAAAAAATCGCGATAATTATTCTAACGCTTACTATTTGTGCAATTCCTCGCAATTTATCCTGTTACCCCGCCAGATATGCATAAATAAACGACAAATTAGCGATTTTTTCACCACCTGTTGCTAGCATGACTTCTACCTTGGTATGGCCTTTACTATCGCTCATTTTGGGTTGAAAGCATTTTTCCTTCGCCTGACGGGCCTGTCAGCGCTTTGAGCCTGGCTACTATGCAGAGCTTTTACGGCTTTAAGGGCAACGTTGCGACATTGCTTCCTATAGCAGCCCTAACAACGTGAGTGGCTGTTCAAAGAGGGCATCGTTACCAGGTTATAAAAAGCTGCTTTAAAGAAGTGTTTGGCAGGGACAAAAATTTGGGCCTGTAAGAAAACAGGATGGCCCTGTCATAGAGAGCGGCGCTTATGCTTATCTATAAGAGGTTACACATATACAGACGATGTTCTGCGGTACGGGAGCAGGCTCCGCTTTATCCAACGCCTTATCAGCGAACCGGGAATACGACTTACCGCTATCGGAATAATGGTTTTCCTGGGGAACTTTCTGACTTTTGCACTGCTACGCTCCTATATGCTTTTATAATAAATTACCCGCCAGGCAGCGCCATGCCGCCGCTCAGCCCATAAAAAGGGTTATCAGGGTTTTCTTCAATAATTGTGGATACCGTTACGTTTGCGCTCGCTGCGCGTATTTTTCCTTCTGATTACCGCCTCTCTGGTGTTAACCTCCTGCCCATTGTTTTCTGAAATTTCCCTTAGTCCGTGAATGAGAAGCCTCCATAAGGCGCCTTTTCAAGCGAGTTTTAGCATCACGACAGGCAAATTCTTGCTGACAGAAGCATGCATATGAACAAAAAAGAATCATTGTTGACTACACCTTATCTGCAATTTGACCGTGCTCAATGGGCAACGCTGCGTGATTCGGTACCGATGACCCTGAGTGAAGAGGAAATTGCTCAGTTGGAGGGGATAAACGAAGATTTGTCTCTGAAGGAAGTGGCGGAGATCTATTTGCCGCTCTCCCGCCTGCTCAATTTTTATATCAGTTCTAATTTACGCCGGCAGGCGGTGCTGGAACAGTTTCTGGGAACCAACGGACAGAAGATTCCTTATATCATCAGCATCGCTGGCAGCGTAGCCGTTGGGAAAAGTACCACTGCTCGCGTGCTTCAGGCGCTATTAAGCCGCTGGCCCGAACATCGCCGCGTTGAACTGATTACTACCGATGGCTTTTTGCATCCTAATGAGGTGCTGAAAGAACGCGGACTGATGAAGAAAAAAGGCTTTCCCCAGTCTTATGATATGCACAGGCTGGTTAATTTTGTTTCTGAACTCAAATCGGGCGCCTCACAGGTTACGGCACCGGTTTACTCGCATCTGATTTATGATGTGATTCCCGAAGGGGATAAAGTCGTTCAGCAGCCTGATATTTTAATTCTGGAAGGTCTGAACGTTTTACAAAGCGGAATGGATTACCCACACGATCCACATCACGTATTTGTTTCCGATTTCGTCGATTTCTCTATCTATGTGGACGCTCCGGAAGATCTTTTACAGCATTGGTATATCAACCGCTTCCTTAAATTCCGCCAGGGTGCCTTTACCGATCCGGACTCTTATTTCCACAATTACGCACAGCTTACTGAAGAAGAAGCCGTTAGCGTTGCCTCGCAGCTATGGGAAGAGATTAACTTATTGAATCTGAAAGAAAATATACTACCAACCCGTGAGCGAGCCAGCTTAATTATGACCAAAAGCGTTGACCACGCGGTTGATTTAGTCAGGCTCAGAAAGTAATAAAGAGGGGTTTCCCCCTCTTTATTAATTTTGTGGTCGTAGTGAAATTTCACCGCCTACCCAGGATTTTGTTATCCCATTTTGTTCCAGTATCAGGCCACCCTGTTGATCGATTCCCCTGGCTATTCCCAGGATTTCTCTGTCGCCAATAAGTAACTTAACCGGCCTGTTAATAAAATTGTCCAGTTTACTCCAGCGATCGATAAAGGGAGCCAGCCCTTCCCGTTCAAAAAGCTGTAGTGAATCTCTCATTTTATTTACCAGGCTTGCAGCCAGTCTGTTTCTGTCAATCGTGACGCCAGCTTCCTGAAGATTAATCCAGCCCTGGTTAACAATTGTGGTATCCGGCGAGCGCATTGCCAGGTTAATCCCGGTACCGATGACGATTTGCGCCGCATCGCCTGTTTTACCCGTCAGTTCGACCAGAATACCCGCCAGCTTTCGATCGTTGAGATAGAGATCGTTCGGCCATTTAACGCGAACGTCACTGGCACCAAGCGCCTGCAGAACCTCAGCGGTGACAATACCAATAACCAGACTCAGCCCCATCGCTGCCACAGGCCCTTGTTCCAGCCTCCAGTACATCGACAGATAGAGATTGGAACCGAAAGGCGAGAACCATTGCCGGCCACGACGTCCCCTGCCCGCCTGCTGATATTCCGCCACGCAGGCATCGCCTGTTTGTAATGAATCCATTTGCTCAAGCAGATACTGATTCGTTGAGTCTATGACAGGGATCACCGCCAGACGTCCCTCCTCCAGCTGAGAAGAGATAACCGCTTCATCAAGTAACTGTACTGGCGCCGGCAGGCTGTATCCTTTCCCCGTTACGGTAAACACATCAATCCCCCAGTCTTTAAGAGTATGAATATGTTTATTAATAGCTGCACGGCTCATGCCCAGCTTTTCACCCAGATGTTCGCCGGAATGAAACTCACCATCAGACAGTATATTGATGAGTGTTAAAGGGACGGTATTATCTTTCATGCGATGACTCCGACAGCATCCTTTTCTCCCAGTGCGCCAATGAAGCGCACCTCCGGTTCAAGCCACACGTTAAACTTCGCTCCCACACGCTGGCGAACTTCATGGGCCAGCGCCACGATATCCCTACCTGTCGCTTCTTGCTGATTAACCAGCACCAGCGCCTGCTGACGATGAACTGCGGCTCCGCCAATCGTATACCCCTTCAGATCGCAGCGATCGATCAGCCAGCCCGCGGCAAGTTTAACGTTCCCATCCCGCTGCGGATAAAGAGGCGCATCCGGGAAGTCGGTTTTCAGCAACTCGGCCTGTTGTGCGCTAACTACCGGGTTTTTAAAGAAACTCCCGGCATTTCCTGCTACTTTGGGATCGGGCAACTTGCTGCTGCGCATATGGCAGACAGCATCAAATATTTGTTGGGGTGTTACTGTTTCGGCATCCAGCGTGACCAGATCGCCATAGGTGATAACCGGAACCCAGGCTTTCCTTAATACCAGACCTACCGCGATAATGGCATATCCCGTCTGATAGGCATGCTTAAAAACGCTGTCACGGTAACCAAACTGGCAGGCTTCCGCAAAGAGACGCTGCGTTTTCCCCGATGTGAGATCGAGAATATCAACGTATTCGCAAACCTGTTTCAGCTCCACACCATATGCGCCAATATTCTGGATAGGTGACGATCCTACGCATCCGGGTATCATGGCCAGATTTTCCAGGCCGCCCAGCCCCTTCGCCAGCGTAAACTGCACTAGCTTATGCCAGTTTTCTCCCGCCCCTACATGAAGATGCCAGCTATCGTCACTCTCGCGGGTAACGATCCCCATAATCCGGTTTATTATTGCCGTGCCCTGGTAATCTTCTAAAAAAAGCACATTACTGCCTTCACCAAGCAGCAATACGGGCTGCTGATCCTGACGGCTTTTCTGCCAGGCAGCGGTCATTTCTTCCGCCGTTTCTGCAATCACAATATTTGCAGCGTTCGCATCCAGATTAAAGGTGTTAAAAGGTTTCAGGGAATGGGGCTGGGTGGACATGGGATGGCCTTTAAAAATTTAACTGCCCGTAGTTTACCCGATAAGGCGATATGACGCTTAAGGATTTGCCGGAGGAGGTAACGGTATGGGCGGCGAGAGCTTACCGTTCCAGGCCAAATTTATCTGCTACTGGACTGAGGGCTTCGCAGGAATACCGGGGATGGGAGGAGTACAGTACCGGCGTGGCGCTGACAGGCTCCGGGCGCGCAGGGATGGCCGTGTTT
>NZ_JBCHVB010000013.1:0-6847 GCF_039023475.1 Erwinia psychrophila
AAATGCACCGTGATCCCGCAGGTTTCCTGCCCCGTATAGTCCGGTACCGGTACAATTATACTGTGCTGCTTATTCTGGGCCTGCATCTCTTTTTTCCATTTTTGGAACTTCTCTCTATCTGCAAATCCTGGAAAACCCTTTGATCCGCCCACCCCCGTTTCCCAATCCACCCTCACCGTCATACCCGGTCGCCATTTCGCCGGCACACCATAGCAGCAGCCGCCCCCGCCGCCCTGGTATGGCCCGATGATGTCAATTCCCGACTGACCGTCGACGCTGAAATGGTTGATTGCCCATTTGGTGTGGTTGACTGCTTCTATGGTTCCCGCTGTCGCCAAAGGCTGAATGCAGCCCATTAAAAGAAGAGCTCCCAACAACACCAGGTAATGTCGTAGTTTCATTTTGCATTCCTTTTCTGGCTGCTCCTCCGGAAGGCGAGCAGCCTGATGATCCCACTTTCAGACTTCTGCTGAAGGCCGTCCGGTCAGGGTCCCAATCACCCAATCTTCGCGCTCTTTATCCAGTATCATCCCTTTGGCGGTGGCTGAGAGCATACCGTTGAAACAGGCAGTAAATCGTTCATCCTGCGAGGCAAATCCAGTATCGGGAACATCCCGATGGCGAAGCATCAGCTTGACGTCGCAGATGCACATCAGGGCTTCAAACTGGCTATCGCGCAAAGCGATGTTCTGACACTTCTCGTTGATTGCGGGCTGTGCTCCCTGCCCCATCAGCAATCCCGGCTTCTCGTCGAGATCCAGCCAGCTCCAGAACAGTGCCGGACGCTGCAGCTGGGCCTGCTGATCCGGTTCCAGAATATGAGAAAACAGATAAGGGAAAATACGGGCATCAAAGTATCTGAACAGCCCTGCACGTCCCTCATGTGTCGCATCGGTGCAGGCAGTTAACCATTCAGCCAGAGTAGTGAAAGGCCAGGGAGAACAGAGCACCAACAGCGGGGCTGTCTTTTGTACTTTCTGAGCCAGCTCAATAAACCACTGCTTCTGCTGAGGATCGTTTAAAGAGATCCTGATTAACAGCGGCGACTCTTCAGGCAGGGTATCTTCCGGCAAGCCCTGGTAGAGAGACCGCCATACCAGAGGCGGTGAAAAATCACCCAGTACAGGGATGACGGAAAAATCGATACCACACTGGTCGAGAATAAAATCAAGGTGGGCCATTTTTATATCAGCGCAGGTTTGCTGAAGCTGATTCACCCAGTCAGTGATATGAGCCGTGCTCACTTATGCCTCCCTTGGCACAAAGCCCTGTGCCAGCCGCTGCGCCTTTTTCAGACACTCTTTGCATACTGACGAAGGCAATTCTGGCAACGGATAATCCTCACTCGCCGGGCCCTGTAATTTATGTTGCCCTTTGAGGCTTAACAGGCCTGGACCATGCACGTTGATTTCGCCCTGTGGCGTGAGCTTGATGTAAGCGCCACCGCAGGCAAGCGTGATCCCATTCTTTGCCGTCAGCTGCAGGTGCCCCTGGGTGGACTGCACCGTGACATCCTTCATTGATGTGAGCGACAGCGTATCCGCGTGGGATTCCACCGCCAGCGGGCCTTTGGCAGAGACCAGGCGAATGCCTTCCTGATGTGCCATCACCGAAATGGCCTGTTTGGCATTGACCGAATAGCGCTGTGCCGTGTTGAGATTAACTTCACCCAGGCTTTGCAGGTACAAACCTTTCCCTGTATGCACCACTGCCGTTTCCGGTGTGACGGCGGCAATCCCTTTCGGCGCAGACATTAACAAAGTCGGTTCTTTGAGTACGCTGGCTCCTGAAACAAGCGCCTGAAGGGGTTGTGCATCCGGTGCGAAGTTTTGGTGGGTCCTTGCAAGCCCCCCCCATTCTGCAACCTGATTTACCGCACCTTTCAACAGGCTGATCGCTTGCTCCATCGCCAGAACGTCGCCCTGCGCCTTCGCCTGTCCGTCCGCCGAGATGAACAGCCCCTTTTGCGCCCGTATCGCACCCCAGCTGTCGGTTCTGAGCTCAAAACCCTCCCCGCGCTTCTGCTTCTCCGCATCCACCAGGTGCCCGAGGTTCAGCTGGCTTTTGCCGCCGTACTCCGTGGAAACCTTGATATGCTCTTTCCCGCGCTCATCGTCGAGTCGAATTTTGTTGTTCGCTGGCGTACGCAGGACGTTACGTTTGTAGTTGCGGATGGTGACGGGGTCCGGATGCGCGGAGTCGTGCAGCACGCCCGCGATATAGGGCCTGTCCGGATTGCCGTCCTCAAAGCCAATCGCCACTTCGGTGCCCGCCAGCAGCGGCAGGTGCAGGCCGTAGGTATCCCCTGCATACGGACGGGACTGCCGCACCCACAGGCTCTCGAAACCCGTTTCCCAGTCAGCCCGGTCGAACAGCATGCTGACGCGGTAGCGGCCGTCTTTATCGATATGCCCGTAGGTGTCATTTTCGGTGGTACTGGTGACGCGGGCCGGTAAGGTACCGGCCATCACCGGGCGCTTGCCTGGCTCAGGACGGAAACAAAATTCCGTGCTGTCCGGGATGCCCTCAAAATGCACGGTGAAATCCCGGTCACGGCGGGCGTGGCTGGTCACCGCCGTCACCAGCACGCCCTGACTGAACACGTCCGCCACTTCATCGCCGCCGGTGACGTTCAGCACCTGCCCCGGGAAGAGCACCGGGCAGCTGGTGACAGCGCTGAGCCGGGTCTGCCCGTTGAGGTGGCGTTCGTGACGCACGCGGGCATAAAACGCGCCGGACTCCGGTGCAGGATTGCGGTCATATACGCTGCCGGGTGCCAGATAGTTGTCGGCCCAGTGATAGGCATCGCCGTAGGTGGTGGTGTCGTCCCGCGTCGCGTCCACCAGGACGTTCATATCTTCCGTGGCCTGGCGGTAGTTGTAGTCGCGGGTGCTGACCTGCTTCTGCACCACGCGGTGATGGCATTCCATTCCCCACACCGAGTCCATACCCTGCGAATGCTGCCCGGATGGCGGCACCGACGGCAGCGTCAGGCCCTTCTCATAGCCCTGCTGGCTGTCGTAAAACGCCACCACGTCGATGTTCAGACGCGTGTCGGTGGTGAAGCGGAACCAGATACCCACCTCGCCCAGCAGACGGGTGATGAAGTGCAGGTCATTCTCACCGTACTGCATCACCTGCTCACGGCGGGGATACTCTTTTGAAAGCGAGAACAGAAAATCCTGGCCGCGCATGTTGTGGCGCTCGCGCAGGATTTTTTCAACGATTTGCGGAACGGACATATCCTGATAGATGGCGTTCTGGTGCGAACGGTCGAGCAGGGACAGGCGTGGCTGGAGCGTCAGGGCGTAACGGGTTTCATCTTCTGAGGTGCTGAGGCGCTCAAAGCCTGTGACCACCCCCTGAATCACCCGCACCGGCTGCTGCATCCTGATGCCAAACCCCTGGTCGATGGGCGTCTGTAGCGTCAGGGAGGCGGCCTTCATCAGCATCATTTCTTTGCTGATGGCATGGTCACCGCTGGTGAACTCCACCCGGTAGCGGAAAGGCTGACTCAGGGCTTCCTGCCCTTCAAAGGCCAGCACGTCCAGTTCCGGCTCACACCCTTTTACCGCCAGCAGATGGTGGTTATGACTGAAGCTGATTCCGGGGTTTGTACTCATGATGCCTCTCCTCTGGCTGCGCTGAACTCAATCGCAATTCCCTCTTCCTCACTCCACCCCAGCGTCAGCAGGGCTGGCTTCTGCTTCGCCGCCATGTGGGTCAGCAGTTGCTGACTCAGTACCGGCAGGATTTGCTGATTGAGCAGGCTGTCGACGTTACGTGCGCCGGTGTCCGGCAGCAGGCAGGCGGCGGTCAGCGCGTCATACAGGCTCTCGCCGATGTCGGTTTTCAGGCCATAGTGGCGATGCAGGCGTTTGCTGACCTGGTCCAGCTTCATCTGCACGATGGTGCGCATGGCAGGCTCGCTCAGCGGACGGTAAATCACCGTCTGGAAGCGCGCCAGCAGCGCGGGCTGGAAGTGGTCGCGCAGGATGGGACGCAGCAGCTCATGCAGATCGCTTTCGCTGGCATCCGGCTGCTCCTCCAGCAGCTGCATCAGGTGGTCACTGCCGAGGTTGGAAGTCATCAGGATGACGGTGTTGCGGAAGTCGATTTCGCGCCCTTCGCCGTCGCGCATAAAGCCGCGGTCGAACACCTGGTAGAACAGGTTCATCACGTCGCGGTGGGCTTTTTCCACCTCATCCAGCAGCACCACGCTGTAGGGGCGTTTGCGTACGGCTTCGGTGAGGATACCGCCCTGACCGTAACCCACGTAACCCGGCGGCGAGCCTTTCAGCTGCGACACCGTGTGCGGCTCCTGGTACTCCGACAGATTGATGGTAATGAGTGACTTCTCACCGCCGTACAGCACATCCGCCAGCGCCAGCGCGGTTTCCGTTTTACCGACACCACTCGGGCCGACCAGCAGGAACACGCCCTGAGGGCCGTTCTCTGACGTCAGTCCGGTCTTCGCCGCGCGCAGGCGCTGGGCGATGGCGTTAAGCGCCACGTCCTGACCCACAACGCGTTTGCCGGTTTCGCCTTCCAGCGTCAGTAGCTCCGTCTGCTCGTCCTTCATTAATGAAGAGAGCGGCACGCCGGTCCAGTCGGCAATCACGTTGGCAACCGTGCGGGTGTCGACATCGACAGAGAGCAGCGGGCTGTTTTGCTGTATTTCATTCAGTAGCTGTTGCAGCTCATAGGTTTCGCTCTGGCGGGAGATATCCTGGCGGCTCTCCAGCAGTTGTCCGGTGAGTTTCAACGCCTGACCGAACCGGGTCTCCAGTTCGCCGAGTTCCACTGTCAGGCGCACTTCTTCCTGCTCAATCGCCGTCAGGCGTTCACCGTGTGTCTGATTGCCGACGGCGATGTCTTCCAGCAGCGCCTGCTTTTCCATTTCAAGCGAAGTGATTTGTGCTTTCAGCCGGGTCAGCGGTTCCGGCACGGTATCCAGGCTCATGCGCACGCGGGCGCTCGCGGTATCGAGCAGGTCCACCGCTTTATCCGGCAGCTGGCGACCGGTCAGGTAACGGCGGGAGAGCGTGACCGCTGCGCGGACGGCATCATCGGTGATATGCACACCGTGGTGTTCAGCGTAACGGGATTTAAGTCCCCTGAGCATCAGGCAGGCGGTATCGTCGTCCGGTTCATCAACCTTCACCATCTGGAAACGGCGCTCCAGGGCGGCGTCGCGCTCAAAATACTGTTTATATTCGGACCAGGTGGTGGCGGCAATGGTGCGCAGCTCACCACGGGCCAGCGCCGGTTTCAGCAGGTTGGCCGCGTCCGCACCGCCCGCCTGGTTGCCTGCGCCAATAATGGTGTGGGCTTCATCAATAAACAGCAGTACCGGGGCCGGGGAGTGCTGCACCGCCTCAATCACGTTTTTCAGACGCTGTTCGAATTCGCCCTTCACGCCCGCGCCCGCCTGCAACAGCCCGAGGTCAAGGGTGCGGAGCGATACCGGCTTCAGGCTCTCCGGCACATTGCCTTCGGCAATACGCAGCGCCAGACCTTCCACCAGCGCGGTTTTCCCCACGCCCGGCTCGCCGACCAGAATCGGGTTGTTCTTGCGGCGGCGGGAGAGAATGTCCACCATCTGGCGGATTTCAGTATCACGGCCAAACACCGGGTCGATTTTTCCCTCCTTTGCTTTGGCGGTGACGTCGATGGTGAATTTATCCAGCGCGTTTTGCAGGGCAGGATCCAGTTCGCCCTCTTTAATTTCAGCCTCTGCCGGGCGACCGACAAACTCAACTTCACCACCGTGACGCTGCGCCAGTTCCGCTTCCAGCTGCATGTCCGGCCGCTCTTCGGACTGCGAATCCAGCAGCGGGCGCAGGTGCTCAAGCTGGCTCTGCTCCAGCGTCAGCAGCGGCCAGAGGCCATCGCAGCGCACCAGGCCGGGCTCAGCCACCAGCGCCATCAGCAGATGCAGACTGCGGATCTGCGCTTCCCCAGCCAGCGACGCCAGCAGCCAGGCCTTTTGTAACCACTGGATCAGGCTGTCGGAAAGTCGGGGGCGCTGGCGTACCGAGCGGGGGAGCGTATCCAGCCAGCTCAGTAAGTCCTGCCAGATGGCGTCCATATTCCATTCGTAGCGACGCGCCAGCACGGTGAGATCCCCTTCGCCCTGCTCCAGCAGTTTCAGCAGCCAGTGCTCCGGCAGGATTTCGGCGTGCGCGCGGCTCTGGCAGAGGGACGCCGCGCCTTCCATGGCCCGGGCGCAGTAAGGGTTAAGACGACGTAACAGGAGGGCTGAATTTTCCATGAGATTCTCTCTTTATCGGTTCCTGGACACGCTACCGCCCCTCGCTGTTTCCCGTTAAGGGGACCAGAGCGCATACGGTCGGGCTGGCAGTTTGTGGGTTTCTTTGCTCAACGCCCGCACCGCAGACGCTCAGCAAAAAACGGGCAAAAATTACTGCCCGTCGGCCGTTGCTCTAAATAGTTCGCGTTGAAGCAAGGCGGCAAGGTCGTGACAAATTCGTCAGGAACGAATTTGAACAGCCAAAGGCTGCCTTCGGTGAGGGACATGGATGTCCCTCATTAACCCCCGGGAGCACAGATAACTGTGTGACCGGGGTGAGCGAACGCAGCCAACGCCGCTACAGCGCGAAATATGACGGGCAATTACGCGGTGGCGCGCTCATTCCAGGAATCGGAATGAATAATGTTGCCGTCTTTGTAGGTCCAGGTGATTTTTTCGTAGCGCAGCTCGATCTGCTCCAGATGGTTATGCTTCTCGAAAGCCGGATCCTTGACGTCGTGCATCACCGGATTCACCTTCACCACCTTCACGTTTTCCAGTTTGGTGTTAAAGTACTCCACCTCCTGGCCGGCG
>NZ_JBCHVB010000014.1:0-3631 GCF_039023475.1 Erwinia psychrophila
CTGGGCTGATGCTGCCGTCCATTCACCTGAAGGGCCACTGGCTGGAAGAAGTCGGGTTTGGGACGGGCACGCCGGTTAATGCAGGACTGTCTGATTATTACCCGGCAGGAGCCGCAGCCGGAACCGGCAGAGCCGGAGGTGGTGACCACGCTGAAACGGGCCTGCAAGAAGCTGTCGGCCCGTAAACAGCGCGAGATAGCGGCATATATTGAGCTGGTTGCCACGCCACAGAAGCGAGCGCGAAAGATCCCGGAAGGGATGGTTGAGTGGCGCAGTCTGGGTTAACTCACTGGTTATAAAGTAAAAATCCCAGCCGGTTGGCTGGGATTTTTTGTTAATTACCTGCTATCCATACTTCATTTATCCAGTTGGCTAAATTAGGCCATTGATCATTACTGTAACCATCTGTTGTCCAGTACCTGATTGTTCCTTCAGGAGTAATACAGTAATAGCTACCATTATCTTCACAGATAGGTAACCAGCCATGTGGTAACCCCTGCTGTCGTGCATCAGCTAAAGCCGAGGCCAATTCGCCATAATATGTATTATCTTTTGTTAAAGATAAAAGCTCTATAGTTCCATAAAATATATTACCGACTCTCTTAAGCGATTTTTTGTAATCCACTGGAAAGGTAAATCCAGTTTTTTTTTCATACTCAGATATCAGATAATCATCTGGCAAAGGTAAATTGTTTCTTTCATCGCCAGATAACGTTATTAAATTATTGATAGCATCATCTAAATCATCTTTCATAATTAATCCTATTTAAAGTCATTAGCTCTCTGTCTCCAGTAGTCAGAACGCCACTTATTGAACTCTGAGCGATTAATTCCTGAAGGTATACTGTTATCATTAATATGTATAACCTTATGATTATCCTTATGAAAAATCTGAGTCACTTCTGCTATCGGGCCATCCTGCTTTTGTAGCATGTGGTGCAAGTTAACAGGTTTTCCATCGGTACCAACTGGAGCGCGACCAATTTGCATCAACTCTAAGTTTGTCTTTCCTGACTTAGGATCGACATATTTAGGATCAAACAGATCGTTCCTCTGATAAACTTTGTTCCCATTGATATTAACCGGATCAGCGCTCCAGTACTTACGTTCCTGTCCAAAATAGTTAACCGAGCTGACTTCATTACTGGCTTTATTAATCAGCTTCGATGCTTCAGCAACATCGCCTTTTTTCAGCGCCGCTCTTGCTGCCTTAAATATCTTGCCAGCAATCCGTTCACCCGGAATGACTGAAGCAACAGCTTCAAGATATCCAAGCGCACTTTCTGCTTCCGCCACGCTTTTCAACGTACCCACTACCGGCACAAAATCCAGACCGAGAGACACTGCCCCTGCAACCATTTCCTGCCGGTAAGCTTCCAGTCTGACAGAGCACGCTTCTGCACTCAGCCCTGCACACTGCTCTTTTTTAATCTCTTCGAGCGTTTCTTCATTGCGCTCTCTGGCAATCTGTTGCGGTGATTTGCCTGCGGCCAGAGCATCAGTGAGGTCGGACAGCGCATTATTCTCTACATCATTTTATTAAGGTATTCCACTGAACGGATATATATGGTTTCAATCTAACCTCCATCTGAGTTACGGTTTCGCCAAGGGTAATATCAGATGACAGATATTCACCTCTTATTTCGCTATTAATTTCAAAACATCTTACACCTTCGCTAAGGTGTTGAGATATTCTCTCCCCGTTAAACTCGATGATAGTTTGTATCCATCCCTCCAAGGCAGCATATGAAAAAATCAACTTCATGCCATTACTATCGGTATAGGCGTATCCATAGTGATGGTCCATTTCATTAGCAAAAAAAGGCTCACTTTCAAAAAATGACAAAAGATCTATAGAGTCTGGATATTTTTCTATGAAAGTCATTTTTTGCCATCCTTCGGTATTGTAGTAATAAATCGACGTGAGCCATCATCCATGATTTGGAATGATGTTTCTAGCTTAGCCGCCTTACCTGATGGCCCCATGAGCATTGACTCCCTAACTTCAAATTTACCAAATTGATTAGAATAAACATTAACTATATTTCCTGATGTTTTAGGAACCTGAGAAATATGCTCCATTATTAACTTAGCTCCTGCATCATCTAAAGGTATACCAAGACGATACATCGATTGGGCTAATTGGGTTGAGCGGGGCGTGTTATGAGCACTACTGTTAACCTCCCCAAACAGATATTTCAATTTGTCTGGTTCTATGATGACATTGGTTTTCGCAGCCTGTTGATCAAGCACCGAATAATTCTGCTTTGAGTTAAGATTAACTGTATCTTTCGAGTTCTGAGAAATACGATCTAGCGCTGCTTTTTCTGCCTCGACTACAGAAGAGCTTCCTTTTGCGGCTGAACTGCTTCCCTTCATCCCATATGCCGCGCCACCAATCGCCGCTGTGGTGTGAACAAACGCCATTCCATCATACAGACTCGCGGCCGTTTCCTTACTCACGTCCCAGTTTTCAGCAATGCGACCAATATCTGCCTCGCGCTGCGCTTTCGCATCCGCGCTTGCATACTGCCACATCTGTCCGTCAACCTGTTTCGCGCCGTCTGCATACACGCTCCGCATGGTGCCGACATACTGGCCATCCATCTGCTCGTCGTAGCTCTTCGCCATCGCCGACAGTTCCTGCCGCATTCCCTGACAGGCTGTTGATGAAAGATTTTTACAGGCGGAGTCCAGCGCCGCATCAAATGCCTTATCTTTTGCGTTCAGGTCGCTGACAAGCTTCTCTGCCTGCTGCTTTTTCTCACCTTCCAGATACGGTAACGACCATTTCGCATCCTGACGTTTCTTCTCATCCTGAGCATTTAACGAGTTATTCTCGACCGCATTCTTCCCGGCCTGCGCACCGGTAGTGGTGGCCGCCGTACTGTTACCCGCAAGCCCCCCCGCAAGACCTGCCGCCAGCGTACTCATCAGGCTCAGCTCATGGCGCTCCTCCTCGCTCAGCCCAGCAACTTTCTCCGCCGAATCAGCGCCGTAAAGATGCTCTGCAATAAACCGCCCTGCCAGCTCGCCACTGAAGGCTCCCGCCGCACCCGCTCCGGCGTTCCCGCCCGACATCTGTGCCGCCACCGCGCCCCACACCGCATGCGCCGCCGCATTGGCCGCCACGTTCACATGATTGTTTTCGTCGGTGGTCTGCTGCCTGATAACCTGCGCCACCCACGGGTTGAGACCGCCTGCCGCTGCCTGCATGGCGTTGCCGCCCACCAGCCCGCTCAGGATACCGCTCACGGACTGTGTCACCATCTGGTACTTGCCGCCGGTGCCGTAGTCGCGCTGCGCTGTTCTGTACGCCGCGCTTTCGCGCAGTTCCTTCGCGGTGCCTGTCACACCCTTATTCTTCGCCGCTTCCAGCCCCCTGACATCGCCCAGCGTCTGGACGATGCTCACCATCTGACCCGCTATCTCACCCGCCATCTGCGCCATCTGCAGCCGCTTCTGCTCTTTCTCCTTATCGAAAATGGGCGCGATGCTGCCGTTGGCATGGTCCGTGTCACGGCTCAACCCTGCCAGATCCTGCTCCTGGCTGGCCTGGTCGCGGATAATAATGGTGCCTTCTGCCACCGCCGCCTGCGTGGTGCCTTCGGCATGCCCACTGCCGCCCAGA
>NZ_JBCHVB010000015.1:0-3056 GCF_039023475.1 Erwinia psychrophila
TGGGATTTATTTCTATATAGCTTCTTGATAAGGGAGTTTTTGGAGCACGTTATTGACCGTTCCTTTCTTTAAAGTACTTTTTTTAGCAGTGCTGCCATAATCTGAACTGTATATTAAACACTCATAATCATTATCTTTAGGATAATAAAATAAATAGAATCCAGCGTCTGCTATTTCGACAGGGCTTAAAAACACCCCTACCGATTCAGAATCAGGTAGTTCAAGATCACCAGGATCACTATCAAGAAGCATTCCATGTGAGTGAGCCAATTGCGTTAGCAGCTCAAACGCATTTTCTGACAAGGACAACCCGACATTATTACAACTATTTATTTCTTCCTGACTATCTTTTAAATAATTAATAGCCATATGTAATGTATAGTTTGATCCTTTCGATGGATATATTTCATCCTCGATAAAAAAATTAAAGATTCCATACTTCCAGTAATTATCCTCTGTTTTTTCTAAAATCTCGTAAAAAACAGCAAATTCAAAAGGTTGACCAAAAATCATTTTTTTCCCTTCAATTCTTTAATTTCTTTGTTGAAGCTACCTAGTTTTCTATGGAGGAGGCGGGATTCACAACAGGGACGCCGGTTAACGTGCGGGTAATGCAGGACTGCCTGATTATTACCCGACAGGAGCCGCAGCCGGAGCTGTCCGCCGAGCCAGAGGTGGTGACCACGCTGAAGCGGGCCTGCAAGAAGCTGTAGGCCCGCAAGCAGCGGGAGACAGCGGCGTTTATTGAGCTGGTTGCCACGCCGCAGAAGCGGCTACGCAGGATCCCGGATGGAACGGTGGAGTGGCACAGCCTGGGTTAACTTACTGGTTATAAAGATAAAAATCCCAGCCGCGAGTGCTGGGATTTTTATCAAGGGCCTTGCCATTGTAGCTTAGACTTTAATTCATCAGGAACCAATTTAAATAATGATTCTATATATTTAACGTGTTGAATATAGTTAGGTGATATGTCTTCACTGCATTTCTCAAAATAGTATTTTGCTTGATTATTTAAGAACCATAAATCATGCTCAACGAAGTCTGAGATGAGCAGTGTATGCATTAGGTTATGTACTAATTCAGCTTCAAAGTAGCACGATATATCACGCCCTTTATCTTTTTCATCCAATGACTGAATATTTCTGATGTAAGGCAGGGAAAGAGATAACATTTTTACATATATCTCATTTTTTTTCATAAGGATATCATTCTCCATAAGATCATCACTTCCTTGTCGGCATAGATTTAGCTCCTGCTGGAGCATTCTTTGTCTGAGTCCATGAGCCATTTTGAAGTAATTTATCTATGTAAGATTTATCTCCAGTCTTTTTATATATTTCCTGAGCAGCCACAATCCGATGGTTACCTTCAGATATATAATAATTTCCCTTACTATCTATATATCCAGCTATACGGCCTTCAGGAGCATTAAACCTATAATTTCCTGACGTCATGTCATTTTTTATCTGGTCTACTTGCTGGGGGTTTCTCAACCCTGTTTGCATGCTCTTTATGCCTGTCGATACTCCACCTTGAGCTATATTCGAAACAGTTGTTTTAGCAAGCTTAAAAAGATCATTGCCCGATTTAACCAATGAAGCTAATGCTGCCTGATTCTCAGGATCTGATGCAAACGCCGCATATTTTACCCACTCAGGGCTGTTTACATCTATCTTCGCCAGATCCTGACCGTTCCACTGCTGAACGTACGCTTTGGCTTCCTCGCTGGTCATCACATCCACACCAGGAAGATTACCGATCCAGCCGGGACACTCTGCCATATCATAACCGCCCTGGGCCACTTCCTTATCCCATACCTGGACTCCCAGCGGGTCGTCCTGAAGTTTCTGGTCGGTTTCTGCGCTTTGCTTATCGCTCACCTGCTTCCACTTATCAATAACGGCCTGGCAGTCACCGCCTGATTTACGGCAATCCGACAATTCTTTGTCGAAGGCAAGAGATTGTGTAGCGCTCAGCGCATTATTCTCAACCGCAAAATTCCAACCGCGAAGGCTGGGATTTTTGTGCTATCACTTTTGTTTTTTTCTGTAGTGCTGGTAGTAAATCCACCAACATCCTATTGCTCCAATGACTCCTCCTGCGATACTTCCTTTTAAAATTTTCATGTAATCAATAGAAGAAAAATCCAAAGGTAATTCAAGAAAGAAAAAGTAAAAAAGTTTTATTAAAATCTGCGTAGCTGTAGAGGCAATAAACACTCCGATAGGAAAAGTAACTATTAGATAAGAAAAAATCAAAAACCATTTTGAGGCTGAGATTTTCATTTTCCGCCTCCTAATGTTTTTCCTGCTTGATCATTTTCATATTCTGCTGTTATAGAACCGGTTATGTTACCCGCAATCCCAGGCAATGGATCAATCGGTAAAGGTTTGGATATCCCCATTCCGACATCAACCCAGAGCCAGTCTTTCCATGGTTTCATAGGGTTCAGGACTTTATCAAGCGGCAACTCGACTAGTTTTCCGACTCCATACCCCAGTCCCGACGCCGCTCCGCTCATTGCTGCACCTTTCAGCGGATCATCACCTTTGAGATAACTGGATGTGCCGCCGCTTATCGCATTCACGCCCATGGTACCCCACAGCCCGGTCCCGGCAGTAAACGCACCTGTCCAGTAACCCAGGATGACATCATTCGGATTAACCTCACCGTTAACAAGATAGCCCACTCCTGCGTTAGCTCCTGCACCAATAAGACTGGTGGTTGCCGCTGCTCCGGGCAGTAATGGCCATGCCATCACACTACCCATCGCGGCCACGGCCGTCTGGCATGATACCGGCGTATCCCCGCTGCAGGCTTCTTTAATTGCTGCCTGGGTTCCTGATTCGTAGTTCGCTACGGTTCCGGGTTTCTGCTTATTCGCTGCTGCCAGTACACTACCCAGATTATTATTCTCAACCGCATTCTTCCCGGCCTGCGCACCTGTCACAGTAGCAGCCATACTGTCACCCATCAACCCGCCCGCGGCGCCGGCTGCCAGCGTGCTCAGCAGGCTGATTTCCTGACGGTCGCTTTCCGGCAGACGACTGATTTCT
>NZ_JBCHVB010000016.1:0-2377 GCF_039023475.1 Erwinia psychrophila
AGTGATATCTTTCTGCGCGTTGAAGGCCACGCTACCGCCACCGGGCAACGCGCCGTCGCCGGTTAAATTCCCTGCTTTTACCTTCGCATACACCTGTGGCACCAGCACGGTCTGCTGTGTGCCATCCGGCAGCGTGACCCTGATTAACAAAGCGCGGATAGTTCTTGATCATGTCGTGGCTGTCGCTGCCCGTCGCACTCAGTACAACCGCTGTGTTTACCAGCAGGGAAATCCCTTCATAACGTGGAGTCGCAGTATGAAAGCCCGTCAGTAACAGAGATTACAGAAGAGTACAGGAAGAAGGGATAAGCGAAATGCGGACCGAAAAAAACAATCCGTTTTCCAGAGACGTCTCGCAATTTATTACTTAGCTTTCGGCGAGTTTACGCGGCAGAAGTTGTATATTTAAACAGGTGAAAACGGAACAGGAAGAACGTAACGAGAGATTTTTAGCGCGGGCTGAAGGTGCTACCAACACTAACAGCCCGCTGACCACAACCAACTAGCAAGGAGTTGATTATGGCTGAGCAACATCATATGCCAGAGACGCACGCATTCACAACCCGTTGTTATACCGTGGGTTATGTCAGCGACGCGAAGTATCAGCCGCTGCCGTCCATTCACCTGAAGGGCCACTGGCTGGAAGAAGTCGGGTTTGGGACGGGCACGCCGGTTAACGTGCGGGTAATGCAAGACTGTCTGATTATTACCCGACAGGAGCCGCAGCCGGAACTGCCCGCCGAGCCGGAAGTTGTGACCACGCTGCGCAGGGCCTGCAAAAAGCTGTCGGCCCGCAAGCAGCAGCAGATTGCCGAGTTTATCCAGGCGACCGCCACGCCGCAGAAGCGGCCATGCAGGATCCCGGATGGGATAATTGAGTGGCGACCACTTTTAGATAACTGACTGGTTATAAAGTAAAAATCCCAGCCGGTTTAGACTGGGATTTAAATTTTAAGATGGGATCTGAGCCAGTAATTCGTTAATTTTATCCGTATCTTCGGGATGCAGTTGAAGATATTTTTCGCAGGCTAAGCGAACATATTGATAACAGATTTCTTCGCTGACAAACACAGTATCATCCTCTGTTGGGGGATAGCCTATTGCAAATTCAACTCCCTCAAAGTGTTCACTGTCATCGTAACTATTCATATCAGGAAAGTTACAATAAATGCCATCCAGAATATAAGATTCTTTGTTAACTATATTTTCTATAGCATCCATAAATTTATTTTCATTATACATAAGGTCAAAATATGACCTTATAGTCCACCCTGGTTCAGAACGATCATACGGCAATTCAAATAAATATTTATTCATGGCTGTTCCTATTTCGGGTGGAAGTTACTTACAATGCCTGTTTTCTGATCAATATATACTCTGAACTTAACGCCACCGGCTTTAGCGTCATATGCCTGTAATCCATTTTTTATTGCATCAGAGTAACCGCTTGCTGCTGCCTGTTGTCCCAACTGTAACATTTTTTCATCTGTGAATATTTTAGGATCATAAATAGTTTTTTTCAAAAGGCTTGGAACCATTTCCTTTATAATTACCTGTCATATTTCCAGCAGCATCTTTTGTAGGTATTTCATACTGAACCTGAGTAATGCCATTAACCCCTGTTGGTTTTTCAGAGACAATTTTCACACCATTATCAACCACGGCTTTATTGAATGAATCAGCATTATGAGCACCGGTAATCCCTTTCTTCTGTGAATATCCGTCAAGTTGAGCTAAGTGTTCCGGCTGATTAATTTTAAAATCAATCCCCGAAGGATAAATATTAGCTTCTTTGACCATTACGCTCAGTTTACTAACAACTGCCGCACTCAAGACAGGTTTCAGCGATGATGCAATCATCTGCATACCATCATAAGTGGACACATAGCTTTCTGCTGTGGCTTTATCAACGCCTTGCCAGCCCATGACATAGTTCACCATCGCATCTTTCACCTGCTGCTGATTCTGCGCATCAACGCTGGTGATATTCAGCAGGTTTACTATCTGCCCGTAAGCGTCAGCATACATGTCGCTGACTTTATTATTGTACTGCCCGGTTTCGTACTCTCCTTTGGCCGAGTAAACCTCAAGCCTTGTCGAAGCACATCCGGCGCTGGCAGCTTTGCCGTTTCCACAGGCGTCTATAACCTTCTGGTCACGGCTGATGTCTTTCTCACGAAGATCGTTTATCTGCTGCTGTGCTTTCTCCCGCTCTGCCGGGTCGTTGCTTTTAAGTTTCTGCTTCGCTATTTCAAGTTCCGTCTTCTCACTGACGTGCAGCCAGTTATTCTCAACCGCATTCTTCCCGGCCTGCGCACCTGTCACAGTAGCAGCCATACTGTCACCAATCAACCCGCCCGCGGCGCCGGCTGCCAGC
>NZ_JBCHVB010000017.1:0-2287 GCF_039023475.1 Erwinia psychrophila
GCCAGCTGCTTCGCTTTCGCTGAATCACCAGACATCAGTGCATTATGGATGGCAGCATTTCTGTCTGCTTCAAGCAGGATGGTTGTCTCCTGAAGAATAGACAGTTCGTTTTATTCTTCCGGACTCAGACCACCATTTGCACGGGCTTTCTTCAGTAACTCACGGGTACGGTTGGCATAGTCAGCTTGTAATTTGCTGACTTCATTGGCTTTATCGACACAGCTCTGAGCACCTGTACACTCTACGACACTCTTTTGCTGTTCCGCTGAGATCTGCCTGTACTTCTCTGTGACGGTTCCGTCACAGACTTTGTTGCCCTGGCACTGTGATATTTCCTCAACGCGGGACTGGTTTTGCTTAACGCTCAGCGCATTATTCTCAACAAGGTATTATTGCTGGACTAACGGAAGACAAAACATCAATAACATCATCACCTGTAACTATTAAGTAATGATTTATAAAGTCGCCATCATGAATATTGGCGCTTTGCTCATTAAACCATGATAAATAGTTAGAGCTTTCTACTACGTAGACCCCTGTAACCATCTTACCTTCTAGCTCATCTTGCATCTTCAATAAATCACCTTCATCTGTGACGCGAAAAGAATGTATCCATTCAAATACAACTCGAAATTTATTATTAATATCCTCATCACTTGATGATAAAGTTAACTCAAGTACTCCAGAAAAATATTTAACATCAATTAATTGCTTGTTTTTAAAGCAATATCCATCATATTCAATATTCAGTATTCTTTCAGTCATATGGCATCACTCATCATATCTAAATTTAATTCTATTCTTACCAGACTGTATTTCTAAAGTTGGTCTGCCATCTGTACTTCGTTCTCTGACAACTACAGTTCGGCCATCAGGAAGGTTACCAACCCTGCCACCAGGAATATCTTTAATTTCAGTAGGTTTTAATAGATCAAATTCTTTATTAGCAGCCTCACTGCCACCTGATCTTTCAAAAAGTTTTGATCGACCTATTGTTTCCTGACCTTTCGACGATAAAGACATCAGATCATCAGCAATTGTCTTCTGTTCACTATAACGAGCATTCTCTTCATCTTGCGGCTCCCAACCGCCCGGCGTACCCGAACCAGCTCCACCGTACTCAGCCTTTTCAGCATCCGTCATATTAACACCGGCATTCGGGCCAGTGGGCTGCTCTGTATCATCTGTCGAACAGGCTCGTCCGAAAGAGCACTGTGTTGCCTTATCCACTGCATCAAACAGGTCATCCAGCGCAGACGCCATTTTATCGTTAGCGTCCTGGGTAACCTTATCTCCCGGACTGACCGGAACGCCGGGTACAGGCACCGGAACAGGGGCTGGTACTAGTACTGCCACCGCATTATTCTCAACCGCATTCTTACCCGCACCCGCCCCTGATATTGCATCACCTGAGGAGTCAGAAGCAATACCGCTTGCTAAACCTGCAGCCAGTTGACTGAGAGCACTCACGGATTCTTTCTCACTTTCTGATAAATCACCGGCGTTTTTGCCCGGATACATTGCTGCGACGATGGCTCTTGCTGTCAGCTCTCCTGCCATTGCGCCTGTGGCACCTGCCACGGCATTGTTATCTGCAAGCTGTGCCAGTACTGCACCAGCAAGGGCGTGAGCCATGGTGTTGGCCAGCAGATTAGTCTGTTCTTTACCGTCCACCATGGTTGTGGTGGCTTTTTTGATTGTGTTAGCGACATAAGGCGCCATGACGCCACTTGCCGCTGCTCCCAGATCGTTGGCACTTAATCCGCCAAGCGCTGCTGAAACCGCGGCGGCGGCCATGGAGTAAGCTCCTCCCATCCCCCATCTGGCAGAGACGGCTTTGTAATCACCATCACTTTCAATCAGCTCGTTGAAATCTTTGGCCGGCAGATCAGCGTATTCAGGATGCTCTTTAATCAGTTTCTCAGCAGTTGCCTTCTTCGCTTCGTCAAGTTTGTAGCTGGTGACGTCACTGACAATTTGCCCGGCAAGTTGCTGGACACCCTGGGCAAACTCCATCTGGCGGGCCACTTTGTCTTTATCGAAAATCTTGTCGATATGGCCGTTAGCGCTTTCTGTATCACGGCTGAGATCGGACACATTCTGTATCTGGTTTTCACTGTCTCTGACCGTGACAGAACCGTCCGAAACAGCAGATTTTGTGACGCCGGAAGCATTGCCATGAGCATTCACAGAAGTTGGTAACACCATACCGGACGTGTCACCACCCGTATGGCCTGAACCACCATCTGGTTTTTACTGCCGGTGCCATACTCACCTATGACGTCCT
>NZ_JBCHVB010000018.1:0-2006 GCF_039023475.1 Erwinia psychrophila
GGTGATATCTTTCTGCGCGTTGAAGGCCACGCTACCGCCACCGGGCAACCCGCCGTCGCCGGTTAAATTCCCTGCTTTTACCTTCGCATATACCTGCGGCACCAGCACGGTCTGCTGCGTGCCGTCCGGTAGCGTGACTCTGATTAACAAAGCGCGAACCTGTCCCGGCCAGGCAGTGGCTGTCACCGCCGACTTTCCGCTGCCGGTCGCACTCAGTACAACTGCTGTATTCACCAGCAGGAAAATCCTTTCGTTACCGGTTTTAGCGGGGATACGGGCGAATCCGGAAGACAGACTGAAGCCGGGCTAACGCGGATTCACAGCATGCAAGTCCGCCCGCAACAGTATTACAGATGGCCACAGGAAAAAGGGATAAGTGAAATGCAGCCCGGAAAAAAAACCATCCGTTTTTCAGAGACACCCCGCAGTTTATTGCCTAGCTTTCGCCGAAGTTACACAGCAAAAGGTGTATATTTAAACAGGTGAAAACAGAACAGGAAGCACGTAACGAGGGATTATTAGCGCGGGATGAAGGTTGGTGGAACACCAACAGCCCGCTGACCACAACCAACTGATAAGGAGTTGATTATGGCTGAGACACATCATAAGCCAGAGACGCACACACAACCCGCCTTTATACCGTGGGTTATGTCAGCGACGCGAAGTATCAGCCCGTTCCGGCTGTCACGCTGAAGGGCCACTGGCTGAAGGAGATGGGTTTTGATACAGGGACGGCGCTGGAGGTGAAAGTTTTACCGGGCTGTCTGATACTGGCCGCGCAGGAGCCACTGCCGGAACTACCCGCAGAGCCGGAGGTGGTGACCACCCTGAGGAGGGACTGTAAGAAGTTTTCTGACCGTAAGCAGCGGGAGATCGCGGCGTTTATCGAACTGGTTGCCACGCCGCAACGGCGACTGAGAAGTGGCTGTAACTGACTGGTGTACAAAGTAAAATCCCGGCTCAGCGGCCAGGATTTATATTTATACTACTAATTGCTTTAAATATTTAAATGGAGCCTCATTTATATCTAAGTTCATCTCTTTAGCTAGGTTGGCTATTTTTTCATATTCGTCTGAAGTTATCGCAGTATCATATTCACTTATATGATCACATAATATTTCAAAGGCAAGTGGCTCTTCATTGTACTGGATATAATCTAAAGCACCTTCAATCAAAGAAGGCTCTAAACGATCTTCAAGATTTTTTCCTAATTGAGTAATTCTGTTACCAAACATTTATATACTCCTTTCTATTTTTTTATTGGTTTAGACTGTACTGGAATAGGCTTACTATCAGGGAATGCTGTTATTATTCTTCCGGTAGCTGGTTGATATACAACACGAAGTCTTACACCATCTCTAATTTCATAAGCAACCCATTTTGCTGGATCTCCCTTGCTAGTATATAACCCACCAGTACCTGTCTGCGCATACCATTGAGTACTAGGTGAAGTAGCAATATCCCCTATTTCATGAACAACCTTTTCTGCGGTCCAATTCGACGGGAATGTTGTTTTTCCTGGGTTTCCAGGGAATATATGTCCACCACTCGTAGGGCTATCTCCATATAATATATGCTGTTTCGCTTCAGAAGACAGAATGTCTGTATAGTCATTACCATTCCTTACTGTGCCAGTTGTATCCTTATAAGGCAGTGAATCCCCGTCATATTTCCCACCAGGATGCTCAACATTAGTAACCGTTTTATCCGGTTTTGTACTAAATTCACCTTCGCCTGATTTCCAGGCTGATGGCGGCATGTCAGGTATAGCCTTCCCGGTTTTCGAGACAACCTTGGTAAGAACTTTCTCCGTCAGTACCGCGCCACCTTTAGCAACACCTGCACCACCAGCCAGCAGTCCGGCAATATCCGTTACCAGCTTACCGCCTTCAACACCTGCATTAAACGACCCGCTGGCTCCGGCTTTCTGGTACTCCGCTTCCATATGATCAATACGGTCAATATAGGACTGCTTCACCGCATCCGAGACGTTACCTAACACATCG
>NZ_JBCHVB010000019.1:0-1698 GCF_039023475.1 Erwinia psychrophila
GATGAAGGATGAAAGCAGTGATACGGGGCATGAAACCTGCGGTATCACGGTGCACTTTATGCCCTGTGATGAGGTGAAAGTGACCACCAGCTGTGTGAGCCCCGGCCGGCCGGGCTACCCAATCAACGAGCCGCTACAGATGCCGGAGCCGAAAGTATGTCCGAAATAATCACCGATCTGACGTGGTTCCCGCCGGTGTTTCCGGCCCGGGGGCGTTTACCCACCCAGGTTGCGCTGGTTGGCACAAACTGTGCGCAGCAGGACAACCACGAGCTGGCCTACCGGCAGGAACTGTGCCTGGCCGCCGGGCGGCGCGTGGAGCCCCCCTGCTGTAAAACTTTGCATATCAGCCTGTTTTTCGACGGCACCGGCAATAACCTTAATCACGATCTGGTCTTTATTCCCCTTCAGTAATGCTTAGCCATGCCATCGTGAAAAGTCATGGCTAAGCAAGACGGACGTAACCTGTTAATTCATAAAAGGAATGCAAAATGAAAATAAAACATTATCTGGTGGTGTTGGGAGCTCTGCTGCTGGCGGGCTGTAGCCAGCCGACGGCGAAAGCCGAAACCCGAAGCGGCGGTGGTGGAACCATTGTTGCCATCAACCATACCAAATGGGCAATCAACCATTTCAGCGTCGATGGTCAGTCGGGGATAGACATTATCGGGCCGTATCAGGGCGGCGGCGGCGGCTGCTGCTATGGTGTGCCGGCGAAATGGCGGCCGGGTATGACGGTCAAAATCGACTGGGAAACTGGAGTCGGAGATATGGATGGTTTCCCTGGCTTTGGTGACGATGCCAAGTATCTTGTCTGGGAAAAAAAAATGAAGGCCCAGAATAAGCAGCACACCACGGTGGTACCGGTACCGGACTATACGGGGCAAAAAACCTGCGGGATCACGGTGCACTTTATGCCCTGTAATGAGGTGAAAGTGACGACCAGCTGTGTGAGCCCCGGCCGGCCGGGCTACCCAATCAACGAGCCGCTACAGATGCCGGAGCCGAAAGTATGTCCGAAATAATCACCGATCTGACGTGGTTCCCGCCGGCGTTTCCGGCCCGGGGGCGTTTACCCACTCAGGCTGCGCTGGTCGGCACAAACTGCGCGCAGCAGGACAACCACGAGCTTGCCTACCGGCAGGAGCTGTGCCTGGCCGCCGGGCGGCGCGTGGAGCCCCCCTGCTGTAAGACTTTGCATATCAGCCTGTTTTTTGACGGCACCGGCAATAACCTTAATCACGATCTGGCCTTTATTCCCCTTCAGTAATGTTTAGCCATGCCATCGCGAAAAGTCATGGCTAAGCAAGACGGACGTAACCTGTTAATTCATAAAAGGAATGCAAAATGAAAATAAGACATTATCTGGTGGTGTTGGGAGCTCTGCTGCTGGCGGGCTGTAGCCAGCCGGCGGCGAACGCGGAAAGCCGGGGGGGCGGCGGAACCATAGAGGCAGTCAACCACACCAAATGGGCGATCAACCATTTCAGCGTCGACGGTCAGTCGGGGATAGACATTATCGGACCGTATCAGGGCGGTGGCGGCGGCTGCTGCTATGGCGTGCCGGCGAAGTGGCGGCCGGGTATGACGGTGAGGGTGGACTGGGAAACTGGAGTAGGCGATATGGACGGATTTCCTGGGTTTGCAAATAGGGAAAAATACAATGCTTGGCGAAACAAAATGAAGGCTCAGAATCGC
>NZ_JBCHVB010000020.1:0-1528 GCF_039023475.1 Erwinia psychrophila
CACCGATCTGGCGTGGTTCCCGCCGGCATTTCCGGCCCGGGGGCGTTTACCCACTCAGGCTGCGCTGGTTGGCACAAACTGCGCGCAGCAGGACAACCACGAGCTGGTCTACCGGCAGGAACTGTGCCTGGCCGCCGGGCGGCGCGTGGAGCCCCCCTGCTGTAAAACTTTGCATATCAGCCTGTTTGTCGACGGCACCGGCAATAATCTTAATCACGATCTGGCTTTTATTCCCCTTCAGTAATGCTTAGCCATGCCATCGCGAAAAGTCATGGCTAAGCAAGACGGACGTAACCTGTTAATTCATAAAAGGAATGCAAAATGAAAATACGACATTATCTGGTGGTGTTGGGGGCTCTGCTGCTGGCGGGCTGTAGCCAGCCAGCGGCGAACGCGGAAAGCCGGGGGAGGGGCGGAACCATAGAGGCAGTCAACCACACCAAATGGGCGATCAACCATTTCAGCGTCGACGGTCAGTCCGGTATTGACATCATCGGGCCATACCAGGGCGGTGGTGGTGGCTGCTGCTATGGCGTGCCAGCGAAGTGGCGGCCGGGTATGACGGTGAGGGTGGACTGGGAAAGTGGCGAAGCCTCAACAAAAGGGTTTCCAGGGTTTGCTGATTCCAAAAAATATAGAGAATGGCGAGACAAAATAAAGGCCCAGAATAAGCAGCACAGCGTGGTTGTGCCGGTACCGGACTATACGGGGCAAAAAACCTGCGGGATCACGGTGCACTTTATGCCCTGTGATGAGGTGAAAGTGACCACCAGTTGTGTGAGCCCCGGCCGGCCGGGCTACCCAATCAATGAGCCGCTGCAGATGCCGGAGCCAAAAGTATGTCCGAAATAATCACCGATCTGGCGTGGTTCCCGCCGGCATTTCCGGCCCGGGGGCGTTTACCCACCCAGGCTGCGCTGGTTGGCACAAACTGCGCGCAGCAGGACAGCCACGAGCTGGTCTACCGGTAGGAGCAGTGCCTGGCCGCCGGGCGGTGCGTGGAGCCCCCCTGCTGTAAAACTTTGCATATCAGCCTGTTTGTCGACGGCACCGGCAATAATCTTAATCACGATCTGGCCTTTATTCCCCTTCAGTAATGCTTAGCCATGCCATCGTGAAAAGTCATGGCTAAGCAAGGCGGACGTAACCTGTTAATTCATAAAAGGAATGCAAAATGAAAATACGACATTATCTGGTGGTGTTGGGAGCCCTGCTGCTGGCGGGCTGTAGTCAGCCGGCGGCGAAAGCCGAAACCCGAAGCGGCGGTGGTGGAACCATTGTTGCCATCAACCATACCAAATGGGCAATCAACCATTTCAGCGTCGACGGTCAGTCGGGCATTGATGCTATTGGACCCTGGCAGGGCGGCGGCGGCGGCTGCTGCTATGGTGTGCCGGCGAAGTGGCGGCCCGGAATGACGGTTAAGGTTGATTGGGAAAGCGGAGAAGCCTCAATGAAAGGTTTTCCTGGGTTTGCGGATACAGCTAAGTATCGGGCCTGGGAAAAAAAAATGAGTGCTAATAATCGG
>NZ_JBCHVB010000021.1:0-1243 GCF_039023475.1 Erwinia psychrophila
CTCGGCCATCTACGCGCAGCGCTTCGACGCAGCGAATAACAAGGTGGGCCGGGAGTTCCTGGTGAACACCACCACGGCCGGAAACCAGGGCAGCGGCGGTGACTCGGTGGACGCCACCCATATCTTCGACGCGGTACTGACCGAAGACGGCAGCGTCTACGTCACCTGGCAGTCGGACAACGTGGACGGCTCAGGCACCGGCGTGGAGGGTATCGTGATTGATGTGGACGCGGCGTTCTACTCCGAGTACACGGTCAACACCACCACCACCGGCGCACAGACGGTCTCGTCCGTGGTTGCGCTGCCGGATGGCGGGGCGATTGTGGTATGGCAGTCGGCGAGCGGCGACGGCTCCGGCAGCTGCATCAAGGGGCAGCTGCTGGATGCGAAAGGCCAGCCGGTGGGGACGGAGTTCACCGTGAACACCACCACGGCGGGCGATCAGCTGACGCCGCAGGTGGCGGCGCTGGCGGACGGCACCTTCCAGGTGGTGTGGAGCACCGGTTCCGGTGCCAGCATCAAGGGCCAGGGCTACAGCTACAGCTACGACAGCGCCGGTAAGGTCAACGGCGTGGTGGCCGACGGCGGGGAATACAGCGTCAACACCGGCACGGTGTCCAATCAGACCGCACCGGTGATCGCCGCCCTGGCGGACGGTGGCTACATGGTGGTGTGGCAGGCGAACGTGGATAACAAGTGGGTGGTCTACGGCCGCGAGTATGACGCCAGCGGCACGCCGGTCAGCGGCGAAACCGTGCTGGTGAACACCACCCTGAGCGTTAACGGGGTGCTGGGCATCGGTATTGACGCCAGTCCGCAGCCCTCAGTCACGGTGCTGGAAAACGGCCAGGTGGCGATCGCTTATACGATGAAAGGCACCGGCTACGACGCGGGCGTGACGATCTACGATCCGTCGACCCACGAGGTAGTGACCAGCTTTGTGGCGAACCAGACTCTGACCAACAATCAGGGTACGCCATCGGTGAGCGCGCTGGATAACGGCAACTACGTGGTGACCTGGGACTCGAATGACACCAGCGGACCGGATCAGAGCGGCTACGGCGTCTGGGGCCGGATGTATGCGGCGGACGGTACCGCGCTGACCGGCGAGTTCCTGATTAACACGGCGACGGCCGGTAACCAGCAGCTGGCGAAAGTGGTCAGCCGTCCGGATGGCAGCTTTGTCGTTGTGTTTATTTCAGCGACCGACACGGCGCCGGGCGCGGGTACTTTCGGCATTTAC
>NZ_JBCHVB010000022.1:0-1237 GCF_039023475.1 Erwinia psychrophila
TTCGGCCATCTACGCGCAGCGCTTCGACGCAGCGAATAACAAGGTGGGCCGGGAGTTCCTGGTGAACACCACCACGGCCGGAAACCAGGGCAGCGGCGGTGACTCGGTGGATGCCACCCATATCTTCGACGCGGTGCTGACGGCGGACGGCAGCGTCTACGTCACCTGGCAGTCGGACAACGTGGACGGATCTGGCACCGGGGTTGAGGGTATCGTGATCGACCCGGAAGCAGCGTTCTACTCCGAGTACACGGTGAACAGCACCACCACCGGGGCACAGACGGTCTCCTCGGTCACCGGGCTGCCGGACGGCGGGGCGATCGTGGTGTGGCAGTCGGCAAGCGGTGACGGCTCGGGCAGCTGCATCAAGGGTCAGCTGCTGGACGCGAAGGGCCAGCCGGTGGGGGCGGAGTTCACGGTGAACGCCACCACGGCGGGCGATCAGCTGACGCCGCAGGTGGCGGCGCTGGCGGACGGCAGCTTCCAGGTGGTCTGGAGTACCGATTCCGGCGGCCATATCAAGGGTCAGGGCTATACCTACAGCTACGACAGCGCGGGTAACGTCAACGGCGTGCTGACTGACGGCGCGGAATACAATGTTGATTCCGGCACCGCCGCCAGCAAAATGCGCGTTCCGGCGATCGCTGCGCTGGAAGATGGCGGCTATATGGTGGTGTGGGAAGCGAGCCTTAACGGCAACTGGGTGGTCTATGGTCGCCAGTATGACGCCAGCGGCACGCCGGTGACGTCAGAAACGGTGCTGGCGTCCACCAGCCTGAACGCTAACGCGCTCATTTATGAGTGGGAGCCGCTGCCGTCGGTCACGACGCTGGATAATGGCCAGGTGGCTATTACCTATACGATCAAAGGTACCGGCTACGACGTGGGCGTATCGGTTTACGATCCCTCAAGCCATGCGGTGGTCACCAGCTTCGTGGCGAACCAGACTCTGACCAGCGATCAGGCGTCGCCAGCGGTAAGCGCGCTGGATAACGGCAACTATGTGGTGACCTGGGACTCGAATGACACCAGCGGACCGGATCAGAGCGGCTACGGCGTCTGGGGCCGGATGTATGCGGCGGACGGTACCGCGCTGACCGGCGAGTTCCTGATTAACACGGCAACGGCCGGTAACCAGCAGCTGGCGAAAGTGGTCAGTGAGGCAGACGGCAGCTTTGTGGCGGTCTTCCTGTCGGCGACTGACACGGCGCCGGGCGCGGGTACTTTCGGCATTTAT
>NZ_JBCHVB010000023.1:0-761 GCF_039023475.1 Erwinia psychrophila
TTCCTGCCGGTAGACCAGCTCGTGGTTGTCCTGCTGCGCGCAGTTTGTGCCAACCAGCGCAGCCTGGGTGGGTAAACGCCCCTGGGCCGGAAATGCCGGCGGGAACCACGCCAGATCGGTGATTATTTCGGACATACTTTTGGCTCCGGCATCTTAAGGGGCTCTTTGATCGGGTGTTCCGGGTGGCCATAGTTGGCACAGCTGGTGGTCACCTTTACTTCATCACAGGGCAGAAAATGCACCGTGATCCCGCAGGTTTCCTGTCCCGTATAGTCCGGTACCGGTACCACCGTGCTGTGCTGCCGATTATTAGCACTCATTTTTTTTTCCCAAGCCAAATACTTTTCTGTATCGGCAAATCCTGGAAACCCTTTTGTTGAGGCTTCTCCGCTTTCCCAATCAACCTTAACCGTCATTCCGGGCAGCCACTTCGCCGGCACGCCATAGCAGCAGCCGCCCCCGCCGCCCTGCCAGGGTCCAATAGCATCAATGCCGGACTGACCATCGACGCTGAAATGGTTGATCGCCCATTTGGTGTGGTTGACTGCCTCTATGGTTCCGCCCCTCCCCCGGCTTTCCGCGTTCGCCGCCGGCTGACTGCATCCCGCCAGCAGCAGGGCACCCAGTACCACGAGGTAATGTCGTATTTTCATTTTGCATTCCTTTTATGAATTAACAGGTTACGTCCGCCTTGCTTAGCCATGACTTTTCGCGATGGCATGGCTAAGCATTACTGAAGGGGAATAAAGGCCAGATCGGTA
>NZ_JBCHVB010000024.1:0-754 GCF_039023475.1 Erwinia psychrophila
CGGACCCAGTGCTGCATTGGCTTTTTTCATCGCCTCGATATCGCCCCAGGTATTCACCATGGTCACCATCTGTCCGGCAATTTCTCCCACCAGTTGCGACGCCTGCAGCCGCTTCTGCTCTTTCTCCTTATCGAAAATTGGCGCGATGCTGCCGTTGGCGTGGTCCGGGTCGCGGCTTAGCTCCGCCAGATCCTGTTTCTGACGGGCCTGGTCACGGATAATAATGGTGCCATCCGCCACCGCCGCCTGCGTGGTGCCTTCGGCATGGCCTTTACCGTTCAGCCCGGCCAGCATATTGCCCACATTCGACATGGCATTGCTCATCAGGCTCGCGCCGCCGCCGCCGCTCAGGCTGATCCCCGTATGGCTGACTTTGTAATCCGCCTCATTGCGGATATCGCTGAAGCCCAGCGTGCCGGTATCCAGACGGTTATTCTCCGGCCCGCCCTGGCTGGCTATCACACCTCCGTTCAGCTGGGTGTGATTGCCAGCCGTGACATCAAACCCGCCTTTACCGGCATTGAGACCGCTCTGTTCGATCACGGAATCGTAATTACTGCGCATTTTGTCCTGACTGGCACTGATATAGCCGGAACCCGTCATAGAACCGAACGTAAAGCTACCGCCTGCGCTGACGCTGGTTTGTTTTGAGTTATAGTTGTCACTGTCCTGAAGGCTGGTGACAGTCAGATCGCGGCCAACGTCGGCCGTCACTTTTTCACCGTTGACCAGCGCGCCGGAGAGCGTGGTATCA
>NZ_JBCHVB010000025.1:0-743 GCF_039023475.1 Erwinia psychrophila
TGTCCATCTGGTTTCTTCCCACGAGCAGCGGCTCTGTTTCCCGTTGGATTCTATCCGCCGCCCAGATGGTAAATATCCAGCTAATAGTGTGGAGGTTGTTTATCCAGGGATGCACTCGGATTTAGGCGGAGGTTATCCGCCAGGGGATCAAGGTAAGGCAAACGAGAGTGAAAATAGGAGTATTTTACTTCTGTCTCAAATTGCTTTGCATGATATGTATGCATCTGCATTTTCGTCAGGAGCGCCTCTGAAAGTACCTAAAACTGCACTCCCTCAAGATATATCTTTAGATACTTGGCGGACTATGCCTTTCGATTTGGGTGATGAATTTGATATCGACACTCCGTTAATCAATCGTTTCAACGCCTGGCGCAAGTTAACCCTCGGTCTGAGCTCGTCCTCAGACCATATTCCCCCCGAACAAGCCGCAAAATACGATCCGCCGCGCGCGCCGGTCAGCCTGGAGAAAGCCCTTGAGGATCAGATGGGCTGGATCACCGCGTGGCGTATCAATCGCTATGCCGGGGGAACCTACAAGACCCAGCGCTTCTATGTCGATTCGGCGGCGAACGGACTGGATAAAGACAGCGATCCGCTGGTCAGAAAGCAGTCTGAGAAAGACTGGAAAGAAGCACAGAAAAAAGTTGACGATGCCCGCCAGGACATGAAAGCCAAACATAATCCGGAAGATGGTTTCCTGATGCTCCCGCCTGGGCCGAAGGATTTCGACGCCGCGCTGGGGC
>NZ_JBCHVB010000027.1:0-737 GCF_039023475.1 Erwinia psychrophila
CGTCCATCTGGTTTCTTCTCACGAACAGCGGCTCTGCTTCCCGCTGGATTCGATCCGCCGCCCGGATGGTAAGTATCCGGCGAACAGCATGGAGGTGGTTTATCCGGGAATGCATTCGGATTTAGGGGGAGGCTATCCGCCAGGGGATCAGGGAAAGGCCAATGCAGACAACGACGGTTATTTGTTGTCACAAATAGCGCTGCATGAAATGTATGCTTTTGCCTTCGGATCTGGAGCCCCCTTAAAAGTTCCGCAAGATGCATTACCAGATGAGTTAAAAAATGTGGAATGGAGAAAGATGACTTTAGATGTTCTGAAAGAATTTTTTGTTCATGAAGCCCTTTCCGATCGTTTCAATGCCTGGCGCAAGTTAACCCTCGGTCTGAGCTCGTCCTCAGACCATATTCCCCCCGAACAGGCCGCAAAATACGATCCGCCGCGCGCGCCGGTCAGCCTGGAGAAAGCCCTTGAAGATCAGATGGGCTGGATCACCGCGTGGCGTATCAATCGCTATGCCGGGGGAACCTACAAGTCCCAGCGCTTCTTTGGTGATTCGGCGGCGAACGGGCTGGATAAAGACAGCGATCCGCTGGTCAGAAAGCAGTCTGAGGAAGACTGGAAAGAAGCACAGAGAAAAGTTGACGATGCCCGCCGGGACATGAAAGCCGCACATAATCCGGAAGATGGTTTCCTGATGCTCCCGCCTGGGCCGAAGGATTTCGACGCCGCGCTGGGGA
>NZ_JBCHVB010000028.1:0-664 GCF_039023475.1 Erwinia psychrophila
AGTCTCAGGGAAGATTCATCTCGAGGCAAGTTTCGCGCTTAGATGCTTTCAGCGCTTATCTCTTCCGCACTTAGCTACCGGGCAATGCCATTGGCATGACAACCCGAACACCAGTGGTGCGTTCACTCCGGTCCTCTCGTACTAGGAGCAACCCCTCTCAATCTTCCAGCGCCCACGGCAGATAGGGACCGAACTGTCTCACGACGTTCTAAACCCAGCTCGCGTACCACTTTAAACGGCGAACAGCCGTACCCTTGGGACCTACTTCAGCCCCAGGATGTGATGAGCCGACATCGAGGTGCCAAACACCGCCGTCGATATGAACTCTTGGGCGGTATCAGCCTGTTATCCCCGGAGTACCTTTTATCCGTTGAGCGATGGCCCTTCCATTCAGAACCACCGGATCACTATGACCTGCTTTCGCACCTGCTCGAGCCGTCACTCTCGCAGTCAAGCCAGCTTATGCCATTGCACTAACCTCACGATGTCCGACCGTGATTAGCTGACCTTCGTGCTCCTCCGTTACTCTTTAGGAGGAGACCGCCCCAGTCAAACTACCCACCAGACACTGTCCCCACGCCGGATCACGGCGCCAGGTTAGAACATCAAACGTTAAAGGGTGGTATTTCAAGGTTGGCTCCACGCAGACTGGCGTCCACGCTTC
>NZ_JBCHVB010000029.1:0-636 GCF_039023475.1 Erwinia psychrophila
GGTGTTGTCTGGCAGTAAAACCAGGCTGGCAGACAATACGCGAATTCTCAGACGGTTTTTACAGCGACTCCACTGCCCACCGGCGGAAGGCGTTGACCGGATAAGCGGACTGTTGAGCGCAGGGACGCGCGAACCAAGCCTACATGGATGTATTTACGGCGTGTCCGTGTTACGGGCAACGCCTTCAGCCTTTGCACCCGCCTGAAGCGACTTAACCTCCCAGCATCACATGATAAATGCCGCTCCGGAGACCGGCTCCGATAAGTGGCAGAACACCGGGACGCCGTGAATCCATCCCTGGAGGCTTCGCTGCCGCCTCCCTGCGGCAGAGACCCGGCTTATCTGTCCACTTATCATCGCCCACTGGCTGCTGTGTTGTCTGGAAAAAAAACTGGCGGTTAGCACTCATTTCAATAACAGCCATTTTAAACAGCGACGCTGATGCCCGGCTGCGGAAGGCGTTGCCCGGATAAGCAATCTGTTGAGCACTGGGATAGTGAAAAAATCACAAATCACGGCGGATCCGCTCACGCCTTAACCAGATATAACGAAAGGAAAAAATACTGCTTGACCCTACCCCTTCGACTCCCTATAGTAGCGCCCCGTCGCCCCTGAGGGCGAAGCAGTACAAAATAT
>NZ_JBCHVB010000030.1:0-617 GCF_039023475.1 Erwinia psychrophila
CGATACCACGCTCTCCGGCGCGCTGGTCAGCGGCGAAAAGATCACGGCGGATGCCGGGCGTGACCTGACGGTCACCAGTCTTCAGGACAGCGACAGCTATGACTCGAAACAGACCAGCGTCAGCGCGGGCGGCAGTTTTACGTTCGGGACAATGACGGGGTCAGGCTATATCAGTGCCAGTCAGGACAAGTTGCGCAGTGATTATGACAGCGTGATCGAACAGAGCGGTCTCAATGCCGGTAAAGGCGGTTTTGATGTCACGGTTGGCAATCACACTCAGCTGAACGGAGGTGTGATAGCCAGCCAGGGTGGGCCGGAGAATAACCGTCTGGATACCGGCACGCTGGGCTTCAGCGATATCCGCAATGAGGCGGATTATAAAGTCAGCCATACGGGGATCAGCCTGAGTGGAGGTGGCGGCGCCACCCTGGCCAGCAACGCGATGTCTAATATGGGCAATGTGCTGGCCGGGCTGAACGGTAAAGGCCATGCTGAAGGCACCACGCAGGCGGCGGTGGCGGATGGCACCATTATTATCCGTGACCAGGCCCGTCAGAAACAGGATCTGGCGGAGCTAAGCCGCGACACGGACCACGCCAACGGCAGCATCGCGCCAA
>NZ_JBCHVB010000031.1:0-616 GCF_039023475.1 Erwinia psychrophila
AGGTTAAGCTACCTACTTCTTTTGCAACCCACTCCCATGGTGTGACGGGCGGTGTGTACAAGGCCCGGGAACGTATTCACCGTGGCATTCTGATCCACGATTACTAGCGATTCCGACTTCACGGAGTCGAGTTGCAGACTCCGATCCGGACTACGACGCACTTTATGAGGTCCGCTTGCTCTCGCGAGGTCGCTTCTCTTTGTATGCGCCATTGTAGCACGTGTGTAGCCCTACTCGTAAGGGCCATGATGACTTGACGTCATCCCCACCTTCCTCCGGTTTATCACCGGCAGTCTCCTTTGAGTTCCCGACCGAATCGCTGGCAACAAAGGATAAGGGTTGCGCTCGTTGCGGGACTTAACCCAACATTTCACAACACGAGCTGACGACAGCCATGCAGCACCTGTCTCACGGTTCCCGAAGGCACCAAGCCATCTCTGGCAAGTTCCGTGGATGTCAAGAGTAGGTAAGGTTCTTCGCGTTGCATCGAATTAAACCACATGCTCCACCGCTTGTGCGGGCCCCCGTCAATTCATTTGAGTTTTAACCTTGCGGCCGTACTCCCCAGGCGGTCGACTTAACGCGTTAGCTCCGGAAGCCACGCCTCAAGGGCACA
>NZ_JBCHVB010000032.1:0-607 GCF_039023475.1 Erwinia psychrophila
TACCTGCGCGCTGTCCTGGTTGTTGGCAGTACGCTGGTTCACCTGCTGCTCGGTGCCGATTTTGTGCAGACCATCGGCCTCATAAAGCTGCATGTAGACCTCGGTACCTGAGGTACCGGTGCCCTGCCATACCACCACGATACGGCCATCGGCCAGTCGGGTGGTTGCCGGGTTAAGCTGCTCGCCTGCGGTGGTGGTGTTCACCTGCGCGCTTTCATTCAGCAAATCGTAAGACCCTAACGCCGCCCCACTGATAAGTGCCGGCTGGCTTTCATTACCCGCAGCATCCGTTGCCGTAATTGTGCCGTTCTCTCCTACACTGAGTGGGTTAGGTTCGATCCTCCATACACCGTTAGCATCCGCGATGGTTGAGTAGACGGTTCCCTCTGCATCCGTCACTTTCACGGTTGCCCCGGCTTCGGTTTGCCCCCCCAGCGCCGCTTCGCTGTTAGTGGAGAGACCCACGTTCGGCGGCAGCACATCCGTATCACTTGAGACTGGCGTGCTCGCTGGCTGATAGTCAATGGCGGTCGGATCGTTATTATCCGGCGTTAACTGCTCCAGTCCCAGGGTATCCACCAGGTCAATGACGCGCCCTTTAATGGCC
>NZ_JBCHVB010000033.1:0-570 GCF_039023475.1 Erwinia psychrophila
CCGCCGCCGCCTGAACCCGAACCGGTACCAACAATTATCCACCTCGACAGCATGTCGCTGTTTGATTCCGGCAGGGCAGAGCTGAAAGCGGGCTCGACCAAAGTGCTGGTTAACTCACTGGTGGGTATCAAGGCCAGGCCGGGCTGGCTGATTGTGGTGGCAGGACATACCGACAATACCGGCAATCCGGCGCTGAATCAGACGCTTTCCCTGAAACGTGCCGCGGCGGTACGTGACTGGATGCGGGATACCGGAGACGTACCGGAAAGCTGTTTTGCCGTACAGGGCTATGGCGCAGGCCGCCCTGTGGCAACCAACGACACGCCGGAAGGGCGGGCGCTCAACCGTCGTGTCGAAATCAGTCTGGTACCCCAGGCCAACGCCTGTCAGATACCGGATACCGCATCAGCGTCATCTAAGGATGATGACGTTACTGAAAATTAAATGGAGAAAAATCATGGCAATACCTGTTTATCTTTGGCTGAAGGACGACGGCGGCGCGGACATTAAAGGGTCTGTGGACGTTCAGGATCGTGAAGGCAGCATCGAAGTGGTGGCTCAGGAACACAA
>NZ_JBCHVB010000034.1:0-532 GCF_039023475.1 Erwinia psychrophila
GCTCGGGGAGCAAGTCCCTCCACCTACGCGCCAGCGTGCCTTCTCCCGAAGTTACGGCACCATTTTGCCTAGTTCCTTCACCCGAGTTCTCTCAAGCGCCTTGGTATTCTCTACCTGACCACCTGTGTCGGTTTGGGGTACGATTTCGTGTTACCTGATGCTTAGAGGCTTTTCCTGGAAGCAGGGCATTTGTTGCTTCATCACCGTGGTGACTCGTCATCACGCCTCAGCCTTAAAGTGTTCCGGATTTGCCTGGAACACAAGCCTACACGCTTAAACCGGGACAACCGTCGCCCGGCCAACATAGCCTTCTCCGTCCCCCCTTCGCAGTAACACCAAGTACAGGAATATTAACCTGTTTCCCATCGACTACGCCTTTCGGCCTCGCCTTAGGGGTCGACTCACCCTGCCCCGATTAACGTTGGACAGGAACCCTTGGTCTTCCGGCGAGCGGGCTTTTCACCCGCTTTATCGTTACTCATGTCAGCATTCGCACTTCTGATACCTCCAGCAGACCTCACAGTCCACCTTC